>JAAENC010000486.1 GCA_024224815.1 Chloroflexota bacterium
TCCCGGGATTGTTAAATCACAGTTCGAAGGTGATCGTGGCAATATCTCTGCTGGTTGGGTTTATGTAGATGGTATGTGGGTTATCGAGCTTGGCCGTGCGCTTGATACCGGTTCCGAATTCGATGTTCAATATACTGACTTGGCTGCTGAATATAACTTTGGTGTTGCCATCTTTGACAACGCTCAAGTTCGTCACGCTTTCCAGACTGGTGTAAACACCCTGATCTTCGAATCAAAATAAGCACTATAAATCTCTAAAAGAAGGGAACCGCAATTGCGGTTCCCTTTTCGTTTTAATAGTTAAATCTGCTAAAATAGCTTCTTATGTCTATCAACTTTCTTCGAGAATTTTTCTTTCTGAACCGCTCTATCGTCTTATTCATCTATGGTCAGGTTTTTTTCATACTTGGTCTTTCTATTTTTCTGCAATCTCTTCGTTATAGTCGGTTAAGGCTGGCTCGTCATTTGCGCTGGATGGCGGCCTTTGGCGTTTTACATGGTTTTCACGAATGGGGGATGGTTTTCATTCCTATACAAGAAGCATATATGACAGAGAAAGCCATTGATATCTTGAATATATTGCATACTTTATTGCTTTCTCTTTCTTTTCTGTGCTTATTGAAATTCGGACTTGAGATGCTCCAAGCGAATCGCTATATCAGTTTTAGCATATTCATCTTGCCCACTATCTGGACAGGCATTTTTATTTACGCGCTTGTAAATTATCCAGAAACTTCTGAGTGGGTAAATCTTTCCTCTGTTTGGAGCCGTTATCTTTTAGGCGGGCCGGGAGCCCTTGCTGCCTCTTTGGGGCTATATCAATTCACACACGAGGTCAAATCAATTGGCAATCAGCGTAGCTTCCGGATGTTGCAAGTCGCAGGGGTTTCCCTTTTAGCTTATGCAATTCTTGGTGGGTTGATCGTGCCGGATGAACCTTTTTTTCCTGCGAATATTCTAAATTACACTTTGATCGAATCTTTTTTGGGGATTCCTGTTCAGGTTTATCGTTCACTGGTTGGCGTTGTTCTGGCTTATAGCATGATCCGTGCAATGGAAATTTTTGAGCATGAAGTAGATCAAATGATTGAGCAGATGGAAATCTCTACTATTCAAAGCGTAGAAAGAGATCGTATTGGGCAAGAAATTCATGATGGTGTTTTACAGTCGATCTACTCTGCAAGTTTGATCACCGGATCACTGACAAGTCTTACCGGCGGAGATGATCCAGTGCTCTCTGACCGTATCCAGCAGGTAAAGGAAGTGCTAAATCAGGCTATTGTTGAGTTACGTGGATATATGGTTTCCTTACGTATCCCCAAATCTAAAAGCACGTTGAAAAATGAACTTACTAAATTAATAAACCAACCCCGCTTTGCGGGTTTACTTAAGATCGCTCTCGATGTCCCTAATACAGATAGATTATCGCCTTCTCAGACCAGTCATATATTCCGTATTGTGCAGGAAGGATTATCAAATATCATTCGTCATGCACAAGCAGAAAATGTGCAGATCATTTTTAAGACAGAGAAGCAAAGTTCCATACTCTCGATCAATGATGATGGGGTCGGTTTCGATCTGGATAATAGCCATCGGGGTTTTGGGCTACAGACAGTCTATGATCATGCTCAATTACTAGGTGGTGAACTTTCCATTGATTCGAAGCATAATCAAGGTACCATCATTAGAGTTCAATTTAAAGAGAAATAAAAATGACAAAATTAAAAGTACTCCTTGTTGATGACCATGAAGTTGTTCGTAAAGGCCTGAAATATGTTCTCGATGACCTCGAGGACTTCGCTTTTATTGGAGAAGCGAGCAGTGCCAAAGCGGCAATTCATATGACAGATGAATTGAACCCGGATATTGTTATTTTAGATATTCGCATGCCAGGTGGCAGCGGTTTAGATGCTTGCAGAACTATTCATGAAAAAAAACCGAATATCAGCATTATCATTCTTACATCTTATGGAGATGATGAGTTAATTGCAGAGGCTATTCAGGCAGGGGCAGTTGGGTATATATTAAAAGATGGGAGCACAGATGAACTCGTCCGTGCGCTAACGGCCATAAAAAACGGTGAAGCTGCTTTAGACCCAGCGATCACGCGTAAAGTATTGGGGATGATGCAGAGAAAACCGGCACAGGGGCATCCATTTGCCAATCTTAGTGAGCGTGAAATGGAAGTCCTTCATCTAATTTCAGAAGGGAAAACAAATGCTGTCATTGCAGAGACTTTAATTTTGAGTGAAAAAACAATTCGTAATTATATTAGTGCCATTTTTCTAAAATTAAATCTCAACAACCGTGTAGAAGCCGCTATCTTCGCAGTTCATAATCGTATTCAGGACTATCTTTAATTTTAACGAGATATTTTTCTCGGCAGAAAATGTTTTTTAGGGGGAAGCAAGCTAAAAACAAGCGTGTTTCGGCTTTGCGGCTTTTGATGCGATCAGCGGAGAAAATTTCAAACGCTCATTCCAATCCCTGAACAAGGGCGGCATGCTTGTCCCTTATGGTTTTTATGATAATGCGATGGGAAAAGGAGGGAGCGTTCCGATAGATTTCATGAAAATCATGCTCTGGAATATCCTGCCGAACGGGAAAAACGCATCTTTCTACTCGATTGGCGATTTACGGAAGAAAAACCCCGAATGGTTTAAAGAAGACCTGGCCGCTCTTTTCGACTTGCTTAGAGCCGGCAAAATCAAACCCACTATCGAGCGCCTAATGAAATAACGAACGTTCTCTATGCACCCAAAAGATTCTCCCTGTGCTACTCTCAGCACAGGGAGAATTCTGTTTTTAGAGTGAGTTCTAACTCAAAAAAGAAAGCAAACTACTTGCATTATAATTTTGCCCTACTTTGCAATTTATTTACTCACTCCCTTCCCCCCCCTTTTCTATAGGAGCTAAATCAAATGACAAAATCAAAGCATCAAAAATTTGCAACAGCCGCCATTCATGCTGGCGAGATCCACGATGCGCAAGGAACACATATTGCGCCTATTTATCAAACATCTACCTTCACATTTAAAGATATGGCAGCCGTAGAAGCCTATAGTGATGGCGCAGAAAATAGCTATATTTACAGTCGGGGCAGTCACCCTAATCGAGCGGCACTGGCTGAAAAACTGGCAACTCTTGAAGGCTATCAACTCATTCAGGATGCGAAAGCAGCAGGAAATAATGAGCCAGTCGTTGCCGCCGAGATATTTGGTACCGGCATGGCCGCCATCAGCGCGGCTTTATTGGGCACGGCGCAGGCAGGAGATCATGTCATTGCACAGGATGTACTCTATGGTTCAACCGACCATTTTGTTAAAGAGTTAATGCCCCAATATGGAATCACGACTTCACGAGCCAAAGACTTAACTCCCGAAGTACTGGAAGAAGCCTTTGCAGAACATCCAAACACAAAATGCGTCTTTCTCGAATCCCCAGCAAACCCAACAATGATTTTGGTAGATATTGCCGCAGTTGTCGAAATCGCACATGCTCACAACGCCAAAGTTATCGTAGACAATACCTTTGCCACGCCGATCTTGCAACGCCCACTGGAATTAGGCGCAGATGTGGTCGTTCATAGCACAACCAAATATATTAATGGACACGGAACCCTCCTTGGTGGAGCCGTGATCAGCTCCGATATTCAACTTCTTGAAGAGAAAATTGGACCCCTGATCCGCTTTTTTGGCAGTGTGCCCAGCCCCTTCGATTGCTGGCTCACAAACTTGGGGTTAAAAACCCTCCCATTAAGAATGCAGCAGCATAATATTAACGGGATGCAAGTCGCACAATTTCTTGAAGCACACAAAAGCATAAATTTTGTAAATTATCCTGGCTTGGAATCTTTTCCCCAACACGAATTAGCCAAAAGTCAGATGGATGGCTTTGGTGGCATGATTGCTTTTGAAGTCGCAGGTGGTTATGAAGGGGCAAGCAAATTTCTGGATCGCCTGAAACTTTGCTCGCTGGCAGTTAGCCTCGGCAATGTAGATACCCTAATCGAACACCCCGCATCCATGACGCACGGTGATATCGAGCCAGAAATCCGTGCGCAAACGGGCATTAGCGATGGCCTAATTCGGTTATCTGTAGGGCTAGAATCAGCCGAAGATATTATTGCCGATCTGGATCAGGCTTTAGGGTAGCTCATAAAAAAGAGTTACCCTTGCAAATCGCTATTGAATTTGCCCAAGAGTTGAATGTGCAATGGGCACAAGGGCATTTTTCAGCATTCTCAAAGCCTCCGAAGGCGTGACCATTGGAGGCTTTGCTATTTTCTCTCCTGCGTTATAATTCAGCCCGCTTATGAAGATACTAACCGTCCTTACCTATTACCGCCCCCACACATCCGGGCTAACCATTTACGCCGAAAGACTGGCAAAAGCGCTCGTTAAACGCGGCCACGAAGTGACCGTGATGACCACGCAATTTGAAGATGATCTGCCGCGTGAAGAGATGATGGATGGCGTGCGCGTGGTGCGTGTCCCCGTCGCTTTTCGAATTAGTAAAGGCGTCATCGCTCCTACTTTTGGCTTGGTTGCCACCAAATTAGTTTGGGAACACGACGTAGTCCAGTTACACCTCCCCCAATTTGACGCACCGGGCGTTGCCTTCCGCGGACGTCTTTTCGGTAAACCCTCTGTTTTGACCTATCACTGTGACCTGAATCTCCCCACAGGCTTTTTCAACAAGATCGTTAACTCGGTCGTTCATTTCCAGAATAATATGGCGGGGATCTTGGCAAATCGTATCGTGACTTACACCCAGGATTACGCCGACCACTCCCCCTATCTTTCTCGTTACCAAAAGAAATTACGCACTTTCTTGCCGCCTGTTGAGTTGCCAAACCCTGGAGATGATGCCATTTCAGATTTCGCGAAAGAGCATAAAATCGCTGAACGAAATCCAGTCATCGGGATGGCGACTCGTTTTGCCGCCGAAAAAGGTGTTGGCATTCTGCTCGATGCCATGCCCGCTATTCTCGAAAAACACCCCAATGCCCAAGTTCTCTTTGCCGGGCAATATAAAGATGTTTTCAGCGAACAAGAGTACGCCGACCGTCTGATGCCGCGTATTAAAGAATACGAAAAAAGCGGCCATTGGGCTTTCCTCGGCATTCTCAATCCAACAGAAATGGCAGCTTTTTATCCCGCCCTTGATGCATTGGTCGTTCCTTCTCTGAACGCAACAGAAGCCTTTGGCCTCGTCCAGATCGAAGCGATGCTTAATAATGTTCCCTGCGTGGCATCGGCATTGCCCGGCGTGCGCCAACCTGTATTAATGCATGATATGGGCGAAGTTGCTGCTATTGGCAGCTCCAGCGAACTCGCTGATGGCCTACTCAAAATCTTTGCTGATAAAGAAAAATATCGCTGTGATACGGCTGCCCTCGCGCAGACTTATAATCCTGACAGCGTGGCGGAAACTTACGAAAAGATGTTTGATGAACTCAGAAATGAGTAATTAGGGATCAGGAAATAGTGACGAGTGAAATATGAAAACGTGATACCTAAACACTTGATACATACATGACAGAAAAAGACTTTTTATTCTCCCATCTCCGCGACCTGCCTTATTTCCGCGCGCTCGTGCGTGGGGTGGAATCGGAATATTACCAAGATTTAGACCTTCCCTCCCCGACTCTTGATGTGGGCTGTGGTGATGGTCATTTTGCCCAACTGACTTTTGACCGCAAACTCGATGTCGGCCTTGACCCATGGCATGGCCCCATCCACGAAGCGGGAACGCGAAATGTTTACGATCTGCTCATCGAAGGAGATGCTGCACAGAGTCCCTTCCCGGATGGGCATTTTGCTTCCGGGCTGAGTAATTCAGTGCTGGAGCATATCCCCCACATCGATGCTGTTTTAACGGAAACAGGCCGAACGTTAAGAGCGGGCGCGCCTTTTGTCTTCTGTGTCCCCAACGAACGCTATTTATCTGAACTCGATATTCCGCGACGACTCCGACAGATCGGTCTTAAAAAAATGGCAGATTTGTACACCGAATGGTTCAGGTTTATTTCGCGCGTGGAGCATGCAGATGGTCCAGAAATCTGGGAAAAGCGCCTAAACGAAGCCGGTTTTGAGCTGGTGCGCTGGTGGCATTATTTTTCGCCAGCGGCGATGCGTGTGCTAGAATGGGGACATTATTTTGGCCTGCCCTCGCTGATCGTACACGTTATTACGCGCAAATGGCTGCTCGCCCCCACCCGCTGGAATTTGAAATTCACCGAGAAATTTGTGCGTAAATATGCCTCTGCCGAGCCGGTGGATGACGGCACTTTTAGCTTTTATATTGCCCGCAAAAGATGATCGTAAGGGCAGGGTCACCCCGCCCCTACTTCGTGTAAAAAAATGACTCATAACGACTCTTTCGATAAAGATTACTTCTCTACAAATACCTACGAAAACACCTCTTTCGCCAAATACAGCATGTACTGGTGGTCGAATCGTTTTAACGCGATTTTAGCGCGCCGCTACGGGAAAGAAGGCACTCGACTGCTCGAAATTGGTTCGGGGATGGGGCATTTAATTGGCTCATTAGAGCCGCAATTTGAAACCCTCGCCCTCGACATCAATCATTGGGCCTTAGCGCAATCGCGTGCCGTTGCCCCAAATACGGGATTAAATGTCGGTTCTGCAGAAAATCTCCCCTTCGCGGATGCGAGCTTCGGCGTCGTCATCATCAAACACGTCGTCGAACACCTCCGTGACCCGGAGCTTGCGATCTCCGAATTGGGCAGGATTCTCGCCCCCGGCGGGATACTGATCCTCGCCACCCCAAACCTGGATTCCCTCCTAAAACCCCTCAAAGGCGATGCCTGGATCGGCTACCAAGACCCGACTCATATCGCCCTAAAACCGCCTGTCGAATGGCTCAGTCTCATCGAAAAAGCGGAAATGAAACCCTGCAAAGTCTTCTCCGATGGCTTCTGGGATGTACCCTATATCCCCCTCATTCCACCAATGCTGCAAAAACTCGCTTTCGGCTCACTGGGCGGATTACAGGCGATTCTCGGAATCCCCTTCCTGCCGATGAAGTGGGGCGAGAGTATTTTAGTGATTGCGGAGAAGAAGTAAGAAGTATTCAGTAATCAGTAAAGGGAAACTGAGTGATGGAAGATTTCTTTGAATTTGTCATAACGATTATTTTCAAAATAATCGTTCAATTTATTTTTTGGGCATTACTCACTCCTGTATTCTTTTTCTTTGCAACCCCCGTTATTCTTCTCATTGCACTATTCCGAGAAGGCGATTATCAGGATAATATAAGACAATATCACATAAAAGCATTTTCTTTCTGGAAAGAGTGCATTATGTTTCTTCCTGATTTTCTCGAATAAACTAAAACAAATATTTATGGTCTTATGTCTGATATAAATAAATTTATTAGTCTTGTTATCACTTTTATATTGTGGGTTGCCCTTTCCATAGTAGCAAATGTTGAAATGTGGTCTGTTATAGAGCTTGCTTATAGACGTAATTGGTCGTTTCCGCTGATATATTCGGCGGGTTATTTCGTTGCAGGTCTCATTAACGGCATTGGTCAGTGGGTTATCCTAAAAAAATATTTCAGTAGAGAAAATATTTTTCTTTGGATGCCATTAACAGCGATAGGACTACCTGTTGGTTATGCTTTTGGGTTTCTTTTTCCAGCTATTGTAGGGTCGCTACCCCACCATATTCCAACTGATTGGATATGGATAATCGATGGAAGTATCGCAGGGGCTTTTGTAGGTGTACTTCAATGGCTCGTTATTAGAAATAAAGTGAATATTTCTTTTTTATGGATTCCGATATCTGCTATAGTCTGGGGAGTTAGTGCTAGTAATACGATAACAGGATATGTATATAGAATGCTTGTTTTACCGCTATCCAGTACTATTCCAAATGATAGGGTATGGTTAGTTATTTTAGGTGTCGCTGGAGTTATTTTAGGTGTAGGTCAATGGCTCATTAATAGAAAGAAAGTTAATATTTCTTTTTTATGGATTCCAATATCTGTTTTAGCTTTGATAACACGATATGTATATAAAATACTTGATGTTGACAGAAATACAGCAATCGGCATTATTGTTGGCGTAATCAGTGGTATTGCTATAGTTTTGATGTTAGCCAATACAAAGGAAATATGGAACAAGAAAACTGAAGATAAAATCTCGCAGAAGTTTGAAAACTAAAATCTTATGTCTAATCTAAACGAACCCAGTGTCCTTGACTACCTAAAATATAAACTCGGGATGATCAAAAATCTCGACATTCCTAGTGAAGATGAATCCCCATCAACGCCAGAGAATGAACTCTCGGCTGAGGCAGAAAGTCCGATTAATCGGACTTCGGATTTAAGCAGGGACTTTAGCGAAGCATCCTTTCAGGGCAGTCCCGCCATCGCCGATGTCTCCCTAGAAAATCTCGATGAAGAAAATGAAGTTGAAAAAACTCCAAAAGCAAAATTGAAACTAGATTCGCTCCCGTGGCGATCTTTGCTCGCTTTATTTCTCGCATTATTGGCACAATGGAATTTTGAGCCCCCTCTCCAGGGCCCTCCTGAGGCAACAGGCGGGTTGCTGGTTTATTTGGCAGCTTTCGCCATGCTCGCTTTGGCCTATCTCAAAGGCGAATGGAAATTACCATCTCCGCGAAAATCTGAAGAACAATTTGATTCGTTGAGAATTTCTCTCGTCAAGTTTTTTGCCATTTTTATGGGGATATTCCTTGCCTTTGCTGCGATGACTTTATTTATCCTTGAAGATAATCGCTTTACATTTTTAAATACTTTCCCGTGGTTATTTGCGCTTTTCCTTTTCATTTGGGGCTTGTGGCGTTCTGGAGAGAAAAAAGAAAAAAGAGAATTCAACCCTAAATGGGCACTTCTTCTTCTTGCGATCTCTGGCATTATTCTCTTTTTCCGCCTCTATCAAACGGGCACAGTGCCGCCGGAACCCTTCAGCGACCACGCAGAAAAGATCCTCGATGTTTATGATATCTCACAAGGTGAGCTTCGTGTTTTCTTCCCGCGCAATACGGGGCGCGAAGCCCTCCAGATGTATTGGACGCTGCTCGTCGCCAAAATTTTTGGCACAGGGCTATCTTTTTATAGTCTCAAATTAGGTACAGCGCTACTCGGTTTATTAACCCTTCCTCACGTTTATTTATTAGGCAAAGAAATTGCCAATAAACGCGTCGGATTGATCGCCTTTTTCCTGATGGGCATTGCCTACTGGCCAAATGTGATCAGCCGCGTGGGTTTGCGTTTTCCGCTTTACCCGCTTTTTGTTGCGCCGACACTTTTTTATCTCTTGCGCGGCATTCGCAGGCAGAGTCGCAACGATTTTATCCTCGCAGGTCTCTTTCTTGGCTTAGGCGCACACGGTTATAGCCCTTTCCGTATTATGCCTTTTGTGATCGTTGCCGCAGTTGCTCTTTATCTGCTCCACAAGCAATCACAGGGTGCGCGCCAGCAAGTTTTTGTTCATCTCATATTCCTTGCGCTGATCTCTGTTATCGTTTTTCTTCCGCTTGGCGCTTATGCGCTCGAAAACCCAGAGAGATTCTCCTTCCGCGCTTTTTCCCGTTTAGATAATGCGGCAGGAAATGGCTTAAAGATTTTCCTCTCCAATTTTTGGGATGGAATCAAAATGTTCAACTGGAATAACGGCGGCATTTGGGTTCATTCAGTCGGATTAAGACCCGCGCTGGGCGTGGTCAGCGGCGCGTTTTTCATCATTGGTATCCTTTTATTATTCGTGCGTTATTTCAGCGCGGGACACTGGCTTGACCTATACTTGCCTCTGTCCATTTTGCTTCTACAGCTCCCCTCAACATTATCCATTGCCTTCCCCGAAGAGAATCCGGCATTAAATCGGGCAGGGGGGGCAGCGGTGGTGGTATTCCTTGTCGTTGCCCTAGCTGTTGATGCTTTGCTCTCCAGCCTAAGGTCACGTTTTCCCCGTCATTTTTGGGGAAGGGCTTTTGCCTGGGGCATTCCCGTTTTGCTGATGCTCTTATCCCTTTTTCAGAATTACGATCTGGTTTTTAATACTTACGCCGATTATTTCCGTGACAGTGCGTGGAATTCATCGGAAATGGGCGAGATCATCCAGGAATTTGAGCAGGCTCATGGGCAGACGGATACAATTTGGATCGTGCCCTATGAGCATTGGGTAGATACACGTTTACCCGGTGTTTGGGCCGGAATCCCGAATAGAAATTTTGGTCTGTGGTCTGAAGATTTATACCTGAGCACTGACCTTGAAGGCCCAAAACTTTTCCTTTATAAACCCGGAGATGGCGAAGCCATCGACGAGCTGCGTTATCTTTACCCCGACGGCGTTTTGACGCGATATATTTCTAAAGCGCAAAACCGCGATTTTATGATCTTTCGTGTGCCTTAGCGAGCAACCGTTAAGGCGGTCTGAATGAAAGTACTAATCTTTAAAACTTAAAAAAAACTCCGCGCACTCTTTGCATCTTGGCGGTTTATCACTCTTATGAAGAATTCTAAAAATAAACATTCCCTCCTTTACGATATTGCCCTCGTCCTCGTCATCATAGCGGGATTTTGGTTCCGCTCTGTTGGTCTCGATTGGGACGATGGGCAGCATTTGCATCCTGATGAACGCTTTTTGACCATGGTCGAGAGTTCAATTGTTCCGGTTGAATTATCAACAGGAATGATAGGCGCTCTCCCCGAAGGTTGCGAAGAATGGGGCGGCTATTTTGACACAGAATGCTCCTCGCTTAACCCCCATAATCGCGGACATGGTTTCTTCGTTTATGGCACATTGCCGATTTTTGTCACCCGCTACGTTGCAGAGTGGGTAGGAGAAACAGGCTACGGGAATGTGCACTTGGTTGGGCGGCAACTCTCTGCTTTGGCCGATTTGCTCAGCGTTATCTTGCTTTATTTTATTGTCGCACGTGTTTATAACCGAAAAATAGCTCTGCTTTCAGCCGCTTTCTCGGCTTTTGCGGTTTTACAGATCCAACAATCCCATTTCTTTACGGTCGATACTTTTGTCAACTTTTTCATGTTCCTGACGATTTATTTCGCTGTGGAAATTGTCTTTTCTCCAAATGTAAAAGGCAGGAAAAGACAGCGAGATAAAACTTTCAGCATTTTGACAGCCAAATTTATTTGGCTCAGCGTCGGCTTTGGTCTCGCCCTCGGGATGGCCGTTGCTTCGAAGATCAATGCGGCAGTTTTGGCAATTTTATTGCCATTGGCTTTTGCATTGCGTTTTTCACAGAATCTAAATCAGAAAGTGGAAGATGAAGACGAGGAAGAAGACAGCGATCACTTATCCACGATCATAAATCAGGCTATTGTGCTGCTCGTTATTGGCGCATTTGCCTCTTTTCTCGCTTTTCGCATCTTTCAACCTTATGCCTTTAGCGGCCCTGGCTTTTTTGGCGTAATTCCCAACGAAACGTGGGTCAGCAATATTATGGATCAGCGCGCCCAAGCCAGCGGAGACGCTGACTTGCCCTTCGCTTTTCAGTGGGCGCGTCGTTCGCATCTTTATTCATTCGAGAATCTGACCAAATGGGGGCTGGGGCTTCCTTTGGGCATACTCGCTTGGGTCGGATTTTTGTGGATGGGCTGGCGCACGTTGAAAGGCGAGCGTCGCCATCTCCTGCTTTGGGGCTGGACGGCTTTTTATTTCCTTTGGCAGTCGAGTCAATTTAATCCCACCATGCGTTATCAGCTTCCGATCTATCCGCTTTTGGCGATGACGGCTGCGTGGGTCGTTTTCCAGAAATCCAAAAATCGCATTCTACAAAATACATTACGCATTTCTGGCGTGCTGGTTTTGGTGGCTACTGCGCTTTGGGCTTATGCTTTTGTGCAAATTTATCAACGCCCGCACACACGCGTGGCTGCCGCCCGCTGGATCTATAATAACGTCCCCGCCGCAGTAAATCTTCGCATCGAGCAAGCGGATAATGAGATTTACCAGCAACCGCTATATTTCCCGCAAGATTTGGGCATTCAGGAAGCCGCGCCTTATAACCATCACTTTATTGTCAACGCAAGCGGATTATTGACGGATATTCACTTTGCCTCGGTGCAAAGCCAGAGCGGATCACTACCCCAAACGCTTTCCGTTAAAATAACGCGTCAATCTGGTGCTTCCGCGGAAGAGAAATTTGCTACCGCCTCCATTACGTCTGCTTTCCCCGAAACACAACCGCTAAGCCTCCAACTCGACCCACCACTCCAACTGCTCGAAGAAGAAAGCTACACCATCGAGATTACGACCAACGGAGATTTACTCTCCCTAAAAGGCGCTACAGTCATCAACGAATCATCCTGGGATGACGGCCTACCCCTTCGCCTTGGCGGATACGATGGTTTTGGCGGTCTTTATCAGCCCGGTCTCAATATGGAAATGTATTGGGCCGACGACGAAGCCAAAATTGAGCGTTTTCTCAGCAATTTATCTCAGGGAGAGTATCTTTTCATCTCCTCCAATAGACAATGGGCGACTCTTCCGCGTGTCCCCGAGCGTTATCCCCTCACCAAAGCCTACTATGAATCCCTGATCGGCTGCCCCCCCGAAGAAGATGTGATCTGGTGCTATAACACCGCTCGCCCTGGCGATTTTGAAGGCCAACTCGGCTATGAATTGGTCGAAGTCTTTGAATCTTTCCCCACGCTCGAAATCCCCGGCCTTTTCCATTGGGAAGCAAACGACCAATTTGCAGAAGAAGCCTTTACGGTTTATGACCACACCAAAGTGCTCATTTTCAAGAAGACAGATGCCTTTGACGCGACGAAAGTTGAGAACCTACTCCGCGCAGTGGATATCAGCAATGTCGTTCACTTAACCCCAAAAGCTGCTGGAGACTATAAAGGGCTAGGAGAGCCAGATGCGCCCAAAGAATTGATTCTCTCCGAAGAAGAATGGGCGCGCCAACGTGAAGGTGGGACGTGGTCAGAACTTTTCAACGTAGAAGCACTCAAAAATAAATATCCCATTTTGGGATTACTGCTCTGGTATCTGACTATCTTCGTTTTAGGACTTTTCACTTATCCCATCGTGCGCAGGGTTTTTCCCGGCCTAGCCGATAAGGGCTATCCGCTTTCGCGCGCATTTGGTTTATTGCTACTCGCCTACTTCCCGTGGTTACTTGGTTCATTTGGAATAGCGTATAGCCGTTTAACCATCGGACTTGTTTTCGCAACAATTATTGTTTTAGGCACCTTGCTGGCATATCGTGAATTTGCGAGGCAGTTTGATCGCCGAAGCAATCCCATAGACGATGAGACTGCTTCGGCACAAAAAAACGCGCCTCGCAGATTCATTGACTATATTATGGAAGAATGGAATTCAAATCGTCGTTATTATCTGATGATAGAAGGGCTTTTCCTCGCCTTCTTCCTTTTCGATCTGCTCATCCGTATTGGCAATCCAGACCTTTGGCATCCATCCAAAGGTGGCGAAAGACCGATGGATCTGTCATATCTCCACGCGGTCTTAAAAAGCACCACTTTCCCGCCTTATGACCCTTGGTTTGCGGGTGGTTATCTTAATTACTATTATTTCGGTTTTGTGCTGGTTGGCACACCCATTAAATTACTCGGCCTAACACCCACAACGGCCTATAACTATCTTTTACCGACGCTCTTCGCGATCGTGGGGATGGGCGCTTTCTCTATCGGTTGGAATTTATTAGGACAAAAAGCGAAAAACGACGTTCAAGAATTGGAAGAAGAAGAAACATCCAACCCCCAAATTTCAATTCCCAAATTGCCTTTTATCGCCGGTATCTCCTCTGCCGCAGCGATGATTTTGCTCGGCAACCTCGGCACGATCCGTGCCATTTACCACGCATTCCAGCGCATTGTTGACACGAACGGCCATTACGCAGATATTAGCGTTTTCGCACATCTCTGGCTCGCCATGCAGGGGCTTTGGAAAATGATCACCGAAAAAGCAATGTTGCCGCTTCGGATAGGCGATTGGTATTGGTTCCCCAGCCGTGTTATCCCCGCCCCGGGCGATGTAGAGCCAATTACCGAATTTCCCCTTTTCACTTTCTTATATAGCGATCTGCACGCACACATGATCGTTTTACCGCTCGCGGTACTTGCTATTGCGTGGGCGGTATCCTTTCTCCACGCGCGATTTAACGGTAAAAATTCCATCATTCAGATTTTTGTTGAAATAGCGGGGGCAAGCCTAATTGTAGGGGCGATGCGCCCAACAAATACTTGGGATCTCTACGCTTATTTGCCCCTTCTGGCTATCATTATCGCTTATGCGCTTTTCAAATCCCAAAAGACCCGAAAGGTTTCCAATAGCCTCAGTGAAGACCAAGATATTGGGAAGCAAAAGGATGATTTCTGGCCCGAAGCGATAATAAAACCTTTCGGGTCTGCCTTGCTCGGCATGGGCATTTTCTTTGCCCTCTCCACCCTTTTCTACCAGCCCTATATCGCAAAATTTGGCCTGGCATATACCGAGATCCGCCAGTGGACAGGCTCGCACACACCGCTTTCCTCCTATTTTACGCAATGGGGACTTTTCCTCTTCATCATCATTTCTTGGATGTGGTGGCAAACGCACGAGTGGATGGCAGAAACGCCGCTCTCTGCCTTCAAAAAAGCACGCAAAGAATGGGTGAATTTTGCCGCAATAATTATGTTAGCACTCCTGGTCGGATTAGCCTATCTCGATATTAACATCGGATGGCTTGCCGTACCGCTCTTGTTTTGGGCTGGGTTGCTGATCTTCAAAAAGAATCTCGGCGAGGGGCAACGCCTAATTCTATTCCTGACCGGAACAGGTCTCGCGCTGACCATCGTTGTCGAAGTGATCGTTCTCAGCGGCGATATTGGCCGAATGAATACTGTTTTCAAACTCTACCTGCAAACCTGGACATTTTTTGCCATCAGCGCAGGCGCATCTTTGGGCTGGCTACTCCCCGAAATCAAAAAATGGACAGAAAAATGGCAAGGCGGCTGGAAAAGCACAGCGATGGTTTTCTTCGCAGGTGCGCTACTTTTCACCCTCACCGGCACAATGGATAAAATTCGTGATCGTGTCCGTTCAGATGCTCCCGCTGGCCTTGACGGCATGAAATATATGGAAACAGCCACCCATTGGGATAGCGAAGAACTGGATTTAGGCCAAGACTACGCAGGCATTTTATGGATGCGCGAAAATGTACAGGGTTCCCCTGTTATCGTCGAAGCAAATACCCCCGAATATCGTTGGGGAAGCCGCTATAGCATTTATACAGGCCTCCCCGGCGTTGTCGGCTGGAACTGGCACCAACGCCAGCAACGCGCCCTAACACCGCATCTTGTTACTGATCGTGTTGCAGAAATTAAAATATTCTACGAAACGATGAATATCAGCGAAGCCTTAGCTTTCATCGAAAAATATGATGTTAAATATATTGTCGTTGGGCAAGTAGAAAAAGCCTATTATCTCGTGGGGCTAGAGAAGTTTGCAGAGCAGAACGGAGTTTTATGGGATGAGGTCTTTAGAGAAAAAGATACTGTGATTTATGAGATAAGCAATAGTCAGTAAAACTAGGAGAAATGGGATGAGTGATAAAAAAGCATTGGTTAGTAATGCCTTCCAAACTTTTATGAACGAAGCTCCTGAACATGCACAGGCTTGGGGTGGATTGGTGCAGGGGTTATCCAAGGCAAGTGGTCTGGATAAAAAAACGCAGGCATTGGCTTATTTGGCTGTACTGGCTGCGCTGCAACGTGAAAGCGGAATTCCTTTTCATGTAAAATCTGCCAAAGAAGCAGGCGCATCGCGAGAAGAAGTCATTAGCGCGCTTTTGGTTGGCCTCCCTGCAGCAGGACATGTTGTAACACAAGTTTTGCCAGCTGCGGTTGCCGCTTACGATTCAGATTGATCTTCGTTTCCTTATTTAAAAAAAGAGATGTGCATTGCATCTGAAAGATGCGTTGCACATCGGCTTTTAAAACAAGATTGTCCTTGAAAATCAGACATGTATTGCACTTTTGAAGCGCGTTGCATGTCTGATTTTTCTCTGAAAGATACTTAGCCTACAATCAGAATTGATTTTTTCTCCTATTTCTTCAACAACCAGATTATTCTGTCATAAGAAATCAAATAATGGATTAGTACAACCACGCCCAAGACTTTTGCCCATGTGATTTGTCCTGCGTCAAATAAAAACCAGACAGCCACGCCAAAGAAAACTAATTCGAGAATAAGTCGAATAATCCCTGTAATAGGAACAGGCGCATTGCCCGAACGGCTGGGGTCGTTAGGCACGGCAAAGGTGCCCCATAAAACCATCGCAAGAAGTGGCAAGCCGATTACAAGAGCGAAGCGCATCAGACCTTCGTGTTGAGTCCAGCCCCAGTAGCCGAAAGCGAATAGCGCTATTAATTCAAGAATGAAACGCAGTGCAAGATTGATCGGATTTGAACCCATTTTTTTACCTTTTTGGAGGAGAATTATTTTCTGTCGTAATATGTGAAGTCTTTTATGATTTGCCCATTTTCAATCGTGAAGATGGTGCAGATCGGCAAAGTCCATTTTGTGCCATCGGGGGCTGTTCCAGAAGAGATAAATTCTACAACGACATGCTTGCCGCCTGATGGATAGATTTGAACCACATCGTCACGAAGGTCAGGGAAGATATCACCCATTTCTTTATATTTCTCTATCGTTTTTTTTCTACTTTGCTTGACGATTTCTTGCCCAAAAGAAGGGTCTTTAAAATCAGCGGGGTCTGAGTATAGCGCAGCCATTTTTTCCCACTCGTGTTTGTTGAAATGTTCAAAAACGGACTTGGCAATGATTATATTTTCACCTTGTATTTGCATCATAGCTTCTCCTTTTTTATTTTCGACTTTCCGTCATTCTTTGCAGAAATTTCATTCCGGCTAAAACTTCTTCGATACGTTGATCGCTAAGTGATCCTATATATTTTCCTAATTTTACCTTCTCAATTCTTATTACTTGAGAAACATCTACAATACTTTGCCTGGGCAAATTTGCTTCGTCAACTTCAAGCAAGATATTCCCCGGTAAACTAACTTTCTTCATATTTGTTGTTAACGCGCAAAGCGTTACTGTACCATTGCGACTATGGCTCGTAGCATTATCTTGGATCACTACATGGGGGTGTGGATATTCTGAAGAGAATTCAGTGTTTTCTTCCAAGAGAAGCCAGAAAATATCACCTTGTTTTATCAAGTCTAAACCTTTACTAAGTTCTTTAGATGGCTTGTTCATATTATAGAGTGTCCCATATTTTGTCGAATTATAACTAGTTTGTTATGAACTATTAGGTGATTTCAGGTAAAATCGAGTAAGTGGAGTTTTGAATATACAGATAATAGTGTTCTAAAGGGGATACAAGGAGATGTAAATGAAAAGCATAAAAGTATATTGGCTAATTCTTTTGGTTATATTCTTGGCTGGTTGTAGCTCTCCAAATAATGCAGATCCTTCTGAACCATTTATCCAACACACACCTGAGACGAGCGTTAATGGGGAAAACTCTTCTCAGCCTTATAGAATTGCCTTAGTGATGAAGACGCTCACTAATCCATTTTTTATTGAGATGGAAAAAGGAGGACGAGAGGCTGAAGCCGAATTTGGCATAGAACTTGTTGTTAAAACAGCAGCGCAAGAAACATCTATAGAGCAGCAAATTGAAATCGTAGAAGAGCTCATTCGAGAAAAGATAGATGCGATTGTGATCGCGCCAGGGGATTCTCTGGAATTGATTCCGGTACTCAAAAAAGCACAGGATGCCGGGATTGTCGTAATCAATATTGACAATAAACTTGATCCTGAATTTGCAGAAAAAGTGGGTTTGGTCGATGTTCCCTTTATCAGCGTGAATAATGAGCAAGCGGCTTATCTTTCAGCAAAGTATATTAGTGATCAAATTACAAGTCCGACAAATGTTGCTGTCTTAGAGGGAATTCGCAGTGCGCTAAATGCTGAGGCCAGAAAGAATGGTGCATTACGCGCTTTCGCTGAAAATCCCAATATCACTGTTGTTGCCATGGAATCCGCTCATTGGAAAATAGATGAGGCTTACGAAGTAACGAAAGAGATATTTCAGGACCATGCAGATATCGGTGCTCTTTTTTGCGCGAATGATATGATGGCATTAGGCGCGATCAATTATCTAAAAGAAAGTAAGCAAAATAATGTCCTTGTTGCTGCCTATGATGACTTGGATGAAGCCGAAGAGGCTATTCGAGATGGTACACTTCAGGTAACTATTGACCAACAGGCTGCTTATCAGGGTTATTTGGGTGTGGAATATGCAGTAAGGACCCTTAATGGAGAAAAAATTCCTGCTGAAACGCTTGTTGAGGTACTCACAGTCACAACCGAAACATTAGAATAATTTCGAAAAAGAAGATTTCTTAGGATCGTGTGATGGATTTAGGCCTTAAAAAAAATCTCACCGTCAAATTTATTGGATATCTGATTTTTCTTACGGTTATCCCTCTTTTAATTGTGGGGTTAATTTCTTTGCGTGTTTCAACAGAAGTTCTTGAAGAAGAATCCAGGGTGTTTACAATTGAATTAGTAAAAGACCAGAGGGAGTATCTTGACCTGCAATTGGAACAAGTAGAAAGTCTGATCGCTAATATATCTGGTGAGGAAGAAATCACCGATGCTTTGGTGGGAGGAGAAAGTTTTGATGCCTATAAAAATCTGGCTACTCAAGCTCGAATTGGGTATATCCTGAATGGATATTTGAATTTAGGAGGGTTATTATCAATTGATATCTTTACGGAAGAGGGAAATTACTATCATGTTGGCGATACGTTAAATACTGAGAATATCCGGATAGATATTAAAGACAGGATATATGAAGAAGCTCTGGCCTCTGCTCAAAATGTACTCTGGACGGGCATAGAAGATAATGTCAATGAAAACTCAGCGCAAGAGAAGGTGCTTACAGCGGCTAAAATACTCAAACGAACTGATACAGAAAGCCTAGAGCAAGTACCCGTGGGAATGCTGCTTGTAAATTATAGTGTTAGCGATATTTATGAAAGATTTAGCCAAATTAATTTGGGGGAAGGTTCTTATTTGATGGTGTTCGATGCTAAAGGCCGGATAATTTATCATCCCAACCAAAAATTTTTGGGCAGTCATATTAGCCCGGCTTTCATTGAAAATCTTAGCATTGATGATGGGGTATTAACTTCTGAAATAGATGGGGATGAAATGTTCATCACTTATGCTTGTTCAGATAAAAGCCATTGGTATGTAATGAGCTTGATCCCTGTAAGTACTTTTACAGCAAAGACATCGCTTATTCGGTCTGTTACTTTTGCGCTGCTTCTTGTGGGTTTTGCTCTTGTTGCTTTTTCTGCTCTTTTAATTACCAGAAATATCGTAAATCCTATTCGCAAGATTACAGACCAATTTCGAAATTTTCAAAATGGAACATTGGACTATGAAACACGCTTGGAAACGAAGTGGGATGATGAAGTTGGTGAGTTGGTAACTTGGTTTAATGCTTTTGTAGAGAGTTTGTCTGCACAGCGAGAATCTGAAAAGCGTTTAGTGGAGAGTGAAGAGCGCTACGCTTTGGCTGTCCGTGGGGCTAATGACGGTCTTTGGGATTGGGATTTGAGGACAGATGAGATCTATTTATCGCCTCGGTGGAAAGAAATTTTGGGGTACAGAGAAGATCAAATTGGCAATGAGCCTGCCGAATGGCTGGAGCGTGTTCATCCCGATTTGCAGGAAGAAGTGAGGGGGAAAATTGATGCACACCTTCAGGGAGAAACATCCCATTTTGAGAGTGAGCATCGCCTTCGACATAAAGATAATACTTATCGTTGGGTACTTGCTCGGGGCTTGGCATTACTCGACGAAAAAGGTTTTGCCTATAGAATGGCAGGCTCACATACCGAAATTACCAATCGCAAAAAGACTGAGGCGCAACTTAGGTATGATGCTTTTTATGACTCGCTAACCTCTCTCCCTAATCGTGCCCTTTTTTTAGATAGATTGGAAAGCGCTATTTTGCGAAGTCGGCGAAACCCTGATATTAAATTTGGCATTTTATTTTTAGACCTGGACCATTTTAAAATGATAAATGATAGTCTGGGGCATAATGTTGGCGATATCTTTTTGAAAGAAATTGCAGTGCGGTTGAGAGAGAGTATGCGCACAACAGATACTGTTGCGCGATTGGGCGGAGATGAGTTTGGCGTTCTGTTGGAAAATATTCATGACATTCGTGACGCTACCCAAAGCGCAGATCGAATTCAAAATTTATTAGCCAAACCTATTGATCTGGAAGGCACTGAAACGATCTCCAGTGCCAGTATCGGTATTATGATGAATACGCCTGGCTATAATGCTCCGGGTGAATATTTGCGAGACGCTGATATTGCGATGTATAGAGCGAAGGCAAGAGGGAAGGCGCGTTACGAGATATTTGACCAGGCTATGCGAGACTATATTATGTTACGCCTGGAGTTGGAAGCTGATTTGCGCTTGGCTATTGAGAAAAAGGAATTTAGCGTATATTACCAACCTATAATCAGCTTGGAAAATCAACAGCTTATAGGCTTTGAATGTCTATTGCGTTGGTTTCACCCACAAAAAGGTGCTATTTCTCCTGATATATTTATTCCTATTGCTGAGGAGACCGGTCTTATTTTGCCGCTTGGGGAGTGGGTTTTAAAAAACGCAGCCAAACAACTTGGTATTTGGCAATCACAAAAGTCGAATTTACCCAGCCTTTATGTTAGTGTCAATCTCTCGGGCAAACAGCTTCTTCACCCTGGCCTTTTTGAGCAAATAGAAAATGCTATTCAGCAAGCATCTATTCCCCCTGCCAGTTTAAATCTGGAAATCACAGAAAGCGATATTATTAACGATACGGAAACGGCCGCTACTATTTTGAAGAAGATCAAGCAGTTGGGGGTACGCACTCAAATGGATGATTTTGGCACAGGATATTCGTCTTTGAGCTATCTGCATAAGTTCCCCTTTGATGTTATAAAAATTGACCGCTCTTTTATTATGGGAATGACAGATGATCAAAATAAGGTCAGCTTGGTTAAAACTATTATTTTGATGGCAAAAGAACTTAAGAAGAAAACTGTTGCTGAGGGAATAGAAAGAGCCGAAGAGATAGAGATATTACGAGAGTTGGGTTGCGAATATGGGCAAGGTTTCTATATGTCCGCGGCTGTTAGCGCTGAAGAGGCTACTGCCTTTTTGGTTAGTGGTATTCAAGTAAATGATAGTGGTTTTGCGAGTGGAGCGAAGCAATCTCCTTGAATGTAGAGTAATCACCTTAGACATGAGACTGCTTCGGCGATAAAGCTGCCTCGCAGATTCATGCCATCACTTACTTCTAAACCACTATCTTTTTTGAATGAGTCTCTGAATCAAAAAGCGACTTCGGATGTTGTCTGAAATAATTAGAAAATCTAATTTTTGGATACACCGCTGCGTACTCGTATTTGGGCTTGCCTCGGCCTCCCGGAGCGTTTATCCGGCTCTGAATTTTTTGCGTAAAATACCTGAGCTTGGGGCTATTCTTGCTTGTTCGACGGGCGTTTTATAAAGCCATAATAGAGCAAGCCAATTACCATTGGCACAAAAAGGAGAGCTTTTCCAACGGTGATGAGACTCATATCGTTGAAGTTGAAAATCCCCGCTATAGGGATTGCTATAAGCAATAAGCTAAAGATCGTTAACAAGACCGAAAGCCTTTTCTCTTTTAGGCCAGCTAAGACTACCCAAGCGGGGATAAACATCAATAAGGGGAAAACGAGTGCAATAATTTGAAAATCATGTCCGCGAATATCAAGAAAGGCTTGGTATAGGATTCCGCCCGCCATCAGGATAATATAAAGCCACGCATAAGCCCAGAGTGCTTTTTTCCACATAGAAATCTCCTTTTGCTAGATAAATAGAATATCATTTATCATAGCAAATTGTCTGCGGAAAAGGAAACTTTTTAGAGTAATTGATAGAGTATGGGTAATGTGAGAAAGCTAATCACAATTCCGATGCCAACTAGGGCGGCTGCTAAGGGTGGAGATAGATCGTCTAGTATTGCCAATGCACCAGCGGAGACCATTGGGGGCATCCCGGCTTCGAGGATGGAAACCTGTACGAGTTCACCGTTTAAGCCGATTAGGCGGGTGAAAAGCAAAGCTGCCAGGGGCGCGATAATTAGTTTTATAACGAGACCAATTGAAAGCTGGGAGCGTAGCGCTTTATCCATTTTGAGTTGAAGTTGGTAGCCGACGGCGATCATCACGAGTGGAATTAAGGTCGCGGCTAATATATCCAAAAGATTTAAGGCGATAGGTGGGAAGGGGAAGGCTTTCAGCACAAAGGCAAGGATGAGCGCAATAAAAGGGGGGAAGGTGATGATTTTCTTGGCAACTTTCTTTGCGGTCGGCTTGCTTTCCCCTGTGCCATAAAATGCTAAAATCAAAGAACCGTAAGTTGCTAAAGCGAGAAAAGAGCCGAGTTGGTCATAGAGCAAAGCATAAGGCGTGGCCTGCTCGCCGAAGAAAGCGCGTGTCATGGGGATGCCGAGAAAGGAGGTGTTGCCCAAGGGCACTAAAAGCAGCAGGCAGCCAGTTGTGGCACGATCCCATTTTAGGAATTTTGAGAGGGCGAAAACGAGTGTGGCAGAAAAGATTAACATTCCCCAGGGCATGATGGTGGGAACGAGCAGCTCTCTGGAAATTGTCAGTTGGGGGATTTTGATCAGAATCAGCGCCGGCAATGAGATATAGATAACGATCAAATTCAGCACGTTGCCTGTCTCTTTGGGGAAAATGGCGAGGCCTTTGATTCCCATGCCGATGATGAGGAGGGTGAGGATGATTACGAAGTTTTGCATAAGGGTTTATAGTTTTTCAGCCTCAACAATAGAGTAAAAGGGCTCAATATCCAGCTTTTCACCGAATTGAATATAGTCCGTCATCTGCAAGCCACATTCGTTTAGGAATGATTCAACAGCTGCTTTGGGATTATCTGACATATCCACCCCAAATTTGGCAGGCTCTCCCATACTTTCTATTATGCCCAAAAACTTCTTGGATTCTTTTGAATATTCACCTGCTGCGAATACTTCGGAATAAAAATCCTGCGCGATGATACTTCCCTCTGCGCATAAATTAGCCATTTGCCTAAGATTGTCTTTGACAATATTCTCTTCTAAATACAAGGAAACACTTTGCCAAAGGAAGAGAGTCTTTTTGCTTTTATCGAAACCGGCTTCCAGGAGTTTATCTGCCCAAGATTCGTTTTCATAATCGACCGGGATATAGGTGATCCAATCATGCTCTATCCCTGCTTTTTTCAATGTTTCAATTTTAAGATTTAATGTATTTGCCTGATCAAGTTCGAAAACTTTGAGATCTTTTCCTTTTGTAAAATGCAAAGCAATCAGATCAAAGCCAGAACCGGGAAGGACGATCTGCTCCATATCTTCAACATATTTTTCCATGATCTTATCGAAGGTGAGTACCCGAATACCCGCAGTGGTATCTCCGCTTTCTTCACCGCGTTCAACAAGCTTTCCCAGCTTTTCGGGAAAACCAGTTAAGCGCTGGGAAATAATAAGCGCGCCCATAACCGACCACATCCCAAAATGTGATTCGCATGGAAATTTTTTGACAAAGGCAACAGAAAGTGGATCATCTCTGGTCTCAAAATAATGCATCATCCATCTATATTGAAGCGCTTTAATTGCCGAGAAGGAAACACCCAGTTTCTTGCTTACGCCCATTTCTTTGTAGACGGCAATTGCTATTCCAATAATAGCAAAAGGAATGAAGATGATTTGGATCGGTATATAGAGAATGATCTGAATAAGCTTGATGATGAATCCTAATATTCCAGAAAACGGGTTTTGTGTATTTTTGTCTGTCATAAGATTCTCCTACAAATCATAGAAATGACGAAAGACGAAGGCAAGGTCGTTTTGTGCGAGAGGGCGGAGAGTTAGTTTTTCGGCTTCGAGAATTGGAAAAAGGTGTTTCATGGCAAGTTAGGTCATGGTAATTAATAAACAATAAATGGTCTCCTAAAAATTTGATCGTTAGGTCTTTTTTTTTAGGATAGATGCTAAATTATTTTCTATAGCTATTCATACATCTACGAACCTTAGAAATACATCTACAACAGCAGGATCAAAATGTTTGCCAGCTTGCTCGCGAATATATTTGATAGCTTTTCTGTCTGACCAAGTTTTTTTATAGGGACGCTCAGAGCGAAGGGCGTCCCAAACATCAACCACAGCAAAAATACGTGCAGCCAAGGGAATATCTTCCCCTTTTAACCCTTTTGGGTAACCTGTTCCATCCCATTTTTCGTGATGATAAAGAGGGATGTCCAGAGCTGGACGCAGAAATAGAATTGGCGAGAGCAGTTGAAAAGCTTTTTCCGGATGACTTTCTACAACTTCTCTTTCTTCTTCAGTTAAACGGTCAGGCTTTAGCAAAATGCTGTCGGGGACGCCCATTTTGCCGATATCATGCAAGATTGCACCACGCCGAATATTAATTATCTCTTCTTCTTCAAAGTCAAATGCTTTGGATAATCGCTCTGTCATCAAGGTTACTCTGCGGGTATGTCCGTTTGTTTCGAAATTCCTCAATTCCAGTGCTCGCGCCCAGCCTTCAAGCGTTGTTTCATAAGCGACTTCTCTTGCTTCCCGCAGGGCATGGTTATCTATTGCGATTGCACTTTGCTGGGCTAAGGTTTCCAAAAAATCATACCAATGTTGAGTGGGCTGCCACTCTGTACGATAAAATATTTCCCAAACACCTTTTAACTTTCCTTTGGCGATCAGTGGGACGCCAAAATAGCTCAGAAAGCCCTCATCTTTCCAAAGTGTACGCATGATTTTTTTTCTATCAGGTTCTTCACTGATATTCGAAATATAGAGTATTTCATTGTCCTGTGCAGCCCGTCCAGCATAACCTTCGCCAATACTTAAACTTGGTCTCTTTGAAAAGGGAGCCCTAAAACCGTGCCACGTCACGGTTGTAAGTTGTTGAATATTCTCATCGAATAAGAGTAAAGATGCGGCATCCGCATTCAATCCTTTACATGCTTCTTCTAGAATGATTTTAGTAATAGCGATAAGGTTTTTAGAAGCAAGGATTGCCGTATCAATAGCATATAGCGAAGCCCGGTTAGAGAGCTCTTGTTCTAATTGCCTGTTGGCTTTTACTACTTCTTTTGTCCGTTTTTCAACGCGCTTTTCCAATTCTATGTTTTTCTGGTACACAATCTCAGCCTCTTGTTTGGCTGTTTCCGTTTGATGGAGAACTTGTAGAAGTTTTAGGCGACTATCTGCTTTTTCATCAAAAACTTCTCCTTTCAAAGTGAAAAATTTCTGATAATGGATAAGTGCTTTTTTCATCTCTCCCTTTTCTTCGTAGATCTGTGCCAACAACTCATAAGATAGGTAGATATCTGTTTTATCTCCTAATTCTTTGGCTCTTTCTAACACTCGAAACAGGTATGAAGAAGCTTCTTTGAATTTTTTCTGCGCCACATAAGTTTTTCCTATATGGCGCAGAATCTTTGTTGCTCGTCTCCGAAAGTTAAATTCTTCGGATATTTCAAAACTTTTCAAGAACAAAACCAAAGCTTTCTCATAACTATTTATCTCAAAGTAAACTTCCCCCAGTGTATCTCGGACAGTGCATTCAAGGTAAGCAGCTTCTTCCTCCATAGCAATGGTAAGGCTGTCCTCAGCAAATTTTATAGCATTATCATAATCCCCTAGCATTTTATACATGTAGGCGATATTATTTAGGGCAATCCCTGCTTCACTTCTGCGGTTAATCGACAGGAAAAGTTCAGCGGCCTTACTTTGCATTTCTAATTCTTGCTCATAATTCTTTGACCTGGAATAAACTAAGCCAACTCCGATCATTGCATGGGCTTGTCCTGCTATATCCCCTGTTTTTTTATACACTTCCAATGCTTTGGTTTCAAATTCCAAAGCCGTAGAGTAATTTAGCAACCGTAAATTGACCAATGCAATAACACGCATAGCCCCGGCTTGCGTTTCGCTATCTCCAACTTTCTCTGAAATTGACAGGGAATTCAATGCCAAAGAGAGTGCTTTGGGATAATCAGCTTGCCTTCTATATACGCCAAAAGCCAAAATACGCAAGGTTCTAGCCTGTTCTTTCAGCCAAGAGGGTTCATCACTTAGTAAGCTCTGGGCGTCTTGAACGAGGGCGTCCATGCGGTATATATCTTTATTCTTATAGATCCACGCCAGTTTCAATATAATGTTGACTTTTTGGCGTTTGTCAGTTGTTCTTTTCAGGAGGGCTTCTAGTTTGTTCTCGAGATGCTCTGTCATAGGAATAATTATCTTAGATAGTTACTAATATTGCGAGGAGGTGTTTCTCTTACTTGCTGTTCACTATTTCAGCTATACAATAAACCCGTCCAAATGACCTTAGAACTTCAGGTAATCTCCGCTTCGTCGTTCGTGCTAGGCTCTGTCACCTTATACCGATAATTCAACCAATTCTCCAGATCAGAGACATACCACTTTGAGAAGCGATTGTCGCTGGGGCCGCCAGCCAGATTGGAGTAGAGTTTATCTTCGCCCATCTCTGTCACCATTCTTAACGAGGGGAAAAAGGTCGTGGTGCGCCCTGCGCTTTGGTAAATTTGTCCCTGATTTATAGTCGCGCGTCCGCCCACGCCCGTGATTGGGCCACGATCAAAACCGAGGAATTTCGGCAAAGTCCCGCCGAAAAGCATATGGCTCATCGTATATTGCTGTCTGGAGCCCCAAGTTTTGGCTTCGATATTTAAAGATTTTTTCGCTACTTTTTTATAGAGTTCATCGCGGCTCATATCGCCAAACCAGCTTGAGTTCTCCGCTAGTAAAACGCGGTCAAAATTCTGGTAAAAATCGATAAAAGTACCGCTCTCATCATAGAGAAAATTGAGCGCGGCTTCGCCAAATCCGTTCTTGCCGAAGACTTCGCGGTAAAGTTCCTTGTAGAAGGCTTCAAATAAAAATGCGCCCTGCGAATCGGCATCGTAACACAAATCCCAATCTCTCAAAATCTCCAAGCTTTTCTCTGCGATCTCTGTGTTCTCTGTGGTGAGAAGAATCGGGCGCAAGACCGCCATAAAACGCTCGGCTTGCAGCGAGTATAAATCCGCGTGCATCGCGTAAATATCCTCCACCACAAAATCATCCTTCTCGGCCAGCAGCGCGTTGATCCGCTCGGCGCGGTAGGAGCCCATCGGCATATTGATCGGCGGAATTTTCCCATACTCGTTCAGGTCATTATTCGCCGTCGCAAAGAAATTGGATTTTGGATTTAAAATGCGTGGCATCTCATCTACTTGGATGTACGAATCCCAATCATTTTTCGCATCCCAGCCGGGGAGCGGAACGAACCCGCTTATACCTGCTCGGCGTTTAGGAACTTTTCCCGTCATTTGAAAGCCGATGTCCCCCGCTTTGTCGGCGATCACGAAATCCCAGCCTGTTTCGACTTGCCCGATGATGTCCATAGCCTCTTTAACGGTAGATGATTCGGTGATGTCGAAAAGGGCACGGAAGGTGACTGCGCCGGAATCTGCGCCCGTCCAACGCGTAGCAAGATAAAATCCCGGGCGATGCGGATTTCCATCCAAAACCCCATGCTCGTTCTCGTAGAAAATCACTTCCACATCATCCGCTTTTTTACGTTTAACAGTTTCAGTGCGGATGTGGAAATCTTTCCATTCCCCTTCTTTAAGATATTTGCCATCTTTGCAATCTTCAACCCATGAATCGACGGCATTGACAAAAGCATAGGTCACGCCCCAAGCGAGATTTTGATTGCGTCCGGTTAAGACGCCGGGCGCGCCGGGCATGGTACCACCCATCACATAAGAATCGCCGCTCGAAAGAACGATCTCGCTCCAAACATTTGGCAGACGATTGACTTCAAGATGCGGATCGTTGGCGACGATGGGCATCCCCGATTTGGTGCGCGCGCCGCCAATGACCCAATTATTGGAGGCCATCATACGCGGGGCGCCCATATCCCAAAGCGAAGAGGGATTAACGATACGCTCGCCGAGTTGCACCTTTTTGAGCAGGTCAATATCGAGTTCGCCGAGATTGCCGGGGAAAAGTTCTTCGAGTTTTTCGCGTGAAATATCGGCCTGCACCATCTCGACGAAGAGACGTTCCATCTCGGCTTGAGATTGCGCGAGCGTCAGATAGCCGACCATCCGCGAGATCATGATCGAATCGTTGGGCTGCCATTTTTCGGGTTTATAGCCGAGGAGTTTATATTCCCAAGGGGTCTTTTCCGCAAAAGCGGCGTTCACCCCCTCTGTGTAAGATCGGAGATAGCCCTGATATTTTGCTTCAAGTTTATCGAATTCGCGCTCAAGATTATTATGCCAATTCATCTGCCGGAAGAATTTGTCAATACCGAGACTTTCTTCGGAATCATTGAGCAACTCACAAAGGCGACCCTGCCCTAAAATGCGCATCATTAACATTTGTACGCCACGATCGCGTGCGTGGACAAATCCCTGTCCCCAATACATATCGTCGTGGGTTTCGGCCTTGATGTGGGGCGTGCCGTTTTTGTCTCGGAAAATGTGGATGTTGGGTTTGGGGTTCATGGGATGTGTCCTTTTATTTTGCTTGAATACTTAGAATATATTCTACCCTTTTCCAGGCGAGATTTATTATGAGAAACCCCTCTCTGTAACTATAGGCATGGCAATAAATTCTTTTTATACTGATATTAGATATGAAAAGATATACTGTTTTTTCGCTTGTTTTATTGATGCTACTGTCATTTCTCTTCATAGCTGGAAATTCTTCCCCTACTGTATACGCACGGCATGTTGCATCTCCTACACCAAATTTTGACCCTCTTGTTGAGCCCTACCTTCCAAAAGATCCCAGTGAATATGAATTAGGGCGTTATTGGTATTGGTATCACTGTATGACTTGTCATGGGAATGTAGGCCAAGGGCTTACAGATGAGTTCCGTACTTTTTGGCCTGAAGATCATCAAAATTGCTGGGCGAAAGGTTGCCATGGTGGTCAAAGAGATGATCCTGGTTTTCCTATCCCTACCTTTGTGCCGCCACTGGTTAGTGATAGCCAATTACTTCAGTTTTCGTCATTTCAAAGCTTCTATGACTATCTTAAAAGCACACATCCTCCTCAGGACCCTGGCGCTTTAAAGGACGAAGAATATCGGACGATTGCTCTCTATGTTTTTAATATGAATAACAGAGTGCCGGAATTCTCCACCCCAACATCAACAATGGTCCCTACGCTAACCATAACATCTGTTCCCGAGATAATAGTGGAAACGCGTACTTCTGCAAGGCCAATAATACTGATCTATATTGTGCTTGGGATTCTTTGTGTTCTAGTGCTAATCTGGATGCTATAAAATCTGACAGAAGATTATTTTAGTTGGTCATTTCTTGTGCCAATTCTCGAAGCTGACCAACAGGATGGCGCCCGCGTAAATCAAGAAAGATCGGTTCTCCCAGTTGTTGGCGATATAGATCACGGATGTGGGGCGGCATAATTAATTCTTCCGCACTGACTTTTATGGGGATAAATTTGATGCCGAATTGGGCAGCCAATTCAAATTCCTGGATAACTTACCACTTCAATTGGAATTCAAGTTCCTCGCCATCTTTTGAGCGTTCGTGCTCAATGCTGAATTCTGCATCGGCGGGGATATAGATCCGCTCGCCCGCAACCTGGATTTGGAAGGCTTTGCCTGCTTCCAGTGAATCTGCCAATCGGCGCAGTTTCGCGACAATTTCTTTGGTTGCATAAACTTTTTCTATATCACGTTTGCCTTTTTTAGCCATTTTTATCTCCTTTTTAGACTATGGGTTGAGAAATAAAGACGCGAGGAGGAATATCCCCGCGATAATATAGAGCCTAATAAAAATAGTGCGGAGTTTGGATTCTTGATCTGAAAAATTTAATCCCTTCCCCATGATCGGCTGATTTTCTTTGTCTACAGGGTAGAGTGTGTCTTCAGCATGGTACATTTTTGTCATCCACGTGAGATCTGGGTCGTTTTCCATTTCACGCAAGGTTCTGATACGCAGCCCAACCAACTCTTTATATTTGGTGATGATCTGTTTCCACAGGCGCGAAATGAAAATACCCGCAACGACAATTAAAAAGGGAAAGAGGAAGCCTAAGCTTAAATTTGAATCGAAATCTTTTATGGAGAATACTAATCCTGATAAGAGTAAGGAGTTGATGCTGATATAAATATTTGACGTGTTTTGTCTTCTCTCTGTAAAGCGTGCAGTATCCTCTACAAAGGTTCTGTACTCTTCAAATTTAAGTTCGCGTATATCGTCCATCATTCTTCTCCCTTATAGCTTATAGCAATCAATGAGAATATTATACAGCCCGATGCTATGGATTTACAAAAGTTTGTTTATAAAGAAGCGGTTGGTGGGGTGCCAGAGCGGGTTTTCGCCGGGTTGATTTTGGGTATTGATAATTAGTGTAGGGGATAGAGCCTTAGCCAGCACGATTTTTTGCTCCCATTAAAAATAGAGACAAGAATATCAACTTTTGTCGTTATTATAAGCTATATAGGTGTAGTAAATTTATCGCCTTGACTTTTGGACTGATTGGTTCTATAATAGCGATTATGAGTAATTTAGGCAGACCTTTGGAATTCAATCCTGAAAAAGTACTCGATGCAGCCATGGATGTTTTTTGGTGCAAGGGATATGAAGCTACCTCGTTAACTAATCTCTTGGAAGCAATGGAGTTGTCAAAAAGCAGCCTTTATCAGTCTTTTGGCAGTAAGCAGCAATTATTTGAAAGCTGTCTTAACCGCTATGGGAATTGGCTTCATAGGAATATGGCTAAAGAACTAGAAGAAGCAAGTTCCGGCTTTGCTTTTATAGAGAATATACTTGCTTCGATCGCGAATACGGCTCAGTTGCCAGAAGGAAATAAAGGCTGCCTGATGGTAAATTCGACAATTGAATTCGGTCAAAAAGATCCGATCATTGCTGCAGTGATCGCCGGTAATTTGCAGCCTTTATCCAAGTTATATATTGAAGCCGTGGAAAGAGCGCAGGATGAAGGTGATATTCCGCTTGATGCTGATCCCCAAATAATGGCAAGTTATTTGCATGTTGCTGTTGGCGGGTTGAGAACAATGATCAAGGCTGGGGCTGATAAAGAATCTGTAGAAGGAACTGTGAACTTAATTTTGAAGGCGTTGAAGTAATTTTTTTAACTTTATTTTGGACCGAAAAGTCCAAAATAAAGTAGTAGTTAGCAAAGGAGAAAAAATGACGAAGAAACTTATAAAAGAATGGTCTGAAAAAGGAAGTCAATTGGATGTTCCCGGGACGGCATCCACCCGCATTTGGAGAGAGGGTTCGGGGCCCACAGTGGTTTGTCTCCACGGGGTGCCCTCTTCTGCTTATCTCTACAGAAAAGTTCTTCCGGAGTTGGCAAGCCGAGGGTTGGAGGGCGTTGCGATCGATTTTCCCGGTTTGGGATTTGCAGATCGTCCAGAAGATTTTGATTACTCATGGACAGGATTATCCGCTTGGCTGGAAAAAGCTTTGGACGCTGCTGGGATTGATTCTTTCCATTTGGTGGTTCATGATGTAGGTGGCCCGGTTGGATTTGATCTTGTGCGCCGAATGCCTGAGCGGATTCAATCGCTCACCGTTATGAATACGCTCGTGAATGCATCTAGATTCTCGAAACCCGTGATGATGCGTCCTTTTTCGGTGCCCGGTTTGGGATATTTGTGGACGCTCCAAATGAATTCCCCTATTATTGTGCCCTTCTTTCGCTGGATAGGTGTTCTTGCGACTCCGAGTTATGCAGAGATCCGCGCATACGGCACACTTTTGATGAGATTGGATGGTGGGCGCGGATTTAGAAAGATCATGGCCGGTTTTGAAACGACGCGCGAATTTGAAGAGCGTATCCTGCCTCCATTGCGAGAGCGCAAATTCCCAGCGCAGGTGATCTGGGGCAAATATGATACAGAGCTGACTCTTGAAGCAGAAGGCGCCGATGTGAAGCGTGCGCTTGGTCTACAGACAGATATTTACCAGGTGGAGGGTAAACACTTTTTGCAGGAAGACGCTGCACCGGAAATTGCAGAAAGGGTCGCTTTGCTGGTGAAGACAGGCAAAGATCAATAAATAACTGATGTTACGCAGTGATGAGAAAATGACTGTCGTTTTCCCCCTCTGTCCTATGGACATCTCCCCCAAAGGGGGAGAACTTATCCCTTCCCCCTTTGGGGGAAGGCTAGGAAGGGGGCTGTATCCAAATTTTCAACTAAAAACAATCGACTGCGTAACATCAGTAAATAAACAATTAATAAATCACAATATTTAAAGGAGAAAAAAAATGAGTACCGTTTTTAAAAGTGAGATCGAAATAAATGCATCAAAAGAGAAGGTTTGGCAGGCATTATCGAAAGTTGGTGATATTTGCCATGGTCACCCCGCTGTGGAAACATCGCACTTGACTTCCACGCAAACAGAAGGTGTTGGCACTACCCGACACTGCAATTTGGCAATGATGGGAGCCACATCTGAAGAAAGAGTAATTGAGTGGGTAGATGGCGAATATATGAAAATTGAAGCTTATGAGATCAATAAAATGCCTGGCATCAAAGATATGTTTGTCGATTTTGCAGTTCGGCAGGAAGGTGATAAATCGGTTTTGACTTCTACAATGGAATATTCGATGAAAAACCCATTCTTTGATGTGATGAATACGCTAGTGATGAAAAAGATGAACGGCGATATTCTGAATGGCATTGTAGCGGGTCATAAGAAGTATATTGAAGATGGTGAGATCGTCACTCAAAAAACCGTTCTGGAAATGGATAAGGTGGTAAAGCTGATTTAGCAACACAAGACCTACGAAAAGCAAAAGGACTCTCAAGCTTGAGAGTCCTTTTTTGTTATGAATATCCCTTGTCCTTATATTCGCTTTCTCATATTGATCTTATATGATCTAAAACCCTGAGATTTATTGATTTTTAGCATGATTTCATTCTCGGGCAGCACACTCGTATTCAAAATATTCTGCGCCAATGGACTTGGCCCAAAACTTGCTTCGTTGTTTCAACTGGGTAGCTATGCCTTTGACTCTGTATTTCTCAGGCGACAGTATCTGATATTTTGTGCTGTATCCAAATATTCGGTTCAACATAAACAGCGTAATTTTGCTCGACAGAAATATGTACAGGAACAAGGGCATAAGGAACGATGCAAAGGCCACTTTCATTGAAGGGTAAGTCTGTCCACTCTCGCCATGATTCGAGCGTATTTGCAATGACCATGGAATAGGGTGCAATCTTGACTATTTCCCCTCCGGCCCGCAGATGCACTCGTAACCAAGCATCTACAGGTAAGCCGTCTTCTCGGACACGATATATAAATTCTTCAATGGGCGTATTCGGCTCAAGATGCTTTTGATTTGGTCTGATAGGCGCAAAGAGATCGGCAAAACCAAGGCGTTTCACATTCTCGCGCATAGCCTGAAGCATTTTTCCCGATAGACCCTGCCCTCTTGCGCTTGGCGAAATGTTGATTTCAAGGGCCGATACGGCATTGGGTTTGCGCTTTAGTAAATAATCCTCGTCTGCCCAGCAAATGACGCTATCCCAACCGCCATCAGGTAGTTCTTCTCGGTCAACCTTCTCCCCAAAGCAAAATGGGACGCTAAAGGAGCGTGCCAGTATTTTTTCCGGCTCACTATCATCATAGGCGACGAGAATAAAATCATAATAACGTTCAAGTCTTGGGTCGTCATAATAGAATTTTGCTATGGGATCTTTTAACATAAATTCTGGCCAGGACGAGGAGATTTCATCTCCCCAGAGAAGAGGTTCCAGTTCTTGTTCTTGACTTAGCGGTACGATACGAAGTGACATAGTGTGTTTTTTTGGTCTAAGAAATTTAGGGGTTGGATTTTAGCTATATGTGATTGCTAAACATGTAGATTTCTTATCTATACAGCGTACTCTGAGAGCAGGGAAGCGGTGACCTTATTCGTTATTTTTATAATTCTTTTTCCATGATGTAATTTCCCCTTTCATCTTCAATTGCTATTCCATTTTGATAGTGATAGCCAAGTTTTTCGTAGAAGATTCTTGCGTTAGGCTTCTATCCCGCAATCTCCTCAATGCGCCAATCTTCGCTACCCAGCACTGTTTTTAGGCGCGCGAGCATTTCGTCGCAGATGCGCGTATTATAATTCGGGAAATCGATCAGGTGCCCCTTCTCCCCTTCAAAAATTTGCAGCGAAAACTTATCTTTCCCCGGGAAAGAGATCAGCACGCCGTGGATATTCTTCAGGCGGCGTTTATCGCGTTCTATGCTCCCGTTCGGTTTCACCGCCACAGTAATTAATCGTGGGGGATGTTCGGATTGATTCTGCCCAAAAAGATCCAGATTGGGGATAGATTTGCGCACTTCGTGAGCGACGCTGTCTTCCGATACGCCCTCGTTTTGGGCTGGGTCACCTTGTGGAGATTCTGGTTCCGGCTCAGGCATCGGTGCGTTAACGGGCTGGGCCTTTTCCGCTTCGTAGAGGGTTTCTGCCCAATCTTCGGGGAAAGCTTCCGGTTGTGGGGGCATACCGCTATCGTCGAAATATTCGTCGTCTGCGATGGGTGGGGGTGGTGTTTCTTTAACGCTATATGTTGCGGGTGCAGGTTCTGCTATTTTTTGCCCACCATTTACGGGCGGTGTTTTAACGCTTTCTTTCTTTTCTGGCGTAGGTGTCTTTTTAGTGGGAGCAGGTTGAACTGTGCGCGCTTTCGGCTTTTCATCCACTTCATCAACAGGCGGATTATCTACCGAAGTGACAACGTTGAACTCGGTTGAAATTTTATCCACAAGAATTTTTGGCGGGGTATTCGAGGCATCTGCTTTACCACTAATGACGACGATCTTGCCTTCTTCGCAGAGTTCTCTGTGCTGCTGCCAGGTGCGAGGGAAAACGACCAATTCGATGATGCCGTGCATATCGTCGAGAGTCACAAATCCCATCGGTTTGCCATTTTTGGTCTGGTAAGGGCGCACACCGGCGATAATGCCCGCCACCCGAACAGGCTGATCTTGCCGCGCATCGGGGAGGGTGGCGGCGGTATGCGTGACGATATATTTGAAGGTTTTTTGATAGCCGGAGAGGGGATGATCTGAAACATAAATGCCGATCAATTCGCGTTCCCAGCCAAGTAGAATGCGCTTGTCTATTTCATCGCCGGGCATTAAATGGATTTCGTTACTGATGCCCGTTGCTGCGCCAAACATGCTGATTTGCCCGGCATCTTTGGCTTTAAAATGCGAGGCGCTGACCGCGATCAGTTGTTCGAGGGATGTGAGCAAAGAGCTGCGGTCGCCAAAAACATCGAGCGCACCGACTTTGACCATAGATTCGAGGGAGCGTTTGCCGATGGCGCGCATATCTACTTCGTGAACGAATTTGTTGATGTCGTTAAAGTCTTTGCCTTCGCGGGCTTTAATGAGCGCATCTACAGGCCCTTGCCCCACATTTTTAATCGCGCCAAAACCAAAACGGATGGCTGTTGTGTCATCTTCAAAATATTCGGCGGTGAAATCCCATTCGCTGCTGTTTACGCTGGGGGGCAAAATCTCGATGCCCATTTCACGGGCGTTGGCGGCATAATGCGAGACTTTTTCGGTCACACCGTAAAAGACCGACATAAGGGCGGTCATATATTCTGTGGGGTAATTGGCTTTTAAATAAGCCGTTTGCACGGCAATTGTGCCGTAGGCAGCTGCGTGAGATTTGTTAAAGCCGTAGCGGGCGAATTCTTCCCAGTCATCAAAAATAGCGGTCGCGACATTCTTTTCGATGCCGTTTTTGACACCGCCTTCGATGAATTTTTCACGATGACGGGCTACTTCTTTTAGTTTTTTCTTCGAAATAGCTTTACGCAGATTATCCGATTCGGGGCCAGTGTAGCCGCCCAATTCCACTGCCGAGCGCATGATCTGTTCCTGATAGATCGGGATGCCGTAAGTGGATTCAAAGATCGGCTCCATGCTGGGATGTCTATAAGTGACTTCTTCTTCGCCATTCATCCGCTTGATATAGGAGGGGATAAATTGCATCGGCCCCGGTCTATAGAGCGCGACCATAGCGATAACGTGATCGAGAGTTTTTGGCTGCATTTTAACCATCCAGCCTGTCATCCCGCCGCCTTCGAGTTGGAATACACCGGCGGTATTGCCTGAGCCGATCAGTTCAAAGGCTTTTTCATCGTCGAGGGGGATATTTTCGAGATGGTATTTTTTGCCATAACGCTTTTCGATCTGGATAGCCGCGCGGGCGATAACGGTGAGCGTGGAAAGTCCCAAAAAGTCCACTTTGAGCATGCCCATTGCATCGAGAATACCCATTTCAAATTGGGTCACGGTTTTGATAGGCGTATTTTCAGAATTTGATGTGGGGCGGTGCAGAGGCAGATATTCGACAATCGGTTTGTCGGCAATCACTACGCCCGCGGCGTGTGTACCGGCATTACGGACAACGCCTTCCATCCCCATCGCTGTGTCGATAAGTTCTTTGACATGAGGAGCAGAGTTGTACATTTTCTTGAAATCCTGTACATCTTCAAGTGTGCCTTCGAGCGTAACACCTTTGCCTGAGATTGCCGGAATAAGTTTGGCTATTTGATTGACTTCGCTGAGTGGAATATCCATTACGCGACCCACATCGCGGATGGCGGCTTTTGCGCCCATTGTGCCAAAGGTGATGATCTGGGCAACTTTATCGTCGCCGTATTTTTCGGCGCAGTAGCTCATCATTTCGTGGCGGCGGTCGTCACGGAAGTCGAGGTCAATATCGGGCATCGAGATGCGCCCGGGGTTAAGAAAACGCTCAAAGATGAGATCGTGCTCAATGGGGTCGATCAAGGTAATTTCAAGTGCGTAAGCGACAATTGATCCAGCCGCAGATCCGCGTGTGGTGTAGAGAATCCCGCGTTGCTGGGCTTCGCGCACCAAATCCCAAACAATCACAAAGTAGGCGTCGAAGCCCATCGTGTGGATGATATTGAGTTCGTAATTTAGGCGTTCGCGGATGACTTTATCGTCGGCGTGTTTGCCGTAACGATATTCCAGCCCTTTTTCGCAAAGGTGGCGTAAATAGCTTTCTTCGGTATGGCCTTCGGGTACGTCAAAATGGGGCAGATGGTATTCTTTGAAATCGAGATCGACATGGCAACGCTCGGCAATTTCGAGTGTGTTGCTGAGCGATTCGGGTACTTCTTTAAAGAGATCGTGCATCTCTTCGGGTGAACGGAAATAATAGGATGGGTCATCCATTCGCATCCGTTTTTCGTCTTTGAGCAAAGCCCCAGTTTGGATGGCAAGCAGAATATCCTGAAGTTTGGCATCGCTGGGTTTGATATAGTGGACATCATTTGTCGCGACAAATTTTGCCGAATATCGCGCCCCCATTTCAACGAGCTTCCGATTAAGTTCAGTTAGCTCGACGATATTATGTTGCTGCAATTCGACGTAGAAATTCTCTTCGCCGAAAACTTCGTAGTACCAATCCATTCGGCGGACAGCTTCGTCGGGGTTTTCCTTAAGCAGCGCACGCGGAATTTCAGCCGACATACAACCCGAAGTGGCGATCAGCCCCTCGGCATGGTCGGCAAGAAAATCGTGGTCAATACGGGGATAATAATAGAAGCCATCCGTCTGTGCCGCAGAGGTGATCTTGAGCAAATTCCTGTAGCCCACATCATTTTTCGCGAGCAAAAGCAGATGAGATGATTTTTTATCGAGCTTTGAGTCGCGGTCGGTCATTCCCCGTGCGGCCATATAGGCTTCTACGCCGATGATGGGTTTAATATCGACAGCTTTGGCTGCATCGTAAAATTCCTTCACCCCAAACATCGTCCCGTGATCGGTGATGGCAACCGCAGGCATATTCATCGCTTTTGCGGTAGCAACGAGTTTCTTGATATTGCTTAAACCATCAAGAAGGGAATATTCGGTATGGACGTGAAGGTGGGCAAAGGACATTTTTATAAATATTTAATTGAATAGTAGGTGGTTGAAATAAGCAAAACAATTATAGCACGCAGGATTTTTTTAGAACCTATGTTTTACTTAAAAATTGAGATGTTTTAAGGTTGTCTTTCGTTTTTTAATATATCCTTAGGCTATCGAAAAGAATCCATAAGCTAAGGAATAAAATGAATTTTAACGAATACCAAGAAAAATCCCGTAAAACAGCTAAATATCCCGCCATTGGACATGCTGTTATTTATCCCGCACTGGGATTGGTTAACGAAGCCGGTGAAGTAGCTGGCAAGATTAAAAAAGTTTTTCGTGATAAAGACGGCAAGATCAACGGAGAAAGCCAATCCGCGCTCAAAGCAGAACTTGGCGATGTACTTTGGTATCTCGCACAACTTGCTACAGAACTTGACTTAACCCTAGAAGAAATTGCAAAATATAATATAGACAAACTTTATGGTCGCCTCGAGCGTGGGACTATTAAAGGGGATGGCGATAATCGCTAAAAAAATAAATTATGCTGATTTTGCGAGGTGGTTTTATCGCCGAAGCAATCTTGTTTTTGATATGGGGGACTGCCGCGTCGCAGGTGCATGCTCCTCGCAGAATCAGCTTATCGCTTCCTTGACTTTACAAAATTCCAAGAGAAAAGTATAATAGAACTTATGTTCTAAAAAAGATGAACCCACTGAACGGAGGCACCCATGCTTACTACCTCACTTAATATCTCAGACCTTACTACTGCTAGCATCGGGAAACCAGAACACACCTTCACTGTCCATGTTTCGGGGGATAGTATTAGCGTACGCGAACTAATTCGCTTACGCGTTTTTCAGGAAGTTGAAGTGTTCAATAACCAGCAGCCCACTGTTTTTCGGATGTTGGTGCAACCCAGCGAAGCTGAGCAAACCCTAAATGGCTTTAGATTCAAAAAGTCACGTCAGGTAAATCCCGAAAGCCAATTTAAGAAGGCCATTGAAGCTTTCGAAAGTAATGGCTTTCTGGTATTAGTGGACGACGCTCAAATCGAGACCCTCGATGATGAAATCGCTCTACGCCCTGAAACCAATATTGCCTTTCTAAAACTTGTTCCTCTAATCGGCGGATAGGAGGCAAAAATGTTTAGTTTTTTGAAAGACCAACCTCTTTCAGATAGCGAGGCAAAAAAACTTTTCCATGCCCTTAGCAAAGAGAAGGATATAAGAAATTACCCCTTTAAACTTAAATCTTTCTCAAGTGGGAAGAAAATTAGCAACGCGGCTCCAGAAATTCAACGCCAAGTTGCTCTTTTGCTCATAAAATGGCTAAAGAAGAGGCGCCCGGCACAATATCAGGACCAAAATTGGCAGCGTTATTGGTCTATGCACAATACCGTCTCAGCCTTGCTCAACAGGAAATTGCCATTCACAGAAGAAGATGTGCATATCATTCTAAACTGGATTATTGCTCAAAACAAAGTCTATGTACAAGACATTCCCCAGGCTATTAAAGTGCTTGCTAACTATCTGAAAGAACGCACATTTACAAAAGAGCTAAGGCAAGAGATCAAAATATTGATCAAAGCAGTTCAAAAACGAAATCAAAATACACAGCAACTACGTTGGGTCATCATGTTAAGAGAATTACTTGGAGAAACAGAGATACATTTTCCACTAGTTGAAGGTGACATCTGGGCAAATGTCGCACTTGCATATATCAATGAATTTGAACCTGAACAGCAAAGTAACTGGTCAGAACTATTTATGAGTTGCTTGCGTATAAGCGGTTCAAAACCCAGCAAAAAATGGATGAAGGAGATGGATACCCATATAGCGGCAATTGGTGTGGATGAATACCGCTCTGCCCTCCTAAACTGGATGCCGCTCGTCTCCACACCACGCCCTGAGCCTGCTTCTCATTTCTCGTACCAACGTAATAATCCGAACTTGGTTTGGTATCTCGATATCTCGAATAACGATATTTTGAAAGGTCTTGTCTGGACCTTGAGCAAAGAGAAAGACCCTGGTGTTGCCCGCGCTTTATCGGCTTTGGCGATAACGACCTATAAGAAAATACCTGGTGTGGGAGCGCGGGCAGCCAAAATAGGCAACGCCTGCTTTTGGGTTTTGGGCCAAATGCTCGGCATGGAAGGGATTGCTCAACTGAGCATTCTTAAACTGCGCATCAAAGGGAGAAATGCGCAAAAGGGGATAGCCAGAGCTTTAGATTCTGCGTCCAAACGGGTGGGGATCAGTGCAGAAGAAATAGAAGAATTATCTGTACCGAGCTATGATATGGAAGAGGTAGGCGTTTATAGAGAGAAATTTGAGGGCTATCAGTATGAGCTACGCATTCAGTCTAGTGAGTTGAAGCAAGTTTGGGTCAGGGACGATGCGAGGCAACTTAAATCGGTTCCCAAAGCCGTTCGGGAGAAAAATCCCGATGAACTTAGGGCGATTAAGGCAAAGGTCAAAGATATTCGCAAAATGCTGCCAGCTCAACGAAATCGAATTGATAATCTTTATCTGACGCAAAAAGTTTGGGGTTATGGCGTGTGGCACGAGCGTTATATTGAGCACCCGCTGGTTGGCTCGATCGGGAGACGTTTGATCTGGAAATTTAGCAAAGGCGACCGCGCCGCTTCCGGAATTTGGCTTGATGGGCAATTTGTTGAAAACGATGGCCACCCGCTGGATTGGCTCGATGAGAAAACTTCGGTTGAGTTGTGGCACCCGATTATGGTTGAGACGGATGTGGTTTTGGCATGGCGCGGATGGCTAAATGAGCATGAAGTTCAGCAACCTTTTAAGCAAGCGCACCGTGAAGTTTATCTTTTGACTGAAGCCGAGATCAATACGCATACATACTCGAATCGTTATGCTGCACATATTTTGCGTCAACATCAGTTTAATGCGCTTTGCGCCGCGCGCGGCTGGAAAAATAGCCTACGCCTGATGGTGGATGATTATTTTCCGCCTGCTGCCAAAACCTTGCCGCAGTGGAATTTACGCGCTGAATATTGGATAGAGGGAATTGGCGACGAATATGGCACAGATACAAATGATACGGGCACATATTTTTATCTCACTACAGATCAGGTACGTTTTTATAATATAGACGCTCGTGAAAATGCAGCCCATGCTGGCGGGGGAGGATATGGAAGGCGCGCGGGAAATCTTTCTGATCCTTTGCCTATGGATCAAATCCCATCTTTGGTTTTCTCCGAAATCATGCGCGATGTGGATATGTTTGTCGGTGTTGCGAGCTTGGGTAATGACCCGAATTGGCTCGATGGCGGACGAGACGCTCGCTATAATAATTACTGGCATAGCTATTCTTTTGGTGAATTGACAGAAACAGCCAAAACGCGCAAGCAAGTGCTGGAATGGGTGTTGCCGCGCCTTAAGATTGCCGAGTATTGTGAGTTGGATGGCAAATTTTTGAAAGTGCGCGGAGAGATCCGTACTTATAAAATCCATTTAGGCTCCGGCAATATTTTGATGGAGCCTAATGATCAATATTTGTGTATTGTTCCGGCAGGCAGAACTGCTCAAAAGGGCAAAGATAAAGTCTTTTTACCCTTTGAAGGCGATAAAACCCTCGCAATCATTTTGAGCAAGGCTTTTATGCTGGCTGAAGATAAAAAGATTACAGACACAACGATCACGAGACAACTAAAGCGTTAATTTCTCTTCGTATTTGTCCTTTTCTGTGTATGCGATGCGAAAAGGTGGGGCAAACTCTAATCTTTTTCCTATACTCCCATTTTTTTATTTTTGGTACAATGAAAACAGACTATACTTGTCTAATTACACGATGGGGAAGTGTCTATCACTTCCTACCAATATCTAAGGGGATTAATGACTTCCAGCAGGAACGAAATTTAATCCCAAATGTATAAAATAGGTGGTTGCGACCTGCGTTTTCTATTACGCTAAAAAGCAACAGGAGTTAATTATGGCAAGCATGGAACGCTTTACCCAGCGCGCCCGTCGGGTACTCGGTCTCGCACACGAAGAAGCCGAAAAAGCCCGCAAAGAATCCCTCGGAACAGAAGACCTCCTTCTCGGCTTACTAATCGAAGAAGGTGGCGTAGCAGGCCGCGCATTGCGCGAATTAGGTCTCGATGTAGAAAGAGTCCAGGAAATTATTCAACGCGTCACAAAAGATAATATCCAGCCCACCGATGAGGGTAAACCCAACCTCGCCCCGGAAACCCAAAAAGTACTCGAATACGCAATCGAAGAAGCCCGCTCCATTGGGCATCATTATATTGGCACCGAGCACTTGCTCCTTGCCCTGACACGCAGCGAAGGAACAGTCAAATTCGTTTTCGATAAATTAGGATTAACCCCCGAGCAAATTCGCAAACAAGTAAGACGGATATTGGACGAAGGCGCATCTTCCTCTGCCCCAACATTGGGACGAGGCAAACGTAGCCCTCGGCCGGCTTCCGCCAAAAAAGAGCAAAAGAAAACGCCCCTTGTCGACCAACTTGCCACCGATCTAACCGCCCTCGCTGAAGAGAAAAAACTCGACCCCGTCATCGGTCGCCAAACCGAAATTGAGCGTGTTATCCAGATCTTGGCACGTCGCACAAAAAATAATCCCGCCCTCATCGGAGAACCCGGTGTTGGCAAAACTGCCATCGTTGAAGGTCTTGCCCAACGCATCGTGGATGGGGATGTCCCCGCTCCACTGATGAAAAAGCAAGTCCTCCAATTAGACGTTGGCTCTCTCGTAGCCGGAACAATGTATCGTGGTCAATTTGAAGAGCGATTAAAACGTGTGATTGATGAACTTAAAAAATCAGGCGCAATTCTCTTTATTGACGAGGTTCATATGCTCGTTGGAGCAGGCTCTGCTGGCTCAGCCGTAGATGCTGCCAATATCCTTAAACCCGCCCTTTCTCGCGGCGAACTTCAAGTCATCGGCGCAACGACAATGGATGAATATCGCAAAAATATCGAAGCGGACGCCGCCTTAGAGCGCCGTTTCCAATCCATTTTGGTCGAAGAACCTTCTGAAGAAGAAACCATCGCCATTCTTAAGGGCATCCGTAAGGCTTACGAAGATCACCACCATCTCGTTATCTCCGACGAAGCGCTGGAATCAGCAACCCAGCTCTCATCACGTTATATTTCGGAGCGTTTCCTCCCGGATAAAGCCATCGATCTAATCGACGAATCCTCCTCCCGCGTGCGCATGTATAAATCCCCTGCTGCGAAGGAAGCAAAAGACCTATACACAAAACTAAAAGAAACAAAAGCAACACGCACGCTGGCGCAAGAAGAAGGCCAAACAGAAGAAGAATTACAAGCCATTGATAGCGCACTCTCTGAAATCGAAGCAAAAATCGAGAAAATCCGCACCGGCTGGGATCGTGCAAATAGCCCCGTTGTGAGCGCAGAAGATATTGCAGAAATGGTTTCCATGTGGACAGGTGTGCCGCTCATGCAACTTGCTCAGGAAGAATCTGAGCGTTTATTGCGTATGGAAGAAGAATTACGCGAACATATCATTGGTCAGGATGAAGCCATCGAAATTATCGCCCGCGCTGTCCGCCGCGCTCGTGCTGGTCTTAAAGACCCCCAACGTCCAATTGGTTCGCTCATGTTCCTTGGCCCGACAGGCGTTGGCAAAACAGAACTCACAAAAGCGCTCGCCAAATTTATGTTTGGCAGCGAAGATGCCGCCATCCAACTCGATATGTCTGAATTTATGGAGCGACACACAGCTAGTCGTTTGGTTGGTGCCCCTCCTGGATACGTCGGCTACGATGATGCCGGGCAGCTCACCGAAGCCCTCCGCCGCCGCCCTTACTCCATCGTTGTTTTTGACGAAGTTGAAAAAGCGCATGGCGAAGTGCATAATATGCTCCTCCAGATCATGGAAGAGGGGCATCTCTCTGATGCGCGTGGGCAAAAAGTTGATTTTAGCAACGCCATTATCGTCATGACCTCCAATGTCGGCGCAGATATGATCAAAAAGCAAGGCTCTCTTGGCTTCCAACTCAAGCAAGATAAAGAAGTTGAAGAACGTCTTTCTTACGAAGATATGCGCAAGAAATTAACAGAAACCCTCAAACGCGCTTTCCGTCCCGAGTTTATAAACAGGCTCGATGGCGTGGTCGTTTTCCGTGCCCTGAACGAAGACGATATTCAAGAAATTGTTTCCCTTGAGTTGGCAAAAGTTTCCGAGCGCCTTGTCGAACATGGCCTCGTCTTGAGCGCAACAGATGGCGCGCTCAGGCAACTTGGCGAAATGGGATACGACCCCGAAATGGGTGCACGTCCACTTAAACGCGTTATTCAGCAGCAAGTGGAAGATCCCCTCTCGGATGCCCTCCTCGCCGGACGATTCGGTGAAGGCGACACCATTCTCGTCGATTTGGATGATGGTGGCGAGATCATCCTCGTAAAGGAAGTTGCCTCCGATAAAGAAGCGGATGCGCTGCCTGTAGCTTAATTACACTAAACCTTCTAAAGGGGCGGGATACCCAACCCCGCCCCTATAATTTTTAAAGGGAGATAAATATGCAATGTCCAAATTGTGGTAGTCAAATTCCTGATTCTTCAAAGAAATGTGGTGTATGTGGTGTGCTTTTACAACCGCAACAAGCCCAAGCGACCACAGGATTTCCCGGTTGGGCAAAAGGATTGCTTATTGGTGGCGGCATAGGCCTGATCTTCTTTGCCGTTTTAGGCGCGGCTTACTTTTTTTTCTATTTCCGCCCATCTATAACGATGATAGAACCGACGCAAATCCCGACGGCGGTAATTGCGCCTACTCAGCCCCCTGCACCGACAGTTGCAGCCGTTGTAGAATCTCCCCCAGAAGAAACCCCGCTTCCAACAATAGAACCAACCCAAGCTTTTACGCCTACATCGACGGCAGAACCACAATTCTGCGATGCCTTTGATGGCGTAGAAATGACCGTCGTCTATTTAGATTGGATCAAGAACGAACCCTTGGAGCTTTATGTCAAAATGTCTGGAGGCGTACCTGGGCTGGAGAAAGAAATCCCCGATGCCACTGGAGAATGGAATTACAGGGTAAAGATCGGAGACTACAACTCAATAGGATGTGAATTTATCGAAGGCTATCGAGAAAGATTATATTGTGAAATCAACCTACCCAATGAATATGAAGGTGCTGTACAGCCTATAGCCGTATATGTTGATAAATGCGAAGAAAATTTACATACAGGTCAAAAAGCCTTTTTGCCTGAAATTAAAAAGAAGTAGAGATAAGTTTTAGGAGAAATTATGTCTGAAGAAATGGCTACACTTGCGGGTGGGTGCTTTTGGTGTCTCGAGGCAGTATATGGCAATCTTAAAGGCGTTTATAGAGTGGAATCAGGTTATTCAGGCGGCGCCACGCCAAATCCCAGCTACCAAGCTGTTTGTGGGGGCGAAACGGGACATGCCGAAGTAGTGCAGCTAACTTTTGATCCTGAAATCATTTCTTTTGATGAGTTGTTGCGCGTCTTTTTCACCATCCATGACCCAACAACCTTAAATCGCCAAGGTGCAGATGTAGGCACACAATATCGTTCTGCTATCTTTTATCATTCTGATTCGCAAAAAGAATCAGCTGAAAAGATCATGGCAGAGATGGCCGCAGAGTGGGCAGACCCCATCGTGACAGAAATTGTGCCAATGGAGATTTTTTACCGCGCGGAGCAGCATCATCAAAATTATTTTGCGCTAAACCCAAACCAGCCTTATTGTCGCGCAGTCGTTGCGCCAAAAGTAAAAAAGTTTCAAGAGAAGTTTGTGCTGAAACTAAAATAAACGCTCCCCTACTATTACCATTTTTTCATGTCTAAAAAATTTATTCTCTCTATCCTTTTTGTCCTTAGCATTGTTGGCGGCTACCTCGTATATCGCGGCATGCGTACATCGGGCGCACGCTCGGTCAAGATCATGCAGTGGTTTCGTGACCCCGAATCACATACCGAATTTACTATCCTGCAAGGCGAACGTTGTGGCGATGCTCCCTTCATTCTTCCTACAAACGGCATTATCGGATATTTATGGGATGATTCCTTCCGCCCCGGGCATCGACATCAGGGATTGGATATTTTCGGCGGAGAAGATTTGGGCGTAACGCCCGTGATTTCAGCTTACGATGGTTATCTCAGCAGAATGCCCGATTGGACATCTACCGTTATCGTCCGCGTCCCCGACGACCCGCTGCAACCCGGACGCCAAATTTGGCTCTACTACACCCATATGGCCGACGCAGAGGGCAACGACTATATCGTAGACGAATTTCCGCGTGGAACTGAAGAACTTTTCGTCCCAGCCGGAACATTACTCGGCTATCAGGGCAATTACTCTGGCGATCCTTTTAACCCAACCGGTACACATCTCCATTTCTCGATTGTTTTGGATACCGGCACAGGTACTTTTCGTAATGAGTTGGATATTGAAAACACCCTCGATCCCTCCCCATATTTGGGCATGAATCTGAACGCAAAAACAAACCAAGATGGCATCCCGACTTGTAATGAAAATTAATCGTAGGGGCGGGTCTCAGACCCGCCCCTACCAGAAAAAGATATGACCTTCAAAAACAAAGTAGTTCTCATCACCGGCGCAGGGCGCGGGTACGGGCGCGAGCTTGCAAAAGCCTTTGCCGCAAAAGGCGCGCGCCTCGCGCTGAATGATATTTCGCCCATGAATCTCAACACCCTTGTTAAAGAAATTGAAGAGATGGGCGGAGAAGCCAAAGCCTATGTACAGGATATTGCTAAAAAAGTCCCCGTACAGGGATTGGTTATGCACGTTGAAGATGATTTCGAGAAAATAGATATTCTTATCAATCACTCTGCTGTTGAGCCAAAGAAATTTATACTCGATGTAGACGAATGGGACTGGCAACGCACAATCATGGTCAATTTAACGGCCGCTTTTCTGATGACTCAATCTGTGGGGCGGATGATGAAGGAAAATGGCGGGGGCGTGATCGTGAATCTTGTTCCCCTCGCTGATCGGGCGGAGAAAATTGGCGGTACAGCTTATGTTTCGAGTATGATGGGGTTAATCGGATTCACGCAGCAGGCTGCGGTCGATCTCGCCGCGCACCAGCTTCGGGTTCACGCTGTCGGTACGGGTATTGCCGAGTTGCAAGAGGTAGAAGAGATTTTTCCATCCGATTTTAATGAGGCTGTTTTATACTTATGTGATGAAAAACAAGCTCATTTAAATGGACAGGTTATTAATATATAGGAGCAAAAATGGAATACAGAAATTTAGGACGTTCAGGCTTAAAAGTTTCTGCGCTATCTTTTGGCGCGTGGGTTACCTTTGGCGACCAAATAGGTGAAGATGCAGCGCTTGCCATGATGCAAGCCGCAATTGAAGCAGGCGTAAATTTCTTTGATAATGCTGAAGTTTATGCAGGCGGAAAAGCAGAAACAATGATGGGCAAAGTCGTCAAAAAAGCAGGCTGGAAACGCTCAGACCTGGTTTTTTCGACCAAAATTTTCTGGGGCGGCGATGGTGCAAATGATAAGGGACTTTCTCGAAAACATATCGTCGAAGGTGTCGATGCCGCGCTCGAACGTCTGCAAATGGATTATGTTGATCTAGTTTTTGCTCACCGCCCCGATCTGCATACGCCCATCGAAGAAACGGTCCGCGCCTTTAATCATGTGATTGACCAAGGCAAAGCCTTTTATTGGGGAACAAGCGAATGGAGCGCCACGCAGATAATGGAAGCGCACGGAATCGCCCGTGAATTAGGCTTGATACCGCCTACAATGGAACAGCCCCAGTACCACATGTTTCACCGTGACCGATTCGAAGCGGAATATGCCCCGCTATATAAAAAACTCGGTTTGGGAACAACAATTTGGTCGCCTCTCGCAAGCGGTTTGCTGACCGGAAAATATAACGCCGGGATGCCCGAAGGGACACGCGCGACTCTCGAAGGCTATGAGTGGCTCAAACGCCGCTTTACCGACGAAACAGCGATAGAAAATATTGCCAAAGTGGGCGAATTAATGAATATCGCGGATGAAATTGGCTGCTCAATGGCGCAGCTCGCATTAGCATGGACATTGAAAAACCAAAATGTGAGCACAACGATCACAGGCGCATCTCGCGTGGAGCAGGTTGTAGAAAATATGAAAGCCCTTGATTATGTAGTGCAACTGACCCCCGATGTGATGGAAGCCATTGAAGATATTTTGGCTAATAAGCCCGCTCAAGAAGCAGATTGGCGCTCGTAAAAATAAAAAGTACTTAACCAAAAACTTCCGAAGTCTATGAGACTTCGGAAGTTTTTTTATGGGGAGATTCACCCAAAATTCAACCACCCCATCGAAATACTATATCTGATCAGCATCGCAAAACACATCAACACGATCAGAATTCTGAGATAGGATGGGTTGATCTTGAAAAGAGATTTTGAGCCCAGCCAGGCACCGATCCCCTGCCCGGCGATCATAAAAATGCCAGCGATCCACGCAATTCTTCCTGTCGTTAAAAAGACAAGCAAGGCCGCAACATTGGTCGCAAAATTAAGCGTTTTTGCAACGATAGTTGCCGAGATCAGCCCACGCCCACGAAGAGATACGCCAGACAGCGCAAAAAACGATCCTGTCCCTGGGCCGAAAAAGCCATCGTACCATCCAATGACTGGAACAACGAAATTTCTATACTTCTGATAGGATAATTTAGCTTCGCCATCACTCTCTTTTGGTTTTGGGGCAATAAGGAAATAAATAGCAATAAATAAAAGCACAATGGGAATTACAAAAGAAAGCATCTCGGGGTTAATTAATTGCACAGTCGTTGCCCCTATGGTGGCGCCGATAAAAGCAAAGAGCATCAGTCCTTTGACATCATCTCCTTTTACTTTTTTGTTTTTGAACATCATAAAAGTTGCTGTTGCTGTGCCCATGCTGCTTTGAAATTTATTTGTCCCTAAGACAACTAGAGGGGGAATGCCACTTAATATTAAAGCAGGTACAGTCAACAAACCGCCACCACCGGCTAAGGTATCAAGAAAACCGGCGACAATGGCTGTAATAAAGAGAAAAAAAAGAATTTGCAAAGAAAGTTCTGGTATTTCCATGGGAGTCTCCTTTAAGATCAAGGGAGAATAACACCGTTAACGGAAAATATAAAGCGCGGGCGTGCTACTAAATTGGTATCTTTTCCTCTTTAGGAATTCTCTTGACCCCGCCAAATTCTCATGTTAGACTAATCTTCGTTGCTCAGGCAACAAATCTTAAAAAGGAGACGCACAATATGAACACGATTAACCACAACATCATCAGCTTTGTTTCACAAGGCGATGTTTCCCTCAATCCTCCTCGGAGTGCGTCTGTTACCCTTTAGAAGATAATTATCTAACCCACCTAAAGCCACGGAGCATTCTGCCCGTGGCTTTTTTATTTCTCATTTAGAGAGACCTGTCAGGTTTCTAAAACCTGACAGGTCTGCCCAAAAAGCCACGGAAGAAATTCTGTGGCTTTTTTTATTTTTACCCTTACCCCCGCATCGCTCCGCTTGCTCCCCCTCTCCCGCAGAGCGGGAGAGGGATTTCGAGCGAAGCAAGAACGGGTGAGGGCCAATCAAGGAAATATCATGTTAGCAAACCCTATCACCCGCGCCAAAGAAGTCTACGCCGAATACCCTAAACAATTTTGGGTGGTTGTGGGCGCATCATTTGTAGATCACCTCGGAGGAGCACTGCTCTTCACTTTCTTCTCACTTTACGTCACCCAGCATTTTGACGTAGGTATGACCGAAGTCGGGATTCTCTTCGGCATCTTCTCCATCTCTGAGTTTTTCGGAAGTATGTTTGGTGGTGCGCTCACTGACCAGATCGGACGAAAAAGCGTCATCATCATCGGGTTAATTGTTAGCGCCCTCACCAGTGTTGGGATGGGTTTGGTCAACAAACTCGAACTCTTCTATCTGATGGCTGTTATCACCGGCCTCTTTGCAGATATGGCTGGGCCAGCCAGACAAGCAATGATCACAGATCTGCTCCCCGAAGAAAAACGCGCCGATGGCTTTGGGATTATGCGCGTCTTCATGAATCTATCCGTTGCGATAGGCCCTGCAATTGGCGGGTTTTTGGCCGCAAAATCTTATTTGCTTCTCTTCGGCGCAGATGCGTTTAGTAGCATCATTACCGCTATATTCTTCTATTTTCTGGTTGCAGAGACGCTTCCGAAAGCAAGCAAAGAAGAAGAAGAAAAAACCAGCTTTGCCGATAGCTTTAAAGGTTATGCAACGGTGCTTAAAGACCGCGCTTTCATCATTTTTATGGGCATCTCAATGGTCGTTACCATCGTTTATATGCAAATGTACGGCGCATTACCCGTCTTTTTGCGCGATACGCACAATATCCCCGAAGCGGGCTTTGGTCTCATTATGAGTCTTAACGCAACCATGGTTGTTTTATTTCAATTTGCCATTACGCGCAAGATCGGTAAAAGACCGCCCATGCTCATGATGGCGCTCGGCGCAATTATTTACGCAATCGGCTTCGGCATGTATGGTTTTATCAGCGAATATGCCATGTTTATGGTCGCGATGGCGATTATCACCGTCGGCGAAATGATTGTCAGCCCTGTTATGCAAGCCCTCGTTGCAAAATTCTCTCCCGAAGAGATGCGCGGGCGTTATATGGCCGTTTTCGGCATCTCGTGGCTCATTCCGGGGGCAATCGGTCCGCTCCTTGCCGGGCTAGTGATGGACAACGGCAACCCTCTTTGGGTCTGGTACGGATCGGGCATCCTGGCTACAGTAGCCGCAATCGGATTTTTCATCTTCCACGGATATTTTAAGCAGGATGAAAATCCCGTCCCGCCCGCCGATTTGAAACTTGCTACCGTTAAAGAGGAGTTATCCTGATGAAAAACACCTCCCTGTTTAATGCCGCATCCATTTGCCTCACCGCTGTGGATGCGGAAAAAGATGCCCCAGCCTTTGCCGCGTGGACTCAAGACAGCCGCTTTATCTCCTTTGCAGGCGAAAGCAAAGCACCGCACCCACGCTCTGAGATGCAGACAAAAGAAATGCTCGAAGAGATACTCAAAGAGTCAGACGAGAAACGAAACACCTTCTGGTTTGGCATCCGCACGCCCGACGAAAGCGAGTTGCTCGGCATCACCGCCCTAACCTGGATCGATTGGGCTAATGGCGCCGTGCAAATGGATATTGTGATGAAGGATATAGAAGAATTTGGAAAAGATTCTGCTGCAGAAGCGATTGCTTTGCTGCAAAACTATGTCTTTCACGAAATCCAGATGCACCGTTTAAGTATCAGCTTGCCCGCTTATAACAAAAACTTGCAAAAAACGCTCGAAAACCTCGGCTTTAAGAAAGAAGTACGACGACGAGAAGCAGTCTACCGCTTCGGCAAACGCTGGGATAGTATCCATTTGGGCATTTTGGCAAGAGAATGGAAGGAAAAAAATGATAGTAGAACCTTGTACTCATGATTTAGAAGAATTAGAAGCCTTTTTACCAGACTCGATGTGCAGCACATCCAAGGATGCCGCATATGTCTACAACGAGGAAAATAGAATAACAGCTAAAAAGCTGTATGCAGAACTTTATGATCTCCGCGTCTCTGATTGGGAAGGTGAAATCGATTTCTATCGGGAATTGATAGCGAACTCTCATCTACAAACACAGGGTGTACTGGAAATTGCCTGCGGAACAGGACGTGTCACGATGCAGCTCGCAGAAGATGGAATCGAAATCACCGGTCTTGATATATCACCAGAATTATTGGAGATAGCACGAGCAAAAAGTGTTGGCATACCAAATGTCAGTTGGGTTCTCGATGATATGAAAGCATTCGAAATTGGCAAAAGATTTGGTTATATTTTTATGCCCGGGCACTCCTTTCAGTTTATGAACACGCCCGATGAACAAGTTCAATGTCTTGAGCAAATAAAACGCCACCTTGTAATAGATGGTTTACTTGTCATACATATTGACCATCAAGATGTTGGTTGGCTTGCAGGATTACCCAATAATCAAGAGGAACTTGTATATCAAAAGGGCCCTATATTGACACACCCTGCCACAAGCCAGCAATATTGTCAGGATTATGCGTGGTCGTTTGAGCCATCTACGCAAACTGCAACAGTTAGAACAAATTGGGAGCAGATTAGTGAAAATGGAACTACTGCTCAAGTTTGGGAAATGGAGCCAGCACAGCTACATTGCGTTTATCCCTTTGAAATAGAACATCTGTTGAAACGAGCTGGATTTTCTATTGAAGCCGTATATGGTGATTTTTCTAAAAACAAATTAATGGATGATGCAGAAGATATGATATGGCTTGCGAGAAAAACCAAATGAAGCGAAATTCAAACCCCACCAGCATCTATCTCTTTATTGAAGTCGCCGCATCGATCTTCTTCCCGATGATCTTTGTGGCTTCCTCTCTTTATCAGGTCACGGTTGCTGGATTGTCTCCTTTACAACTTGTACTGGTCGGTACTGCACTGGAGATTTCCGCATTTCTTTTTGAAATCCCCACGGGTGTTGTTGCCGATATTTACTCTCGCAGACTCTCTATCATCATTGGCTATTTACTGATGGGATCAGGGTTTCTCATTGAAGGATTCTTCCCCGCCTTTTTCCCCATCTTGTTGGCGCAAGTCATCTGGGGTTTGGGCTATACATTTACCAGCGGCGCGAGTGAAGCTTGGATCAGCGACGAGATCGGCGAAGAAAAAGCCAATCGCCTTTTCTTGCGCGCTACAAGCGTTGGGCTATACGCTTCTTTGTTGGGGATGGCTTTAGCAGCTTTCGTTGGCGGCCAAAACGCCGCACTCCCAATTCGTTGGGGAGGCCTGGGTATTATGTTAATTGGCATCGTATTAAGTTTTAGCATGCCAGAAACAGGATTTAAGCCCACCCCGCGTGAAGACCGCGATACTTGGGAGCAAATGATACATACCTTTAAAGAGGGTATCGCCGCCGTACGCTCTCGCCCACGTTTGATAACCATTCTCAGTATCGGTCTTTTTTACGGTCTCTACAGCGAAGGCTTTGACCGTTTGTGGGTAAAACATATCCTCGACACTTTTGAATTACCTGCATTTTTTGCAGGGAATCAGGTTGCATTTTTTAGCGTGCTAAAGGCAGTCGGTACAGTAGCGACAATCCTTGTCATGCGCCCGATTGAAAAAAGTCTTGATACAAGCAAAGCACAAGCCATCGGGCGCGCAATGCTTATTGTTACCGGGCTATTATCAGCAAGTTTGCTTGGTTTTGCCTTTTCGCCCTTACTGGGATTAACCCTCAGCGCATTTCTGCTCATTATGATTTTACGCAAAATTGCTGTTCCGCTATACACATCCTGGGTTAACCAAAAACTGGATTCTGGAACACGAGCGACTGTATTATCAATTTCCGGTCAAGTGGATGCAATTGGACAAATTGCGGGTGGCCCAAGCGTAGGCTTGGTCGCTAAACTCGTCTCTGTCGTTGCTGCGATCTCAACTTCGGGCTTGCTTCTTTCCCCCGCGCTTTTTCTTATTGGGCGAGCAAATGCTCAATTGCAAGAGCAAGTTGAAACTGAGTAAAACTAAAGGAAAATAAAATGAAAAACATCTACATCAGCGAGAAAGTTCGCCTTATCGCAAGAGATCCTAAAAAAGATGCCGCCCGCATGGCTATCTGGCAACGCGACACAGAATTTGCTCGCTTACAAGATAGTGACCCTGTTCGCTTGTGGAACGTAAGTCAAAATACGGCTTGGATCGAAAAACAACAAAAAAGCGATGCTTTTGATGGAATAGAGTTCACCATATACACCCTCGATAAAGATAAACCAATCGGATTTGTCGGTCTTGATGGCATCTCTTGGCATGACCGCACAAGCTGGGTGGGCATTGGCATTGGCGAACGAGATTATTGGGGCAAAGGCTATGGCACAGATGCGATGCAGATCCTCGCTCACTATGCCTTTGAAGAACTTGGCCTATATCGCCTTAATCTAAATGTTTTTTCCTATAACACCCGCGCTATTCGCTCTTATGAAAAGGTTGGCTATAAGGTAGAAGGCACAGTCCGCGAAGCCCTTCATCGAGATGGAAAGCGTTATGATCTCATTTTTATGGGTTTATTGCGGGAAGATTTTAGGCATAAATAGGAGATACATTTCCAGCGGAGATTGAGTAGCTCATACACAGCTTTATCGTGTCTGAGTGTATCGAAATCGTAGTGATTTTATAGATATGAGCTTAACGGAGATTGTGATGACAACGATAATATAGCCCTGAAAAGATAAACGTGCATTGCATCTGTTTTTGGATGCGTTGCACATTGAGTTTACAAGACCCCATTTTTTTGCTAGACCCGCTGTGCAATGCATCTTGCAGATGCAACACACAGCTTCAACAAGGAAAACAAAATGACCAAAATACAACTCCCGCAGGGCTATACCCTCCGCGCCGCAACGATGGATGATCTCGAAGCAGTCGTTAAACTCGTCTACGATGTTTGCGAACACGATGGCGATACCGATATTGCTTACTCACCAGAAGAACTAAAAGAAATCTGGGAAGATCCTAATCTTTCCATGGAAAAAGACACCTGGGTCATCTCCACAGAAACAGGATACATAGTCGGCTACGAAGAATTTTATAATCGCAGTCAACATGCTGCCTTATTAGGAGATGGATATGTCCACCCAAATTATCTGGGCATCGGCATTGGCACAGCTCTCCTCCGCGCCCTCGACATACGCGCCCGCGAAGAAATCGCCAAAGCAGACCCAAAACTACGCGTTTTTATCCGTAACGGCATGTCCATCGAAGACACTATTGCCCGTGAAATGCATGAGAACGAAGGCTATAAAGCGATCCGTTTTTATTGGCGTATGGAGATCGAGCTAGAAGATGCCCTCTCTATTCCTGCCTTACCTAAAGAAATCGAATTACGCCCCTTTGACGAAGAAGCACATGCAGAATTGGTATATAAGGCTCATCAGGAAAGCTTCAAAGATCACTGGGGGTTTACCCCAATCTCTTTCAAGGAATGGAAAAGACGCAATATAGAAAGCAGCGAATATCGTCCTGAACTCTGGTTTGTCGCTTGGGATGGGGATCAGATCGCTGGCTACGCTATAAACCATTACAAAATGGATAATGGATGGGTGCATCTTTTGGGTGTGCGCAAAGCCTGGCGCAAACGTGGTTTGGGCTTGCTTCTGCTTAAGAAAAGCTTCTCGGCATTTTACGAGCGAGACACCAAAAAGATCGGTCTCGGAGTGGATGCCGCCAGCCAAACAGGCGCGACCCGACTCTACAAACGCGCCGGCATGAGCATAGGCTCAGAATATGTTAGCTACGAAAAAGAACTACGTCCCGGACGTGAAATAGAAGAATAGAAAGACTATAGACCTAAGACTTTAGACATCAGAATCGTTGAGAAGTAGCTCTCTCTTTCGCTGACCGCTAAAGTCTGTAGAACTTTAGCTTTTGAAGAAGAAAAGTGAGTGCGTCGCACCAACTTCGACAAAAAAAACTTGTAGACAAGCATTTTGCTTGTCGAAGGGTAGATTCTCATCGTTTTGGTGCGACGCACTCCTGCCTGAGCGAAAGTCTTACCTGAAGTCTTAGGTCTCTACTACAAAGGAAAATAAAATGACCGACATACAACTCCCCAAAGGATATACCCTCCGCTCCGCAACGATGGACGATATCCCCGCTTGCGTAGAGCTTTTCAACGCCTGGGCAATAAAAGAAATGGGACACCGCGAACTTAGCGGAGAAGAAATCCGCACTGAATGGAGCTCGGATGAATTTATCCCCGAAGAAGATACGCGGATAGTCTTTGCGCCAGACGGAACGCTCGTCGCCTATATAGAAGCATGGACACGCAACGCCCCGCCCGTTAAACCTTGGATATGGGCAAGAATCCACCCAGATCATTACGGACTTGGCTTAGGGACAGAATTAACACAATGGGCAGAGCGTTATGCCCTTCGCGTTCTTGATATTTTGCCCCCCGATGTGCGTATTGCAAATGAAGTAGGTGTAGATAGCAGAGCCAAAGAAGCGCACGAGCTTTTTAAAAATCTTGGTTTTAGCCACATCCGCTCTTTTTACCAGATGCGGGTAGAGATGGATTCACCCCCACCCGCTCCTCGTTGGGTAGATGATCTTAAACTGAAGCCATTTGATGCCAAGCGCGATCTCGAAGCTGTTTACCGCGCGGAAGTTGATTCTTTTAAAGACCATTTTGGTGTCGTAGAAGAGCCATTCGAGACTGGCTTCCCCCGTTTTGCTCATTATATGACCAAAACCGAAAACTATGACCCCGCACTTTGGTTTGTCCTTTGGGATGGCGATGAAATAGCAGGTCTTAATATCTGCCGTCCACGCTCTTTTGAAGATGATAATATGGGCTGGGTCTCTATTCTTGGCGTTCGCAGAGCCTGGCGCAAACGCGGTTTGGGGCTGGCGTTGTTGCAGCACTCTTTTGGCGAGTTCTACAAACGCGGTGTCCGCAAAGTTGGCCTCGGTGTAGATGCCAGCAGCCTAACGGGCGCGCTCCGTCTCTACGAAAAAGCGGGCATGTCTGTCTTCTCGCAATTCGACAAATACGAGAAAGAGATTCGTGCGGGCAAAGAAATTAGCGTACAATCTATAGAAGAATAAAGCGTAAGGGCGCCCCGCTTTGATTTTTAGATTCTTACACTACTCAATAAGACTTTAAACTAACCTAAAAGGGTCGCCCCTGCAACATAAAAAAGGAGAATACGATGCAAATAAAATGTTCACACTGTAATAAAATGTTCGCCGAAAATAGGGATGCCGCCCTCGCGGGGATGTTCGCCATCCACAACGACGGCCAAAATCATTATGATGCCACCTGTCTCCACTGCCAACGAGCGGTACGCGTTTCTGACGAACGGATGAATGAAACCTACCCAAATTGGGAAGCAGAATACGAAGAAATGATGAAAAGAGCAGCCGAATTTGAGAAAAATCAGGCGAAACTCGAAAAAGAAATGGCAGAACGTAAAGTGAAGCCCAAGAAAGAAAAGAAGAAAAGAAAACGCAACCGATGAGCATCAAAGTTGTCATTTTCGATTTAGGTGGTGTGCTCGTGCGGACAGAAGACCGCGCGCCGCGCACCACCCTGGGCTTGCGTTTTGACAAAAATTACATCGAAATGGATAAGATCGTCTTCGGCAACGAATCCAGTTCTCGAGCATCTACCGGAAAAATTAGCGCGCGCGAACATATGCAAAACGTGATGCGTTCCCTCGCCCTGCCCGAATCTGATGAATCTATCCAGTCATTTTATGATGAATTCTTCGGCGGGGACAAGATGGATTATGAGATTATCAACTATCTCCGTTCATTACAAAAAGAAGGAAAATGCACCACCGCCCTCCTCAGCAACGCCTGGGATGATCTGCGCGGACTCCTCATCAACAAATGGGAAATAGACGATGCCTTCGACGAGATTTTCATCTCTGCCGAAATGGGCGTTGCCAAACCCAATGCACGCATCTACGAAATGGTTTTAGAAAAATTAGGCGTAGCCCCCGAAGAAACTGTCTTCGTAGACGACTTCATCGAAAATATCGAAGCCGCTCGCAAGCTGGGGATGTACGGTATCCATTTTCAGGATGTGGATGTAGCGATGGGTGAGTTGAAAGAGTTGTTGGGGAAGAGTGCGTAATACTCAGATTGTGGTTTTATAGTGTTGCTCCACCATTTCGCACCATACATACTCTGAGATAATCAACTATGATAGACACATTGCCTTCACGAAAGTATCCAGCTATTATCCTCATCACGGGTAACATGGCTTCCGGTAAGTCGAGTGTTGCACAAGCACTGACGGAGCGATTACCTAAAAGTGTCCATCTACGTGGCGATGTGTTTCGTCGTATGATTGTCAGCGGCCAAGCTGACATGACTTTTGAGTTGTCAATAGAAGCACAGCAACAACTACAACTGCGCTATGATCTTGCCGTCGTAGCCGCCAAACGCTATGCCGACGCTGGATTTACGGTGGTATATCAAGATATTGTGATTGGTTCGGTACTTGCTGAACTTGTTGCAGCTTTTGCTCCATATGAGCTTACGGTCATTGTCTTATGTCCACGCGCTGAGGTCGTTGCTGCTCGTGACCAAGCGCGTGGGAATACAGGCTATCCCGACCGAGCAAGCGTTGATGCGTTTGATCGCGTCTTGCGCACTGAAACACCGCGAATTGGGTGTTGGCTTGATAGCTCCGATCTGACGTTGACGGAAACCGTTGATACCATTTTGGCAAATTGTGTTTAGGTTGCTGTTATTGCATCTTTTCTGGCCTAGATGAGCTCAAAATGCACGGTATATTTTTCATTTAGCATGATTTCAAAAAAGGTAATAACGTGTTTCATCAAATCTCTTCGAAATCCTACAAAAGAAAATTTAAAAAATACTATCCTCAAGATATATCCTGTTACGACCAACAGAAACCTATACTATTAATCTTAAGGCTAAGATGACAACAAAAAAGCAAATTTGTGCGTATTGCGAAACAAGGAATCCAATCGAGAATTCTCATTGTTTATCTTGCGGAGCAGTAATAGAGAGTAGTATAAATTTTGAAAGCAAAGCAATAACTCAAGATTTATCTGAAAAGATACTTGAAATTTGTGAAAAATATGAAGAATATGATTGGTGCCATAGCTTCGATACGGCAAATAAAAAGAAGTTGGAAAAAGCGATTAAATCATTTGAAATTCCAAAAGGTGAAAAGCTATTAATGCTCTATGACGATACTGTTTTCGGTAGCAATAAACATGGTTTTGCTCTTTGCAGAGAAGGAATCTATTGGAGAAATTCTTGGGATACGCCAACAAAAAGAACCAAGCTAATGTGGAAGAAATTTTCTGAGAGAAAAATCGAATTAAAAGAATTAGCAATAGAACTAGGGCGTGGAGATCGTATCAGTGTCTCGATTTGGGACGACGAAAATCGTGAGAAGATTACAGAGTTGCTTCTGGATGTTCAGGCTCTCTTAAAAGAATAATAAGAAAAACCGCCCGAAAACTGGGTATGCGCGGAATCCATTTTCAGGGAGTGGGTGTAGCGATGAATGAGTTGAAAAAGTTATTGGGGAAGAGTGCATAATCTTAGTCAGGTGGTATCAGACAAACACAGGAGGATATTTTATGGAGTACTCATGGCGGTTTCTTCATTGTCCAAAATGTAATAGAACATACAACTGGCACATTGACAAAATTCTGTTCAGATTTAAAGCTACGACCGGGTTGGGGCCACAAAACATTAAGTGTTCATCATGTAATACAGTTTTTATTTCAGGGTTATTAGAGTGGAAACAAATGATAGCGATTGATAAGTTTCGATATATTGGCCTGTCAGTTTTATATTCTCTATTCCTTGGGTTTAGCTTGTTTATGATTATGGGGGCAATTATTAGTGTTTTTCAGAACTATACAAATTTACTAGCCCCTTCTATTAGTAATTTTAATCTCAAGCTGTTTTTAGTTTGCATCACTCCGATTATAATTCTTCAGTTCTTGAGAGTTTTAATGTCTAATACTCGATTCGAATCGGTTCAACAAGCACCAATGATAATTTCATTTTGGAATTGGCAAACAAACCTTCAATTCTATGGAATGGCACTAGCATTTCTAAATAGTGCACTTGGCGCAATCATATATGTGTTTCTACTATAAGCTCATATTCAATCCAAATGTGGACTAGCAAATTATTAGGAATTATCTTATGCCCAGACCAGATTGGTACTGCGATGATGTACTTTCAGGAAAATTAGATGTAGAAAAAGTCTGGGAAGACGAGCGCGTTCTTGCCTTTCATCACCCCAAACCAACCGCTGAAATTCACGTTGTTGTTATTCCCAAGAAACATATTAAATCGATCCTTGAGCCAGAAGCTTTGAATGGTGATCTGCTCTCTTCTATGATTTTGGCTATCCAGAAAACAGCATCAAAACTGGACCTCGACCAAAATGGTTTTTACGTCAGAACAAATGCTGCTACGGATGGCGTAACGCCTCATATGCATTGGCATATTTATGGGCCGGGGATACCCTAAAAGAATTATTCTCTATCCAACGCTTTATCGCAGTTACACAAAAGAGAGAACAACGAATGAACCCAAAAGAAATCGTCGAAAATGGATATGACCATATAGCCGAAGAGCATGAGAAGTGGACAAATACAGTAAGGGTCGAAGAGCGTGCAAAATATACGGCTGTACTCTTTGAGAGTCTGCTAAAAGATGCTAAAGTCCTGGAGCTAGGTTGTGGATCAGGAATTCCCACAACAAAAAAGTTAGCAGAAAAGTTTTCTGTAACAGGTGTAGATATTTCATCACAGCAAATTGCGCTTGCAGAGAAAAGAATTTCAAAAGCCAAATTCATTCACGCGGATATGACAGAACTTGAATTTCCTGAGAATAGTTTTGACGCAATCACCGCGTTCTATTCCATTATTCACGTTCCTCGAGAAGAACAGGCTGAACTCTTATGCAAAATAGCATCTTGGCTGCGCCCCGGCGGGTTATTGGTAATATCAATGGGTGCTTATTCAAATGAAAGACAAATCAATGAGAATTGGCTGGGCGGCTTGCCCATGTATTGGAGCAATTTTGATAGCGAAAGAAATCGCCAACTCGTTGAAGAAGCGGGTTTAAAAATCATCAGCGCAAAAGAAGAAACAGCAGAGGAGCATGGCAAGCCCGTTACTTTTCTTTGGGTCGTTGCGCAAAAACCGGATCAGAAAAGGAAATGAGATTTGGGAACACAAAAACAAAAAACTAATAATTTAGTATCAATTAATGACTCAGAGCTATATGTCGAAAAAGCTGGAAAAGGCGACGCTGTTTTGTTTATCCATGCAGGAGTTGCCGACAATCGTATGTGGGATAAACAATTTGATTTTTTATCGAAAACGCATACGGTTATTCGCTTTGACATGCGAGGCTTTGGTGATTCCAAAATGTCATCAGGCCTGTTTTCATATCATCAGGATGTAGCCGCTATCTTGGCATATTTTGAGATCAAGAGAGCAACCATTATCGGTGCTTCTTTTGGTGGATATGTAGCCATAAACTTTGCGCTCTCGCATCCCGAACTCGTTGAAAAGCTAATTCTGGCAAATCCGGCTTTAGATGGCTATAAATTTAAATCGGTAGAAATGTTAAACTTTTTTGAAGAAGAAGATGCGTTGTTATCAAAGGAAGATTTGGTTGCTGCAACAGAATTGAATCTAAAAATGTGGATAGATGGCTCACGGCGGGATGCTGGTATAGTAAATCCAGAAGTGCGTGAGCGTGTGCGAGAAATGCAAATGAAAGTATTTTCTCAGCCAGAAGTGGATGATGCTGAAGAGGAAGAAATAATTCCACCAGCACTCTCGCGTTTAGGCGAAATCGAAACGCCGACATTGGTCATTAGCGGAAATTTGGATGTTGCCGAATTTCAAGAGATCGCAAAATTAATTGCTAGATCTATCTCAAATGCAAAGTTAGAAATAATGCTTGGCGTAGCTCACTTGCCAAGCATGGAAAATGCAGAAGAATTTAATCGCACACTATTCGATTTCCTGGAGTAACTATGCAGAATATCTCTTGTTCGCTTTAATTTGAGTTGTTCATAAAACGGTTCTGAATCTCATTAGTGAAGATAAAGGAAAAAGATAATGTCTTGGATAGAAATGATAAAAGAAAAAGACGCCAAAGGGCGCTTAAAGAAACTCTACGATCTATTTACTGAACCATGGGGAGGAGTTGATAATATCCTCAAGATCCATAGTCTCAACCCAAGATCGCTTCGCTCCCATTTTGATCTATATAAAACCCTGATGCGCGGGAGATCAGACCTAAGTCTTGTACAACGAGAAATGATCGCAGTTGTGGTTTCATCGATCAATCAATGCCATTACTGAATAACCCATCATGGAGCGGGTCTCCTCAAACTTACTAAAGATCAGGCATTGATCGATCTCCTTATTGCAGATTATAAAAAAGCCCCTATCAGTCGTGAAGATCTGGCAATGCTGAGTTACGCCGATAAACTCACAAAAACACCCTGGGAAATGGTTGAAGCAGACGTTAAAGCACTGCGCGATATAGGCTTTAGTGACGCTGCTATTTTAGACATCAATCAAGTTACGGGCTATTACGCCTTTGTAAACCGATTGGCAGATGGGCTTGGTGTTGAGTTGGAAGATTTCTGGGAAAAAGATAAAACCTAGCTCTGATAGGAAAAGAATGAAACAAAACTTATTTGAGCTTATAAAAACTTTGCCAAAGGCCGAGCTTCATATTCATTTAGAAGGTGCTATTTCCTCTGCAGTAATACAGAAATTGGCACAGAAATATTCACATTTGGAATTTGCTAGAGAACTCGAAAAATTACAAAACCTAGCCACGTTTAAAGATTTTAAGGATTTTCGTTCCTATTATCGATTATGTATGCAGTTGCTCCGTTCTGCAGATGACTTTGCCCTTGTGACATATGAATACGGGCGAGATATGATTGTCCAAAACATCTTATATAGTGAAGTATATATTTCCATTTACCAACATATTCATTTATTTAATAAGTCTCTAAGCTTTTCTGATATTTTAGATGGCCTGGAAAGAGGTAGGCAGAAGGCTGCAAAAGATTTTGGTATAGAAATTCAATGGATATTTGGCATCCCTCGCAGTCGCCACTTTAGCGGAAATAGCCCAAAAGTTTTTGACCCTACAATAGCAGCTACGGTTTTAGAGTATGCCCTTCAAGGGCAAGAGTATGGTGTTATTGGCATTGGGCTTGGTGGCAACGAAGTTAATGCCCCTCCGCATCCGTTCAAGGATATTTTTCAAAAAGCGAGAAAAATGGGTCTGAGAAGTATTCCTCACGCAGGAGAAACTAGTGGGGCAAATAGCATTTGGGGTGCTATCAATGAATTAGAAGCAGACAGAATTTGCCATGGTGTTCGCGCAATCGAAGACAAAAAATTACTTAAGGAACTGATTGACCGTCAAATCCCCTTAGATATTTGCCCAACAAGTAACCTTATGCTTAATCTCTATCCTTCCATAAAAGAACATCCTTTTTTTGAGCTAGATAAATCAGGGGTTCTAATCACCATTAACAGTGATGATCCTTCTTTATTTGGGAGTTCTCTATGTGACGAGTATGCCGTTATTGCCAGAGCGTTCAATTATGAAATAAATGATCTTCTTCGTTTCGCAAAAAACTCATTCAACGCATCTTGTTTAGCAATTGAAGCAAAGGAGAACTATCTTTATGAGGTTGAAAAATGGGAAAAAGTGAATTTGTCAGTTTTATAGACTTTCATAAAAGAATCCCAAAAAGAGAGTGTGGATCATCAAATCCCACACTCTCTTTTTTCTATTGTGATACCATAGGAATGCTGAAAAAACAGCTCAAAAAAAGGATTTCCCCATGTCCGATACCGATGTTTTTATTATCTCCGCTGCGCGTTCTGCCATTGCCCTTGGCAGAGAAAAAGGCGCGCTTTTTCCCCTCGCGCCCGTTGATCTTGCCGCGCAGGTTATGGCAGAAACTGTCCGGCGGGCAGGCATTGCGCCCAAACGTCTCGATGATGTCATTTGGGGCGTTGTCACCCCCGTCGGCGATCAGGGGGCAAATTTGGCGCGGCTCGCTGCGCTAAATGCCGGTTTTCCCGTCCATGTGCCGGGCGTGAGCATTAACCGGATGTGTGGCTCGAGCCAGCAAGCTGTCCACTTTGCCTCGCAAGCCATTCTTGCGGGCGATGCGAATCTTGTTTTGGCGGGTGGCACAGAGATGATGTCCCATCAAATGCTCGGGGAAGATTATCCCGACAAATGGTCCCCAAATATGCCGCAGGAACTTGTGCACCAAGGTGTTAGCGCAGAAATGATGGCGGATAAATGGAATCTGACGCGTGATGAGCAGGATGATTTTGCGTATCGCTCCCACGAGAAAGCTGCCTCCGCTATGGATGCGGGATACTTCGACGAGCAAATAATTCCGTTAAATCTCCCATCTGGAGAAATGTTTTCCACCGACGAAGGTGTACGCCGCCCCCCCGACCGCGAAAAAATGCGCTCGCTAAAACCCGTTTTCAAAGAAGATGGCACTGTTACGGCAGGGAACGCCTCCCAAATTAGTGATGGAACTGGCGCAATTTTGCTCGCCTCGGCGGATGCTGTTGGGCGTTATAACTTAATGCCCATGGCCCGCATTTTGACTCGCGCTGTTGTAGGCTCTGACCCCGTTTTGGCGCTCGATGGCCCTATTGCGGCAACAAAAAAAGCCCTCGAAATGACCGGCGGATTAACCCTCGCCGATATGGACATCATCGAAATTAACGAAGCTTTTGCCTCTGTGGTTTTGGCATGGGCAAAAGAATTGAATGTTGATACGGAAAAGGTAAATGTTAACGGCGGCGCAATTGCGCACGGACATCCACTTGGCGCGACCGGTGCGATTCTAATGACAAAACTTGTCCACGAAATGCAACGGTGCAACGCCCGATTTGGCTTGCAAACTATGTGTATTGGGCATGGTATGGCAACCGCAACAATTTTAGAAAGGGTCTAATTATTGTAGGGGCGCGGTCATCGCGCCTGGGCGGGAAAACCCCGCCCCTACAGAAAACATCATGTCAATTATTTATATCGCCCTCGGCACCAACCTCGGTGACCGAGCAGAAAACCTTCGTTCTGCCATCGATTCTCTCTCTCCAGAACTGCGCGTGACTCAAGAATCGACTGTTTACGAAACCCCGCCTTGGGGATACGAAGACCAACCCGCTTTCTTAAATATGGTCATCGAAGCGGAAACCAGCCTTGAACCGCGCGCTTTACTCGATTTTCTCAAAAAACGAGAATCTGATTTGGGGCGTGTCAAAAATTTTAGGAATGGGCCACGTCAAATTGATCTTGATATCCTCTTTTATGATGACCTTGTGTTGAATGAAGAAATGCTGATAATCCCGCACCCGCGCTTGCATGAACGGGCTTTTGTCCTTGTCCCGCTGGCAGATCTGATTCCTGAGTTTGAACATCCGCTCTTTAAAAAGAGCGTTGCAGCTTTGCTAAAAGATGTTGATTGCAACGAGATCACCCCTTTTTCGGTATAATAATTTCACTAAATTAGATATAAAACCTTTAGGAGGTTTCCCATGTCTGTAAAACCCCTCAACTGGAAAGCTGAACCCGGTATTGGTTACCATGTTGTTCGCCGTAACGATGGTGGAATGCACTATGTTTTCACTGATCTTAGTGAAAAAACAGTTGCGCACTGGAAACACTTTGCCGAAGATCACCTGCTCGATGCTGACCGCTTAACACGCAACTTATATGACCTGCGCCAGGTATCTGAAATTTCCGAAGAAGCGATGCGTTCGGCCATTCGACTGAATAGTGACCCTTCTGCACGCAAAATTCGTTTGGCCGTTGTCGTAGCCAATGACGCGGTCGCCGATGGAATCCGCAAAGTGGCTGCGCTGGCAGACACCAATTTTGCTGCAGATATTCATATTTACACTGATGTAGAAGAAGCCGAAGCCTGGTTGGCTTTGCCCTTGGATCAATTTGCGTAGAACCTCACCACAGAGACACAAAGAACACAGAGAATTCCTTTGTGTATGCAGGGAAAAACTTTGTGACCTTAGCGCCTTTGTGGTGATTTATTAAGTCTATGAAACCACTCAAAATTGCCAATCAAACCCTAGCTTGGGGCAAACGCACCTATATTATGGGTATCCTGAACGCCACGCCCGACAGTTTTTCGGGTGATGGGCTGCTTCCCCCCATGTTTTCGGAGAAAACGGGGGGGGCTAGGGGGGGGCTGGCGCAAGCAAAATCTTTCGTAGAAGCAGGCGCAGATATTCTCGATGTAGGCGGTGAATCTACACGCCCCGGCTCTGAGCCGGTAAATGCAGATGAAGAGAATCGGCGCGTTATCCCCCTCATCCGTGCGATTGCGGAGGAGATGCCCGAAACACTCATTTCAGTGGATACATATAAGGCTTCGGTCGCAGAGGCTGCGCTTAACGCGGGGGCTCACATCGTGAATGATGTTTGGGGGTTGCGCGCGGATCCTGAACTTGCTTCCGTTGTGGCAAAATTTGGCTGTCCCGTAATTTTGATGCACAACCGGAGTAATCCCGCCAGCGTTGAAGTACGGGATCAATTGGGGAATGCCTATATAGGTGCAAAATACGAGAATCTGCTCGAAGAGGTGAAAGCTGAGTTGCTCGAATCGGTTCAGATCGCCGAGCAAGCCGGGGTCAAGCGAGAAGCGATTATCCTTGATCCAGGAATCGGTTTTGGGAAAACGATCGAACAAAATCTGGCATTAAACAACCGCTTAGATGAAATCCGAGCATTGGGTTTTCCCCTTTTGCTGGGCCCCTCACGAAAATCCTTTATCGGTTATACCCTCGATCTGCCCGCCGATGAGCGCGTGGAGGGGACTGCGGCATCCGTGGCTGTTGGGATTGCGCGCGGGGCGGATATTATTCGCGTACATGATGTTAAAGAAATGACACGCATTGCCCGCATGACGGATGCGATTGTACGATGAGCGAAGCAAGAATTCGGAGTTTAATGCACAGCGGTGTGACTGCGTTAAAAAATGGGGAGTTGAGTTCTGCCAGAAATTATTTTGAACGTGCCTTATACTCTGCCAGAGATCACGATATGCTGGCAGATTTGTGGTTTTATATGAGCGAAGTTGAGAGCGATGAAGAGAAAAAACGCCACGCTCTTGACGAATCGCTTTCTTATCGAATGACGCACCCGCGCGCGCGGCGTTCTTTGGCGATTCTAAATGGCACGCTTAAGGCCGATGAAATTGTCGATTCTGACCGTATTGATGCACCGGATGCGAGTGATAGAGAAACCGATGCCGAGCGTTTTAATTGCCCAAATTGTGGCGGTCAAATGAGCTTTTCGCCGGATGGACAAACGCTGGTTTGCGAATTTTGTGCTGTTGAAAATGCGGAAGAAGAGGAAGAAGCAAAAGAACAGGACTTTTTCTCGGCGATGGCGACCTTACGCGGACACAGCAAACCCGTAGCGCGGAAAGTTTTTCACTGCGAAGGCTGTGGCGCAGAGTTTTTGCTCGCGGCGGAAAGTATTTCTTCGGTATGTGCTTATTGCGCTTCGCCGCATGTTGTTCATCACGGCGAAACACGCGATTTGCTCGATCCTGACGCAATTATCCCTCATGCTTTTGATAAAAATCGTGCCATACAGATTTTGGTCGCATGGGTTAAAGAAAGTAAGTTTACGCCCCACGGCAAAGTCTTGCCCCCGCGCGGATTGTATATCCCCGTTTGGACTTTCGATATTGGCGGCTCTATTCGCTATAGGGGTGAAAGACAAGTAGAAGAAACAAAACAACAGGGCTTTGGTTTTAAGTCTGAAAAAGTATATGTGCCCGAACGCGGCGACTTGTCCATATTTGTGGATGATCTTGTTATCCCCGCAGCGAAAAAATATGAACAATATTTACACAGCCTGATAGAAAGCTACGAATTGCGCGAGACAAAATCCTACAATCGGCGTTATCTTTCTAATTGGTCGGCAGAAACCTACGAAGTAGAATTAAGCAAAGCCGCTCTCGAAGCACGAAGCCGCGCCTATGATGCAGAAAAGAAAAAAATCAAACGAAGTATGTATCAGCTAAGAAATTTCAGTACTTCTTCAGCAGATTTAGCAATTACTTCTTATAAATTATTGCTACTCCCATTGTGGATGACTTCTTATCCTTATGAAGGAGAAAATCATCTTGTGCTGATAAATGGACAAAATGGCGAAATTTTTGGGGAAATGCCGAAAAAAGCAAAAAAGGCAAAAGAGAATGGCGGCATTATGGGCTGGCTAGATGATGTTCTTGATTTTTAAAACTTTTAACCACAAAAACACGAAGAGGCACAAAGAAAAAAACAAAACAGGTTTTTCCTTCGTGCTCCTTTGTGTTCTTTGTGGTGAGAAAAAATGTCCACAACCCTAAACATCCTCCGTAAACGACGAAAACGCCGCGCCCAACCGGAACGACGGCTTGAGCGCGGCAGCCGCAATATGGGCGTAGGCTGCGGTGTTACGCTTAGTTTAGTGCTTATTTTTGGCATTTTTTCTTTTATTTTTAGCTATCAAAGCCTCGTTAGAGACCTTCCCCCTGTAGAAAAACTTGAAACTTTACTCAACCCGCGCGATGGTTCGCTTCTTCAGCCAACGCGCGTTTATGATCGCAGCGGCGAAAATCTTATTTATCTTTTTGCACCAGAAGATAAGGTACGCCGATATATCCCCATCAGCACTGAAAACCCGCAACATCTGCCTGACGCGCTCGTGCAGGCAACGATTGCGCTCGCCGATCCCGATTTTTGGACGCATAAGGGATACTCGCTCGGCGCTACGCCTACGCTCACCCAAAAACTCGTTTTCGATCTTTTGCTCTGGGATGAAGCCCCCTCCCTGCGTCGCAACCTGCGCGAAATTCTCCTCGCCACACAACTCACCGAGCAATATGGCAAAGAGCAAATTGTCGAGTGGTATCTGAACGCCGCCAATTTTGGGCATAATGCCTATGGTGCAGAATCTGCCGCACAGCTTTATTTTGGCAAATCTGTTACCGAGTTGGATATCGCTGAATCTGCCACCCTCGCAGCTGCCAGTCAAACGCCTGCCTTTAATCCCATTGATGCGCCCATCCCCTCCCATCAGCGCAGGCAGGAAACACTATATATTATGGAAGAATTGAGTCTGATCGATTCTACCCAAGCGGATGCGGCGCGTCGCTCGCCTTTCAACTTGCCCACCTTTAACGAGCCTGAAAACCAGGCCCCAGCTTTTCTCCCTTTAATGCTCAGCCAACTCTCCGAAATCTACCCGCGCGAAAGAATCGAGCGTGGCGGGCTCAACATTATCTCCACCCTTGAACTGGATTTGCAAAAAACTGCCGCTTGCGCCCTCCAAACGCAAGTTACGCGTCTGAGCGGGAGAAATGATAGTGCCTGCGATTCTGCCCAATTGCTCTCTGCGCTCCCCGCGATGGAATCGCTCACAAATGCCCGAGCCAGCGGGCTGATTCTTGATCCGCAAAAAGGTCAGGTACTGGCTTTTGTTGGCGAAACAACGCTGATGGGAGAATCCGGTCAAATGGCGGCTGGCAAGGTTGGGTCAAGCTTGTCGCCCTTCGTTTATTTAACAGGATTTACGCGCGGGCTGAGTCCGGCATCCCTTTTATGGGATATTCCGAACGAGACGGGCATCCAAAATTATGATGGGCAATTTCATGGCCCGATGCGTTTGAGAACAGCACTGGCGAACGATTATCGCCTCCCGATGGAAGGCGTTTTGGCGCAAATGGGGACAGAAAATGTGAAGCGAATTTCGCAATCTTTTGGCGTGGATTATGAAAATGAGCTTATTTCTCCCCTAAATTTGGCGCAGGCCTATGGCGTTTTTGCTGCCGATGGCGTGATGAATGGGCAAATGCTGGGTGAAAATTTGCAAGCCACAACGGTGCTTGAAATTACCGATGCGGCGGGCGAAACTTGGCTCGATTGGGCTAATGCAGAAGCGCAGCCTGTGGTTTCGCCGCAATTGGCCTATTTGATGAATGATATTTTGAGCGACGGCAGCGCGCGCTGGCAATCTTTGGGCACAAATAATGCGCTGGATGTGGGTTTTGCGGCTGCTGCAAAAATGGGTCGCGTGGATGATAATTTGTCTGCGTGGACAATCGGCTACACGCCCGAGCGCGTTGCTCTTGTTTGGATGGCGGCAAATGAATCTTTTGACCCCGAAGTTGCAGCCGGGGTGTGGCAGGCGTTAATCAAAAAAGCGAATGAAAATCTATCCCCCGCAGGCTGGGATGCGCCTCTCGGCATCACCAAAATGGATGTCTGCGACCCTTCGGGTTTGCTCCCAACCGCCGATTGCCCAAATATCGTCAGTGATATTTTCTTGAACGGCTCTGAACCCAGCCAATACGATAATTTATATCGCAGCTTTAGCGTTAATAGAGAAACCGGCTATTTGGCGACGGTTTTTACTTCTCCCGCTTTGATCGAAGAGAAAACCTATCTGATTATCCCCGATGAAGCACAAGCTTGGGCAGAATCGGCGGGTGTGGAGCTTCCCCCTAGCGATTACGATGCCATTCTCGCGCCGCCGCGTTTGGCAGATGCGCATTTTACCGCGCCCGAACTCTTTGCCGATGTGAGCGGTAATTTGGCGATTCGCGGTACAGCCAGTGGAAGTGATTTTGATTATTATCGCGTTCAGGTTGGGCAGGGATTAAACCCGCAAAGCTGGCTACAGCTCGGCGAAGATATATATGCGCCTGTAGAAGATGATTTGCTCGCTCTCTGGGATACGAGCACCTTGAGCGGACTTTACGCGATCCAATTATTGGTTGTATATACAGACCAGCGCGTGGAAATCGCGACAACGCAGATCAGCATTGATAATGAGTATCCGAGCATAGAAATGATCTATCCGCTACAAGGGGAAAAGGTGGATTATCTGCGAAATAAACAAATTGAGATTCAGGTCAACGCAGATGATAATTTAGGCGTGGAATCAGTGGCCTTTTATCTCGATTATCAACAGATCGGCGTTCTGACCGAAGCCCCCTATGCATGGACGTGGGCCGTCACCGAAGGCGAGCATTTTATCCAGGTCGTCGCACGAGACAGAGCGGGAAACGAAGTGGAAGAGGCAATTGAGTTTGTAGTGGAGAGGTAGGGGGTAGCGAGTGCCTTTCCTAATGTCTAAGTTTACAAGTGATACTTGCAGTAAATAAATTTTGACTGGCTACACTTTGCAAATATCACATTTATTAACTGATCTGTGCGGAGTTAACCCATAGCGATACAACCAAAATATTACCTTATGAAAATTAGGTGCACAAACCTTGATGTATTCTTGGTTATTTTTTATCTCATTTAATTGCGGGCAGCCAACTCTATGTTGAATGACATAGCTTAACGGGGGAGTGACTGGAGCAAACAATACAAAACCTCTCTGGTTTTGTCTCAACCAGGTTTCGTAACCTGCATCGCTTTCTCGAAATTCTTTTATCCCCTCGCTTTCTATTGTATGATGTTGAAATATGTCATAACCTGGGGTAACAAATGTTGCATCACACTCAGAGCATACAACCGTATTATCCATCATAAAAATCGCATTTCCAAACGCAGCTTTTCCCCGAATTGCAGCTAATGCACCAAACAAAGTTTTGTACTCATATTCTTCCCAATCTAGTTCAAGGCATTCAAGAACTAACTCCAACACTGACTCAAGGGCAGAAAAATATGCTTTCTCAAGAATATTTGGAATGAGCGGAGCCGTATCCGTGCAACGACCAATTTCAATACTACTAATCAAGCTAATATGATGTACTCGTTCCTCAATTGGCCTTCGAGATGTAATATTAACAATGTGTGGTACAGCAGCATAAGAAGCAGTGTAGACATCGCCTTGGTGACATAACGAACTCCACAAGTTTCCCCAGGGAGGTATATCATATTTTTCAGGCGGAGACGCCGTTCTTAATTGTCTAAGTAGTGATGGAATGTCAGACGCTTTGCCATAAGCGTGAGATAACTCTGACCATTTGGGGCTATCTAATGACAACATAATTTACTCTTCACTCTTAACTGGCGATACGGCTAACTTTTAGTACACAAACTCGTAATGCTCCACAGTGGGGAAAGGATCGTAAAAGTGATGGAGGAGCTTTTTTTTAGGACAAGTTTTCTATAAATACTGGCCATAATTATTAATTTTTGTATTCAATCTCTCTGCAAGAAAGGGGCTGGCTTCACCAAGTTCTTCCAGAATAAATCGTGCTTCATTTTGGTATCTGGCAATCTTAGCTCTATCCCAATGCTTTGGTGGTGGCTGTAGATTTGTAATTCGGTCACATAACTTGACCATCCAAACTTCCTTAGGCTGCTTTTTTATTCTTTTAATGCTATCTTCCATTTGCGCTGATTTTGTCGGGAGTTCACTATTTTTAGTTAGCGATAAAACCCCATCAGCAATTTCGACACCAAATTTATTTTTGATTTCTTCGTATTTAGTTGGCGTGTCTTCAATTGAATCGTGTAACAAGGCGCATAAAACAAGAATGTCCGGGTTTTTGATATTTGTATATGCAATAGTTGCCATGGCCTCCATAGCAACCAATCCAAGGTGATTTATATAAGGTATATCACTACCTGGTAATTTCTGGCTCTTGTGAATATAAGAGGCAAAATTCCATGCGTCCAGATACTTATCTTGATCCCATATTTTCATGATTTACCTTTTTAGTAATAAGCGGTGAAAAACTCCCGCCTAATAAACAGACTCGTAATGCTCCACAGTAGGGAAAGGATCATAAAAATGGTGCAGGAGCTTCTTCCATTCCTGATATTCGTCTGAGTTGCGAAAGCCTTCTGTGTGGTCTTCGAGTGTTTCCCAATTGACGAGCAAAATGTAGCGGTTTTCCTTTTCAAGGCAGTTTTGTAGTTGATGGGATACATATCCCTTCATCGAAGAGATGATCTTTTGGGCTTTGCCAAAGGCTTCTTCAAATTCTTTTTCCAGACCGGGTTTTACGTCGAGGATGGCTACTTCGAGGATCATAGGGTCTCCTGATAGGTTTTTCTCTTTTGAGCTAATGGAAAGGGTGCGACGCACACATTAGCTTTTTATTTTGCTTTCAGGGTCATGACATAATCATAACTTTCGTTTAATAAAGCTACCATGGTATCTACATTTTCCAGCATTTCATCAGGAATTAATATATACCCTTTCATTATTGCCCCATATGACTTGAAATCTGTAGTGTTAAATTCTTTTATATATTTTTCTTGAACTTCTTTCGAGAATCTAATCCCTATTTCACCTGCTTTATTTAAAATCGAAAACATATATCCATTTGCAGATGTATAGATCATTGCCTTGCCCCTTCTTTCAAATCTCGGGCATTTTTCGACCAACATATCGTAGAGTGCTAATTTTTCTTTCCACATAGGATTATTTCCTTAGCCCTCCGCAGGCGGACCGGCTTTGCCATAATCTAAAATATCGCGGACCCCTGTCCCGCCGGTGGGGAGAGAGACGATTCCTTCGTCTTCCATTGTGTCGATCAGGCGGGAGGCGCGCGTGTACCCAATTCGGAGTTTTCGCTGAAGCATGGAAACGGAAGCACGCCCTTGTCGACGGACGAGGTCGATGGCTTCATCATATAGGGGGTCAATATTCTTGGCTTCGTTCATTTCGTCTTCGAACATTTTCACTTGTTTAAGCGGTACGCCATTTGGTAGATTTTCGCCCTGAGATCCGGAATCCGCTTGGGGGCTGATATATCCCGCAGTTTGCATTTTCCAGAACTCAACAAGACGGTCGGTTTCAATATCCGAGATGAAAACTCCCTGTAAACGAGCGGCAGAGGGGGCGTCTGGGGCCTGATAAAGCATATCACCGCGACCGAGCAAACGCTCTGCGCCCGATTGGTCGAGAATAACGCGACTATCTGTGCCGGAGGCAACCGCAAAAGCGATTCGGGCCGGGAAATTGGCTTTAATTAAGCCGGTAACAACATCTGTACTGGGGCGTTGCGTGGCAAGGATCATATGAATACCCGTCGCGCGTGCCAATTGCGCCAAGCGAGTGATGGTGCGCTCTGTTTCATCGGGGGCGATCATCATTAAATCGGCTAATTCGTCGATCACGATCACGAGGAAGGGGAATTTTTTACCACCCTGATCTTCTATCTTTTTGTTATAGTCGTCGATATTACGAGAGCCAAGCTGTGAAAAAGCATGATAGCGTTTATCCATTTCGCGCGTCATCCATTGCAACGCACCAACAACTCGTTCGGTTTCTACAACAACGGGCGAAAGCAAATGCGGGATGCCGTTATAGCCCGTTAGCTCAACGCGTTTTGGGTCTACCAAAACCAAACGCAGATCGTCGGGCGTATTGTAGAGCAGCATGGAAGTCAAAATGGAATTTACACAAACCGATTTACCCGAACCGGTTGTACCAGCGATCAGCAGATGCGGCATTTTTGTTAGATCGGCCACTTTTGGCAGCCCCGCCACGTTGCGCCCAAGCGCAAAGCCGAGCGGTGATTTTTTGTTTTGAAAAGCCTCGCTCTCAAGAATATCGCGCAGGGCAACCATCGTCGCTTCTTCGTTGGGGACTTCAATGCCAATATATCCCTTGCCAGGCACGGGAGCTTCAATACGGATTCGGGATGCAGATAGCGCAAGAGCCAGATCATCTGATAAAGAGGTGATTTTGTTCACCCGAACGCGCGTTTTCCCCTTTCGTGTTTGAATGAAACTTGGTTCCACACCAAATTGCGTGATCGTCGGCCCCCGATTTATTTCCACTACTTCTACGGGTGCGCCAAAGGATTCTAATGTGTCTTCTATTAATCTCGCTCGCCTTTCTACGAATTCTTCGTTCATCGTTGGGGTATAACCGGGATCAAGAATTTCAGAAATAGGTGGCAAAAACCACTCGATAGGCTCTTCGGCCGAAACACCGATTTGCACTTGTGGTTTAGAGACTTCATTCCCGTTTCCATTTGTGTATCCATCCATTTGAACGGGGGGCATTTCTTTCTCGGGTCTTCTGGCTTCAAGCATCTCCTCGATGCGTTCTCTCCAGACTTGATATATGATCACAAAGGGCGGTGCAATGCGATCAAAAAACTCACGGATAGAAAGATCAAGGATCATGGTTATTGCGATTAAAAACCACGCCAATAATATGATTGCTGTGCCTAGTTTTCCGAAGTTTGTCAGGAAAAAGTGCATAAAAAATGCCCCCCAATATCCCCCGCCAATAGCACCATCGGCAAAGATTACTTTTCTTGCCGGTTCTGTCGTAATGAGCTGAAAAAACGATAGAATCCAAAAGAAGAATAAGAAAAGCCCCGTCACACGCTCTATAGAAATAAGCGGGATACTTTCCTGGTTGCGAATAATTAACCAAATCCCAACGATCATTAGTGTGGCAGGGAAAAGCCAACGCCCCCAACCAAAAGAGCGAGTCAAAAAAACAACCCACAGATCGGTTACTGAACTCCGAGCAAGAGAGCCGAGAATGAGAAAGGTAAAAAGACCCAATAAGGCCAATACTATGCCCACCAGATCAAGGCGGCGGTTAATAGACATTCTTTGCCAAAAATTTAATTGTTCAACTTTGCTTGGAGGAGGTGTTTTTTTCTTTGCCATGGTTTTAGACGATAGACATCAGACTTCAGTCATTAGATTTAGATATAAAAGTATAGCACGAATGGTCTAGGGGATTTGTTTTTTTAGAGTGACTAGTTGTATAGGCATGATATAAATGATTTATGATGAAATGCCCACACTGTGCAAATGAGAAATCGCAAGTCAAGAATGGCAAGACCTCTTCAGGCAGCCAACTGTATAAATGTAAAATCTGCAATCGAA
>JAAENC010000487.1 GCA_024224815.1 Chloroflexota bacterium
AGAAATTTATTTACCAAGCGCCTTTGGATGCAAATCAGTTAAGTGTTTGCGATAGCTGCGAACAAAAACCAGTGTGTTGCCCCACTGCCGAAAAGGGACGTATTGTGCAAGTATCATTTGATATGCTCGCTCATATTGACTCACAAGATCCACCGATGGCCAAGCGATTCAAAGCTATCATGACGCGCCGCCCGTCAGTGGAGCGAATGATAAAACGGCTCAAATGCGACCTGGGCGATGATAGATTAAAAAAACGCAGCAACGCATCGTTTCAAGCTTACCTTGATAAAACAATGATTGCTTTTCACATTCTTCTTAGGAACTGAAAGCGAGTCTGCGGCAAGTAAAAATCTTAACAGCAGAAGTACGTCCTAAATCCTCAATTTCTCGGATTTTTTAACCTGAAGTACAGCAGCTTGCTGCTATAACCTAATTTTCAAAGAACATTAACCAAAATTAAAATTTTGAACTTACAATTTTGTAATTTTTTTCTGATCAATTTTAAGTTTATGCGTAGGCTCTAGAGATAAACACCACTGGGCCCTGATGTCGAGAGACGAAATGGAATCAGCCCTGA
>JAAENC010000488.1 GCA_024224815.1 Chloroflexota bacterium
ATCACATAATCCAGGATCTCAGGAATCGTTAGAGATAGAGACTTGGGGGACCCACGGCTAGAATGATAATTTTGCGGACTATTATTTGGGCTAGTTTAAATTTCACAAAATTAAAGGAATCGTCCCAAAAAATCACATAATCCAGGATCTCAGGAACCGTTAGAGATACAGAATTGGGGGACCCACCGTTAGAATGATAATTTGGCGGACTATTGCTTGGGATAGTTTAAATTTCACAAAATTAAGGGGATCGTCCCAAGAAATCACATAATCCAGGATCTCAGGAATCGTTAGAGATACAGACTTGGGGGACCCACCGGTAGAATGATAATATTGCGGACTATTGCTTGGGCCAGTTTAAATTTCACAAAATTAAGGGGATCGTCCCAAAAAAATCACATAATCAGGGATCTCAGGAACCGTTAGTGATACAGAATTGGGTGACCCACCGTTAGAATGATAATTTTGCGGCCTATTGCTTGGGCTAGTTTAAATCTCACAAAATTAAGGGGATTGTCCCAAAAGATCACATAATCACATAAATGTATAAAAAGTGGGTTTCAATTTGAACGATTGGAATTCAGTTGAGACAGATC
>JAAENC010000489.1 GCA_024224815.1 Chloroflexota bacterium
AAAGTAGGTGAAGAAAAAAGTGAGAGAAAAAGACGAAATTGCAACCCACTAATTTTAACACGTTTATAAACATTTCGGTTGCATTTTTTTTACGTATTATTATTTCTACTAGTATGATCATATCACAATATGATTTTTTCCGCACTTTTTTCCCTCCATTTTTATTATTACTATCCACACAAGCATCTCCACTACCTACAATCACCACAATATGATTTTATATTTATCATACATTTGTCATATTTCTCCAGTTATTATCCACATCCAGATATAATTTTTTTTCGTTTTTTTCTTTTAGTTTTTCCATCATTACATATCCAAACAGATATCCTATAATCACTATAATCATAAGTAATATCCATATCACATTATGGATTAATTTCTATATGTGTATGCAGAAATGTAAAGCAATAAAAACATAAAAAACAATGCAATAAAACAAACCTTGATCCAGCATAATGTTGGTTATATTATTCATGAATCTTATCATTAGAACCAATTCAAATAAAATATCCTGCA
>JAAENC010000490.1 GCA_024224815.1 Chloroflexota bacterium
ATGGTTCAATGCTACTTGCCGGCGGTTAGGCCCACTATATGAAACACTAAAAAGAGAGGTCCTTTCAGCAGAATCCCTGATGGCAGATGAAACACCCTAACCAGTACAGACCAAAGATAAACCCGAGTCAACTCACAAAGGGTATGATTGGGTATATTCTGCACCGGAGAAAGGACTTGTATTTTTCGATTACCGAAAGAGGAGCGGACGTGAAGGACCGGATGAAATACTGCAAGATTTTTCTGGTTTTCTGCAAAGCGATGGTTACGATACCTACACGCATTTTGGAAAACATCCAAATATTACACTTCTGGCATGCATGGCCCATGCCTGGCGATACTTTGAAAAAGCCAAAGACAAGGATCCGAAAAGGGCTGAAATAGCATTGCAACAGTTTAGAAGCTATACGCTATCGAACGTAAGAGCGGTATTCTGGGAGTAAATCCGGAAGAACCCAGGTGTTTGTGCCATGAGGAAGCCCTTGAGGTGTTAACGGAAATGGAAGCCTGGTATAAAGAAGAAATCTACAAAGTACTTCCACAAAGTGCCATTGGAAAAGCCATTGCCTACGCACTCCGGCTTTGGCCCCGCTTGGTTAGGTA
>JAAENC010000491.1 GCA_024224815.1 Chloroflexota bacterium
CCTTTTAATGTCCGCACAATCAACGAGAACGACATGGTTGAGGAAGTGGACATGTCGGACGAACTTCTGAAAAAGTTGAAAGCAGAAAATATCAATGCCGTCATTTCAGTAGTCTCGGGAAAGGGATTAAGTATTTTATATAAGCTTCATCGCAAAGGGCTTAATGTGGTTTGTGTTCCGCTGTCTGTAGAGAATGATATTTCATCTACTGCTGTATCGTTTGGATTTCACAGCACGCTCACTCTCACAATTGAAATGCTGGCCAGGGCACGTATAGCTGCCCAGTCTGCACGAAAGATTGCTGTCGTTGAGGTATTGGGAGAACAAACGGGTTGGTTGGCCCTGCAATCAGGAATTGCTGTAGGTGCGGATGCCATACTCATTCCAGAAATTCCCATGGATCTGAAAAATGTAGCAGATAAGTTAAAAGAAAAGATCTCTCTCTCAAGACCTTACGGCCTTGTTGTGGTTGCACAGGGTGCAAAAGTCATTCAGAAAGCAAAGAAAAAAGAAGACATTTCTTCACTAAAAGCCACCCTGTCTCCTTTGGCAACAGGTGAATCAAGCAGTGAATACGTCATTCACCGTTCAGGCAAGACAGC
>JAAENC010000492.1 GCA_024224815.1 Chloroflexota bacterium
ATGTAATATTTGGTTTATTGACATTTAAATGGTCATTTTAGTTGAATATATTCCATTAAAATAACCAAAAAAACCATTAAAAAACACATTTGAAAAATGACCGTAAATGCCATGATTGAAAATATTGCAAATGTTGATATGACTAAGATCATGATTGATTAGACTAGATGTCGATTACCTGCAAGTTTGGTTGGAAACGGTTGTCATGATCGTGAGTTATTCAAAAAAAAGTTTTCATAGTTAATCGTACATGAGACTGTAAAATAGAAAATTCCAATATTCTCGTATATAAACACTACATATTTACCCTCTGTTTATTTATGGGAGAAGAACTATTATTTTTGGCAATGATATCTTCAATAGCGTATGTATGATCATACATATTGATTTGAGTGTTTGTTTACACAATTGAAGCATATTACGCTGCTGCGTGCAATCAGAAACGATTAACTGATTTTTTTACTCAAGTAACTAACTATCAGCATCAATGTTTGCTGAATAAAAATATGAACATCCACTGGTCAAGATGCAGCAAATGTATTGGATAGCTATTCAGAAATAATCAAAAAGGCTTGTTTGATGTGTAATTAGTGGCGGTC
>JAAENC010000493.1 GCA_024224815.1 Chloroflexota bacterium
CTAAAGTATGGTATAGAGTGGTTTATTAAATTCAAAATTCATCTGGTATCAGATTATAATCAAAAACGTTTGATGGAATAACAATGTACTTTCAATGGAAATCTGTTGGCGAAATATGTTAAGTCACAAAATATGCATATTTATCTTATAAATAATCACATATTGATATTACAACACCAAACATATGATATATAGCAATATTAACTTTACAGCGTCGGAAAGAGGAATTTTACTACCAGCTCATAGTGGTAAAAAATTCACCAAACCAAATATTTGCAGTTTATGCACCAGAAGCATATTCTATTGGTCTTGGTCTCTCAAATACATCAGGTATGTTGTAATATGCTTTTCGGATACATTTCTCACATATATAACAACAATAAAAACGCATATACATATAGTGTTATTCAGCTGTGTTATATGCAACATTATGGAAACGTAAAGGCACAATATAAAAGACAATAGCATAACACAACAACATTATATTCACAAAAGAGGGTCAATATAATAAAGAAAAGTGGGTCAATATAATAAAGAAAGTATAGTTGTGATGTTTTTGGGGAAAGTATGAATAAATAAATGTTACACAAAGATATTACCGCTCGTAAATACTGACTGAATATAATTTGGGTAATCTGGAGATATTTATCATCAC
>JAAENC010000494.1 GCA_024224815.1 Chloroflexota bacterium
GCAAGCGTTTGGCATATTTTCTATATGCCATATATCCGTCACTCATCAACCAACCGGCATAATTTTCTAGAATTTCAGCTATCACATCCCAGCTACGTCTACCGATTAGAAAAAGAGTGCCATTGGCAGTGACTAAAACCCATAACCAACGCAACTTACCATTTTCTTTCCAACTAGTTTCATCCGCATGCAATAATTCTGCTTTTTCTACTTCTCTGCTCAGTTCTTCTGCTAGCGGTTCAACGGCTTGTCCAGCTTCTCGTATCGTATTATTTATTGTCCCCTTACTTATGCGAATTCCCAACCAATCTTTCAGAAATTCTTTTATGCGTAAGCGGGACATATGGGATCTGAACGCTAGACTCACTATCAATGAAGCAAGCATGGGACCTATCAAACGCCATTCTGTTATTTCTGTGCTCCATTCATCTTCTTTTTCACAACGGGCAGGTTTTGTGCGTGTTTCATGTCCACAAAAACACAAGGTGTCTCCATGTAAATGTTTCACATAAGTGACTTCTATGCCATTTTCCCCAACTCTAATGTCTAAAACATAGAACCCGGTACGGGGAATGAATTGAGCATCTTCTTCTAGGTCTTTTCCACATGCCGCACAATTTTCTGCGCGATGCGCCTCCACACCGGTTAGTTTTCGCTCTATCTTTCGTCCGTGTCCCTTAGCCCCTCTTTGTTTCCCAGATTTTTTAGGCTTTGCTTTCTTCTCAGCTTGTGCCGTTTCCGGTTTTCCTTCTGGTTCCGCATCGTTTTTTGAACTTGGTTTTTTAGCAGCCGCATCTTTTTCGTCTTCATCTTCATCATCTTCTATAACCGTCCCTTCCCAGGGAGCAAAACTGCCCGAAGGACGCGAACTATTCTCCGGTCTTTGATTAAAGCGATCGTGTGCCTCTTGGAGGTCTTGCAGCAACTTCAAACTTACCGCCAATAATTCTGCTGGCGATAGAGATTCCAAGTAATCTGAATCGATCTGTTCTAAGTCGTGTCGGGTTAGAACCATTTTCTTAACTCTGTCAAATCTTTTCTAAAAGGAACTACCAATTTCATGTCTTAGACATTAACCGATTTTGGGCTATTAAAACACCGATCTTCTACCTGTTTTTTCAATACCTTTTTCCTTGTTTTTTTTTTCTGTCGCTCTCTTTAGGGGGAATGTGACCAAGTACTTAATATCAGATACTGCTGAAAAATTACTTGCAAAGATATGTTCCCTTTTTGATTTCATGTGTGTGGTTGCAGAATTGCTCAAATCCAGGCGCATTCTCAAGTAGTTCATGTACTCGTTTTTTCAGTACTTGAAAATTCTTTTACTAATTTATCTAGTATTCCATTAATAAATAAACTGCTTTTTGGAGTAGAATATTCTTTAGAAACTTCTAAATATTCATTAATAGTTGCTCTAACAGGAATAGATGGAAAATATAGAAATTCTGAAA
>JAAENC010000495.1 GCA_024224815.1 Chloroflexota bacterium
GATTTACCTCCTTTCTGTATTTGTCGCTACGCCAATTGTGTCGGATATCTGTGGGAGTTGAACTTTCTCATTTTCAGATCGGCTCAATATCACCTGCATTGCTTTGAAGTAATCTTTTTTAACTTTTACATTCGACACTTTGCAGTAGCGCTGAGTAGTCGTAATCCAATTGTGCCCCAATAGATCCTGGATGGTCTCCACCTCGGCCTCCGCGTTTAAAAGTTGGGTTGCCATGGTATGGCGCAGGCGGTGACAGCAAACTGGGATGCCGCTTTTCTTGGCATAATACTCTATGCGCTTCTGAATGCCGCGCACCGAGATCGGCTTTCCCTTATAAGTTCCTTTGTCGACTAAAAAGACTTTTTTCACCCGGTAATGCCGCCGTAGTTTCAGATAAGCATCCAGCGCATCAGCAGCATCGTCACTCATGTAGACCACCCGATCTTTGCTGCCCTTACCGTTTAAAACCATGATCTTGCACTGCTTCAGATCAATGGCGCCCAAGGTTAAATCAGACACTTCTTCCACCCGCAAACCGCAACGCAGCATCAACCGGAACATGGCCCAGTCACGCTTGGTTTTGATCACATCAAAGAACTGATCAATTTGGTCTTCCCGTAAAGGCCGTGGCAGCGGTTTGGGCACCCGCAAGCGCCTACCGGATTTAACCGGGTTGGTCAGCTTTACCTGCTCTTCGTACTTCAGATACGAGTAAAACACCCGGATGATGGCCAAATAGCAGTTGATACTGGCCGGCTGCATGCGTTTATCGTGAAGGTAGTCGATATAGGCATCTATCTTTTTATCGGTTACCTGCTCGATGGCAACATCAAGCCAGAGGACAAACTGCTTAACGATATTCAGATAATATTTAACCGTATGCGGCGAGTAGTTGCGTCGCTTAAGATGCCGCCTGAAATTAATGATCACATTCGTCATCTGCATCACGATCTCCTTTAACAATGCTTTCCATGGCGCTGAAGTATTCATCTTCTCTGGTTTTATCGCTCAGCCGTGCATAACGCCGGGTAACCTCCAGATTGGTGTGCCCCAATAAAACCCGTAAACACTCCAGCGGCATACGGGCATTTAAAAGACCCGTGGCATACGTATGTCGTAGACAATGTAGCGTATAGCCGCTGTATTGCAGACCCGCTTTGTGTAAATATTTGATAAACATCATACGCGCGGCCCCATAACACAGCGATTGACTGCCTTTACCTTGACCATAAAAAAGCCTTTCTTTGGAAGAATCCCGGATTTTAAACCAGGCCAAAAGTGACTGCTGCGCATCCTCGCTGTAATACACCGCCCTACCCACGGCGGTCTTATCAGACAGATAAATTAAAATCTTTTGCTGCCTCAAATCCACATCATCCACTTTCGTATTCAATAACTCCCCAATACGCATGCCGGTTCGCAGCAACAGCAGGATCAGGGCACGATCACGGGTATTATCAATAACCGAAAGCAGCAGAGTTAAATCTTGCGAATCCATCGCTCGTGGAAGCGGGTCGGGAAGTTTCAACTTTATTTTACGTTCCATCAGCTCATAACCCACAATTTTCTTTTCGATTAAAAACCGCACAAACGCATAGACGGCACACAACCGGGTTCGCACTGAATTGGGCTTCAAGCCCCGATCCTGCTCATGCTCAACGAAAGCTTCGATATCTTGTTTTTGCATCTGATTTAAGTGTGTCTTTCCCAGCTGGCGAAAAAAGGATAAAAATAGCGTCAGCGATGTGGCTGTCAGCCGAAGGGTATTGGGTCTGCAGTTACGCCGGTACTGATCACGCAGGTATTTCTCAACATAGGATTTGCCGACCAGATTCTGTGCAGAGATGTTTTCCAAAAGGCGCTTGAGCACCTGGTGCCGATAGGTAGGCTTTGCAGGGGGTGCAACCGTCTTTGCCAAATTCAGGGGAAAAGCGCAATCTAAATTCTCAAA
>JAAENC010000496.1 GCA_024224815.1 Chloroflexota bacterium
CTATTAGTTTCGCATCTTCTAGGTCGATACATAATACTCGTCATACTCTATACAACGGTAGAACCGATTATGGTTCCACTACCATAGGTAGTGGTTTTATTTCTCAATAAATAAAATCTAGCAAAAGCGAAAGTGACTGTCACCTTTGGGCGTCCACAGAAAGCGGAAAACCGTAGAAAAAAAACGGCGCGCCAATTCGAGATTGATTTTGTAGGTGACAGTCACTTTTCTGTTTTTTTAATGCTCTGTCCATAAGCCGACGATTCTGCGAGGAAGGCTATAGTCTAGCGAAGCAGTCTCACCCTTTGAAAAAAAAAATTGTTTCACTCACTAAACTACGCTCATAAATTCATCACCTCCACAAAAAAATCCCCAACAAATTATTGGGGATTTGCATCGACGAAGGTGTAAACGCTCTTCGGGAGTTTGGCAATCTTAGCCTCTTCAAAAAAAGTTCGGCTTTAGACCCAAAACTTTGCGCCATCAACTTTCGTTGATTTTACCTGTTCGGCAAGCTAGTCATCTTTGCTATCAACTTCAGAAGCCACAACCCAGACACTAACTTTTGCGCTTCAAGCTTTCGCTTGATTTGCCTTTTCGGCGGTCTTTTTCTCCTAGTCAATCGACTTTAGAGAGAAGACTCTGCTTTACAGACTTTCATCTGTATCGCTTTTTCGGAGCGTTACAATAAAATTATTGCACAAAAAGCGTAAAAAAACAAATTAGTGAAATTAAGCACAAATCGTATTTCAAGCTACTAAATCACTATATTCATCAGAGTGACGGCGAATATAAGCATCTACAAAGGAACAAAGGGGAATTACCTTATATCCCTTTTCGCGCGCATAATCCAATCCTGCACGAACAATATGGCTGCCAATTCCCTGCCCGCCCAATTCTCTGGGAACACCGGTGTGCGTAAAAGTGATTACGCCATCTCGAAAGCTATAGTCTAGCTCTGCGATCTTTCCCTCAACGTGAATTTCAAAGCGATTTCTTTCCTGCAAATGGATAACATCTAGATTTTTATTCATCTTCTCTCCTATACCTACCCATACTAGCTGAAAAGGTGAAAAATATCCAGAAAGGGGATAATAGTAATAGATCGATTTTGGTACAATAAAAGGTGGAAATTCAATCTCGCAGACCAATATTATATAAATGGCTGCGAGACAGCAATTATGCAAAAACTAAGGAGATCGAAGAATGGCACTAGAGTATAACGCGACAGTAATTGGCAAAATCATGATCACGCCCGACATTATGGTTTTACGCGTCAACACAGACACATCAAGGGCAGAGTTTGAATCCGGGCAATATACCGTTTTAGGCATGTTTGGGCACGAAGGACGTTCAGCTAATTCAGAAGATGAGCGCACAGAAACCCAACCGGAGAAACTTATTCGGCGCGCTTACTCAGTTGCCTCCCATCGCTCTGCTGGCAACCAAATGGAATTTTATATCTCACAAGTTAAAACCGGCCAACTCACTCCACGTCTTTTTAACTTGCAGGAAGGCGATCGCCTTTATGTAAGCGAACGTATCGTTGGTATGTTCAAGCTCTCCGAAACCCCTCCAAATATGGACATCACAATGGTCGCTACAGGCACAGGCATAGCTCCCTACATCAGCTTCTTGCGCTCCCATATTGCAGAAAATCAAAATATCAAGATGGCTGTCATTCATGGTGCCGCCCACCAATGGGACTTGGGCTACTACAGTGAATTGGTTTTCCTTGCCAACACTTTCCCCAATTTCTATTATCTACCTACCCTGACCGACCCAGACAAAACATGGCAAGGTTATGATCTATGGATAGAAGAAATGCTTGACCAGAAAATCCTTGAAGAAAAAACCAACATCGAAATTGACCCCGAAAAAACGCACTTCTTCCTTTGCGGCAATCCCAATATGGCAAAAGGTATTTCAGCCTGGCTAGGAGATAATCATAATTACACAAAACATTCTCGCAAAGCCCCTGGCGCTCTACACATAGAAGAATTTTAATGCTCAGCAAAAGCGCTCAAAAAGTGCAAGATGCACTCAAAAAACTTGGCTATGCTTACGAAGTGATCGAGGCTCCTGAAAGCACGCGCACCGCCGAGGAAGCCGCTACCAGAGTGGGCTGCGAAGTTGGGCAAATTGTAAAATCGCTAATTTTTAAGGGGAAAAAGAGCGGGAAAGCAATCCTGATTTTGACGAGTGGTGCGAATCGGGTGGATGTTAAAGGGATTATTGCTCACGCCCAAGAAAAGATCGGGCGCGCCGACCCAGATTTTGTCCGGGAGCGTACCGGATTCGCCATCGGCGGCATCCCTCCGCTCGGGCATCTTCATCCTATTGAAACATACGTGGATGAAGACTTGCTCAGCTTCGATGAAGTTTGGGCGGCGGCCGGAACACCGAAGGCCCTATTCAAAATGCCCGCTAGCGAGCTAGAAAAAATGACCGGCGGCAAGATCGTTCAGGTTAAATAGGAGTTTTGATGAATAAAAAAGTTCTCGAGAAATACGCTGAGTTAATCGTGAAAGTGGGTTTAAATTTACAAAAAGGACAACGCTTATTTATTGCCGCGGGACTAAATACTGCTCCTATTGTCCGCGAAGTCACAGCAAAAGCCTACCAAAATGGCGCACCTCTGGTCACCGTTCTGTGGGACGATGAAGAATTAAAGAAAATTCGACACCAATACGCGCCACGCGACTCTTTTGAAGAATTTCCTGAGTGGGTGACAACAGGCGTTTTAGAAAACGCAAAGCGCGGCGATGCTTATCTCTCTGTAACAGGCCTAAACCCCGATCTACTTGCCGGATTTGACCCTGAATTAATTGCCTTAGAACTAAAAACACGTGCAAAACACTTTAAGCCCGCTCTAAATCTTATCTCGAACGGCGGGGTGCAATGGACGGTAATTTGCCCGCCAACGCCAAAATGGGCGGCCAAGATTTTCCCTGAACTATCAGAAGACAAAGCCGTAGAAAAGCTCTGGGGCGTAATGAAAAAGCTCTGCCGCCTAGATTATGATGACCCTGTTAGCGCTTGGCGAAAACATCTCTCAGATTTGAGCAAGCGACATGATTATTTGAACGAAATGCAATTTGACACCCTTCATTTTCGTGGCCCCGGCACCGACCTAAAAATAGGAATGCCGAAAGATCATATCTGGAAAGGTGGCGGCAGCAAAACACAGAGTGGGGTAGACTTTACCGCCAATCTCCCCACCGAAGAAGTTTTCTCAATGCCACATAAAGATAGAGTCGAAGGCACTCTTCGCTCCACAAAACCGCTAAATTATTTTGGCAATCTGGTCGAAGATTTCAACCTGACATTCGAAAAAGGGCGCGTGGTTGAATTTAGCGCCAAAAAAGGCGAAGAAACACTCAAAAAAATGCTCGATTCAGATGAAAACGCAAAGCAACTCGGCGAGGTCGCGCTTGTTCCCTATTACTCCCCCATCTCAGAATCTGGCCTGATTTTCTTCAACACCCTTTACGACGAAAACGCCGCTTGCCATCTCGCACTTGGCAGCGCTTACCGAGCCAATATCAAAAATGGCCTTGAAATGTCAGATGAAGAACTGGATGCCGCCGGCGTGAACGACAGTCTGATTCACGTTGATTTTATGATCGGCTCCGACGAAATTGATCTGGACGGAATCACCCCTGATGGAAGCGTGATTCCGTTGATGAAAAAAGGTGCCTGGGCATTTGAAGTTTAAGCGTTTAATACGAGAGAGTGTGTGTTGTCAATTTTACAAGGAGAAAATGATGAGCGAAGAAAAGACCCGTAGAGAAGAATTTGAATTCAGTGGCGATAAATTAATATCCCAGATCAAAGAACTCATCAACGAAGGGAATATTCGCCGGATCATCATCAAAAGCGAAGAAGGGCGCGCGCTGATCGATATTCCCCTCACTGTGGGAATATTGGGCACCTTGGTCGCGCCGCAATTGGCCGCTCTAGGCGCAATAGCCGCCCTCGTTACTCGCGGTACGATCGTCGTTGAAAAAACAGAAACAGAGACGGAATAGGTATCAAAAAATGAAAAAGACATCTCTTTTTATCAAGGGGATGCTCACCTTCAATCTTTTGGTTTTCATCCTCACAGTGGGCGATTTTCTCGCCCTGCACGACATCAACAAAGACTATATCAGCAGCGAAAGATTAGAAGCGCTGGGCATCTCAGTTACACTCCCCGCATGGACTGCCGCAGCGGGAGAGTGGCAAGTTGTAACCATCAGTTTTATTGCACGTTCTCTCTTTTTCCTGGCAAATCTATTTTTACTTTGGACTTTGTTGAAAAAAGAAAAAGTACAGTAGTAAACCGATATAATACGCTTGCATTTCAATGCCAAATATGTCATCATAGCACGAAATATTTCCAGATAATTTTAGGAGTAGAATTCATGCAAAAGAAAACCCTCTTCTTGCTTGGTGCTGTCTTATTTATTTCCCTTGCCTGCACTTTGGGCGGCACACCTCCCGCAGAAACGCCAAATACCAATAACTCGATCGCCACATCAGTGGCCTTAACCTTAGCCGCAAATGGACAAAGCGCTCCTGGGGCTGAGTTGCCAACACCACTCCCTACAATGACGGAATCTCTACCACCAACAGCTACTTTGATACCTACTATCGCGCTAACGGCAACACCCTCTGTTCCTATGATTAGTGTTAGTGTAAATACAAATTGCCGCACAGGCCCCGGCAAAAACTACGATTATCTCGGCGCCTTGGTCGTTGGCGAAAAAGCAGAAATTGTCGGCAAAAACACATCAAATGATTATTGGGTCATCAAAAATCCAGACGCAAGCGGCAATTGCTGGCTTTGGGGATATTACGCAACAGTTTCGGGAAACACAGCAAATCTCACAGAATATATCGTTCCGCCAACGCCCACACCATCAATTCCTCTTGCACCCTCAAACTTTACAGCCGCCAAAACTTGTACGGCTGGTGTTCTCCCCGCTTACGACCTGGAAGTGAAGCTAAGTTGGGTGGATAACGCCACCAACGAAAACGGATTCTATATTTACGAAGCCGGTGTTCTGGATGCAGACATAAAACAAGCAGATGTAACGCAACACACCATGAATGCAGCGGTGAGCGATGGCGTACCAATTACTTTTGCAATTTCTGCCTATAACGGAACCGGCGAATCAGCTCAAGCAACTGTACAAGTTGTGTGCCCATAATGATGAAAGTGAATAAAATAGCCAGCACTATATTGCTGCTCAGTCTTAGCTTAAGCGCCTGCAATATGCCAACAAATACCCCGCCCGGGTTATCCATCGAGGAACAGGCGGGGACTCTCGCTGCCCAAACACTTGAAGCCAAGCAAAATCAACGCCCAACAGAGACTCAAGTCCCTGCAAATACGCCCACAAAAGCGCTCCCGCCTACACCTGCCAGCACAGCAACAACACCGCCTACGCCAACAGAGATTGCCGGGCTTCCTGCTGATCCAAGCCTGAAAAAATGGGATTTCTCCTGCTCATGGAACGGTGCAAATAATGATCTGAATGTCACGATCGAATGGACAGATAAATCAAGCAACGAACTTGGCTTTCTCATCATTCGAAACGGCACAGAAATCGCAAACTTGACTCCAAATACGAGCCAATATGTAGACACTTACGCCGTTGATACCGGCGTAACAGTTAATTATGCCATCCAAGCCTATAATAATAGCGGCGTATCCGGGCAGGCGACCTTCTCCTTCGCGGCTTGTCAGTAGAGAAGATGGTTCTCCCTTCCCAAAACACCTTCTCTCTGATAAACTACTGCCCACTTGAACGCTGAAATTTGCCTCGGCTCTCACACGCCGAGGTTTTTTTGTGTGTCTTGAAAGACTTTAGACCTAAGACTCCAGCGATTACCATTCTCTATTTTCTATTTATCTACTCTCTAAAACTATGAAAACTACCCGAACCGACCTCCGTAATATCGCCATTATCGCCCATGTTGATCATGGCAAAACCACCCTTGTTGATGGCCTTCTCCGTCAGGCAAATACCTTTCGCGATAACCAGAAAGTTGCTGAGCGCGTCATGGATTCTAACGACCTCGAGCGTGAGCGCGGCATCACTATTCTCTCCAAAAGCACGGCCATCACCATCCCCGACCCCGAAACCAAAGAAGATGTAAAGATCAATATCGTCGACACCCCCGGCCATGCCGATTTTGGCGGCGAAGTTGAGCGCGTGCTCAATATGGTCGATGGCGTTTTGCTCCTCGTCGATGCCGCTGAAGGCCCCATGCCGCAAACCCGTTTTGTGCTCAAAAAAGCCCTTTTGCTCGGACACAAAGCCGTTGTTGTGATTAATAAAGTGGATCGCAAAGATGCCGATGTCGAACGTGTCTTGAATGAAACCTTTGACCTTTTTATCGATTTGGGCGCCACAGAAGAACAAGCGGATTTTCCTGTCGTCTACGCTAAAGCAACTTCTGCTCAAGCGGGATTTTCGGTCGACCTTAGCCCCAACTTGCAACCGCTATTTGAAACGATTCTGCGCCAGATACCTGCTCCCGTTGTGGATGCAGACGCCCCCCTACAAATGCTCGTTACCACGCTTGGTTATGACGAATATCGTGGCGTAACGGCCGTAGGTCGTATTTTCGCAGGGAAAATGACCGCCAATCAAAAATTAGCCCGCCTGACAGTGGATGGCGAGAATCTGCCCGAGAAGGCACGTTATTTGTATACACATGAGGGGCTCGATAAAGTTGAAGTGGAAAAAGCAAGTGCGGGCGAGATCGTTTCGCTGGCCGGATTAGAGGGAATTTCTATTGGTGAGACTCTAGCCGATCCTGAAAATCCCGTTTCTTTGCCCACCATCAACGTTGAAAAACCGACGGTTCGAATGACTTTTGGTGTAAACACTTCACCTTTTGCCGGTCGCGAAGGACGCTGGGGTTCATCCCGCCGAATCCGCGAACGCCTCTTTGAAGAATTACGCACGAATGTCGCCTTGCGTGTCGATGAAACCGACAGCGCCGAGAATTTTGTCGTTTCCGGACGTGGAGAATTGCATCTCGCAATTTTGATCGAAACCATGCGCCGCGAAGGCTACGAATTGCAAGTTTCTCGCCCTGAAGTTATTTTCCGTGAACGTGATGATGGCACAAAAGAAGAACCTTACGAAAAAGTCTTCATTGAGAGCAGCCCTGAAACGATCGGTTCTGTAATCGAAATGCTCGGCAAACGACGCGGGCGTATGCTCGAAATGCAAGATGGCGGCGATGGCAATACGCACGTGACTTATGTTGTCCCCACGCGTGGTTTGCTTGGTTTCCGCTATCAGTTTTTGACCGCGACCCATGGCACTGGCATTATGAATACCAATTTCCATGGTTATGAAAAAATGGCTGGCCCAATGGATACACGCCAAACAGGCTCACTCGTAGCTTGGGAAGCTGGAAAAACAACCGCTTTTGCATTGAAAAATGGCGAAGATCGCGGCTCATTCTTCCTGGGCGCTGGTGTCGAAGTTTATGAAGGTATGGTTGTTGGCGAACGTGTCAAAAACGAAGACTTGGATTTGAATGTTTGCAAGAAAAAACATCTCACCAATATGCGTTCTTCTGGCGCAGATATGGAAATCCGTCTGACACCACCACGCACAATGAGTCTTGATGAATGCATCGAATATCTCTCTGATGACGAGTTACTTGAAGTAACCCCCGAATCAATTCGAATTCGCAAACGAATTTTGAATAGCACCAAACGCGGACGCGCAGCAAAACGTGCGAGAGAAGCGTTAGGAAAATAGTTTTTAGAGAATAGAAATTTGAAAGAGCGGCCATTAGGTCGCTCTTTTTTGTTGTCATGATAGAGTTATCATAGGCAGAATATTTTAGGATAAAATTATTTTTAGAAAAACAAACTACCAAGCACTCGCAAAACACAAAACCTTGGAGCTGCTGAAATGAACCTTCACCAAATGCTACATAACGTAAGCCGAACCTTTGCTATTTCTATTGAGCGTCTGCCCGCATCCCTGCGCGAGTCAGTCATGCTTTCCTATTTACTGCTACGCGTCTCAGATTGTCTTGAAGACAATGAAACACTAAGCGCAGAATACAAGACCGAGCTACTCCACCTTTGGGTACAGGTTCTAAAAAAAGAAATGCCTGTAACTTCGCTAACCAAAAAGATTACACATCTGGACTCGAGCGATCCCGAAGTTTATGTTGCACAATCCGCCGACCAACTTATCGAGGCCTTAGAACAGCTTCCTGAAAAAACCCAGAAAATCATTATCAGCCATGTTGTCCAATCTTCCTTGGGGATGGCACGCTGGCAAGAGCATGGCCCTATTGTAAATACAGAGGAAGAAATGGACGACTATATGTATCAGGTTGCGGGGCGTGTCGGTCATTTGCTAACAGATCTCTTTGGGTGTTATTCACCAGCTTTTCAGAAAAAAGAAACGATAATGCGACCTCTGGCACGCCATTTTGGATTGGCCTTACAAACGGTCAATATCATTCGCGGATTGCGCAAAGATTATGAACGAGGCTGGGTTTTCGTCCCTCGTACTTTTTACGAACCTCTGGGCTTAACAAAAGATAGCCTCTTTGCACAAGAGAATACAAATCGCGCTATGGATGTAGTCAACCTGCTTGCCAATAAAGCAGAAACTCACTTAGAACATGGATTAGAATATATAATCACTATTCCCCAGAACCACCATGGAATTCGACTAGCTTGCATGTGGCCGCTCTTTTTTGCAAAAAAAACCCTTGCTCTAAGTCGCAATAATATGCAGGTTATTTTGAGTGGCGCAAAAATTACGCGCGCTGATGTTCTTAGCATCGTCCGTCAGACTACGCTTATGGGTTGGTCAAACCAGTGGTTAAGAAACTACTATCTGCGTCTACAAAGCATATAATCCGCTCCTAAAAACATCATATCAGAGGAATTATTCTTTCAAAAAATGAAAACAATCTATCAAGCACTCGCTGAAATTGAAGCGACAAATCAGATCGCGGCTTTAGCAACAATCGTTCGCAGCAAAGGCTCGACCCCCCGTCATGGGACGAGTAAAATGCTCGTTTACACAGACGGAAAAATTATCGGGACAGTCGGTGGTGGAGGGTTGGAAAGACGAGTTCACGAAGAAGCTCTGAAATCTATGAAAGACGGTGAAGCCCGCTATCTTAGTTATAATATGAATGACCCCGCAAAGGGTGATCCTGGCATTTGTGGCGGGACAGTGGAGATTTTTGTGGAGCCTATTTTGCCAAAGCCAACTCTTTTATTAATTGGCGCCGGTCACGTCGGGAAAGCTGTTGCGCATTTAGCAAAATGGCTCGATTTTCGGGTTGTGATCGCCGAAGACAGAGTGGAATTTTGCACACCGGAACATATCCCGGGAGGGGATGAGTATCTTCCTGTAGAAATGGATGAAATTGCAAAAAATATCCAAATTAACGCGCAGACGTATATCGTCATGGCAACGCGTGGCGCGGATGTGGATGCAGTTGCTTTGCCTGATTTGCTAGAAAGTGACGCCGCATATATCGGCATAATCGGCTCAAAGCGACGCTGGTTAGCAGCAGCAAGTTTATTAGAGGAGCGTGGCATCCCGGAAGAGAAATATGTCCACGTCCACTCACCAATCGGGTTAGAAATTCAGGCTGAAACGCCAGAGGAGATCGCTATCAGCATTTTGGCGGAAGTTTTAATGATCCGAAATGGTGGGACGGGCGAGCAAATGAAAATCTGATTATGTCATTGCGAAGAAGCGATAGCGACTGAAGCAATCTCCATCACTGCACGGGAGATTGCCGCGCCGAAAAAGCATCGGCTCGCAATGACAATAGGATTACAACCAAATTGGATATAGAAACGTAGATTGAATGCGCTATAATGTAGATGTTATTGTGACTTATTTATAAGGAGAAAAAGATGGCAAGGATTTTTGACGTAATTGAATATTCCGATGAAATGGAAAACGAGCTTGTACATCGTTTCCCCGAAACAGGGATCGGTGACTATAGAATTGGTTCGCAAGTCATTGTGCGCGAAGCACAAAATGCTGTTTTCTTCCGTGACGGACAAGCACTAGACAAATTTGGTCCCGGTCGCCACACGATTGCAACGGGGAATATTCCTAAAGTAATTGATTTTATTGGTAAAGCTTTTAATAACCGCACACCTTTCCCAGCAGAAGTCTATTTTGTCTCGATGAAAGAGTTCCCCGAGCTAAAATGGGGTACGCCACAGCCAATTATTGTCCGTAACCCGGGTGTTGGTTTGGGCGTTGCGCTCCTGCAAGGCTTTGGCACTTATTCTATCGAAGTTAGCGACCCGCAACAATTTGTAACCCAGGTTGTCGGCACCAAAGCATCCTATATGATGGATGATATTGATGACCGTTTACGCACCATGCTGCTTTCAAAACTTACTGACTTACTTGGTGAAACTGGTGCAAACAACAGCGTACTAGAAATGATCGGATTGGCCGAAGAGCTTGGCGCAGGCGTACGCGCAAAAGCCCAACCCGATTTTGCCGCACTCGGCCTAACACTGAAATCTTTCTATATTGGTAACCTAAAACCTTCTTCGAAATCGGCACAAGAATTACGCGATATGGGCATGCTCGATATGGCAACTTATACACAACTCCAGGCCGCAGACGCTATGCGTGATGCCGCAAATAACGAAGGCGGCGGCGCAGGTCTTACCGCTGGTATCGGTGCAGGAATGGGCATCGGTAATTTGATGCAAAATGCTACATCTGGCTCCGCAATGGCGCAAAATCAACAGAAAGCTGCCCCCGCAGCCGCATCTGGTGGCGGTGGAATGCCTTCTGTGATGACGCCCGCCGAAGCTGCCGCTATCCTTAAAGTCTCCCAAGAAGATGTAATGGCAGCCATCGAAGCTGGCGACCTAAAAGCAAAGAAACTCGGCAGCGCCTACAGAATTAGCAAAGGTGCATTGGAAAGATTTTTAAGCGAATAAAACAAGTTTGAAAATTTAAAGTTGAAGGTCGTTCTCATATAGAGAACGACCTTTTTTATTTTGGATAAAAAACCGATTCATACTTGATTTAGGTTTGTTTCCGTTTAACAGCCCCTCTGCCCTATCGGGCATCTCCCCCAAATTCTAAGTACGGAATTTAGGGGAGAATATCACCAAAATCACTCCAAATCAGCCAATACATTTGGCACAAAAGCCAAAATATCGCCCGCCAAAACGGATACCGATGCCCCGATCATCTCTTCCGCCGTTAACCCCGCCTGAGCATGAATCCACGCCCCAGCTATCGCAGATTGGAGCGCGTCCAATCCCTGCGCGCGAAGTCCAACAATAATTCCCGCCAAAACATCACCAGAGCCAGCACGTGCCAAAGCAGGAGAAGCAACGGGCAAAGTAAAGGTCTCGCCATTTGGTGCGGCGATAACCGTAAACGCGCCTTTCAAAACAAGAACGTGCCCCCATTTTTGCGCATATTCTCGAGCAATCTCCAAACGATTCGCTTGAATTTTGTCAACAGAAAGCCCCGTCATCTCTGCCATTTCTCCAGGATGTGGCGTCAAAACCGCGACATCGGGAATAAGCTCATACCAATTTTCGATTTCGGCCAGCAACTTCAAACCATCTGCATCAAAAACCATCGGAGGCAGGTTAATTTCACCTTCCTCTTTCTTTTTTTCTTCTCCATGAACAAAGCCTATTCCCCCAACCTTCTTTTTCAATCCATTCTTCTTCTTTAGTAGATTCTCTATAAACTCGCGCGTTGTTTCTTCCATCCCAAAACCGGGGCCGATCAGCAGCGCTGTCGCTCGTTCGATATTTTCAAGTAGAACTGTCGCCGCATCTGCTGAGACAACACCCATTTTGTGCGGGAGCAGCACCCAAGTCGATTCAAGAAATTGCCCCGCTAAAGAACTATGCAAAAGCGATGGAATTGCCAATGTCACCAACCCTGCACCAATTCTATACGCTGCTTTTCCTGCTAATAATGCTGCGCCCGTGTAATTAACTGACCCTGCTGAAATAAGCGCTGTGCCAAATGTCCCCTTATGTGCCGAAAGCGGACGTTCAGGAAGCAGCGCGGCAACATGATCTTCATTCACAACAAAATTGGAAACAGCCACCCAATCGGGGACTTGGTCTGTCACACCAATATCCACAAGGGCAATATCACCGCAAAGCTCGAAAGCTGGCAATTTCAACAGGCCAAATTTGATCGCCGCCATCGTCGCGGTCAGATCAGCGGGGATAGTTTCGGGCGCGACATCGCCGGTGTCGCTATCCACACCAGAAGGACAATCTATAGCGATAATATAAGGTTCCCAATCTACACTTTCGAGGGCTTCGCTTGCGGCTGAGAGCAAATCTGCTGCATTTTTGCGGAGCGGTAATTTTATGCCGGTGCCGAGCAAGCCATCGAGAAAAACAGAGTTCTCTTGCGCCAAAGTCTTAAGCTTTTCAAATTCTTTATCACTTTGCGCAAGAACGATCCTTCCGCCAGCAATTTTGACTCGCTCCACGAGCAGATCGTCTTTTATTTTGCGCTTGAAAAGATAGGCAGTCACATCCCAGCCTTCTGCGGCGAGCAAATCGAGGGTTACGAGCGCATCCCCGCCATTATTGCCGGGACCGACAAGAGCCAAGATCGAATTTTCACCATCATAACTATCTGGTAGATCAAGAATGATTTCGGCAATCCCACGTCCGGCATTTTCCATCAGTTGCGCAAAAGAGACGCCACCAACTGCGTCGGTTTGCACATCAATATTTCGCATTTCTTTTACTGAGATATATTTCATAGTTATTCCTTTCTCTCTTCGTAGGGGCGGGGCTAAGATCCGCCCCTACGGTTACTTATAAGTCACTCAAACCCAATATTTCCAGCTTCTCTTGCGTTGGGATACCATTCTCATCCCAACTGCGAGCGATGTAGTAGGCAGAGAGCATTTCTTCAAAGGGGATAATATATCCTTCTGCGCCGCCATCGGGGAGGTCTTTTAGCATGGGTTCAGGCAAACGATCATTAGCACCGAGCAAGCCCAAATTAAGATTGATCATCCGTTTGAGAGTCCAGCCGCGTTCGCCGGAGCGCATTAGGACGTTCAAATCCCAATCCAAACCACAGGCGGTATTGACCAAATCTAAAATAGTTTGGGGCGGGACATTGGCAAAATGACAAAGCACAAGGGCGTTGCCGACCGTGCGCCAATCCTGATGAAGGGCGACATTGGTGGCTTTTTCTGCACCAGCGTGACGGTCAAAATATTCAAGCCCAAGAGAGTCATCGACCTGGCCAATATCGGCGAGAAAATAATCGGATTGATTGTGGCAACCACCGCGCGGCGAAGTGGCATAAACGAGCGCCATACCCGATGCCCCACGCGGATCGTGATAAGCCAGCTCAAGGCCGTTTACCTGCACAGCCTGCGATTCAACATCAAATCGGCGTGCAAGAGAAAGAGAACCTTCGGCAAGAAATGCGCCAAAATCTTCACGCTGCGCCATTTGATGCAAAAGCCTTTCTGCAGCTTCGGCGTTGCCCCAATTGAGCGAAACTCCGCCCGTGTCTTCGGTAGAAATAATGCCTCGCTCAAAAAGGCTATACGCAAGACCAATTGTGTTGCTGGCAGAGATCGCATCCAGGCCGTAGCGGTCACAAAGCTCACCCATGCGGGTGGCGAAAATCGCATCTGTGATGCCGAGATTCGGCCCAAAGCCGACCAAAGTTTCGTATTCAGGCCCCTTGCGTTTCTCTCCATCACCAATATCAACAACGCGCCCGCAGGCGATCACGCAACCATGGCAGGCCTTTTTGCCGACCAAAATACTCTCTGCTACGCTCGCGCCAGAGATTTTTTCGGTGCCTTCGAACACGCTAGTACTGAAATATTTTTTCGGCATTTCGCCCAAATAATCGAGATATTCTGCCGCGCCCGCCGAGCCGAGATCGCTCATCACGCTGGTCATCGGCTCATCTTTTAGGCTGCGATTTGCGGCTATCCGCAAAGCTTTATATTTTTCAGGCTGTGCGACCGGGATTTTTTCTTTGCCCTGCACGGCAATCGCTTTGAGATTTTTTGCGCCCATAACCGCGCCCAACCCTGTGCGCCCCGCCGCGCGCCCGTGGTCACAAAAAATACCAGCAAAGGGGATTTGATTTTCTCCCGCAACACCAATCCCAAAAACTTTTGTGGATTTTGAACTTGTTTCCGCTTTAATCGATTCCTGAATCTCATAAGTATCCTGCCCCCAAAGGTGGTCGGCCGCTCTTAATTCCGGCTTGTTTCCGTTTAAAGAAAGGTAGAGGGGAGAGTCGCTTTTTCCTCTTATCCAGATGCCGTCGTAGCCCGTTTTTCGCAGCTCAACACCCCAGAAGCCCCCCACATTGGATTCTGCCCACAGGCCCGTTGCCGGTGACTTTCCAGCCACGATAAAGCGTCCGGTAGCGGGACCAAATGTCCCCGTGAGCGGCCCGGTAAGGATTAGGAGCGGAGATTCTGCTGAAAGGGGATTAAGCTCGGCGGTCAAGTCATCGTATAAAATCCGCGCAGCAAGAGAGGCGGCACCGAGATAATTACGCTGCCACTCTGCAGGGATTTCATAATCTTCAAAACTTTGGGTAGAAAGGTTAATTTTTAGAATTGGTTGCATAAGAAAAGGTGTAATCTGTAACCCCTACTACAGATTACATCATCCTTTAAAGTGCTTTATCGGTCACTTCGCTCGCACAGCGGACAAAATCCAAGACGATGGGAACACTTCGCATCATCACGGCCATATTGCCTTTTACACCAAGTTTTCGTGTCATCATGGCTTGCATGGGATCAAGATCGCCTTGTAAAACGCGCAAGAAATTTGTATAAGACGCTTTCATAACAAAAGCCGGCTTTTTATCACCGATTTCATCCCAAAGGGCTACTTCTCGGCATTTACCGTGCCAAAGGTCTACATATAAAAGCATTGTTTCTTCAAGGCGATCATCAGCTTCAAGCTGGCAAAGTATGTCGCCTTCCCACTTTTTGGCTACTTCAGCATATTCTTCATCACTATTCAGTTTTTCTTTGAGTGCTTCAAGCCACTCCAAACTAGGGAAAATCACATCCATTAGGGATACCTCCAAAAAATTTAATTACAGATAAGATTTTACCACTCAGGAGAAACATCATAATTTTCTCTACCATCTAAATTTTGACTAAAAAATTTTCTGTGCCCTTGCAGAAAAGTAAAACATCGTCTATTCTTAACCTGTTGTAGAGAGTTATTTTGTATCGCACCAATAAGCTTTCTGCAACAAATAAACCAGATCAAAAAGGATGCACACATGGAACAATCCCCCCCGATCTCAGATGAAAAAGCTGCTTTACAACTAAAAGATATTTCCTGGTGGTTTTTAGGAATTATCTTAATTTTCGTTTGGGCTATCTACACCTTCCTGACCAAAGAAAATTATCAGGAAGCTTTTAATTTCATCAAAGTCGGTATTCAAATCACGGTAAAGACAGCTCTGATAGCCTATGCTTTTGCACTAATGCTGGGGTTGCTGGCTGGCTTAGGGCGTATTTCAAAAAATATCTTCTTTAACAATTTAGCCCGTCTTTATGTGGAATTAATTCGCGGCATTCCAATGCTGGTGTTGATTTTCTTCATTGCACTCGTTGGTGTTCCTATGCTCGTTGAGGGAATTAATGCCTTCGGTGTATGGCTTGTCTCAATAGGGATAGTTGCAGGAGAGGCATTGAGCGGATTTGGCAACAAGGCCTTTACCATGAATGGTCGTGCTATTTTTGCGCTCGCTATCACCTATGGCGCGTTTCTGGCAGAAATTTTCCGCGCAGGCATCCAATCTATTGGACGCGGGCAAATGGAAGCAGGGCGTTCCTTAGGAATGAGCTACGGGCAAACTATGCAGCATATTATCTTGCCACAAGCGGTACGAAATGTACTCCCTGCTTTGGGTAATGATTTCGTTGCAATGGTAAAAGACACGGCACTGGTTTCCGTTTTAGCAGTACGCGATATTACCCAGGTATCACGTTTATATGCCGGTAGCACCTTCCGGTTCAGGGAAGCATACGTTACTGTATCCGTTATGTATCTCACGATTACAGTTGTTCTCTCTCTTTTAGTCCAGGTTATGGAAAGGCGGTTACGAAAAAATGACTGAGCCACGCGATATGATCGTTATTAAAGACTTATATAAGCATTTTGGTAATGTAAAAGCACTTAATGGTGTGAATTTAACCGTCAAAAAAGGAAAGGTAATTGTTGTCATCGGACCTAGCGGCTCTGGAAAATCGACCATGCTCCGTTGTATCAATCACCTTGAAGTGCCAACCAGTGGCGAAGTAACTATTGATGGGCAATTACTCGGAAAAAACGAAAAAGCATTAAATGCCACCCGCGCTGAAGTTGGCATGGTTTTCCAACTCTTCAACTTGTTCCCACATCTGACAGCCTTGGAAAACGTAACTGTCGCCCAAAAAGTTGTGCGCGGTCGCTCTAAAGAAGAAGCCGAAGAAATTGCCATGAAGCAACTCAAACGCGTCGGTATCCCTGAAAAAGCAGGCGTGTACCCCAACAATCTCTCTGGCGGACAACAACAGCGTGTTGCAATTGCCCGCTCTTTGGCAATGAACCCCAAAATTATGCTCTTTGACGAACCAACTTCTGCGCTTGACCCCGAAATGATCAAAGAAGTACTTGACGTAATGCTCGACCTCGCCAAAGAAGGCATGACAATGGTCTGTGTTACTCACGAAATGGGTTTTGCTCGTTCAGCAGCCGATGAAATCCTCTTCATGGATGAAGGATTGATCGTAGAACACACCACCCCGCACGATCTTTATAATAATCCCAAAGAAGAACGCACAAAACTCTTCTTATCACAAATTTTGCAGCACTAGCCTTCACCCTCCACCCTCTCCCACGCGTGGGAGAGGGAAATAAAGAAAAAATGCCCGACAATTGTCGGGCATTTCTCTTTGGTGCGCTGGGCGGGACTTGAACCCGCATGAGGTTATCCCTCACTAGGCCCTCAACCTAGCGCGTCTGCCAATTCCGCCACCAGCGCAAACGCAGAAGGTATTATAATCAGCTTCTACGCAATGTCAAGCAAAAAAAGAAAACCTGATAATCTGGAGAGAACTCAGCTTTTATAGCGTTTTTTAGGAGAAATTAATGACAACAATAGTTCTGGATGCAATGGGATCAGATAATTACCCCGATGTGGATGTACAAGGCGCTCTAATGGCAGCGCAAGAATACGACCTTGATTTGATCTTGGTCGGCGACGAAAAACAAATTCGAGAAAAAATAGCATCTCATTTACAGAATAAAAACCTACCTATTCGCATTGTCCACGCTCCAGAAATGCTAACCATGGACGACAAAAGCGATGATCTCGTCCGTAAAGCACGCCATAAAGATGCTCAGAATTCGATGGCTATTGCTATAGACCTTGTCAAAAACGGTGAAGCAGATGCTTTTGTTAGCGCAGGGAATACCGGCGCAGCTATGGTTACATCGCTCTTCAGATTAGGGCGCTTAAAAGGCATCAACCGCCCCGGGCTAGCCCCCACCTTCCCCACTGAGACGGGAAAATGCCTCGTGCTGGATATTGGCGCAAACCCAGACTGCAAGCCCCGAAACCTTGTAGAATTTGCCATTATGGGCAGTATCTATGTTGAAAAAGTATGGGGCGTGACCAAGCCCAAAGTCGGGATTGTCTCAAATGGCGAGGAAGCAGGCAAAGGGTCAAGTCTGGTGCGAGAAACTTATCCCCTTTTAGAAGAATTGGATATTAATTTCACCGGCAATGTCGAGGGAAAAGGCGTTATCCGTGGCGAAGTAGATGTGGCTGTCACCGATGGTTTCACCGGCAATGTGATGCTAAAAACAGCGGAAGCTGTCGCAAAATTACTTACAAATAAAATCAAAGAAACGATTATGAAGGGGAATTTACTCACTAAAATAGGTGGTCTTCTGCTCAAGCCTGCTCTTGGCACAGTCAAAGAAGCCCTTGACCCCAGCGATGTGGGCGCAGCGCCGCTTTTGGGTGTAGATGGGCTTGTTTTTATCGGGCATGGCAGTTCAGATGCAAATGCCATCAAAAACGCGATCCGCGTTGCAAAAGAAGCCGTTGAAACCGATGTCTTGGATTCAATGCGCGAGGCAATTGAGAAAAAATAATTTCTAATGAGTGATGAGTGAGAAGCGAAACTTTCTTCACTCGTCACTTTTCACTTCTTAGGTTCAGAATAAAACACAGGATAAATTCAAATGAAAATCATCAAAAACGAAAAACTTATCAGTCGCAATGCAAAGATCGGGCAAATAACGAGTCTCTCATCTCTACTTGTTCTCGGCGTGGGCATGTATATTTCATTTCAAAAACCGGAATATTTCACCATCTCAATGGGAGCACTCCTAATTGGCTTTATTCTTTCACAAGTCGGGATTTATTTTGGCAATCGCTGGGGTCGCAGCCCACGCCCGGATGAATTGTTGGATCAAGGATTAAAAGGTGTTTCCGGAGAATATACGATTTACCATTATGCCAGCCCTGTTCCTAATCTTTTGGTTGGCCCAGCCGGTGTTTGGCTCCTGCTCCCCTACCACCAACACGGAACAATCATCTACGACGGCAAAAAGTGGAAAAGCAAAAGCGGCGGATTCACCCAAAGCTATATGCGCATTTTCGGGCAAGAAAATATGAGCCGTCCAGACCTTGATGCAGCAGCCCTTGCCGAGAAACTCACAAAGACACTAAAAAAAGAAATGCCCGAGGAGCAAATCCCGCCCATCCAAGCGGCATTGGTTTTCACAAGCAAACGCGTAGAAGTTGAAGCAGATAATGCTCCTGTGCCAACCATGCCCTTGAAGAAGCTAAAGCCCTTTATTCGCAAGACAGCAAAGGAAGCTTCGATCTCAAAGAAAGAAATTCAAGCTGTGAATGATGCGCTAAGTGCGTAGAATAATGATTCTGCGAGGAAGGCTTTAGCCTGACAAAGCAGTCCCATATCTAAAACGAGATTGCTTCGCTTCGCAAGCTACGCTCGCAAACTCACCAAAATTCAGAATTATTCGGAAAAAATAATGACCACACTCGTTGCATTTGATCTTGAAACCACCGGGCTAAACCCAAAAAGCGATGCCATTATTGAAATTGGCGCAATTCGCTTTAACGAAAAACGCGTTGAAGATGAATTTTCTGTGCTCGTTAATCCCGGGCGCAATATTCCTAACTTCATTACACAATTGACCAATATCAGCAATGAGATGGTGCGGGGCGCGCCAAATATCCATGATGTTTTGGGCGAATTTGAAGCCTTTGTTGGCGATGCTCCTGTCATCGGGCATAATGTCCGTTTTGATCTGGGATTTGTGCAGCAATACGGTCTTCTGGAACATAATATTGCCATTGATACTTATGAATTAGCAGCTGTAATGCTCCCTTCGGCGGGACGGTACAAATTAGGCGCACTCAGTCAATCGCTGGGTATTCCGCTTGAAAGCGCACACCGCGCGCTCGATGATGCAAAAGCCACACAAGGCGTTTTTGCACGCCTATATGAAATGGCAGAAAATCTCCCTCTCGAATTGATCGCTGAAATCGTTCGGCAGGGCGAACCCCTCGATTGGGATGGAAATTGGGTTTTCCAGCAAATTTTGCGCGCACAAGCCAAAGGTGGCGTGAAAATAAAAGGGGCGCAAAGAAATTTATTCCCCTCTCGGCAGGAGGAGAAACATCAGCCGCTGCAAGCTGTCTCTGACCCGATCATGCTCGACCCCGAAGAAGCCTCTTCCGTGCTGGAGTATGGCGGCGCATTCTCAAATTATTTTGAGAATTATGAGTATCGTGCCGAGCAAGTGGAAATGCTTCAGGTTGTTGCTGATTCTTTCTCCAATAGTCGGCATTTTTTGATCGAAGCCGGGACTGGTGTAGGCAAATCCTTTGCATATTTAGTCCCCGCCGCAATGTGGGCGATACAGAATAATACGCGCGTTGTGATTTCTACAAATACGATCAATTTGCAAGACCAACTGATTAAAAAGGATATACCGAATCTCGCATCCGCTCTGGATATTGACTTGCGTGCCAGCGTGATGAAGGGTCGGGGCAATTATCTTTGTCCCCGTTTACTGAGCATTTTGCGCCGAAGAGGACCGAGCAATAAAGAAGAGATGCGTGTTCTTTCAAAAATCCTTGTTTGGTTGCAAACAAATAAAAGCGGCGATAAAGCCGAAATCAATTTAACGGGACCCGACGAGCGCGCCATCTGGCGACGCGTTTCTGCCGAAGATGATGCCTGCACAACTGAAACCTGTATGAAACACGCAGGCGGAAGCTGTCCCTTTAATCAGGCAAAACAAGCATCGCAGTCGGCACATATTTTGATCGTGAACCACGCCCTTTTACTCGCGGATATTGCTTCCGGGAGCCGCGTTTTGCCCGAATATGAGTATTTGATCGTGGATGAAGCCCATCACCTTGAAAATGCAACGACGAGCGCGCTCAGCTTTATGGTCACGCCTTCGAATATGAATCGGTTGATGCGCGAGCTTGGCGGATCCAAGTCTGGGGCGCTGGGTGCTCTTTTAGCGGAAGCAAGCGCAGTTTTACGTCCATCTGACCAAGCTCTTTTAACGCAAAAAGTTAAGAGAGCCACAGATCTCGCTTTTCGGGTACAGGAGCAAGTTCGGGTATTTTTCAATACAATAGGCGAATTTGCTGAATATCAGCGCGGCGACAAAGGGAATGATAATTATTCGTGGCAGGAAAGGGTTGTGCCTTCTACGCGCACGCTGCCCGTTTGGGAAGACGTGGAATTTACCTGGGAAGAAACGCACAGTACGCTAAAACTTTTGCTAAATTTGCTTAAGGAACTTTATCAGGCTTCGGCTGAGTTATATGCCGATGGCGCGGATACGCTCGAAGACGCGATGGGTTCTTTGAGCAATACTTCGCGCCGTTTGGCGGAAGTTGAAAGTAATCTCGATGGCATGATTATGGAGCCTGCGCCTGAAACCGTTTATTGGGTGGAAATTCACCCAAAATATAATAAACTGACCTTGCAGGCCGCGCCGCTGCATGTGGGCGGGCTGATCGAAAAACATATTTGGCATAAAAAAGAGAGCGTTATTCTTACTTCGGCAACCTTGACGACGCACGGCACATTTGATTATATGAAAAATGCGCTCGGTGCAATTGATGCCGAGACCCTTGCTTTGGGTTCTCCTTTTGATTACGAAAGCTCGACGCTGCTATATATCCCCAGTGATATTCCAGAGCCAAATCAGCGGGGGTATGCCGAATCTATGGAATTAGCCCTTACACGGCTCGGAGTCGCTGCTGGTGGACGCTTGCTCGCGTTATTTACATCGTATGCCCAACTCAAGAAAACGTCAAAAGCCATCGCGCCGCCGCTTAAAAAAGAAGGAATTGTGGTCTTTGAGCAAGGCGGTGGTGCTTCGCCAAATGCTTTGCTGGAGAGCTTCAAAGAGAGCGATGCGGCCGTTTTGCTTGGCACACGTTCTTTCTGGGAAGGCGTAGATATTCCCGGTGATGATCTTTCAGTCGTAGCGATTGCGAAAATCCCCTTTGGCGTGCCATCTGACCCACTGATTGCCGCCCGCTCTGAACTTTATGAGAATGCTTTTCATCAATATTATCTCCCTGAATCCATTCTCCAATTTAGACAAGGATTTGGACGCCTGATCCGCTCCGCACAAGACCGCGGCGTGGTTATTATCTTTGATAGACGTGTTCAGACAAAACAGTATGGACGCTTATTTATAGAATCTCTGCCCCAATGCACTACAAAAATCGCGCCGCTGCACGAGTTGGCGGAGGTGGCAAGTCAGTGGTTGGGGGTGTAGGGGAGTTGAGGGGTTATAAGCTGAACACCTGCTTATAGGGGATAAGTATTATAACCTCCTTAGTATAATTCCAAATAGGAACAGGAGATATTCTTTCTTATGGATACACATCAAATTGTATGGATTTTAATTTCTGTGCCAATAATGACAATTTATGCTATCTTAGAATTGATTAGGGGATGGAAAATAATTGTGTACAAAGAGCCATCCTTAAATGTTGCTTTGCAAATACAGATTTGGATTGTAAAAATATTTAGAAATAGAAAATCTTCTGAAGCATATAAAGAAAAATAATAAGTAACTCTCACAATATGAAATTGAGAGGTTATAACAGTCTTATCTTTGGGCTATTTATGCTCACTGGGTGTATCTTACTAACAGTAAACTTATATAAAACTCTCATGGGCTGACGCTTGTTTTTTTCATCATTTTTTGTTAGGGAAGAAGATTTCTTGGTGTTAGCTGATAAAATTGAAAAAGCTTGCTTACGCTCCGAGAAATAATGCTATAAGGAATTATTATGGAACAAGATATTATCAACAAAACCCTCGCCTTTTACACAGAATATATCACCCCCTATCTCATCGCAGATTACGAAGGAGAGTCATTTCACCTTTTTGACACCATCCATTTCGCTGTATTAGGCGTCATTCTTCTCATCATCTTGCTAATCACAATCACGCGTAAAAAACACAGCGAAAAAAACAAGGAAAACTTTCGCGACACGGTAGCAGCCATCCTCCTTGTCAACGAAGTTTCCTGGCATCTCTGGGCCTATTTCTATCACGAGTGGACCATCCAAAAAATGCTTCCGCTGCACATTTGCAGCATCCTGATCTGGCTCAGCGCGTGGATGCTCATCAAAAAAAGCCATCGCATTTACGAATTTGCCTATTTTCTCGGCATCGGTGGCGCGCTCCAGGCAATTCTCACGCCCGATGCCGGTATCTACGGATTTCCCCATTATCGTTTTTTCCAAACCTTCATCGGGCACGGCTTTATCATTATCGCCGCAATTTATATGACCCTCGTTGAAGAAATGCGCCCCACCTGGAAATCCCTTCTACGCGTATTCGCAATCACCAACATCTATATGGTTGCCGTCTACTTCATCAATTCATCTATTGGCAGCAACTACCTCTATCTTAATCACAAGCCCCCCACCGCCAGCCTCCTCGACATGCTCCCAGACTGGCCTATTTATCTCCTATACATGGAAGCCATCGGGATCGTCACCTGTCTCATTCTCTACATCCCCTTTATCATCAAAGATTGGTGGGATAATCGCGGACTAAAAGAAGCAGGATCAGATCGCCTAGACAATATCCATTATTAGGATATAAAACCGTACACATACTTGATTTTGGCTTGCTTTCGTTAAAAATCATTTTCCACGTAACAAAATCTGCACGCTAAAACCCACAAAAAGTATCCTTTTCAGCTATAAAATCTCGCTTCCTTCATTATTATCAAAAAAAACTCCCTTGACCATCAAGCCTTTCCGCGCTAAAATTCAACGGCTTTTTACTCAGGACACAAAACACAGGAAATAACTTGTTCGAAACACTCACTGGACGACTCAACGAAGTCTTTGACAAACTCAAACGTCGCGGCAAACTCTCTGCAGAAGATGTAGATAATGCCATGCGCGAAGTCCGCTTAGCCCTACTCGAAGCGGATGTTCATTATAGTGTCGTCAAAACCTTTGTCGCCCGCCTGCGTGAAAAAGCAACCGGAGCAGAAGTTAATAAAGCACTCAACCCCGGTCAACAGGTCATTAAAATCGTTAACGATGAGTTAATCGCTACACTTGGTGACCCTGCTCCACTCGCATTAAGCGGAGAAAAACCACGCGCTATCATGCTCGTTGGTCTTCAGGGCGCAGGTAAGACCACTGCAGCCGGTAAACTGGCAAAAAAGCTCCGCCAACAAGGTGAGCGCGTTATGCTCGCCGCAGGCGACCCCTATCGCCCCGCAGCAGCACAGCAACTCCAGGCGCTTGGTGAAAGAATCGATATCCCCGTCTTTTGGGAAGAAGGACTAAAACCCGAAAAACTCGCGCAAAAAGCACTAAAACAAGCGAAAAAAGGTGGATTCTCCGTTCTGATCATCGATACCGCCGGACGCTCCCAGCTTGATGCCGAAATGATGAGCGAGATACGCGCTATAGCTCAAAATACCAATCCTGTTGAGACATTGCTTGTCGTCGATTCGATGATCGGGCAAGAAGCATTGCCCATCGCCGAGGGTTTTCGGGACGCTATCACGTTGACCGGCTTGATTCTGTCGAAGATGGACGGTGATTCTCGTGGCGGCGCAGCGATTTCGATCCGCTCAGTAACCGGGGTGCCGATCAAATTTCTGGGAACCGGCGAAAAACTGGATGCCCTAGAATCTTACGATCCCTCTAGACTCTCTTCCCGTATTTTGGGCATGGGAGATATGATCGGACTGATCGAAAAAGCCGAAGCCGCTTTTGATGCCGAAACCGCCGAAAAACAAGCCAAAGACTTGATGGAAGGCAACTTCACGCTCGAAAGCTGGATGCAGCAAATGCAGCAAGTCCGTAAAATGGGACCGCTCGGTCAAATTATGGATATGCTCCCCGGGCAAATGGGACAAGCCGCACGAAATGTTCCGCCCGAAGAAATGGAAGCGCAGCTTAAACGCACGGAAGCTATACTTAGCTCGATGACCGTGCAAGAACGCAAAAACCCAAAGCTCCTGAACGCCAGCCGTCGCCGACGGATAGCCGCTGGCTCAGGAAATACCGTACAAGATGTTAACCGGCTTATGAAGCAGTTTCGCGAAACTAGTAAACTCTTCAAACAACTTCAAAAATCTGGGGGACGTGGCCTCTCACGTCTCTTTGGTTAAGGATAAGAAAAAAGGCAAAAGAAACGCCCCCTTTAGCGTCCTCACTTTTGTTTCGAGTATTATCAATAAAAAATAAAAATATCTAAATAATTTAGGAGAATAATCCAATGGTTCGTATTCGTTTACGCCGCACAGGCATGAAAGGGCAAGCTTCTTACCGTATCGTTGCCGCAGAAAAAGAAAAACCACGCGATGGCAAATTTCTTGAGATCTTAGGGTCCTATAACCCCCGCACAGAGCCTTCTACCGTTGTTGTACAAGAAGATCGCATTTATCACTGGCTAAAAAATGGTGCTCAACCCAGTGATTCTGTTGCACAAATCTTTAACTACACAGGCATAGCAGAACGCTACGAGCGTTTCAAAGCTGGCGAAGAACTCGATGTTTTGATGGCAGAATCTGAAAAGATGATGGAAGAACGCAACGTTAACCCCAGAACTCGCCGCGACTAATCAACACTTAAGCATCAAAAGGCAGAGTACATAATATTTCTGCCTTTTGATGAAGATAAGAGGGCACAAAAAATGAAAGCATTAGTAGAATATATTGCCCGCTCATTGGTAGACAACCCGGAAGATGTCGATGTCCGTGAATTCACTTCTGGCAACCACGTAGATATCGAACTGAGCGTTGCCAAAGATGATATGGGACGCGTTATCGGAAAACGTGGCAGAGTGGCAAATGCCATGCGCGCCCTACTCCGAGTAGCCGCAGAACGAGAAGGCAAACGAGCTTCTCTAGACGTAAGCGATCCCTAAATGACGGCCTCGAAACCTGCAAAAAATGCTTATACAGGCTCACCAAAAACACAAGGTGAGCCTGTATATTTAGCAGTTGGATTACTGCGCCGTCCTCATGGTGTGCGTGGCGAGATCATGCTCGAAATCCAAACCGACCATCCTGAACAATTTATATCAGGGGCAACTTTTTATATCGGGAAAAAGCACCTTCCACTCACCATCAGGTCAAACCGCCCCCACAAACCGGGCATTTTAATCGCCTTTGAGGGCATTCACGACCGCGATGAGATCGGAAAATTACGAAACCAACACCTTTTTGTAAATATTGCAGATCTACCTCCGCTCCCCAAAGGTAAATACTACGATTATCAGCTCATTGGGCTGGAAGTGATAGAAAAAGCCTCAGGGAAAAGCTTGGGTAAATTAAAAGAGATTATCAAAACAGGTGCGAATGATGTCTATCTCGTGAAGCCTAAATCCGGCAAAGAGCTTCTGCTCCCAGCCATTCCCGATGTCATTCTCGATATTGATCTTGCTCAGTCCCAAATGAGCGTTTTCCTGCTGGACGGTTTAGTAGAATAACACCTCACGATAAAAAACACTCCTTTCAACGCTCTGCGTTGAAAAAACACAACGCGGAGCATTGCTATCAGGTTTTTGCTTGCAAGAATTTTACGCCGTAGGGAGCAATCTGGATTATTCTTCGGATAAATTCTATAACAATGAAAGAAAAATCTTACTGGATCGGCATCAACCTCGTCAAAGGCATCGGCGCAGTCCGCTTGCGGGCATTGCTCGATTACTTTGGTGACGCAAAATCCGCTTGGGAAGCAACACCTGCCCAACTCCGTGAAGCCGGACTCAGCAAGAAAATCGTTGAAAAATTCATTGACACGCGCAACAAAGTAGATTTAGACGCTCTCTGGAACGAAATCGCTGCTAAAAATATCCGCGTAATGACATGGGACGACGCAGACTACCCCGCCCGCCTGCGCGAAATAGCTCAACCGCCGCCAATTATCTACTTGCGTGGTGAAATTCGCAAAGAAGATGCTTGGGCAGTCGCCATCGTTGGTACACGGCGCGTAACATCCTACGGCAGACAAGTTACAGAAGAAGTCGCCTCTTTTCTCGCGCAAAACGGCGTCACAATTGTCAGCGGTCTCGCTCGCGGCGTAGATGGGATAGCCCACCAAGCCGCACTCAATGCTGGCGGACGTACGATTGCCGTACTCGGTTCGGGTGTAAATAGAATATACCCGCCAGAACATAGAAATTTGGCAGAAAGTGTTGCCAAAGCAGGTGCGGTCATCAGCGATTACGCGCCCGATACACCTCCAGAAGGCTCTAACTTCCCGCCGCGTAATAGAATTATTTCTGGTCTCTCGATGGCAACAATCGTGATAGAAGCCGCTCAAACCAGCGGTGCGCTTATCACAGCTAATTTTGCCCTTGAGCAGGGAAGAGAAATTTTCGCACTCCCCGGCAATATCTTTGCTCAGCAGAGCAAAGGGCCGAATAAATTAATTCAAAAAGGCGCGCATCCGCTCTTGCACCCGCGCGACATACTCGAAGTTCTTGACCTAACGCGCATTACAGAACATCGCAGCGCACAAAGAACCTTGCCAACAGATGCAACTGAAGTTCAGCTTCTTGGCACACTCACCCATGAACCCATTCATGTCGATGAAATTCGTGCAAAAACAGGTTTAGCAGTCGAAAAAGTATCTTCCACGCTCGTCATGATGGAACTCAAAGGCATGGTACGCCACGTTGGCGGGATGAATTATGTCAGCGTAGGAGAAATGCAAGGCGAATACAAAGCATAAAAAGCAGATTAGAAGAACTTCTAAAACTTTTCTAATTCAACATAAAAAAATATGACCAACTCAAATCACTCTTATGCAGTTATTATGGCAGGCGGCGGCGGAACCAGGCTTTGGCCCCTTTCACGCCGTAAAACACCAAAACAAGCACTCAAATTGCTCGGCGAAGATACGCTTTTTCAATCTACGGTCAAACGCTTACAAGGATTTTTCCCCCTCGATCATATTCTTGTTGTGACTGTTTCAGAGCAAGCAGAGTTACTCAAAAGTCAAATGCCTGACTTGCCTGAAGAGAACTTCCTTATTGAGCCAGGACCACGTGGTACGGCATCTGTAGCGGGGCTTGCTGCAACAGTTTTACATCACCGAGACCCCGAAGCTGTCATGGCGCTATTTCCCGCTGATCACTTTATCCGCAATCGCGACCTTTTTTATCATTTACTAAAAACGGCTGTCAAAGTGGCAAAAGAAAAGTATCTCGTCACCCTTGGCATCACGCCCACCTTCCCCGCAACAGGATATGGATATATCCAGCGCGGTGAAAAACTCATTGAGAGTTTTGATTATCCCGTTTATCAGGTAGCACGCTTTAAAGAAAAACCGGATAAAAAAGAAGCCTACGAAATGAGCGTTAGGGGTGGATACTCCTGGAACTCCGGGATGTTCATTTGGCACACGCAAACCATCTTATCCGAGATCGAGCGACAAATGCCCGAGCTAAAATCCGCTTTGGATGAAATATCCGATTCGCTCGCAAGTCCCGAACTTGCTTCCGTTATCCAAAAAGTGTGGATGACCCTGAAAAGCGAAACGATAGACTACGGCATCATGGAAAGCGCTGAAAAAGTCGCTGTACTGCCCGCCAGCGGCCTCGACTGGAGCGACGTTGGCTCATGGGATTCCCTTTTCGATGTTGTCCTGCCAAATGACATTCACGGCAATCTCCTCTTGAACGGAGACCATATTGCAGAAAACACACACGAAACACTGGTTTATGGAAATGGCAAGAAACGACTAGTAGTAACCATCGGCGTAGATGATCTGGTGATCGTTGATAGCGAAGATGTTTTATTGATTGCACAGCGCGACCAAGCGCAAGATGTGCGTAAAGTTGTAGAAAAACTCAAAGAAGAAAATAAGAAAGAATATCTGTAGGAGAATACTTTGGAAGCCTACTGCATGAAATGCAAAGAAAAACGAGAAATATCTGAAGCTGTAGCCATTTTTAATAAAAATGGTACACCAGCAACACGAGGTACCTGTCCTGAATGTAGCACGGGAATGTATCGTATGGGACGCACCGACGCGCACGAAGGTATGACGCCGCCGCCAAAAGTTAAGCGCAAAAAGCGCACAGTTAAACGCAAAGGGAAGTTGGTGATCGTCGAATCCCCTGCAAAAGCACGCACTGTTGGACGCTTTTTGGGTCGTGGCTATACCGTAAAAGCCTCTGTTGGGCATATTCGCGATCTATTACGCTCACAACTTTCAGTAGATGTGGAAAACAACTTCGAGCCAAAATATCGTGTACCAAACGATAAACGCCCGATCATGAAAGAGTTGAAAAAACTCGCTAAAACGGCCAAAGAAGTTTATCTCGCCACCGATCTTGACCGCGAAGGTGAAGCAATTGCCTGGCACTTGATGGAAGCCGCAGAAATTGATCCTGAAACCGCACGGCGCGTTGTTTTTCACGAGATTACAAAATCCGCTATTGATAAATCTTTTGCATCTCCCCGCGAGATCAATATGGATTTGGTGAATGCGCAACAAGGACGACGCATTTTAGATAGACTCGTTGGCTATAGCATTAGCCCCATTCTCTGGGAAAAAGTACGCGGCAGACTCTCTGCAGGGCGCGTGCAATCTGTCGCTTTGCGAATGATCGTTGAGCGAGAACGCGAAATTGAAGCCTTTGAAGCTGTTGAATATTGGTCTATTGGCGCAGAGCTGAAACCAGAGAGTTTGAAAGAAACTTTTATCGCAAAATTATCGAAAATCGACGGTGAGAAAGCTGAGCTACCTAGCGAGGATATTGTTAATCCCATTCTCGTCGATATGGAAAAAGCCGCGTATACAATCAATAAAATCAAACGCGGTACGCGTAAGCGAAAGCCGCCTGCGCCTTTTATTACATCTACACTACAACAGGATGCTTCCCGTCGTTTGGGATTTACGGCCAAACGAACAATGGCTATTGCCCAGCAGCTTTATGAGGGTATTGGCGGTTCTGGTCTGATTACCTATATGCGTACAGATTCTACAAATATCGCCAAATCGGCTGTTGAGGAGGCACGTGCCTTTATCGAGGAGCGTTTTGGGGCAGAATATTTCCCAGAAACCGCACCCAAGCATAAAACACGAGCGAAGGGCGCACAGGAGGCGCATGAGGCGATCCGTCCTACATCTGCTCTTAGTACGCCAAAAAGTCTCAAAGATCAACTTAATAGCAGTCAATATAAACTCTACAATCTGATTTGGCAGCGTTTTATCGCATCCCAAATGTCGGCTGCTGTTTATAACACGCTGAAGGTTGAAATCACGGGCGAAACAAAAGAACATAACTATCTTTTGCGTGCCTCTGGCTCTACAATAAAATTCCCTGGCTTCCTGGCTATTTATGGTGACAAGAGAAATTTGAACAAAAAGAAGGGCGACAATGGCGATGAAAATATCGAGTTTCCCGCTGGAATGGAGGAAGGACAAATCCAAGAGTTGGTGCGCCTTATGCCAAAACAACATTTTACTCAGCCACCGCCACGTTTCAGTGAAGCTTCCTTGGTACAGACACTGGAAGAAAATGCGATTGGGCGACCTTCGACTTATGCCCCGACTTTATCAACGATTCAGGCGCGGGGATATGTGGAGCGGATCGACAAAAGACTGGAGCCAACAGAAACGGGTGAGATCGTTAATGATTTGCTCGTAAAATATTTCCCCGATATTGTCGATTTTGGCTTTACCGCTCGCATGGAAGCACGCTTGGATAAAGTTGCAGAAGGGAATGAAGAATGGGTAAATGTTATTCGCGATTTCTATGGCCCATTTGCAAAAGAACTTGAGCAGGCGAAAAAAGAAATTCCTACTACAAAACGTGAGCCTGAAAAAATTGGGCGCGCCTGCCCTAAATGCAATCACGATCTGGTGATCCGTTTTGGGCGTTTTGGTAAATTTATCTCATGCAGCGACTTCCCAAAATGCCGTTATACAGAGCCCTGGCTTGAAAAAATAGGCGTTAGCTGCCCCGATGACGGTGGAGAGCTTATTTTGCGTAAAACACGCAAAAAACGCATCTTTTACGGATGTGCAAACTACCCTGAGTGTGAATTCACCTCATGGAAACGCCCTATCCCTGAGCCTTGTCCAAACTGCAAAGGATTATTGGTCATCTCAAAGAAAGATGAAACACAATGCATAAAATGTGAAGAAAGTTTTCTTTTGGACGATATACAAAAAGAAAAAGAAGAGTAAACAAAGCAAAAGCCCCTAAATTCATTCGCGTAATTAGGGGCTTTCTTGTATAATAACTTTATTGTCGCTTATTTGTTCTGAGAGGAAATCAATATGGACCTTCTAAACACACTCCTTGAAAAATTGAAAAATCCTATAATTGCCGCGGTTGCAGCACTTATTATTGGTTTTGCCATTGGGCTAAGCTGGGGCTGGGGAGTTCAACCGGTAGAATGGGTAGATGCATCCCCAGAGCTACTTAACAAAAACTATCAACGAGATTACCTTCGCATGACGGTAGACTCTTTTTTGACCAATAGCGACACAGCCCTGGCTGTACAACGTTGGCAAAACATAGGTACCAATGCCGACCAACTTCTTCAAGAAATTGGCGCTGAACCCGGAGCACAAAACAAACAAGCCATAGATGCCTTTGCCTTGTTAGTTACCACGAACACAACTCCTGCAACCGCTCCAGAAGAAACACCTACAGATGATGGCAGCGGAGGGATGTCCCCTGCAACAAGATACGCGCTTATCGGGCTTGGCATTTTGGTTGTCGCCGCCGTTGCCTTTTTTGCCATGCGCCTATTACGCCCCTCTATAGCCCAAAGTGGCGAAGCCACCCCTGCCCAACAAGCCGCCCAAATAAGTCAGGACGCGCAACAAACAGATTATACAGAACTAGGCTTGGCAACCCCCATAACGCAATCTATGACCACCTATGTGCTGGGAGACGACCTCTACGATGAATCCTTCAGCATAGAATCACCAAGCGGTGAATTTATGGGCGAATATGGCGTTGGCATTTCTGACACCATCGGCGTAGGAGACTCTAAAAAAGTCACCGCACTCGAAATTTGGCTCTTCGATAAAAACGACATCAAAACAGCCACAAAAGTACTTATGACTGAGCACGCTTATAACGATCCCACAATTCGCCAGAGATTAGAAGCCAAAGGTGAATTGGTCGTCATCCAAACACAAAAACCCGTCAGGCTAGAAACTGAAACACTCCAGCTACTTGTCACCGTAGCCGATCTGGAATACGGCACAGGCCCTCTTCCGCCGAGCAGCTACCTTGACCGCTCAACCTTAGAGCTAGCCATTTGGCCCAAGAATAACGTCTAAATAAAAGCAAAGAGCCGAGATTTTGAAATCTCGGCTCTTTTTTTATAGGATTTTACGAATCGCGCCTGTTTTTAGGCTTGCGTGCTGCTAAAAGACATTTACTAGCAAATAGCAGATACCGCCAAATCAAAGCATCTACTCGATCTTCAAAATCTTGAACTTCAAAATCCCACCCGGAGATTCTGCTTCTACCACATCCCCTACACGGTGCTTTAACAACGCCTGCCCGATCGGGGACTCATTTGAAATCTTCCCATTACGCGGATCAGCTTCCTTCGCCCCAACCAGATAATAAGTCTCGGCAGGATAATCCCCTTCCTGAATAGTCACAGATGCCCCAACAGAAACAACATCTTTTGGTTTCCCATCATCTTCAATGATCACAGCACTGCTAAGAATATATTTCAACTCTTGAATACGCCCTTCAAGAAAGGCTTGATCTTCTTTTGCCTTATGATAATCTGCATTCTCAGACAAATCACCCATTTCTATCGCTGAACGCAAACGTTTTGCCAACTCTTCACGCTTTGGACCGACCATTTCAGTCAGTTCTGCTTTTAAGCGGGCATGGCCCTCGGGGGTTAAATAACTTTCTTCTTGTTTCGACATAAAAATTCCTTTTTCTTTTTAGTGCAATTGCAATATAAATATCATTTTCTGGAGGCAACAATCTTGCAAATGCATTTGCTTTGCCCCCTAAAAAAACAACTAGGGTTTAACAAAGGGATCAAAAAGCTTACGATGTTCATCTACCGCATATCGGTCTGTCATACCGGCAATATAATCGCAAACTGTACGCTCGATCCCACGTTTTTCTACTAAGGATTGAACATGCGCGGGTAAAATTGCCGGTTCATCTATATAAGCGTGAAAAAGATCGCCAATAATTCGCTCGGCCTTCACTGCCATCCGCACAACACGATAATGACGATAAAGCTTTGTATACAGAAAATCTTTTAGCTCGCGGTTGCGACGAATCATATCTTCGCTATGGCCCAATAAATTATGGGACAATTTCTGAATAGCAAGCGGCGAATCTACATCACTTTCCTTGATCCGCGTATCTGTAGAATGAACAACATCGCTCACTTCTATCCCGACTAAATGCCGGATCATTCGATGTCGAGATATATCATCCAAAACGGGAGCACGCCAATTATAGGTTTCGGCGAGAATTTCCCATAGCTCTATCCCCTCCAGTTGAGAGGGCTTGATCATCCCGGAGCGAAGTCCATCATCCAGATCGTGGGCTGTATAAGCCAGTTCGTCTGCTATATTCGCAATTTGTGTCTCAAGATTGCCGCGCAGATCAGGGTCATAACCCGACGCATCCGAAACATCATATTCCGATTCGTGTTTAACCATTCCTTCACGAACTTCCCAGGTCAAATTCAGTCCGGGAAAATCGGGATAGCGCTCTTCGAGCTTTGTGACTATGCGCACAGACTGTTTATTATGATCAAAGCCATTGTGGTCTTTCATCAAACGATTAAGAGCAACCTCGCCTGAGTGACCAAAAGCGGGGTGGCCTAGATCGTGCGCCAAACAAATCGTTTCTGTTAAATCTTCATTTCCGCCAAGCGCACGCGCAATAGTGCGCCCAATTTGCGCAACTTCAAGCGTATGGGTCAGGCGGGTGCGAAAATAATCACCTTCATAATTGAAAAAAACCTGTGTCTTATACTCCAAACGCCGAAAAGCTGTTGTATGCAAAACACGATCTCTGTCTCGCTGAAAAGCAGTTCTATAAGCAGGCTCATTACCGGCGTGAGCACGCCCCTTAGAATTCTTCGAGCGCATTCCATAAGGAGCAAGGTTTTTCTCTTCTAATTCTTCTAATTTCTGGCGATCATAAAACATTTTTTTCTCCTGCACAAAGCATATAGACCATAAACGGGAGCGCAAGGCTCCCGCTCCGAGTAGACTACACATCCTATTCTACCCTATGCCCTAATTTCGTCAAGCGAAACCAGTCTAGCACGCATGTGTTAAATGTTGTAACAACGTTTATCTCTACGCAAGACAATCTATAATTGTTCCTAATCTTTTATCTACTCATTCATTTAAAAAGGATTCTTTTATGACCGAAGAAAAAGCAGTAAACCGTGAACATCGAGCCTGGTATATGTACGATTTCGGCAACTCAGCTTACGCTGCTATTGTCCTTCTTGCCATCTATTCGGCTTATTTCAAAGACGGCGTCGTTGGTGGCGCAGAGGGCTCTCGCTTGTGGGGCGTTGCCGTTGGTATTGCCATGCTTGTTGTCGCTATCATTTCGCCAATTTTAGGCACGATCGCAGATTTTTCGGCATCAAAAAAACGTTTTCTTTTCCTTTTTTCCGCTGTTACCTGGGTCTTTACCGCTTTGCTCTTTTTTGTTCAGAAAGGCGATATTTTCACTGGAATGCTCTTTTTTATTTTGGCAGAGATCGGTTATCGTGGCGGACAGGTTTTTTACAATTCTTTGCTCCCCGAAATCGCCTCGCCTGAAGAAATTGGTCGTGTTTCAGGCACTGGCTGGGCAGTTGGCAATATCGGCGGCATTCTCGCCCTGCTCATTCTCCTGCCACCCATTGTTCTCATTAAAGGAACAACCCTACCCGTACGTCTGGCATTTCCCATCACAGCCTTATTTTTTGCCCTCTCGACAATTCCTGCTTATAGATGGATTAAAGAACGTGCCAGCGCCCAAACATTACCCCTTGGTGAAAATTATCTAACACTGGGATTTAAACGCCTCGTACGCACCATTAGGTCTGCTCGGCAGTTTAAAGAGTTTATCAAGTTTATGATCGCCTACCTGATCTATAACGACGGCATTCTTATGACCCTAAATTTTGCTGCGATCATCGGAGCTGTACTTTATGGTATGGAACAGCAACAAACCATTATCTTCATGATCATCGTGCAGATCACAAGCATCGGCGGAGCCTATGGTTTTGCTGTAATTGGAGAAAAAGTGGGCTATAAACGCTCTCTTATTTACGCACTTTTAGGCATGATCGCAGCCATTATCTGGATGCTATTTAACCGATCACTAACAGGCTTTTTCGTCATCGGTGCTCTAGCAGGTTTTATGCTTACCGGCGTTCAATCACTCAGCCGAACAATGGTAGGCCTTTTTGCGCCAAAAGGACAAAGTGCTGAATTTTTCGGTCTTTTTTCTGTTGTTGGGCGCACATCTTCTTTTATTGGGCCAACTATTTACGGCTTTCTGGCCTTATGGGCTGCGCGTTGGTTTGAACGGAATCGAGAAATAGGCACTTTGCTCGCAGAACAAGCCGGGCAACGTGTCGCAATCAGCTCTGTGCTGATCTTCTTATTCCTTGGTTTATTTTTACTCTTACGTGTAAATGAAAAAAAGGCCAGAGAAGATGCAGAAAAATATTCACTCACAAATGGAAATGAGGCATAAGTGGCCAAGGTTCAGCTAAGATATTTGCATAGAAAAACTTTTAGGGCTTTTTTGCACCAGCTCTCTCGTCTTGCTTTTTGGCTTCTTGCAAATGTAGAGATTATTGGAGAAGAGAATATCCCAAAAGATAAGCCTTTTATTGTTGTAGGAAACCATTTTAGCTTTATTGACCCCGTTTGCTTTGTACGCATTTTCTCGTGGCGTTTAGAGATGCTCGGTGGCGCAGAGATGCCACACGCACCAAATATTGTTAAGTTTATTCCCAAGTTATGGGGATATTATCCGCTCTATCGCGGAACGGGCGCAAGGGAATCTCTTCGCGCGGCAGAGGAAATTCTCAATAATGGCGGGGTGCTTGGCATTTTTCCCGAAGGTGGTAGTTGGGCAGAGGTTTTACGCCCCCCACGCCCAGGGACGGCCTTTCTTGCTTCTCAAACGGGAGCAAGCATACTTCCGGTTGGTCTCGTAGGGCTGAATGATATTTTCCCTCTAAAGTTAGGGAAACGCCCAACTATCAGGTTTCAGATCGGCCTTCCATTTCATCCCAAAAAAATAACCGGACGTGGACGTGAGCGACGCAAAGAATTGGATGAACTTGGGCATGAAATTGTGCGAAAAATTGCAGCATTATTACCGGAAGAGAAACGCGGTAGCTACTCAGATGACCCTGAAATTCGTGCTGCGGCAAAGGAATTTGAAGCCTACCCGTGGGAGGATAAGCTCGAGGGAGAGGTGGTTGGTGAAGTGCATTAGGATATAAAAATCCCGCTTCAAAATGAAGCGGGATTTTTGGTAGGGCGAGTGGGGGTCGAACCCACAAGGTGTCTCCACCGACGGATTTTAAGTCCGTTGCGTCTGCCAATTCCGCCATCGCCCCATGCGATGCGAGAGTAATTCTACCTTAAGAAAGTGTAGCGTCAAGGCATTGATTGGCTCAGTTTTCAAAAGAGAAAATTTCTTGACAAGCACCTTAAGTACGGGTAGAATACCACTCGCTTAACAATTGGATGTTCTCGCCGAGATAGCTCAGTTGGTAGAGCACGCGACTGAAAATCGCGGTGTCGTCAGTTCGATTCTGTCTCTCGGCACTCGGTCATATAGTGTGACCAAGTAATTGCGGGTGTAGTTCAGTGGTAGAACGTCTCCTTGCCAAGGAGAAGGTCGAGAGTTCGAATCTCTTCGCCCGCTCAATATAACCCCCGGCGACGTAGCCAAGTTGGTAAGGCACGGGTCTGCAAAACCTGCATCACGGGTTCGAGTCCCGTCGTCGCCTTTAAATGGAAATGAAAGATGAGCTTTTTGCTCATCTTTTTTCTTTTAATATCGACCTTTTGGATGCCAATTTTATACAGATACTAAGGTACAATAATTAAGTACTTATTGATAATTTTACTGGCAAAATATACAAAATAAAAATGAGCACAAAAGGTCACAAAAAAAACAGAAAAAAAAACTACTATCGCTTGTTGGCAGAAAATTCCCGCGATATTATTATGACCCAAGACATAGAGGGGAGAATTATCTACGTCAACCCTGCGTGGACAGAATGTACTGGCTACAGTGCAAAAGAAACTGAGGGGAAAAAAGTTACAGATTTTATAGATCCCAAATATTTAGAAGATGTACGAAAACGCTATTCTCAAAGAAATGCCGGAGTAGGAGATATTCTTACCTATGAGATAGGCGTTATAAGCAAGGATAAATCTGAAATTCCCTTAGAAATTCGTTCTACACCTGTGATGATTGAAGAAGAAGAATTTAAAGAAATTTTGCTGATCGGGCGCGATTTAAGAGAAAGAAAGAAGGCTGAGCAAGCACTTACTCAAAGTGAAGAATATTATCAAAACCTTTTTGAAGACACACCCATATCGCTTTGGGAAGATGATTTTTCTTTGGTCAAAAATTATATAGACGGACTGAAAAAAGATGGGATGACAGACTTTCAGCAATATTTTCAAGAAAATCCTTCTGCTATCGATGAGTGCATTCGCTTGGTAGATGTTATTAATGTCAATCTAACATCCGTCTTACTTAACAAAGCAAGCTCCAAAGCTGATTTATTATCAAACGCTGCGGAATTATATACAAGAAAATCAAAACTATCTTTTCAAGAAAATCTAGTCTCTTTAATAGAGGGCAAAAAATTAGTCACCTTTCAGACCGTTACAAAAGCACTTGATGGATCTGATATCTACCAGATCATGCAATGGAAGGTTCTACCAGGGTACGATGAAAGCTGGGGAAGAGTTATCGTTTCTGTTCAGGATATTAGCGCGCTTAAACAAGCACAAAACTCCTTAGATATCAGCGAAGCTAGTTATGAAAATCTATTTAACAGCATAGACGATGCTATTTATATTCAAGATGCAGAGGGACACTTTCTTGACGTAAACGAAGGGGCAATAAAGCTTTATGGTATCCCCCGAGAAGATTTTATTGGCAAAACACCAGATTTTCTTTCTGCGCCAGGTAAAAACAATCTAGAAGAGGTTGCAAGGAAAATTGAGAAAGCTTTTGGCGGAGAGGCACAAGAATTTGAGTTTTGGGGCAGAAGAAAGAATGGCGAGATTTTCCCAAAAGAGGTGCGCGTCTATAAAGGGAATTATTTTGGAAAAGATGCAATTATCGCAATCGGAAGAGAAATTACGCAGCGAAAAAACACAGAAGCGGCTCTTCAGGCTCAGCTAAATGAATTGAATATTTTGCAAGCGACAGCCTTTACAAGCTCGCAAGCATCGGATCAAAAGAATCTTATACGCCAAATAACAAATATTATAGGAAATACGCTCTACGCAGATAATTATGGCATTCTTCTTTTAGATATTGAGAAAGAAACTTTATACCCTCACCCCTCCTATAAAGGAGTTGCTGTTGAAGAAGTGTACAGGCCTATTCACATTTCAAAAGGAGTTACAGGAAAAGTAGTTTCAACCGGGAAAGCGCTGCGTATTAATGATATTGACCAATCAAAAGACTATCTACCATTCACTTCTTTGGCAAGCTCCGAGTTATGTGTCCCGATAAAAACCGGAGACGAAGTGATCGGCGTTATCAATGCCGAAAGTGCAAAAAAAGATTTTTTCACAACAGATCATGAGCGTTTGCTAATAATTATTGCCGGGCAAATGTCTACCGCTATTGAAAAAATTCGCCTCCTCGAAACAGAACAGAGACGACGACAAATTGCCGAAAAACTACAAGAATCTGCTGCAATTTTGACAACAACGCTGAGTCAAGATGAGGCAATTGACTTAATTCTTGAAGAATTATCGCAGGTAGTCTCCTTTGATAGTGCTTCCATACAGCTACTGGGAGATGGCTATTTAGAAATTGTAGGAGGGCGTGGAAACTTAGTACTTAAAATAGAAAAAAACAGAACCTTTCCTTTCCCTGGAGATAACCCAAACACAAAAGTTATACAAAGCAAAGCCCCTCTAATTTTGAAAAATGCTCCACAAGCCTATGCTGTGTTTAAAGAAATGCCTTCAATTCAGTCGTGGCTGGGCATTCCTTTAATTGTTCAAGATTCTCCTATTGGCATTCTCACCTTAGATAGCGGAAAAATCGCGCATTTTACAGAAGAAGATGCACAGCTTGTAACTTCTTTTGCAAACCATGCTGCAATAGCCATTCAAAATGCAAGCCTTTTCAAGGCTGAAAAGACACGCCGTCAGGAAGCTGAGATATTAAGAGAAACAGCTCTTGCTGTAACAGCATCGTTAAACCTTAAAGGGGCCGTAAAGCGTATTTTAGAGCAATTAGCTCTTGTTTTGCCTTACGACAGTGCGAGTGTTCAAATATTAGAAGGTGATGAATTGAGAATTTTTGGGGGACGAGGTTGGCAGAACGCTGAAGAGGTTGAGAATCTGCGCTTTTCTCTTGACGGAAGCAACCCCAACACACGTGTGATTCGAGAAAAGCGCACCTATATTTTGAGTGATGCGCAAGCGGAACACGCGCCTTTCCGCTCGCATCCGCATAACCACATCCGTTCCTGGATGGGTATTCCGTTAATTGTCCGTAACACAGTTGTAGGGATGTTAGCTATAGACAGCAGAGAGAAAAGTTATTTTACAGAAGAAAGCGCAAAGACCGTCCAATCATTTGCCTATCAGGCAGCAATTGCTGTTGAAAATGCACGTCTTTTTGATGAGGAACAGAGAAGAAGACAAGAGGCAGAAACCTTACGCCAATCTGCTCATACTATTTCATCTTCTCTCAATCTGGATGAGGTACTTAATACAATCCTTGCGTCTATAAAAAGGGCAATTCCCTATGATAGTGCTGCGATTATGCTTCTGGAGGGAGACAGGGTCAAAATAACAGGTGGCCACGGTCTGCCAAATATAGAAAGGCAAATAGGAAAATCTTTCTCTACGAAAGACCCTCTTTTGGAAAAACTAGTAAAAAGCTCTCATCCTATTATCATTGCAGATGTACAAGAAAAGCCTTATTTTAAAAAATGGGCAGAAACAGATTATGCACGCGGCTGGATGGGTGTTCCATTAATTGTAAGAAGTAAAGTTATTGGCTATATCACTCTGGACAGCCGTGAAGTTGATAAATATACGAGCAAAGATGCAGAGTTAGCGCAGACTTTTGCTCATCAGGCTGCCTCAGCAATTGAGAATGCTCGCCTCTATGAAGAGGCGATAAAAGCGGCTGAACGACATACCGTTCTACATCGTTTAAGCCAGGATATTTTACGCGACATAGAATCCCCTGAAAAAACTTATCAGGCAATTCATCGTGCGGCTAAAGAATTAATGCCTTGTGATGCATTTATTATCTCTATTCGAGAAGAAGGAAATGATTATGACAAGGCTGTCTTCCTAATAGATCAAGATAAACGATATGGTACGCAAAAAACTTCTAAAAAAAACAGTCTCATTTCTTTTGTGCAAAGAAAAAAAAGCTCTTTCATTTCTCAGGATTTATCCACCGAAGATCAATATCAATATTTTCAAGAAAATCGTTTTGGGGCAAAAGAAAAAGCTCGTTCGCTACTCGTTTCCCCAATGTATGTTGGCGAAAAAATAGTTGGCGTGCTTTCAGCGCAAAATTACGAGCCTGATATCTACACAGAGAAAGATATAGTATTGCTCGAAATGCTCGCATCTCATGCCGCTGCCGCGATAGAAAATGCACGCCTTTTTTATGAAACGGTTCAACGTGGTAAAGAGTTTGCAGAACTTTACAGAATTACTCAAGACCTTGTCGCAGCACAAGAAATGGAAGTTCTTCTAAAGACTGCGCTTAAGCGCGCGGTTCTTCTTTTAGGCGTGTCTTGTGGTGATCTTTATTTATACGACAAAGCTAATAATATACTAAATCCTGCTGTTAGCTACGGTTTACCAGCACCATATGCAAAAAAAGTTAAATCTACTTCTTTAGCTCTTGGTGATGGCTTAGTGGGGCATGTTGCCAAGACTTTAGAGGCATTTCACGTTGATGATTATCATGTTTGGGAAGGAAAATCTCAACATTATCAAGAGTCCTTTATTACATCGGCACTGGGCATTCCCATGCTATATGCCGGAAATCTGATCGGTGCTATGAGTTTCTATGAAACCCACCCAAATACCCATCTCTTTACTCAAGCAGACGAGCGGGTTATGTCTCTCTTCTCCACGCAAGTTGCGGGTGCTGTTCATAGTGCCAGTCAATTTAATCAAATCAACAATCGCTTGGCAGAGTTAGAAGCCGTAAACCGAACTTCAACGGCATTAAGAAGTGCTGAAACACCCGAAGAGATGTTCCCTGTTTTATTAGAAGAGATTAGAAATTCCTTAAACGTAGAAGTATGCGCTCTTTGGATAAGTGTTCCAAATAAAAAAGAGGTTTATCGCGCCGCATCTGCTGGCTGGGTCACAGATATCAAACCAGACCATCAAAGTAACGATGCTGGGCTTATCGGGCATATCTATCAAAGTGGTCAAAACCATATTTCTGCAAATCTAAGAACAGAATCTTATGCTCAGCTTACTAAAGGCTATGAATTCCCCGATGGATGGGGCGGCGCATGGGTTCCTATTCGATCTACAGAAAATATCATTGGCGTAATTGCAATAATGGCTGAAAGGCCAAGAAAGTTTAAAAAAGAAGATGTTCACTTACTCACCACGCTTGCAGAAATAGCTGGCAACGCTATCCAACGCGCTCGTCTTCACGAGCGGACAGAAAAACAAGTTCAACGCTTAACAACACTGCGCAATATTGACTCTGCCATAAGTTCCAATGTTAATTTGTCCATAACACTTAAATTTTTAATTGACCACACCATAGCTCAATTAGGCGTAGATGCTGCAAGCATTTTGCTGGCTACACCAACTACTCAAAATTTAAAATACTTTATTGGGAGCGGGTTCAAAACTCACTTTTTCACCAACACAGACCTAAAAAAGGGAGAGGGGTTACCAAGCAAGGCTATCAAAAGCCGTGCAATGCAATCTATGAAAACTCCTTGTAAAGAAGAACAATGCACCAGAAAAGAAGGTTTTGAAAAAGAGAATTTTCTTAAATATTATTGCGTACCTCTCATAGCAAAAGGAAAAGTACTTGGTGTTCTCGAAATATTCCATCGTAAAAACCTTAGCCCACAACAAGAATGGAAAGATTTTCTGCAAGCATTAGCAGGGCAAGCAGCAATTGCGATCGACAACAACTATCTCTTTGAAGACCTCAAAGACAGCAACGAGGAACTAGCTCGCGCCTATGATACAACCCTCGAAGGATGGGGGAAAGCACTCGAACTGCGCGATAAAGAAACACAAGGACATACACTCAATGTAACAGACCTCACCCTCCAACTTTCACGCAAACTGGGTGTCTCCGAAAACAATCTCATTCACATCCATCGTGGAGCTCTACTACACGACATTGGGAAAATGGGCATACCAGATGCTATTTTACGCAAACCAGGCCCCCTAAGCAAAGAAGAATGGGCAATCATGCGCCAACACCCGGTCTTTGCCTATCAAATGCTATCTTCTATCCCATATCTGCTTCCTGCGCTCGATATACCTTACTCTCACCACGAACGCTGGGACGGGCAAGGATATCCACAGGGGCTAAAAGGAGAAGATATTCCCATTGCTGCACGCGTTTTCTCTGTGATAGATGTCTGGGATGCCCTTCTCTCAGATCGCTACTATCGAAAAGCATGGGACAGAAAAACTATCATCAACTATTTAAAAAACGAATCTGGTACACGCTTTGACCCAAAAGTAGTTACAGAATTTCTCAAAATGATCGGTGAAAAATAGAGATCCCCGACACCAAACTTCTAAAACCCTCGTACAACACGATTTTTCTCCATCACCACAGCATCTGCACCATCTTTATAATAACTCTCCCAGATATTAATAGTCTGATACCCCTCTTGCCTATAAAGCTGAATAGCCTCTTCATTCGAAATGCGGACAGAAAGCCGCACACGCGTGGTTGGAAGTTGTTCCTCACAAAGATTCAAGAGTCTGCGCCCAATACCTTGTCGGCGATAATCTGGCAAAACTCCAACAGTCGCAATCCACGAAAAACCCTCTGATAAACGTGGATCCCCCGCAATAAACCCCACCATTCTCCCCTCATCAACAGCTTTCAATCGAATAACATTTGGGAAAGTTAATACAGCAATAAGATCAATAAGAGCCCAAGCATCTTGCGAAAAGCAAACTTTTTCCAAGCTACGAAGGGAACTTAAGTCACCAAGAGTGGCGGGAATGATTTTTATAGTCATAAACGAAAAGACACCGAGTGCCATAAGACACTCGGTGTCTGTTTTTTAGTTAATTATATCTAGCCTTTACCAACAAATTTTTCAATCATACTGGTAAATTCCATCGGGAAGATATATTTGGTCGACTCGCCCTGCCCCATTTCTTTGAGGGTATCAAAGTATTGCAAGGTCATCGTCTTCTGGTCAATTTTACTGGCTGACTCAAAGATATTCGTAAGAGCCGCCGCATAACCTGCGGCTTTTAATTCTTGCGCTGCTTTCTGCCCTTCAGCTTCGAGAACAGCTGCTTGTTTCCGGCCTTCCGCTTCAAGAATAGCAGACTTCTTTTCGCCTTCTGCAATTGTTATCGCAGCTTCGCGTGTACCATCTGCTTCAAGAACAACAGCGCGACGAATACGTTCCGCCGTCATCTGTCTATTCATCGATTCCTGAATTTCGCGCGGAGGAATAATCTCACGAATTTCAACATTGGTTACTTTGACACCCCAACGCTCGGTAACTTCATCCAGACGAGTGCGGAGCAAAGTGTTGATATGCTCGCGTTCTGAAAGAACTTCATCCAGAATAATAGAGCCGATAACGGCGCGCAAAGTAGTCGTTGCCATACCTTGAGCTGCTGATTCAAAATTACCAACTGCCAAAACCGATTCACTTGGGTCAAGAACTTTGTAGTACCAAAGGAAATCGATAGAGATGCCCGCGTTATCTTTTGTAATTGCGGTCTGGTGTGGGATCTCACGAACTTGCTCACGTAAATCTACACGAGCTGCACGATCAACAACAGGGATCAAGAAAACAATACCAGGTCCCTTTTCTCCAACACAGCGTCCAAGCCGAAAAACAACCAAACGCTGATATTCAGGAACGATACGAATCGCACTGGCTAAAAGCGCAATAACAACTACGCCAACGCCACCAACAAGACATAATACTGCACCAAACTCCATTTTTACTGCCTCCTAAAAATTTAATTGCTCAATTATATATTACTATTCTTCAACTTCTTCGACTTCTAACATAAAACCACTACGCTCAATTACGCGGACGCGCGCGCCAGCCGAAATAGCTTCTTCGCTAAACGCTGTCCACAACTCTCCAGCGACCTGGGCAGAGCCTTCATGGTGAATTTCTGTCTTTGCTTCGCCAATTTTTCCAACTAAAGCACCTAAATCATGCGAGGGGCGAGATTCTAATGCCTCGAGGGTTTTGATAATCACAAACCACAAAAAAGCACTCATTAGCAAAGAAACAATAATTACCAGCCAAATGTTGACAGCCGGAGCCCAGCCTTCCCCACGAAAGAGATACGCAGACCCGATTACGACCCCCACAATGCTAGAGCCAAGATAAACCCCTCGGCGAGCAGAGGCCTTTATCGCCATCCCAAAAGGAATAACACTAATAATCAGTAAAACCAAAGCCCAAATATGGATGGGCAAGAAATAGATCGCGTATCCCGCTAATGCCATCAAAAAGAAGGCCCCGACTTCTAAAAAACCGGTACCGGGCGTAACCAAGGCAAAAAAGGTTAATAAAACGCCACTAACTAAAAAAAGATAAGCAATATTCGGGTTGAGTAAGATGTTGTCCATTTTTCTCCTCTTCTCTGCAAACACTAATCCATTATACAATATATCTACGTTATTTTTAGCAGTTGGTTGTATAATACAGCCGCTAAAATAAAAAGAATTTTGGAGATTTTATGAAATTTCAGAAACTTTGTGTTCTTGGGTTAGGCTATATCGGCTTACCCACCGCCAGCACCTTTGCCAAGTACGGCGTAAAAGTTCTTGGCGTAGACGTTAACGAAAACGTGATCGAAATATTAAAAGATGGTGGATTACACATCCACGAACCCGGACTGGGAGAAATAGTCCAAGAAGTGCTTGAATCTGGGATGCTGCGGGTCGCTCTTCGCCCTGAGCCTGCGGATGCGTTTATTATCGCCGTCCCGACCCCATTTTATGAGGACAACAAACGCGCTGATATGCGTGCCGTTATATCGGCAGCAGAGGCAATTACACCGCATCTGCAAAAAGGAAATCTCGTTGTACTTGAGTCAACATCCCCCCCCCGCACAACAACAGATTTAATCGTCCCCATTCTCGAAAAATCTGGTCTCAAAGCCGGCGAAGATTTTCACCTTGCTTATTCCCCTGAACGCGTTCTCCCCGGGCAGATATTGCGTGAATTGATTGAAAATGCCCGTGTAGTTGGTGGAATTACACCAGATTCAGCCCAAGCGGGCCATGATTTGTACACCAGCTTTGTTAAGGGGAAAATCATCAAAACCAACGCTACTACCGCTGAGATGGTCAAGTTAATGGAGAACACTACCCGCGATGTAAATATCGCTATCGCAAATGAATTCTCTCGTCTTGCCGATCGTTTTGGCGTAGATGTTTGGGAGGCAATTTCCCTTGCCAATCTACACCCTCGCATTGATATTTTGCGCCCGGGGCCCGGTGTGGGTGGACATTGTATTAGCGTTGATCCCTGGTTTCTCGTTGAAGCCGCACCGGATATAACACCCTTTATACGCACAGCACGAGAAGTAAACGATGCCCAACCCCAATTTGTTGTCTCTCTTGTGAAGCGCGCACTTGGTTCCCTTAAAGGGAAAAAAATTGCTGCCTTAGGACTATCTTATAAACCTGATGTGGATGATCTACGCGAAAGCCCCGCCGTAGAAGTTGTACACCTTCTACAAAAAGAAGGGGCAGAAGTAAAAGCCTTTGAACCTTTTGCCCCGGAATCTACTTTGCCAAATATGACCATTGCCCACAATCTGGAAGAAGCCCTTGATGAAGCAGACGCGGTTCTTTTGCTCGTCGCACATAGTGAATTCAAAGTGTTGGATGCTTCCCTAGTAGCTTCTGCCATGCCAGGGCGCGTAGCTGTAGATACTGTAAATGCGCTAGATGAAAAAAAATGGCAAGAAGCCGGGTTTACGCTAAACAAGTTAGGCGTAGGAGGATAGAGTAAATATAAAGCTTGTTTTTTCAGATATTTACAACACTCATTATGAAAGTACTCTCAATTTTTGGTACCAGACCCGAAGCCATAAAAATGGCGCCTATTGTTCGTGAACTCGCAAAGCGCAAGGGTATCGAATCGCGTGTTTGTGTGACTGCCCAGCATCGTGAAATGCTCGACCAAGTTTTGTCTCTTTTCGAGATCAAACCTGATGTGGATTTAAACCTAATGCGCCCAAATCAGTCTTTGGCGCAGATCACAGCTGCGGTTTTTACTCATCTTGACCCCATCCTGGCAAAAATAAAACCAGATTGGGTCTTAGTACAAGGTGATACAACTACCGTTATGGCAGCAGCATTAAACGCCTATTATCGCCAGATAAAAGTTGGACATGTTGAGGCCGGTTTACGCACCCATAATAAATGGGAGCCTTTTCCTGAAGAGATAAATCGTCGAGTAGCGGGCGTAAGCGCAGACTTGCATTTTGCCCCAACAAAATGGTCACAACAAAATTTGCTCAAAGAAGGTGTCACAAAAGAGATCATACATGTGACTGGCAACCCTGTTATTGATGCGCTGATCTTTGTTGCCAAGCAAAAAACCCCCACAATGGTAGCAGGCCTTTTATCCACGCTCGGATCGAAACGTTTGGTGTTGGTTACCGCGCATCGGCGAGAAAATCACGGGAAACCCCTGGAGCATATCTGTGCTGCGCTCAAATCTATTGCAGCACGCGGAGATGTTGAGATTGTCTATCCCGTTCACCTTAATCCGAATGTTCAGGAACCTGTCAAACGCTTATTGGGCGATGTCCCCAATATTACACTTTTACCACCTTTGGAATATCTACCGCTTGCCCATTTGATGAAAAACGCTAATTTGATTTTAACAGATTCAGGAGGGATTCAAGAGGAAGCTCCTGCTTTTGGCGTACCTGTGCTCGTTCTGCGAGATGTAACTGAGCGCCCCGAAGGCGTACAAGCCGGGACGTTGAAATTGGTCGGCACCGATGAACATAAAATTATAAACGAGGCGAACTACCTACTCAATGATCCTCTTGCTCATGCTGCAATGGCGCAAGCGGTTAATCCTTTTGGCACGGGAGATTCCGCAAAAAAAATTGTTGATATTTTAGAAGGGGTCGTAATATAATTTTGTGCTTTTTTAACAAAATCTAAGGGGTTTATATGGCACTTTTCTCTATAATGCAGGAAGACAGTACTATACTCCTGTTGTTTTTTTGAGTATAATGACAACACTATGAAATCTATAAAAGTCTTTTTAGGGTTGGTAATTACCTTAAGCCTGTTAACAGCCATACCTGTTCAGGCCCAAGGTGGAGACGGAGATTCTCATTTTTTCAGTCAGACAAAACACAATGTTCAAGGGGCTTTTTGGGTTTACTACCAAAACATCACTGAAGCAGAAAGTGTTTTAGGGTATCCAATCACTGAAGAATTTGTGAACGAAGACGGTATTTTGATTCAGTATTTCCAACGCGCTCGTCTTGAAATACAAAAGGAGCAAGTTCACCTAACACCTTTAGGGGTACTTTTATATCACTCCGGGGTAAAACTTGATATTGCCAACGAATCAGCTTGCGATCAATATGAAACCGGTTTTTCTGTTTGCTTTGCTTTTCGAGATTATTTTAATGCGCACCATGGCACTGGGCTCTTGGGTCTTCCAATTTCTTCTTTTGAATTTCAAGACAATATGATCGTCCAGTATTTTCAAAATGGACGTTTAGAGTGGCATCCATCTAATCCCGTTGATCAAAGAGTAGTAACGGGTAATCTAGGCTCAGCTTACTTTAACACTAAAGGGGAAGACCCTGCAAGGCTAACAGGTGTCACACCTATTAGTGGCATAACTGAAACACAAGTTTTATCTTTGAATGTACGTGCTTTTCCATGGAAAGCCGTTACTTACTCTACAGATCAACAAGTATTTTTTATTGTTGTACAAGATCAGACTCTTCAGGCAGTGCAAAGAGCTAAAGGAACAGCAATCGTACATTGGACATCTGGAACAACACAAAGCTTGGATATCTTAACTGATGAAAGAGGAGTTGCAACATTAAAGATACCGGTAAACGACCAGGATTATGGTGGTTTGGTAACTGTTGACGTGAGTGTAAGCCACGGCAATCTTATGGGAAAAACAGAAACATCGTTTCGCATTTGGTACTAATCTTTTCAAAAGAAACATAATCAAAGTCGCCTTAGGGCGACTTTTTATATTAAGCTCCTGTTTTTCTAAAACCTGGGGTATCTTTTCTATACACAAAATCACATAGCTTTGATGTGCTAGAAACTCTATTCCCTTGTTCCTGAGACTTCCGTTATAATGCCTATTATGGATACAAAAACCCAACTTAATAACGCAATGAAAGAAGCGATGCGCGCTAAAGATAAAGTTGCCAAACGCACCTTGACTATGGTGCGCGCTGCCATTCAACAAAGAGAAAAAGACGGCCGTGAAGAACTTGATGACAATGCCGTTCTTGCGATTTTGCAAAAAGAGCTAAAGTCTCGAGAAGAGACAATTGCCGAGGCTAAAAAAGCTGGACGAGATGATCTTATTGCAGATACGGAAGAAGAAATTATTGTCTTAAAGAAATATCTTCCTGAGGAGATGAGTACTGAGGATTTACGGACACTAGTAAATCAAGTTATAGCCGAAGTAGAAGCAAGTACGATTAGAGATATGGGCAAAGTGATGAAAATTATCGTTCCACGTGTCGCGGGACGTGCCTCGGGCGGAGATATTAGCAACATGGTTAAAGAGCTACTGCTTAGCTAGCGGCTATTCACACAGGATTGAATGTCAATCTCATCTGAGACTACCATCCCAACCCCAAAGCGTATTTCTTTTGGGCGTATATTCACGCTAATTCTTACAGCCATAGCGGTATTTTTTGCGTTAATTTTGCCCATTGTCTTACGCCCAGATGCGCTCCCGCTTGCCGTGGGAGATGTAGCTCCGCGAGATTTACAAGCCCCTTATGCAATTGAATATATTAGCGAAGTGCGCACAGAAGATGCTCGCGAAAATGCTGCTACGGCAGTTGCTCAGGTTTATACAGCGGCTGACCCCTCGATTGCGCGTGAACAAATTGAAAGTTTGCGTGGTGCGCTTGTTTATATTGCAACAGTACGCTCCGATGAATATGCTGTACCCAACGAGAAATTATCCGATTTAATTTCAATAGAAGATATTACGCTCAAAGAGGATAGTATTGAAGCAATTCTGCTTTTAGGTAATGCTGAGTGGGAAAGAATTCAACAAGAATCGCTAAGTGTTCTCGAACAAGTAATGCGAAATAATATCCGGCAAGGAAATTTGGTTAGCACGCAGCGCAATCTTTCTTCACTGGTAAGTTTGGCATTGACAGAATCACAAGCACAAATTGTTACAGAGTTGGTAAGTGCCTTTGTTGTGCCCAATAGCCTATATAGCGATGATTTAACGGAAGCAAGCCGAAAATCCGCGAGCGAGGCGGTAGAGCCTGTTATCAAGCGGTACAAAGCTGGAGAAAGCGTTATCTCAGGGGGACAGGTCATTTCATCCGCAGATCTAGAAGCCTTAGAAAAACTTGGCTTAGTCCAAACACAAGAAGGATGGATGGTGCACCTCAGTTCGGGGCTGATAATCCTGGCTTTGGCTATCTTTTTATGGTTTTATTTTAGTCGTCGGCCTTCGATTTTACTGAAAAACATCAAAAATCTGCTTTCTACTGTAATTGTTTTTCTTATATTTCTGGTTGGGGCGCGTTTAGCTATTCCAGATAATACGATTATCCCTTATTTGCTTCCTATACCCGCTTTTGGTTTATTGATGGCAACTCTTTTTGGCGCCGATGTTGCTTTCGTGCTTTCTTTTTCGCTTAGCCTTTTAGTTACTTTTGGTCTATCTAATACCCTTGACCTGACTATTTATTATTTGCTTTCTTCGTTGGTTAGCATCATGGTTTTAGGGCGAGCACAGCAAGTATGGTCATTTCTAAGAGCTGGAATGTCAATTGCCTTTATAGGAATGGCAACCTTATTAGCGTACTGGTTTTCGTTCTCGACAACCGCTTGGAACGAAATTGCCATCCTAATAGCCGCAGCAACCTTTAACGGGATCGCTTCTGCTAGTCTTACGCTTCTTTTGCAATTTGTTCTTGCTCAAATACTAGGATTAACAACAACCCTGCGTTTGCTTGAAATTTCTCGGCCAGATGCCCCCCTTCTTCAGCTTTTGCTTCGTACCGCACCAGGTACTTATCAGCACAGCCTACAAGTAGCAAATCTTTCAGAGCAAGCAGCAAAAAAAATAGGCGCAGACGCGCTCCTTGTACGTGTTGGTGCGCTTTTTCATGATGTTGGGAAAGCAGAAAACCCACATTTTTTCATTGAAAATCAAACGCCTGGCCACATTAACACTCACGAAGATCTTGCACCAGAAGAAAGTGCCGCTATTATTATTCGACATGTTACAGACGGAGCTCGTTTAGGGAAAAAACACCGTCTTCCTAAACGATTAATTGATTTTATATTAGAACACCATGGCACACAGGTTACTCGCTACCAATATACACAAGCCTTAGAAAATACTGATGGTGATATAAGCCAGGTCGATATAAAAAACTTCCAATACCCAGGCCCTGCACCACGTTCACGAGAAACTGCCTTATTAATGCTCGCTGACGGCACAGAAGCGATCACGAGAGCTGAAGGTCCGCAAACAGAAGCAGAGTTACGTACGCTTGTCCACAAAATTTTTGATAGTGTTCAAAAAAGCGGACAACTAAAAAACACTCCTCTCACTTTGCGAGACCTTTCCATAATTAATGAATCCTTTGTTGCTACTTTACGCGGCATGCTCCATCCTCGCGTAAAATATCCCAAAAGGAAAAACCTATCAGCTTCAAGAGGTGTGCCCACAATACCCCGTCAAAAAAAGAATGATTGAAATCTTATATAATCCCACCTTAAAGAAAAATTTCGACGAAATAATAATAAAAAACACCGCCTTCGTCGCGCTAAGCCATCAGAAAGTACCCAAAGACGCTGCGCTTAGCATTTTATTTACAGATGATGAGCAAATTCGCTCGCTTAATCATGAATATCGCGGATTCGATAGTCCAACCGATGTTCTTTCCTTTGATGTTCACGAACCTGACCCTGAAACTGGCTCCCTTTATTTGGGCGATATCGTTGTCTCTGTACCTTATGCCGCTAAACAAGCCACCCAAAATGGTCACCCGCTTGAAGCAGAAATACAACTCCTGGTTATTCACGGCGTTTTACATCTTTTAGGCCATGACCATGAAAAAAGCGAAGAAAAAAACATCATGTGGGCTGCGCAAGCCGAAGTTCTGGCACAACTTGGTTTAAGCAAGATCAAAATAACAGAATCATGAGTAATTTCATCAAAGCCCGCTTACGTTCTTTCGGCTATGCCTTTCAAGGCTGGATATATGTACTACGTAACGAACCAAACTCGTGGATACACGCAATCACTACAGCACTAATTATCCCCCTCGCCTTTTGGCTCCACCTCCCCCCGCGAGATTGGGCAGTTCTACTTCTTGCTATCGTTATGGTTTGGGCCGCAGAATTTTTCAATACAGCTATCGAAAGCATTGTTGACCTTGCCAGCCCTGAAGAAAACCCTCTAGCTAAAACAGGAAAAGATGTAGGGGCAGCGGCAGTGCTTATTGCGGCACTCACATCCATTCTAATTGGGCTGCTCATTCTTGGCCCGCCGCTTTGGGCAAAGATCATCACATACGCGCAATAATAAAAGAAGAGTTAAAACAAAAAAGCCTAAAGGCAAAAACCTTTAGGCTTCATTTTTTTAACTCTTTTAGAGATCAATATACTCTTTCAAAGAATGCTCTACCGCATAAGCGGCTGCTTCGGCGCGATTATTTACACCCAATTTTGAAAGGATGCTACTTACATAATTACGCACAGTTCCTTCACCAAGAAAAAGAGCCTTTGCAATTTCACGATTTGTCTTCCCCTCAGAGACCAACTGCAAAACATGCTTTTCTTGTTGGCTCAAATCGGCAAAAGCCGAAGCTTCTTCCTCACGCACAGCACGACGCACCTCTTGAAAAACGCGTTGCGTCACAGCCGGGTCAAGCAAGCCTTCTCCGCTTCCTACAGATTCGAGCGCCTTTACCAAATCTTCCCCGCCAATTTGCTTCAAAACATAGCCAGAAGCACCTGCCCGAATTGCAGAGAAAAGCATCTCGTCTTCAGCATAAGAAGTCAACATAAGCACTTTCGTCTCAGGAAAACGCTTTACAATTTCATCACATGCATCAATACCAGAAACACCGGGTAAACGAATATCCATTACGACTACATCTGGCTGAAGACTTTCTGTTTTTTCAATTGCTTCACGAGCAGAACCTGCTTCGCCAACAACCTCATATTCAGGATGTCGCTCTAATAAAGTTTTTAATCCGACCCGAACAACTTCGTGGTCGTCTACTAATATAATACGTTTTTTTGCCATACTTTCTCCAATACATCCGAGATAAGTCAGAAGTATAGTGCAGAGAAGAAAGGATGACAAGAGGTATGCTCACCACCTGTCATCTATATTTTCGTCTCACACTTAATTTTATCTTGCTGAGGTCTTCACAAAATTTGCCTGTTAAGAAATATCTTCTCTCCGAAAATCAACAAACCTATAACCGACCCCCCGCTCCGTTAGAATATATTTTGGGTTTGCAGGGTCTTTTTCTAATTTTTTGCGCAAATAGTTGATATAAAGACGCACATAATGCGGCTCATCACGATACTCGTAACCCCAGACCTTCGTTAATAACTGATCGTGTGTTACCACCCATCCTGCATTCTGTACAAGATGATATAAGAGCCGATATTCTGTAGGACGTAATTTTATAATTTCACCTTCAAGCCAAATTTCTCTCCGGTCAAAATCCATTCGTAAACGATCATCCACTTCAATAAGACCATGTGTTGAGCCGCTTGATGATTCTGTGCGCCGCAAAACTGCTTTTACGCGGCTGACCATTTCGCGTGGGCTAAAGGGCTTGGTGATGTAGTCGTCGGCACCCAACTCCAAACCACGTACGCGATCGTCTTCTTCTCCTTTAGCGGTAAGCATCAAAACAGGGACTTTGCTCGTTTCACGCACCATCTGTAAAACTTCAAATCCATCTAATTCTGGCATCATTACATCAAGCAAAATAAGATCGGGGGAAACATCGCGCAATTGTTGAAGAGCCTCTCTTCCATTAAAAGCTTCGCTAACGAGGAAACCATCATGTTCGAGATTCAGACGAATAAATCTCACCATCCGCTCTTCGTCATCAACAATTAGAATTCTTCTGCGGGCAAACTCTTTTGTCATTTTACTCTCTCACAAAACTGATGATTTGTTCGTCGTCGTCACTAGGCATAATTTCGATGAAATTTATTTTTTCGATAGGCCAGATCACTTGAACAACTTCATCTTGAAGATAGTGGAGGTCTTTTCCTTCGCGAGAACGAGGGTTACTAACTATGATAATAGTGTCTGAAGTATTTGGTAACTCTTCAATTTCACCAAAAATTGGAACTTCACCTGAAACATGTAAGATAACGCCATAAGCCATTTGGAACCTTCCTTATTCTGTGATTTGCATAAGAAATTGGATTTTTAATTTTCCCAGGGAAATGATATTGCCGTGGGATAAAGGATATTCATTTTCCGGTTTTAGTCGAACGCCATTAACGTAAGTACCATTGGAGGAGCCTAAGTCCATGATAATTACTCTGCTGCTATTCTTTTTAAGAACAGCATGTAGGCGTGATACTCCATTTTCATAGGCTTGGTAAGGTGTAAGATCAATATCGGGCATAATGGTTTGCCCATCACTAACACGCCCCATCGTGAACTCGTTTCGATCGGCGAGAGGTAAAAGATGGCCGCCTTCTAAAAGCTGAAGGCTCAAAGAGCCTGTGGCTAGCGCATTCTTTTGCCCTTGAGGAATTGCGTTGAGAACATCACTTTTGATTCCATTTGTATGGATATTGTGTGTTACCAAGCTATCTGAATGTAATTGTGCTCCACAATCACTACAAAATAAAGCGCCTTCAACCTCTTGGTGCTGACAAGATGGACACATTATCATGATTTTTTTCCTTTTTCTGCTGGTAGAAGCAAAGCTCGCGTACCATATTTCATATTTTTACGACCTTCTTCTGAAATATTTTGTTCTTTTTGTAAGTTTTCGGCTTCTAATAAAACTGTTTTTGCCATACTCCGCTCTCCATGAGAAAGAAGGTGTGTGGCTAGATGCTGTAAACGACGAGAGGCTTCGTTGTATTTTCCCACAGCTGCCTCTTCTTGTGCTGTTTCTTGCATTCTGTATAGATTCAAGTTAGCAAGCGCATGTACAAGCGTTGGAGATGGGGGCTGAAGACTCGCTACATCTGTAACCTGGCGTGATACACGGACACGCATAGGCTGAGAAATTGATGACTGAGAGGGAATTTCAAATTTAAGTATGCCTGTAAGTAACTCTGCTTCATCATTCAAAACAACATCAGGGTGAACCTGAAATTCTAGTAACAAACCCAAAGGCTGGTCTCTTAATATCATACCCAATTGTATTTTTTTTTCAAAATTAAGATGTGCAGCATTTGGTTGCAAGCGAAAAATATAGCTTAGTTCGACCTGAGGGGGTGTTTGAATTTCTAAAGTTACATTCTCAGCAAAGACTTTTGCAAGCTGTCTGAATTTTTCTTCTAAAAAAGTTCGTATCTCTTGAGGTTCAGCAATATAACGGCTACTACTTCCTGTTTTTTCTGTTAACTCATCAAGAAATTCATCATTCCAGTCTTTCCCCACGCCTAAACCGCTAATACCGATTCCTAAACTTTCGGCTTCATTAGCCAAGGCAAGGCACTCTTCTTCGTCTCCGTAGGTTTGCCCATCTGTTAATAAGACAATATGATTAACTCTCTCTGGGGCCAGGTTTCTGCGAACTTCATTGAGACCGGCAAGTAAACCTTGTAATATTTCCGTTCCTCCAGAAGGAATCAGCATCCTAATTTTGGTTTCCATCCTTCTAGGTCCAACCTGCAAAGAGGCAGGGATTATGACATCTGCACGGTCGCTAAATGTAACAACGCTGAGGATATCCTGTGGACGTAGACTGCGAATAAGATGAATCGCTGCCGCCTTAACCATTTCTATATTTTGCCCCTTCATAGAAGTAGAGTTATCTAAAACGAGGCAGATATTTAGCGGGGGAGAAACAACTTCATCGTCTTTTTCGCGCGCCTTCCACTCGAGAAGAGCGTAAATCAATTGTGTTTCCCCTAGACGTACAAGGCTTTCGCGAGAATAAAAAATACGCTGAAGAACAGGCGATAAGGTCTGTTCTTCAGGGGATAAGGTTTTGTCGTATTTGGCGCGTTTTTCGGAGTTTGATAAGGTATCGTAAGCTTGTTGAACGTCTAGAAAAATTTCTGTTTCACCGGGGGCTTCGTTTTTATCTGGATGCAAACGCTGCGCCGCCTCGAAATAGGCTCGCTTGATTTCTTCTTCCGTTGCATCTCGAAAGATGCCTAAAAGGGCGTAGTAATCTGGCAAAGTTATCCTATCATCTTTACGAGGACGACTGATATATTGTCAGGACCACCAGCTGCATTTGCCGCGTTAACAAGGTTTTGACAAGCACGCTCCAGTGTGTCTGCATCGCTCATTGCTTTGTGCATTTCTTTCTCTGTTAGTACTCCCCAAAGTCCGTCACTACAGATCATCAATGTCCCTTTTTGAGGGAAAGGAAGTGTGAAAAGATCTGGCTCAAGGACTTCACCTTGCCCGAGTGCACGGTATAAAACATTTTTTTGTGGATGGTTTTCTGCTTCTTCAGCAGTGATCTGCCCCAATTCTTCAAGGCGACCAACAAGAGAGTGGTCACGAGAGATTAGATCAAAACGTCCGTCCGGGTATACAGCATAAGCACGGCTATCGCCCACGTGCGCTATGCTAACCTGCTGGCCTACAACAAGCGCTGCTGTGAGAGTGGTCCCACTTCCCGGAGCTTCTCGTTGAATGGCCTCCTGCGCTTGAGAAACACCCGCAAGCATCAAATCCTGGAGAGATTCGTTCAGAGGTGTCGTGGGTAAGGAAAAAAGAAAAGGATGAAACTCCCGCATAATATGTCCACCAAAAGTTCTCATCGCTGTATTGCTAGCAACTTCTCCATATTGGTGACCGCCCATACCATCGGCAACAATATACAATCCGAAAGGAGTGTTTCCTGCATTTCCTGCCAATGTAGTGGTAATAGCCATGAGACTATCTTCGTTGAGTTCGCGTTGTTTGCCAACAGATTGTCCGCTTGCGGCAACCAAATGTTGCAACTCATATTGCAAGGCGTGGGTGGCTATAATATCCTCCACATGCTCAGGGGAAAGAGGAATTGTTTCAGATTCATTAGGAGCAATGACATCTTCTACTTTAAGCGAACTTTCAAGCTCTTTCTTTTCTTTTTTGAATATTTTTTTTATGGAATCAAACACAAAAACTCCTTGCTTTAGGCTAGAAGCGCATAGACCTGATGGTCTGTAGAACCTACATAAACAATATCGTCATAAATAAGAGGGGACCCTGTAATAGGTCCTTCTGTTGCAAATTTCCAACGCAATTGACCGGTAAGAGCATCTAAACAATAAAGATGTCCGTCTATTGATGTGGAATAAAGAGCGTCTTTATAAACTATAGGAGAGCCGGTAACCTGATGTTCGGTACGAAAACGCCAAGCTTCTTTGGTTGTTTTCAAATCAACTGCGTAGATAAATCCATCAGCTGCGCCGGTAAAAATTAGGTGCTCATAAATAGATGGTGAAGAAATAGATCCTTTACCTAGTCTAAATTTCCAAAGCGCCCATCCGCTATTTGGGTCCAGGGCATATAACATTCCATCCTGTGATGTAAAATAAACAGCGTGTTCGGTAACAAAGGGAGAGGATGTAACCCCACGCTTAGAGCGAAATTGCCATTTAACCTTGCCTTTGAAATCAATACAATAGAATTCACCATTCTCAGAACCCACATAAATAAGTTCATTCGCGACAAAGGGGGTCGAGCGGATCGCAGCAGCGGACGAAAATGTCCACACAGAGCGTCCTGTAACACTGTTAACCGCGTGCAAGCAACCATCGTCAGACCCGATAAATACATGCCCTTCTGCAATACGAGGTGAGGAGCGAACAGGCCCCTCAGCATAGTGGGACCAAACTATTTTTCCTGAACGTGCACTGACAACATGCAAGCGTTGGTCTTCTGAGCCAAAGAAAACATTATTCCCTGAAGTAGCCGGCGTAGATACTACTCCGCCATCCGTGGGATATTTCCACTTGAACTTGCCTTCTGCGGCATCGAGAGCATATAGGTTGTTATCATAGCACCCGATATAAATTGTATTATCAAAATACGCGGGTGTACCACGAATTTCGTCTTCGCATTTGAATTTCCAAAGAGGCTTAATCCCCTCAGCCTGAATAGTGGGAACAGCCTTTGTTGAGGGTATTTTTGAAAGCAAGCCTGTTTGCCGCGCCGCAGCAACGAGAGCTTCTTTCATCTCATCTATGGTCGGATAACGATCCTTAGGCTCATATTCAAGCGCTCTGTTAACAACAGCTGTAACTTCAGAAGAAACATCCGGATTACTAGCCGGAATAGGTCTTTCTTCAAAAGAAAAAGGCGGCTCAAGGCGCGGATCTCTTTTTGTTAGCAGATGATGAATAGTTGCCCCTAAAGCATAAATATCAGCAAGATGTGTTGCCTCGCCTCTGTACTGCTCTGGCGGAGAATACCCCTCCGTACCGATCATCGTTCCTTTTTGCCCGGTCTGAAACTGTTTCGCAATACCAAAATCGACCAGCACAATATGCCCCCGGCTATCGATCATCACATTAGAAGGCTTCATATCACGGAAAATGATTTTATCCGGCTTATGGGTATGTAAAAAACTCAAAACATCACACAACTCAATTGCCCAAGCAACGACCTGCGCTGTCGAAATAAAACCCTCAGAATCTCTCAGCACCGCTTCCAAATCTTTCCCATTGACATACTCTAAGACCAAATAAGAGCGATCATCGCTAGAAAAATAATCAAAAATACTGGGAATAGAAGGGTGCGTAAGCGTTGCTAAAATATTCGCTTCACGCTCAAAATTTTCCACAACTGTCTTTCTCACCTGTGGGTCTGGCGCAAGGTTAACCATTTCCTTTACTGCAACTAGCTTAACCACATTAGGAAAATGTAAATCACGCGCCCGGTATACAGACCCCATCCCTCCAAGCCCAACAATATCCTGGATCAAATAACGCTCAGACAGCGTAACACCCGGTTGTAATTGCTGGTGTGCAGGACGCGAAGTCTCCCCATCAACAGCCTTTGTAACAGAACGTGTAACTTTTCTAGTATCCAGATTTCCTCACTTATACATACCTATAATCTCGCAAACCAAGAATACTGAATTATAGTGCGCCCTGACTGGATTTGCAACTACCCTAAAAAAACTCCCCTTGCACTTTTGTTTGTTCTAAGAGAAAATTCACAAAACAGGATGATGCGGAACGCCCCTCTTTTCAACTTGCTTCCGCTTTTCCACATCTTTTCAACAAAACATCTACCTTTAAACAAAATGACAAAACCTTGGCGTTTATATCTTTCTCCCCCCGCTACAGGGGCATGGAATATGGCAGTCGACGAAGCGATGCTCGAGCATATCGTACGAGGCGATTCGCCCCCAACCCTTCGTTTATATAGTTGGGCCCCTCCCTGCCTTTCTTTAGGTCGTTCACAGCCTTTCTCAGATGCAGACACAAAAATGCTCAAAAAAAATGGATGGCATCTTGTTCGCCGCGCAACAGGCGGAAGAGCGATCTTACACACCGATGAATTGACTTACTCTATTATCGCGTCAAAAGAGAATATTCACGTTCGCGGAAACTTGCTCGACAGCTACAAACATCTTGCAAAGTGGTTAATTGTTGCGCTAAAAGACCTTGAAATTCCTGTAGAAATGAATAGAGAAGCAGGGGCAGGGGGCGTAGAGAAAAACCCTGTCTGTTTTGAAAAAGCATCGGCTTATGAAATCACAGTGCATGGGAAGAAGCTGATCGGAAGCGCGCAGGCACGAAAAAACGATGGGGTACTTCAACATGGCTCTTTACCACTAAAGGGAAATTTAGGACGCGTAACTGAAGCACTATCCTTTTCAGATAGGGCATCACGCCAGATTGCTACGCAGAAGTTGATGGCGCGTGCGTCCACAGTGGAATTGGCTTTGGGTCGAGAAATTAGCTGGGAGGCAGCGAGCAAGTCATTTATCCGTGCGTTTGGGCGGGTTTTAGGTATCCCATTAATAGAGGGTGAGCTATCTGCCTCTGAGGTTTTGCGCACGAATACGTTAATCCAAAAAAAATACGCTCATCCTGAATGGACTGAGCGTATTTAATAAGCGTGTGCATTAATCTTATGGGGATAAAAAAATCACGTTTTCGTAGCCTAATGCGTTGAAAAACTTTTCAAGAAAGGTTTCGGCATTTTGCTGAGCTTGTTCGAGAATGCCGTCTTCAAAAGCTGCTTTGTAGATTTCTGCTTCAGCGGCTTGGCGGGCTGTGGTTTCGAGGTTGGTGTCTCCATGCGTAAGTGCGCCTGTGTCACGGTCATAGACGTAGGATTTTTCGTTATCGAGGGTGGCGATAAATACTTCGGCGGGAGGTAGGGTAACGTAGAGTGTTCCACTTTCCAACTGCATATTTTCGGGGCTTATTTTTTCCATATCAATACCGGCTATGACAATCCCATGAGCGACAAAAAGCAGGCGGTCTCCAAAGAGAAAGCCGAAAGTTCCCTGGCTGATTTCTGCGGTGATTACTTTCTCTACTGTATATTGAATAGTCTCTAGGCGTGCAAGTGAACGCACATCGTGAATGATGGTAACAGGGTCAGGAATAATGGTTGGTGTAGGATTCATTAACTCAGAAACCTGTGTTTGCATGGCTTTGTTCGCATCTGAAAGAGGAGCCAAAGCTTGCTGTGCCTGATTTGCGCTCTGCTGTACCGACTGGACAACGAAATACGCACCTGCGGCAACAATAATTAGGAGAAGAATTGGAACTATATTTTTTTTCATAATCATTTCCTTTGACAATTAGAAGAGAAGAATCTTCACATAAGAGAACATAGAACAAGTGTACAGCAAGTATGTAAAAATTACATAAGATGGATTATAGCATTTCTTAAACGTATGTCACTTGCTTTCTGTATTATTTCGAGTTATTATCAAATCTGAAAGGTTGAAAAGTCAACCGCAAACTTACTTTTCATAAGGAGAAAAAATGAAAAAAGTTTCTTATATACTCTTTGCTTTGCTCGTTATAGGAGCAATGGTACTTGCAGCTTGCACCCCTGCTGCAGCACCTGAAGCAGAAGAACCTATGGAAGAAAAACCCATGGAAGAAGAACCCATGGAAGAAGGCGGATTAGCTGACCTTGATGGCCGTGAAGTAACTATCGCCATTGAGAATGCTTACTTGCCCTTCAACTATATTGATCCTGAAACCGGCGAAGGTGCTGGCTGGGACTATGTAGTTTGGGACGAGATCTGCTCCTTGCTTAACTGTACACCCGTTTATGTTGAGGCCGCTTGGGAAGGTATGATCCAGGCTGTTGCAGACGGTCAATTTGACGCTGCTGCTGATGGCATCACCATTACCGAAGACCGCGCAGAAATCGTTGATTTCTCCATGGGCTATGTTGCTATCGAACAACGCTTACTTGTTCGCGCTGACGAAGATCGCATTGAAAACATTCAAAGTATTGTTGATGATGCCGAACTAAAACTTGGCACCCAGACTGGTACCACCAACTACGAAACTGCCAGCAAACATCTTCCTGAAGACCGCATTGAAGCTTTTGAGCAATTCCCCTTCGCAGTACAAGCTTTGCTTGCTGGTGATATTGATGCCGTTATCATGGACGAAACCGCAGGCCAAGGCTACTTAGGCGAAAATGCCGACTCCCTTAAACTTGTAGGCGACTCACTCTCCAGTGACGAACTTGGTTTCATCTACCCTCTTGATAGCGATTTGGTTGAGCCTGTCAATGCCGCTCTCGAAGAATTGATGAGCAATGGTTTCCTCGTTGAAGTTAACGCCGAATACTTCGGTGCAGATTTTGATGTTACCTATGATGATCTCTTCCCACCCGAATATCCTGATGCTCCTGAAACTGGCTTAGGGTCAGAAGCAGAACCCATCAAAGTTCTCTTCGTCCCCTCCGTAGATGTTGACTTCATGATCTCTGGTGGCGACCTGATTGAAGATGCTCTACGTATGGCAACTGGCCTTCACTTTGAAGCCAGCGTCCCCACTTCTTACGCCGCAACCATCGAAGCTATGTGTGCTTCCCCCACAGACACCATTGGTTTCATCCCTGCAATGGGTTACGCACTTGCTAATCAACTTTGTGGTGTAGAACCTGGTTTGGCTTCCGCACGCTATGGCTGGAACGTTTACTGGGCAGAATTCCTTGTTGCTCGCGATAGCGAATTCGAAACCCTTGAAGACCTCGAAGGTGCCACTTGGGCATATCCTGATGCTGGCTCCACCTCTGGCTTCTTGTATCCTTCTGCTATCTTTGATGATCTTGGCGTTACCATTGGTAATACCGTTGAAGCTGGTGGTCACCCACAAGCTGTAAAAGCTGTATACAACGGCGAAGCCGATGTTGCTACCGCTTACTTCAGCCCCCCATTGCTTCCTGAAGGCCGCTGGGCTCTTGGCGATGCTCCTGACATTCCTGATGAGATGATCCCTGATTGTGCAGTAAATGAAGATGACAAACTTTACTGTGGTGAATATCGTGTACTCGATGCCCGCTCCGCAATCCGCGAAGAGGCTCCCGATGTTATGCAGAAAGTGCGCATTCTTACCATCTCTGGCGAAATCCCCAATGACACTATGTCCTTCTCTCCTGAATTCCCCGAAGATATGAAACAGGGCATTTTGGACGCAGTTGCAGCTTACGTCGATTCAGATGCTTGTGCAGATACTCTCTGTAACGAGAACTTCTACGACTGGAGCGGCGTTGGTCCTATCTTTGACGAAAACTTCGATGGCGTTCGCTTGCTCATGGAAGCTCAAGGCATCACTCTTGAGAACCTCGGCGAATAATCGCTAAATAGTAACAATCTTACAGCCCCAGGCACTTTTGTCTGGGGCTGTATTTTTCTTAGATTACAAACTTTCCTCACGCAAAGATCTAAAAAACGTGGGGATACTAATAAACGGAATAAACCTATGCTAGAAATCAAAAATCTTTCAAAGAGATATGAGGGTGGCCCCTTAGCTCTGGATGATGTGAGTTTCGATATTCCCCAAGGAGAATTTCTCGCGGTCATCGGGTTAAGCGGCTCGGGAAAATCTACCTTATTACGCTGTATCAATCGCCTGATCGAGCCAACAGCCGGAGATATTATTTGGGATGGTATCAATGTTACTGAAGCATCCGATGATGAACTACGCACCGTCCGTCGTAAGATAGGCATGGTTTTTCAACATTTTAATCTCGTAAGTCGCTCTACAGTACTAACCAACGTTCTCTCCGGGCGCTTGGGATATGTAAATCCTGCAATGAGCTTCCTTAACAAGTTTCCTCAGGAAGATATAGACAACGCACACAAGGAACTCGAAAGGGTAGGTATTGCAGAAAAAGCACACCAACGAGCAGATGAACTAAGTGGTGGACAACAGCAACGTGTTGGCATTGCTCGAGCAATGATGCAGAACCCAGCCATTATTCTTGCAGATGAGCCTGTTGCCAGTCTTGACCCTGTCTTGGCTCACTCCATTATGCAGCATCTTGAAAAGATCAACAAAGAGCAAGGTGTAACCATTTTATGCAGCCTTCACTTTCTTGATTTAGTGCACAAATATGCAGATCGCGCTATCGCACTGAATGATGGTAAATTAATGTACGATGGCCCACCAAGCGGCATTGATGATGCTAAATTCAAAGAAATCTACGGCAAAGATGCCGAGCGGGTTGGGTAGGTGAAATTATGAATAATAATGAAAAATCACTCAAGAAATCACTTGGCCGTGGGCTTGTCATAGCATTGGTACTAATTGTCTTTGCTTATGCTTTTCAAGTTACAGATGTTGATTTTGGCACCACGCGTGACGAAGTGCGCCAAACATCCATCACGCGCGTTTTGCGTGCGTTAGCACATCCAGATATCTTTGTTTATGAAACAGAAGAACTCGATGTAGAAATCCCCTTCTATCTTCCTTGCCCAGAAGGCGAAACACCTTCTTTGCCTGAAGCTCCCTCCAGTGAACCCTATATTACAGCAAGTGCCGCTTGTGGTGCTGCTGGTGAAATACTTACAGTTGAAGGTTTCAATTTTCCTACTTATGCACAGGGGCCGCTGAATTTCGTCACTGCCAGTGGAGTCAAAAAACAACTTGAAAAATTCCAAGCCGACGCTGATGGATATTTCATCTATGAAATTGAAACCCCAAATCGCCAGCCCGTCGCAGAAGCACAGGCCATTCGGGCTACTGTCCGAACCAATGTCGGCTCACCAAAATGGTCAGATAATGCGATTGCAACCTGGGAAAAGATCATCGAAACCATTTTCATCGCTTTGCTTGCAACCTTCATCGGCACACTGATCGCTATCCCGACCAGCTTTGTCGCTGCACGCAACCTGATGGTTGAAAATACCAGCCCGTTAACCAGCATCGCATTCTCAATTATTGGCTGGATCATCGGTCTCTGGGCGGGGTTACAAGCCGCAAATCGATTAGTTGCCCTATTTGAGCCTATCCAAGAAAATCTTCTTTTAGGGTTGGTTGGCCTATTAGTGAGCGTCGGTTTACTCTATGCCGTTTTACGCTGGTCGATTCCTGCTGAAGATTCAGAAAAGAAGAGCCTCGGTCTAAGAATAATTTCTTCCCTGGGTATGGTCATTTTTAGTATTTCCACAGTGGTTTTATTTGGAATATCCTTCCGTGCACTTGGTGCTGCGATGATAGAGCCTTTGGGCATTTTCGGTTTCCTCGGCAACTTTATCTTCCAGATTGGTGAAATTGTTGTCATGCTAACACCTGGCTTGGTAGGCATCGTGACCGGAGCAATTTTAGGTAGTATCCTGAGCAAGATCGGGCAACGTATCAGCGATAATAGGCCTGCCGCTCAAGTTCGCCTAACCAATATTATTCTTGCCTCTGTTGCTGGAGCAGCACTCTTTGCAATCCTTGGCGCAGGTGTAGAATGGTTTTATCAGCTTGCAAACCCGATTAAAACCCTCTACATACCAGCCGCCGTTGGTGCAATTTTAGGTCTAATTCTGGCACTGACCACGAGCGCAAAGAAACCAATGCCCACAGGCTTGATTTTCTACACGATCACCCGCACCATCCTAAACGGAACGCGTTCTGTTGAGCCTTTGGTTATGGCTATTGTCGCCGTGATCTGGGTCGGGATCGGGCCTTTCGCTGGCTCATTGGCTCTTGCACTACACACCGTAGCTGCGCTCGCGAAGCTTTATTCAGAACAAGTAGAAAGCATTTCTGCCGGACCGATCGAAGCCGTTCAGGCAACTGGCGCAAACCAATTGCAGACGATTATCTACGCCGTTGTTCCCCAAATCATCCCGCCCTACATTTCTTTCACCATGTATCGCTGGGATATTAATGTTCGTATGTCCACTATCATCGGTTTTGTCGGTGGCGGTGGTATCGGCTTCCTACTCAGTCAAAATATCAACCTGCTCGATTATCGCGCCGCGAGTGCACAAATGCTCGCTATCGCCGTAGTCGTTGCCACGATGGATTACATCAGCTCCGTCATCCGAGAGAAATTCGTTTAGAACATGATTCTGCGAGCCGACGCTTTTCGGCGCGGCGGTCTCAAACGGGCGCATTTTTAAAATGCGCCCGTTTTTTGTTGTAGTGGTAAAATGCCCAAATGTTAAATTTCTTCAAGAAAATTTTCAGTCTACTAAAACGTATTATCACTATGCTCTTCAAACTTTTTCTCATTTTAGCCATTAGCGGCACAATTATTTTGCTCATCGCGCGGCTGATTACCGCCATCCACAGTTCGGGGCGGGTATATAGCGTAGAAGACGCTCCGCAAGATCGGGTCGCGGTCGTTTTTGGGGCAGGACTCTGGCGGGATGGTACGCCCACGCCCGTTTTGCGGGATCGCGTTAAAACCGCGGTCGATCTTTATTTCCAAGGAAAAGTAGAAAAATTGCTAATGAGCGGCGATAACCGCACGCCAGATTATGACGAACCATCCGCGATGAAAAACTACGCTATCTCGCTTGGTATTCCAGAAGAAGATATTGTGCTCGATTTTGCCGGTCGGCGCACCTACGATACTTGCTATCGCGCCAAAGAGATTTTCGGGCTAGATTCTGCCATTCTCGTCACGCAAGAGTTTCATCTTTCTCGCGCGCTTTATCTTTGCGAAAGGCTTGGCGTAGATAGCACAGGCGTGAGCGCAGACCAACGCTACTACCTAAAACGCTCTCGTTTTTTCTGGAATACGCGCGAAACACTCGCTACTGCTACCGCCCTTTGGGATGTACACATCACTCGCCCGCTCCCGGTTTTGGGCGAATTTGAACCGATTTTTACGGAGGAATAATGGAACGTTCTGAAGCACTCGCTATTGTTCGTGAATTTGTCAAAAATGAAAACTTGGTCAAACATATGCTCGCCGTCGAAGCCACCATGCGCTTTTACGCCGAAAAATTGGGAGAAGATGCAGAATTATGGGGATTAGTCGGCTTGCTACACGATTTTGACTGGGAGATTCACCCAACCATGGATGAGCACCCCACAGCTGGAGAAGCGCTCTTGCGTGAACGTGGTGTCTCCGAAATTATCATTCGTGCGATCCTGAGCCACGCCGACCACACCGGCGTTTCACGCGATTCCCAGATGGAAAAAGCCCTCTACGCCTGTGACGAAATCACGGGGTTAATCACCGCCACAGCTTTAGTACGCCCTTCACGCTCATTAATGGATTTGAAGGCAAAATCGGTCAAAAAGAAATGGAAAAACAAACATTTCGCCGCCGGAGCCAACCGCGAAGAAATGGAACGCGGGGCTGAAGAATTCGATGTAGAACTCTCGGAGCATATCACCAACGTCATCGAAGCCATGCGCCGCATTGCGCCAGAGCTTGGTTTGGCTGGAGAATAAGTTTGGTAGTGGCAAAACAATAAGTAACGATGACTTTGCGAGGCAGTTTCATCGCCGAAGCAATCTCGTTTTTAAAACACAAGACTGCCGCGTCGCAAATACATGCTCCTCGCAGATTCATCCATGCCCATAAACTTCAACGTCTAAAGGACTAAGATGAAACCACACCCTGATACTGGTATAGAAAAACGATTTATCATCTCCATCGGCGTTACGCTCATCATCCTGCTCGCCGAAGTCATCGGAGGCTTCTGGACAGGCAGCCTCGCTCTTCTCTCCGATGCGGCACACGTTTTCATGGATGTTTTCGCGCTCATTCTCAGTTTTATTGCGCTAAAACTCTCCGCTCGCCCAGCCGATGATACCCATTCCTACGGCTACCATCGCCTCGAAGTTTTGGCCGCCCTTATTAATGGTCTCACCCTTGTTTATATTTCATTCGAGATTTTCCACGAATCGTGGCTGCGCTGGCAAACACCGCAACCGGTCAAAGTCTAGAATTAATGGTCATCGCCGTGATCGGATTGGTTGCAAATCTCTTCGTCGCCTTTGTCTTGGGTGGGCATAATCACTCACACGATCACGATGGTCACGATCATGGTGCAGATGGACACACCCACGAACAGGAAGATTTGAACATAAAATCGGCCTATTTACACGTCATCGGCGATGCGCTCGCATCTGTAGGCGTAGTCGTGACTGGAGCAATTATCTGGTTCACCGGCTGGAGTTGGGTCGATCCGCTCGTCAGCGTACTGATCGGTATCCTGATACTTTTCAGCTCCTGGCGATTACTCAAAGGCTCACTGCATATCCTCATCGAGGGCGTTCCTGCAGGCATGTCCGTTGCAGAAATTAGCAAAGCCCTTCAAAAAGTCCCCGCTGTAAAAGAAATTCACGATCTGCACGTCTGGAGCATCTGTTCTGGTCATATCGCTTTGAGCGCACATATCCTGCTCAAAGAAAATAGCGATAGAGAAGGAATCATGTGTACGCTAAAAGAATGCCTGCTTCACAACTTTGGCATAGAGCATACAACAATCCAATTTGAAGAAGGAAATTGTGGGCAGGGAGATATTGCTCACTAAACGCAAAGAGCCTCGCAGATGCGAGGCTCTTTTTTATTGGATAAACAAAGGAATTAGCGTGTTTCTTTCTCGATTTCTTCTTTTCTTCCCTTGATAATTGTTGCTCCCATAATGCCCAAAAACAACAGAATCGCGATTGCATTCAGCGTACTGCCCCACAAGCGAACAGAATGAACTAGTGCTAAATCGCCATAGACGCGCATGATGAGGGAGATATGCAACAAAATAAGCGGATAGTAAAACTTCGGGCTATATTTCACTGGCAGCATCAGGATAGAAGGAAAGATAATAGCCGCGTGTCCAAAAATCATTGAGAAGGTAAAGCCAACGAAAACGGTGTGCAAAAATGCGTCATAAATGGGGCCAGCGACTGTGGCACCACGCCACACGCCGATAACGCCTCCAACGCCAAGCCAAACATAGCCACTTAGCAAACAAATGGCGACGAAGCGTACCAAGTCCGTTTTGCGGATGGTGATACGGGCGATGTCGAAGCGCAGCAACCAAAGCGTCATGAGGAGCATACCAGCTGAGGCCACGCGCGTCCCGATATCCACAGAAAAGATTGTTAAAACTAATCCTACGAAATAGGCGGCGATAACAGCTCGTCCAGAAATGATTTTGAAGGGGGTAGAGGGCATCAGGCGACTCAACTCTAATCTCTCGCCGACAATGGTCAGGACAAGAAATCCGCTCCACCAGAGAACAATTTTAGGGATGGAATACCCCAGCACCCAAAGCAACATGCCTACAAATAGAGAAAGTGCGCCCAAGGCCATGACAATTGTGTAATCGGCGCGGTGTTGTTTCAGGATAATGACAAAGATGAGCACAAGCCCAAAACTGCCTGCGAGCATAAGCAATGAGCCGATAACGTCTTCACCGCCAGCAACATAATAGATGCCGCCTGCTGCGCTCAAAACAGGGCCAAGATATAGCCATGATTTATTCAATGCAACGGCGCGTTCGATGCTGATAAGCGTACCCAGAAATCCCGCGATCATGAGCGGGCCGTGTGCCATTCGCCAAGGAGCCAGGGTTGGGAAAATCCAACCTACGCGAAGGAGTCCGCTCCACATCGCAACCAAGAGAATTAAAACGGATACAAATAAAAGGGGAAATCGATGTGCGGGTTTTGTGAACATTATTAAGCCTTTATAAACTGGTTGTTTATTTTTTCATCGCCTACGCTTGTTTCATCTCCGTGCCCTGAGAAGACGCGGGTTTCGTTTGGCAATGTGTAGATTTTTTCGTGGATGCTTTTTTCTAGCGTAGCCCAGTTTCCGCCGGGCAGATCTGTGCGTCCAACGCTGCGATAGAAGATCAGGTCGCCGCTAAAGAGGATACCTGCTTCAGCAGAATAAAAAACACTATGACCGGGGCGATGACCAGGAGTGTGGCGAGATTCAAAAGCATATTTGCCGACTTTTAGAATTTGCCCATCTTCAAGACGAATCGGTTCGGGACCTAGGTCAATTTGAATACCAAATCGTGCGCCGCCACCGCCACTTTTCCAGAGATCATAATCATCAGCATGGAGGTAGACAGGTGGTTTTTCGGGGAGAGCGTTGACGAGGCTGGCTATCCCGCCGATATGGTCGAAGTGGGCGTGAGTGAGCCAGATTTCTTTAATTTTCAAACCAGCATCAAGGGCGGCTTTGGCAATTTGCTCTCCATCCCAAGAGGGATCAATGACAATGGCTTCGTTGCTTTCTTCATCTGCGACAATATAGCAGTTGGTTTCAACAGGGCCGAGGGTTAGGGCGATTATTTTCATAGTTATTTGCTCATTAATTTGGCAGTTTATGATGCTGTAGGGGCGACCCGTATGGATAAAAAGAATAAGTTTAGTATTGACACTCTTTTATTTTGTATGCCAACTTTTTCAGTGTAGCACGAAGGGTCGCCCTTACTCTTTTGCGGAACGCGGAAAAAAGATTAGGGTCAAGATGATACCAGAGAATATCAGTAGCAAGCCAACGGGGTAGGGTGATTCGGGGTTTGTTGAATAGAGGTATCCTGCCAGAGGGGGCGCAAGAGTCAGAGGAAACATACCCACCGTTTCGGTCAGTCCATAAGCCAATCCCATTTGGGCGTCACTAATAAGGCTGTTTACATGGGCTACTGCCAAAGAACGCGCGGTACGATATCCGCCAAGCAGGAAATAGGCAAGGGCGTAAACGCCCACACCCGAGCCGCGCCAGATCAGGTACGCAAAGAGAGCTATACCAACCTGAGCGATTAGATATCCTGTTTTTATGCTCATTCGCCCTAAGATCAGACTCAAAGTTGCCGTGCCTATCCCGCCAATGGAGCCTAGTAGCCCTATTTGACTTAAGGAGAGGTTTTTTTCTTCCTGAAGGAAGTTTTGCGTAAGAGGCTGTGGTAAATAGATCGCAAAGATAATGAAAAAGATCAATACGAGAAAAGCAATATATCTTTTATTTTTGAATAAGGTCTTTGGAGAAAAATCGCTTGCTAAATCGTGAAGGGGCTGAGCGGGGAGCGTATATATTACAAGGGTAGAAAGGAAGAAAATCCCAGAAGCGACGATATATAGAGAGCGTAAGCCAAAATTCTCACCCAGCCAGCCGCCAAGCATAGGGCCTGAGACCATACCTAAACTAAAAATTGCCGAAACAAGGGTAAGTGTTCGCTCTACTGTCCATTTGCCACGTGCGGCTGTCACATAGCTATTAAGCGGGGCGATAACAAAAGTAGTCATGCTGATCAGAATTAATCCTGCCACAAAAAGCGGCAGAGACTGCGCGCTTGCCATCATAATGCTCGCCAGAAATCCCCCCGCCCATGCACCGCGCAGTATTGGGCGGCGACCAATTTTATCTGCCAAATATCCCGCAGGAATATGAACTAGCGTCATTGCTATGCCCACACCGCCTAAAATTTTGCCGATCATAAAAGCGTCTGCACCTAATTCGGCCAAGTAGAGAGGCTGAAAATAGAAAAACATCCCCTCACCCAGCCCCCAGGTGAAAAGGGCTACGCCAAGCCGCTTGAGTGCCGGGCTCATTTTTTGCCTTCTAAACGGCGAATAAATTCTACAGCTTTAGGGAAAACTTCAGCTTTTGCCGGCTCACGCGGGATCACGTGCCCGCTCTCTGTCACCCACATCATTTCTTTATCATCCGTGCCGAGGTCGGCGTAGATACCCTCCATGCTATTTAGCGGCACATAGCTATCGTTGCGCGAATGTATGAGCAAGGTGGGCACGTCCACTTTGGGGAGCGCGGCGCGCATTTCCCCCATCAGCGCGTCCAATTCTGCCACCGAGCGCACCGGGTTTTCAGGATAAGAGACTTGTCCCCGCCAAGCATCTTTATCGAACCATCCTGCGCCGGGTTCACCATCCCCTTTTGGGATAAATTTGATTGTTTCGGATGCGGCTTTAGCATATTGAATGCGCGGATCATCGAGTTTATAAGGTGCAGACATGGAAATAACGCCCGTGACCTTCAACTTGCTTGCCATTAAAAGCGATAGTACGCCCCCCATCGAAAGCCCAATTAAAACCACTCGATCTGCTACCCCCTTAAGGAGATAGTAGCCATCTTCAACAGAATGCATCCAATCGGCATAGCGCATGCGGATCATTTCTTCAGGCTTTGTGGCATGACCTGTCAGCCGAAGGCCAAGCACAGAAAAGCCTTGCTCAGCAAGATATTCGCCCATCCAACGCATTTCTTTTGGTGAACCGGTAAAACCGTGCGTGAGGAGGCATCCCATTTTACTACCGGGGAAGAAGAAGGGTTCTGCGGTGGGGGTTATCATGATTGTGAGAATACAGAAAGCATAGATTTTTTATTTGGTATTGGCTGCTTTTCAAGCCAAATTCTTTGGTAAATAGAATGAATTTCTTGCGTTGCCTTTTCAATAAAATTATCAACTTTATCCTGAGTAAGATAAAGGTAAGGAGGAGAAGAATAATTTGGCAAGGATTTCTTGTATTCTTTATAAAAACCCTTGATATAGCTGAGTTGTTGGTTTACAGCACTAAGCGGAAGAAAATCAAGATCGCAAGCATCGGGCTTGGCATCAAGATAAATATGCCAAAAAAGAAATGCTGGATGGTCACGCACATATGCTAAATCCAGCCCGTACCAATCTTTTTTCATTCTTGAGTTGAGTTTGGGTATCGCAGAAAAATCATCGGCATAGCGTTTTTTTGCAGGACGATAAATATCTGCCATCCAGAGATTATCCGCTAATAAATGGCAAAAATAGCCAAAACGGAAAGAAAAACACTCTTTATCATTAAGGCGATCAATATCAGAGAGATAATGCTGATAAAAAGAAATATCTGCACTACCATCCCATTCTTTTTCAAGACTCAAGAAGTGAGTTGTTGCAGGGGGCGGGTCAAAATTCTCCCAGTTCTCATCAGGGACGCCAGAATCGGGTGCGGTGTTGCCTATCGCAAACTGCCCTGCATCAAGACCGGGGATAAGCTCGAGTAGATTTTCTGCAATGCGGAGGTGTACGATCCAAGTTGCCATATAAATTTTAGTAGGGGCGGGTCTCAGACCCGCCCCTACTATTCTCAATTATTATCCCAAAACCCTTATTTCTCTCGGCAAAGTAGATAAACTCTCTGCCCCACCTTCGGTGATGACCATATCATCTTCTACACGAACACCATTTCGGTTGGGCAAATAAATGCCCGGCTCGACGGTGAAGGCCATCCCTACTTCGAGAATTCGATCATTTCCCGCGCGCATATAGGGGGCTTCGTGTCCTTCCATCCCGATTCCATGCCCCGTGCGATGATTGAAATATTTGCCATAACCGGAATCATCAACCACTTTTCGGGCGGCATCATCCACTACGCTGGCAGGAAGTCCGGGTTTTGCGGCAGCACGTCCGGCGGCGTTAGCAGCCTGCACAATTTCATGTATTTTTCTATATTCATCATCAATTTCGCCGATGGCAAAAGTGCGAGTAATATCAGACACATAATCGTTGCTATTTGCGCCCCAGTCGATAACGAGCAAATCCCCTTCCTGGAGTTTTCGCTCGGAGGGAGATGCATGCGGATTTGCGCCATTGGGACCACCCGAAACAATGGGCTGAAAAGGAAAAGGCGACTCAGACCCATGCTTGAGTAATTGCATAACTAATTCAGAAGCAATTTCTTTTTCGCTGACCCCGATCTTGATCATTGGCAAAGTGGCTTCGAGCGCATTTTGGGCAATTTCTGCCGCTTTCCGCATGGATGCGATTTCCTGCTCGTCTTTGACGATTCGCAACGAGGCAATTGCTTCTGTCGCATCGGGGAATGATGCTTCGAGAGCAGCAGATTCTAGAAAACGATATTCGACAATTCGCATCGCAAGAGGCTCTACGCCGATCTTTTTGCCATCCAGGCCGAGAAATTCGACGGCTTCTTTGAAGACACCGCCCCAAGTAGTCGGTTCTTCGTTATAGGGGAAGGCTTTTAACTCGTAAGAGAGATTGCTCAGTTTGGCAACTTCCAGCTCGGGCAAGACCAATGCTATTCGTCCATCTGCGGCGAAGAGGGCAAGAACAGGGCGCTCCATGAGATGAAAATGAAGTCCGGTTGCATAGAGCAAGCTGGGGCTGGGATTGAGCGCAAGCGCGTCTAAACCGGATTCTTTCAGGGTATTTGAGATGCTTTTTAAACGGGAGTTGCTCATTCGTCATCCATCCTTTTATTATTTATGATATTTTTTTGAAAACTGGATTTGCAGCCAATCAGAAAAAGCGGGGAAAAGGTTGTTAAGTAAAATAACGATGTTATATACCCAAGGCAGAACCACTTTACGACGCGGGCGTTTGGCTACTTTGACAACTTGCTCTGCGACAGTTTCGGATGTTAGGCGAAGCCATGCCGGTGTTTTTATATTCTTTTTGGCACTATCTTTACTTGTGTGGCTGCTAAATTCGGTTTCTGCCCCTCCTGGATAGATGGCTGAAACACGAATACCAAGATGTCGAACTTCACGGCGTAAAGCATCGGTAAAACCGCGTACACCAAATTTCGTGGCGGCATAGACACTGTAAAGTGGAGGGGCTGTATACCCCGCAATAGAGCCCATATTGATAATATGACCATTTCCCTGCTCAAGCATATGTGGGAGAACAGTGCGCGTAACTTGGATCAATCCCGTTAGGTTTACAGCAATTTGGGTTTCGATATCGCGTTCGGCATTAAGCTTTTCGAGCCAATCCAAACGCCCAAAACCGGCATTATTAAAAAGGATGTCTATTTTGCCGTAGAAATCTAGCGTACTCTGTACCATTAGAGTAATTTCATCGAGATTTGCAACATCTACAGGCACAGCCAATGCTTCGCCACCATTATCCTGAATTTCATTTACCAAATCTTGCAAACGATTAAGGCGACGAGCAGCCAAAACTACTTTTGCACCTTCTTTCGCGAAGAGATGCGCAGCGCGCGCACCAAAACCCGAGGAAGCCCCAGTAATAAGAACGACTTTACCTTTGAGCTGCATATTATCTCCTTTCGTTTTATTGGCTAATCTTCATTCTCTTCTTTTTGCGTTGGTCGTGGCGGATCAATTGAAGCTTCTGGAGAAAGCGCAATGTCCAAAACCTGATCCATATGTTTGACAGGCAATAACTCTAAATCATTACGCGCCGACTTTGGAATATCAACCAGGTCTTTCATGTTTTTCTCTGGCAAAAGGACGACTTTTATCCCGGCGCGATGCGCGGCGAGAACTTTATCCCGCACCCCACCGACCGGAAGCACACGCCCCCTTAACGTGATCTCACCTGTCATCGCTACATCCCGATAAACAACATGTCCCGTTAAAGCAGAGAGCAAAGCCGTCGTCAAAGTAATCCCCGCGCTAGGACCATCTTTAGGAATTGCACCTTCAGGCATATGCAAATGAATATCCATACGGTCAAAAACATCAAAGGGAATATCGTATTTCTCTGCACGAGATTTGATATAGGTTAACCCAGCCTGAACAGATTCCTGCATCACATCACCGATATTACCCGTAACCTGAAGATTACCTTTGCCTTCAAGAACGGCAACTTCTATCGGCATAATTTCTCCGCCGTTCATCGTCCATGCTAACCCTGTAGCAACCCCGACTTCATCTTTTTCTTCAATCTGGGGGATAAAGTGCTCAGGTGGCCCAAGCAGTTTTTCGACTGTTTTTTCACTAATATTCTGCGGGAAACGTTTCCCCTCTGCTTTGAGACGGGCAATTTTTCGGCAAACGCGACCAATTTCACGTTCAAGGTTGCGCACGCCAGCTTCATAGGTATATTGGCGAATAACACTCTGCAAAGCTTTTAGGGAAAAGCGAAGGCCCAGCTCATCTACACCGCTTTCAGCGATCTGGCGCGGAATAAGATATTGTTCAGCAATAGAAATTTTCTCTTCTTCAATATAACCGTGAAAATCGATCACTTCCATTCTATCGAGTAAGGCATCGGGAATATCGTAGAGCGTATTGGCTGTCGTGATAAACATGACCTTTGAAAGATCAAATGGAATTTCAAGATAATGATCGCTAAAGGCATTATTTTGCTCTGGGTCTAAAACTTCGAGCAGAGCAGATGCCGGGTCACCGCGAAAATCGGAGCCGAGTTTATCGATTTCATCCAACATGAAAAGCGGATTGCTTTTACCAGCCCGTTTAATGGTCTGGATAATCCGTCCGGGCAAAGCACCAATATAGGTGCGGCGATGACCGCGAATCTCGCTCACGTCTCGCACCCCGCCCAGAGAAACCCGAACAAATTCACGTCCGAGCGCTTCGGCAATTGATCGCCCTAAAGAAGTTTTCCCTGTTCCGGGTGCGCCCACAAAACACAAAATTGGCTGTCTTTCCTTTTTCGGCTTCAAACTGCGCACCGCAATATATTCGAGAATGCGATCTTTGACCTTTTTCAGTCCATAATGGTCGCGCTCTAGTACTTTTGCCGCGTGTTTTACATCCAGATTATCTTTGCTTAATATATCCCAGGGCAAATCGACGATCCATTCGAGATAAGTGCGGATAATCCCCACTTCGGGCGCCATTGGCGGCATCTGTGCCAAACGCCCCAATTCTTTTTCGGCCGTCTCTCTCGCCTCTTTGGATAATTTAGCCTTTTTAACTTTTGCTCGCAATTCAAGCACATCTTGCTGCCAAATATCCCCTTCCCCCAATTCCGTTTGGATGGCTTTCATCTGCTCGCGCAAATAAAATTCACGCTGATTTTTGCTCATCTCAGACTGTACCTGAGAGTGAATTTTATCCTCCAGCTCCAAAACATCGACTTCTTGAGCCAAGAAAAGATTTAGGCGTTTCAAACGTGTTGCGGGATCAAGTAGCATCAAAAGCTTTTGCTTCTCAACCGCATCCATCGCAACCGCAGAAGCGATCATATCTGCCAGGCAGCCCGGCTCACTGATATTTAACGCATAAAGATGGGCTTCTTCTGGCAACGCACGATCCAGATGAACACATTTATCAAAAGATTCCAAAACTGAGCGCATCAGCGCCTTTAATTCTCGCCCAGCTTCTTTTTCTTCAATAATCGGGCGTACGCGCACGCGAATAAATGGCTCTACTTGCACAAATTCAACCACTTCTACGCGCCGCCGCCCCTGCACCAAGGCTGAACTCGCCCCGTCAGACATACTCAGCAAACGCCCAACAGCCATTTCAACACCAACGGGCAAAAAATCGTCTTCGCCAGGTTTATCAAGCTCAGCATCACGCTGTGTCAGGCCGATCACGGTCTGGTTATTATCTTGCGCTTCCTGAATAGCCAGCAAAGATGTCTCACGCCCAACAAAGATCGGCGAAACCATCTTCGGGAAAATGACCAAATCGCGCAAAGGCACAGCCCAAGCTTCTATCAGTCCGTCACCATCCACTTCTCTATTCGGCACACGATAAAGTTCTTCAGTTCGCTGTGAAAGCGCAACACCAAAGTTTTCGTCTTCTTCAAAATCCCAATCGTTTTGATTCATTTATGTCCTTATTCAGTAGGGGCGACCCGCTTGGATTATTAGAGCTTATTTCTTCAACACCAAATTTTATTATGAAGAACATGCTTATATTAAGCACAAAGGGTCGCCCTTACACTATTTATTACCTAAAACCGCCCGAACAGCAGCGGTCACAAAAATAGACCCTGCAGACAGGAGCAGGATATTCTTCTCATCTACAATTTCCAACGCCCGTTCAACAGCCGCTTCGACAGGTTCGATCGCCTCGCCCTTAACCCCAACTTGCTCGGCAAAAGTCAACAATTCTTCTGCCCCAACCGCACGCGGATGCTCGGCCTTCGTCAAAATAACTCTTTCCAACCGAGGAGCCAACTCACGCAGCATTTCTGCGACATTTTTATCTTCGGAAACGCCCAAAATAAGTACCACGGGCATTTCAGAGAAGTGATCTTCGAGCGTTTTATCGAGCTTGGAGAAAGAATCTGGATTATGAGCAGAGTCTAACACAATAGGCGGTTTTTCACGCCAAAGTTCAAAGCGTCCAGGCCATTCTGCATCCGCAAATCCCTGTTTGATCTGGGCAGCGTTGATGAGTAAACCTTCCTGCCGAGCGACGAGCAATGCGGCATAAGCGGTAACGGCATTTTCGGCTTGATGGTCGCCCAAAAGCGGGATGCTGAGTTTCATTTTTGCGCCGTTGCGCATCCAGACTTCGAGCATTTGACCGTCTATGGTTTTCTTCTTTATTTTGTAGAAAATATCTCGTCCAACGAGGGTTAACGGGACATCGTGCTCTTCGGCAGCCAGATCTAAAACGGAAACAGCTTCCGCTTTCTGGTGCGAAGCGACAATGGGATGCCCGGGTTTCACGATCCCTGCTTTTTCGCGGGCAATCTCTGTCAGCGTATTCCCAAGCACTGCGGTGTGTTCCAATGAAAGTGATGTGATCACAGAGACCAAAGGCGTAACGATATTGGTCGAATCCAAACGTCCGCCCAGACCAACTTCGATGACGGCGGCTGTGATATTTTGCCGTGAAAAATAAAGAAAAGCGATCGCCGTAGTTAACTCGAAAGTGGTGATATAGGGAACCTGCGCGACAGCGGGTTTGATCTCTTCGACGAGGGTGGCGAATTCATCTTTTGGGATGGGAAGGCCATTAATTTGCATCCGCTCGGTGAACTCCTGCAAATGGGGCGAGGTATAAAGCCCAACTTTATAGTTGGCGGCACGCAGCGCGCTGGCAGTAAATGCGGCGGTGGAACCTTTGCCCTTTGAGCCTGCAATATGGATAATGGGATAATCATTTTGCGGGTCACCGAGTAGACGCATAAGGTCGCGCATTCGATCAAGATTGAATTCGGCTTTAGCCAGCTCGGAGGCATGTTTCAGGCTATAATCTACGAAGGAGTAGAGATAGTCGAGGGCATTGTTATAAGCGGTTTCTGTATTCATTAATAGGATTGTAAATCGTTTATCGGGATTCGTAAATTGTGAAAGAGAAGAGAAAAAAGACAAACTGCAAATTTACACTAATCTTTGCAAAATAAGATTGAAGTAAAGGGATTTCTTTATGAAGGATGAGAAGAAAAATTCAAATAAAGCTCAATGGGGGATGAACATACTCTTGGCTTTAGGGGTTTTAGTTGGGTGGAGGTATATTTCTCCATTATTCAACAACGACATAGTCTTAGGGATTTCTTTAGGAATTTTTGCTACTTTTGTTTTGATATTTATATTTTTTCCAGAGGCAAGAAAAAATTTTGCCAATATAGATTTTTCCAAAGGAAACGACTGGACTTATTTCACACATCCAACAAATCGTCCTATGATGCTAGGATTATTATGGTTTATAGTATTCTCAGTTATCAATTTCCTCTTTCCTAGATTATTAAACTACGGTAAAGAACCTGGTTTATTCTTAGTTTTCAGTTTTACACTATTTCTTATGTTACTTGGCTACACAGGCTATTTGATGTTGAGAAAAAAGGAAGGTATCGGAAAGTTTGGACAAAGATATTACGGTTTCTTTGTCTATCTCAATGGAATTTTACTAATAACTTTGGGCTAGGGTGCAGCATTTTTCTTGCTTATTAATTATATTTTTATATGGTAATCGTATGCTCGGATTACTCACCCTTCACCTGCGCAACCCACCAAAAATATTGACAAAAAAAAGAGAGCATAGTAATATCTTTTGGCTATGGCGAGGTAGCTCAGTTGGCAGAGCGGAGGACTCATAAGCCTTAGGTCGAGGGTTCAAGTCCCTCTCTCGCCACCATAGAAAAAACCTGTCTTTTCAGACAGGTTTTTTGATTCTAAAAGTTGGTTTCGATACACCGAAAAACATCGGCTACTCAATCAGCAGGCGCTTCTTTTTGAAAAAAATCTATTCTCCAAAAAATAATGCCGCCCAGACTTCCCATTTCATCAGACGCGGTGTTGGCGCCTGAGGCAGAGTACCATCTAATAAAGGCGCCCCATCAGCCGGGATGGGGACAAAACGTTGGTCACCGGGTTGAATCTCGCCATTATTTCTGGCTTCGCCTTCTGTTACAGGCTCCGAAGTCGCATTGGCTATCTCAGTTTGCAGCGCAACTTGCGTCTCAAAGACCGCTGTCGCTTCTGCGCGAACATAAGCGACTTTCTCGTTAAGCTGATTCAACTTATCAAGACGGGCGTTATAGTCCATCATCACAAAGATCAGCAAAATAACAGCGACAATGACAATAATTTCTCTGAGATAGTTCTTCAAAAACTTCATAGGCATATCTTACTCTGCCTCCATGGGCTTGGCAAGTTTTATTTGCACAAAAACTCAAAAAAACACCTGTAAATAAATTGACGCTCTCTCACCCCTCTGGTATACTAGCGCGTCGGAGCGTCGTACCCTTCGCTTCCAAAATCTATTAACCAAAAGGGCTAGAGAAAAGAAAAATGAAAGTACTATTGCTCAAAGATGTATTCAAACTTGGCCGCGCTGGCGACATCAAAAAAGTCGCCGATGGCTTTGGCCGTAACTTCCTTATGCCACAAGGTTTGGCCGTTCTTGCCACACCTGGTGCTCTCAAACAAGCAGATCGCATCCGTGTAAAAGCTGCAGAACAACGCACTGCGCTTAACGAAGAACTAAGCGGTTTAGCCGCTCAGATCGAAGCCTTAAATCTCGTTTTCCCTGCAAAAGCCGGCGAAACCGATAAACTTTACGGCTCCATCACCAACCAACAAGTTGCCGATGCTGTAGCCAAAGAAACCGGCTTCAATATCAAAAAACAACAACTCGAAGTACAACCCATCCGCACTTTGGGTGAGCACACCGTTGCTGCCCGCCTCACGATGGATCTCGTTCCTGAATTCAAAGTTGTCGTTTACCGCGAAGGCGAAGCCCTTCCTGGAAGCAAAGAAGCCCTAGAAGCAGAAGAAGCTGCTGCTGAAGCAGCCAAACAAGCAGAAGCCGACGCTCTCGAAGCTGAAAAAGCAGCCATTATCAGAGAAGCGAAAGAAGACGAAGAATACGGTGGTGACTACTCAGAATACTAATTCTTTCTGAAAATTGCATCTTTTTTTCTTCACAAACTGCAATCCGAATTAGAAAATATCACCGGTTCTCCTAATCATGCGGGGAATCGGTGATTTTCCTTAAAAGCCATGCCACCAACCATTGGTCAGCAACTAAAAGCCGCTCGCATAGATCATAATTTAAGCCTCGAAGATGTCTTTGAGAATACGCATATTCGTATTAAATATCTCAAAGCCCTCGAAGCTGATGATTTTTCTATTATGCCCTCGCCCGTTCAGGGACGCGGTTTTTTGCGCAGCTATGCCCAATATCTCAATCTCGACATCGACAAAATTCTTGAAGAGATGCGCAGCGCAGAAAAAGAGGAAAGCACCGAAGCCTTCCAAAAAGTTGAAGAAAATAAAGCGGCAGATAAAGAAACAAACGCGATACCCACCCCCGAAGAATCAGCATCCGAAACACTTTGGGACCGATTTCAAAATCGTCTTGCCGAAACGCTCGAAAGTCCTGAGCCTGATCCCGTTCAAGAGGTAGAATCGCTCCCCATAGCGGAGGCAAGCCCAAAACCAGTCCGCCCCGAAAAAGCTGTCGATGTGGAGGAAAGGCTCCAGACGAAAATGTCCGAAAAAGAAGAAGAATCCCAGGTTATTTTCAAATCCATTGGTACAGCTTTGCGCGAACGGCGCGAGATGCTTTCTCTCACCTATACAGAGATCGAAGGCCACATCCATTTGCGCCCGCATTATCTAACGGCTCTCGAATCGGGAGATTTTGAAGCTCTGCCTTCGCCCGTTCAGACACGCGGTATGCTGAGTAATTATGCCGACTTTTTAGATTTAGACAGCGACAAGTTGCTGATCCATTTTGCAGAGGGCTTACAAGCTCAACGTCTCGAACGACATATTGAAACTCGCGCACATCTTGAGGGAACACAGAAAAAACGACGGCGTTTTTCCTTTGGCTCTTTTGTTGCCCCAGACATGATCTTTGGCGTAGGCATGGTTGCATTACTGGTTGCTTTTACCGTTTGGGGATTGGGCAGGATCGCAAATTCTCGCATAGATGCAGAAATAGAAGCAACCGCACCTTCTATTGCCGAAGTGCTGATGGTAACGCCAACGGCACTTTTTACAGAAACACCTACCCCAACCATTGTCGTTAATACCGCCGCCCCAGAAATTGATGGAGGCACAGAAGTGCCCATAGAAGAGGTCTTGCCCGAAGGCGAAATTTTGGGCGTAGAGATTTTGGTCACGATGATGGAGCGCGCCTGGCTACGCGTGAGCGTAGACGGCGAAGTCGTTTTTGAAGGACGCTCAAAACCAAATGCTACTTTTGTTTACGAAGGCAATGAAAGCGTAGAAGTGCTAACCGCAAATGGCGCAGGCGTAAGAATTGCCTATAATCAACAAGATTTAGGGTTAATGGGCGGATTTGGCGAAGTTGTGCAACGCCTTTATGGCGCGCGCGGTATTTTGACCCCAACTGTAACGCCTACAAGCCTTGCAACAGCAACAGCTACCCCAACTTTGACTTCCACGCCGACGCAAACGCCGACGGCTGTTATCACGGAAGCTGTTCAATAACTCTAAGTTCCTAAAGATGTCTCTGCGAGGAGCGCGCTTTCACCCTGAAGGGTACTCGTGCGACGTGGCAATCTCCCATAAAAAGAAGGAGATTGCTTCACCCCGAAAAACATCGGGGTTCGCAAAGACATCCGATTGTTTGATTTATAAAGATTTTGTCTATTAGTTATTTTTATCTCTGGTTAAAAAATATGAAAGAAAACACATTTCACTTAGTCTCATTAGGTTGTGCAAAGAACACTGTCGACTCAGATTCGATGGCACAACTTTTATTAAGCGATGGCTACAGCGCATCCGAAGACCCCGCTCTGGCAGATGTACTCATCGTCAATACTTGCGGATTTATCGGCCCTTCTCGCGATGAATCGATTCAGGTGCTAAACGATCTTGCCGAAGAAAAGGTTGAAGGGCAATTGCTCATCGCAGCAGGGTGTTTGTCTCAACGCTTTAGCCAATATGTAGCAGAAAAAGTCCCCGCCATTGACGGGATGCTCGGTACCCGCCGCTGGATGGATATTGTTAGAGTCGTTAAAAAATTACGCAAAATGCGCAATAATTATCGCCCTGAAATTCTCTATCATTTACCTGAAAATGCCAAAACCGTTGGCAAAGACGAAGGCGATGTTTTGCGTGCAAATGTTTTTGGTTCCAGCGCCTATCTCAAAATTGCCGATGGCTGTCGCCGCCCCTGCGCTTTTTGCTCGATTCCGCTCATTAAAGGCACGGCTGTTAGTCGTCCGCTCGAAGATATTATCGAAGAAGCACAAATCTTGGCCGAAAATGGCGTACGAGAGCTGATTCTCATCGCCCAAGATACGACGGATTATGGTCACGATCTCGGGATGAAAGATGGGCTGGCAATTTTGCTCGAAGAACTAACCGATGCCGCTCCGGATTTAGACTGGATTCGCGTAATGTACGCTTATCCCGGCTATGTCACCGACCGTTTAATTGACGTGATGGCAGAACGTCCGCAAATTTTGCCCTATCTCGATATTCCCCTCCAACACGCCAGCCGCGAAACCCTCTTACGCATGAAACGCCCCGCCAATATGGATTGGGTGCATAAAACCATAGCCAAAATGCGCGAGCGCATCGAAAATCTGACCATCCGTACAACTTTTATTGTTGGCTACCCTGGCGAAACCGAAGAAGAATTTCAGGCATTGCTCGATTTCATCGAAAAGACTCGTTTCGATAGAGTGGGCGCATTTACTTTCTCCTTTGAGCCTGGCACCACCAGCGAGCCGCTCGGCGATCCCATCTCAACAGAAGTGAAAGACGAGCGTTGGGAACGCCTAATGGAGATTCAGCAAAATATTTCGCTCCAAATTAATCAATCCTTCGTTGGCAAAACCCTCAATGTACTCATCGAAGGCTACGACGAAGAGCAAAGTATCTCCATCGGGCGCTCTTATCGCGATGCCCCCGAAATTGATGGCATGATCTTCATCGAAGGAACAGCCGAAATCGGCGAGATCGTCCCCGTCCGCATCACAGGCGCAATGGCCTATGATCTGACCGGTGTTTTAGCATAAATATTGCGTAGGGCGGGTCTGAGACCCGCCCCTACAATTAAACAAAGGAAAAGAACATGTTTAACATCAATAACCCCGAAGTAAAATTCGCTCTCGACGCTGTTCGTCAGGCGGCAAAGCTTGTCAAAACTGTCCAAACTGAAACCGCAGATAACGCTCTCACCAAAGGCGACAAGTCTCCCGTCACCGTTGCAGATTTCGCATCTCAAGCCCTTGTCTCCCGTATGCTGATGGAGCGTTTTCCGGATACAGTTTTAGTGGGGGAAGAAGCATCAGATGCGCTCAAAGAAGAAGGTGCAGAACATTTGCTTGAGCAAGTTACAGGATACGTTTCCCGCTTCGTTCCTGAAAGTGATCCTGATACCGTTTGTGAATGGATCGACCGTGGCGCAGCGGATGCCGCTAATCGCTTCTGGACAGTCGATCCCATTGACGGGACAAAAGGCTTCATTCGCGGTGATCAATACGCCGTTGCACTTGCTCTTGTTGAAGATGGCGAAGTGAAAATTGGCGTGCTGGGTTGCCCCAATTTGACAGATGGCTATATTTCTGAGCCGGGTGGTGCAGGGACGCTGATGATCGCAATCCGTGGCGAGGGGACGTGGTTAACGGATATGGCTGAGGGTGAAGAAAAAGATTGGAAAGGGGTGCAAGCTTCCCCACGAGCGAATCCGGCAGAAGCTCGGCTGATGCGCTCTTTTGAATCCGGTCATACGGATGTAAGTAAAATCGACGAGATTTCATCCGCATTAGGCACAAAAGCTGAACCCGTGCGGATGGATAGCCAAGCAAAATATGCTGTTTTAGCAGTCGGTGCAGGCGAGATCATTTTGCGCCTACTTTCGCCAAAAATGCCGAATTATCAAGAGAAAATTTGGGATCAAGCCGCTGGCGCGATTGTGCTCGAAGAAGCGGGCGGACGCATTAGTGACTTGAGCGGTAAGCCACTTGATTTTTCAGTTGGGCGAAAATTGATCAATAATCGCGGTGTGCTGGCAACAAACGGATTGTTGCACGAAGCCGCACTAAAAGCCCTGAAGGATGTTGGGGCATAGAGACATTAGTCTTAAAAGTCAAAAGACCGAGTGAAATTCTCGGTCTTTTTGTTTGAAAACACTATCTTTATATTATATTCATGCTATCATAAATTTGTAGCATATTAAAAGCGCTTTCCTCCAGAAAGAAAAAACGACCTTAACGTGTGGACTCATAAAAGGATTGCCAAAATGAAGTCACGAGCTGCTATTCAAATAAGAAATAAACTTAGATTTTTTGGGGTAATTATATCGGCAATACTTACAATTCTCTCAGCTTGTAGTGAGGAAACGTTTAGCCAGCTGTCACCATAGAAGCGGAAAAGCAAGAAGCCATTGAGGTTGAAGGAAAAGCGGATACCGAGCGGCGCAACACCGTTATCTTTGATCTGGATGGCGGCCCGGTCACTGATCCTGAACTTTGGAATCCCTTTATGCCCGGCCGCCGTTTGGTTCACGGGTTTCATCAGGCTTTGATGGAACCGCTTTTCATTCTCAACTACGAAACTGGCGAAATTGAACCCTGGCTGGGTCAAAGCATGACCCCAAACGAGTCCTTCGATGTCTGGACGCTCAAGCTGCGCCAGGGAGTCAAGTGGAGTGACGGCGAAGATTTTAACGCCGATGACGTTGTCTTTTCCATTAAAATGCTGCTGGAAAAGATTCCAAATTATGCCTATATTTACTCGGATGATATGAAAAACTGGGTAGAAAGCGTTGAAAAGCTCGATGATTTAACTGTCCAATTTACCATGCTTCAACCCAACACTCGTTTTCAATTAGATTTCTTTTCAGTACAAATATGGACGAACCCGAACATCGTGCCGGAGCATATCTGGCAGGATCAAGACCCATTATCCTTCAAGAACTATGATCCTGAAAAGGGTTGGCCGGTATTTACAGGCCCTTATAAGATAGAAAGTGTTAGTGAAACGGAGTTTGTTTATGTGCGTGACGATAATTGGTGGGGGGCACAGATTGACTGGAGAGAACTTCCAAAACCGAAGAGAATAATCTGGACCTGGTACGGCTCGGAAGAAGAAAGAATGTCCGCTATGGTGAACAACGAGCTGGATAGTCTGTTAGATATTTCTCTGGGTAATTTGTTGGAATTGCGAGCACTCAACCCTCACATTATCACCCATTTTGAAGATTTGCCTTATGCCTGGGTGCCTGACCCCTGCGCTCGTAACTTTGAACTAAACCACACCATGACTCCCTGGGACGACAAAGAGATGCGCTGGGCACTAAACTACATCATTGATCGGGATGAGATTGTGGCATTTGCATATAATGGCACCACAATTGCATCCCGCCACTTCTTTCCCGCCTATCCACCTCTAAACAGTTACGTGGATTTGTTGGAAGAGGCTGGACTTTACGAAAAGTATCCCCTTCTGAAGCACAGCCCCGAAAAAGCCAGGGGAATTATCGAGACTAAGGGATATACGCTTAATGGTAACGGCTATTATGAAAAGGATGGGCAAGAGCTGTCCATTGACCTTACCACTCACGCTGGTTTTATTGAGAAGCAGCGCATTGCCCAGGTCATTGTTGAGCAACTGCAACAGGCCGGCATCAACGCCACCACGCGCAATGAAGACGCCACTACCTGGTACAACAACTTTGAGCTGGGTAATTTTGAAACCCGAATTGGCTGGCAATCATGTGGTTCGGTTAACGAACCGTGGGGGTCTATGAACACGTTCAACACGCGCTGGCTCAAGCCTGTTGGTGAGCGAACTGGAGAGAACCAAAATGCGTGGCGCTGGTCGGGGGAAACCGCTGAGCGTTACAGCGCCCTGGTAGACGAGATTCACTCGCTGCCGGTTGGTGATCCCAAGGTTGATGAATTGTTCGTTGAGGCTATGGAAATCTGGCTGGATGAGCTTCCAATTATTCCTCTTACTCAGGCCAGGAAGATTATGCCTTTTAACACCACCTACTGGACGGGTTGGCCAACTGCCGACAATAACTATATTCACCATCCAACCTGGTGGCAAAGCGCCCACATTATCATCCATAATCTGGAGCTAACCCAACCGTAGCAAGTTGGTGACTTAATAAGGCACAATGATGTTGAGAGAATTCCAAGAAAAAAAATCAAAGCGTTCTGCAAGTCTGGCGGCAACATTGGCTACGGCTTTTGTAGTTTTGAGTGTCTTGTCTTTAGTGGTAGCCAGTAGTTTCCAGATAGCACTTAACTTTCAAGCACAACAAGAGGTCGCTTCTAGTCAACTGCAAGTTACTGCCTTGGGTGCCGCAGAGCAGGTTTCAAGCGTTATCGAGCAAATTTTTGGCACCTTGGAAACGGCTGCTCAGATTGGTCGCCCTTTTACCTCTACAACTGCCGAGCGACAACTGCTGTTGCATAGTCTCTTAGACCTTGAAGATGCCTTTCAAGAAGTTGTTTTATTGAACAGCCGAGGGCATGAATTAGTGAAACTATCGCGTCACAAGGTATTTGCTTCAACCGACCTGGTCAGTCGAGCTGATACAGATTTATTTGAGCGAGTTAGCCAAAATCAAAGATACATCGGCTCATTTCACATTGACGAACTTACCAACAAGCCGCTTCTAACAGTGGCTGTTCCCGTAAAAAATATCGTGGATGAGTTTGAAGGCACCTTAGTCGCTGAAGTCAATCTAACCTTTGTGAGTGAACTGGTAACCTCCTTACAAATCGGAGATAAAGGATTGGCTTACTTAGTGGACCGCCAAGGCAAATTGATTGCCCTTAGCGATACGGAATGACTCTTGCAGAGTAAAAATCTGAGTTATTTAGATAAAGTAGCCGAATTTATCGGCAACCAAGAATTAGTTGAGCGACATGAGGCTTCTATATCAACAGGTATTAACGGAATATCTACTCTAGGGATGTATGTTCCACTGGGAACACCCAACTGGGCGATGTTTGTCGAAATACCGGTGAGCGAAGCATATCAACCCGTTATTATAAGTATAATCCTGTTAGCAGGAAGCACGCTTGTTGTAGCCATCTTGGCAGGCGTAATTGGCCTTCATCTCTCTCGACGTTTGGCTACACCCGTTCTCAACTTAACTGAAACAGCAACTCATATTGCCGCTGGCCAATTGGAGTTGGAAGCTCCCCTTGGAGGTACGGCCGAGGTCAGTCGTTTGGCGGCTGCGTTTAATAGCATGACAGCCCAGCTACGAGACCTGATTCAATCTCTGCAGCGCGCAAACACTGAAATAACTTTGGCCTATGACCACACTCTGGTAGGATGGGCACACGCATTAGAACTTAAAGACATGGAAACTAAGGGGCATAGCCAGCGCGTAGTAAATATGACAATACGGTTAGCTCGTGCTATAGGCGTCAGCGCCGAAAATCTCGTTCATCTTCGGCGCGGCGCATTACTCCATGACATTGGGAAAATAGGTATCCCCGATAGTATTTTGTTAAAACCGGACAAACTCAGCAAAGAAGAATGGGCTATCATGTCCAAACACCCTGAATACGTTTATGAAATGATCTCGTCTATATCCTTCTTGCGTCCAGCATTGGATATTCCATACTACCATCATGAAAAATGGGATGGGTCTGGCTATCCCCATGGCCTAAAAGGAGAAAAAATCCCCCTTGGCGCACGTATTTTTGCTGTGGTAGATATTTGGGATGCTCTCAACTCTGATCGTCCATATCGTGAAGCCTGGCCAGAAGAGAAGGTACTTGCATATATTCAGGAGATATCTGGAACACACCTAGATCCGAATGTGGTAGAAAAGTTTATGAAAATTATTAAAAAAACATAAAGAATGCCCGTTACGCGCAAATAATGAACAAATTTATGCACGATGCCGCGCTGAAAGCCCTGAAAGAAGTTGGGGCGTAAATAGAATAGACTAGAGACTTTTGTAGTCTGCATAAAAAGAGACCGAGTATTCAAAAAATACTCGGTCTCTTAGTTTCTATGACTATTAGAGGAGATTTACGCCGCCCTCGCTAGCGCCGTCATACCCAAAACCAGAATTGCCAAAATCAAATTCAAATTGAGCAGAAGAACTTCGCGCTTACGCAAGGCTTCCACTTCTGCCATATCCCCACTTTTGTGTTGGCGGAGCATGGCGCGTCGCATGGATGGCAGTAACCACCAGGTTTGCGCTGCGCTGATAATGATCATCGCCAAAAAGAAGACGTGTTTAATCAGAATAGACGATGCCCATTGTCCGCTAATGGCAAGAAAACCTTCGTAGTTGGGATTCGCGCTCATTTGGAACATCCCGGTTGCGAGCAGGAGCGCAAAGCTAAACCATCCCAGCGGATCAAGTCGTTTTTGAATCGTTTCGAGCAATATTCCCTGCGATTTTGTGTCTACTTTGCGTAGAGCGGGCAAAATCAGCAAGCTTAAAGCAGCAAGACTACCGAGCCAAAGCACGGTAGCGAGCATATGTATCCAATAGATCAGGGCTAATGCCCAAGTTGGCATTGTATCCATTAGGGGGTAACAGGCGTTTCGGTTGGTGTCTCTACAACGATAATAGCCGTTGGCTCTGGCGTTGATGTTGGTGGATAGCAAATCTGATAGCTTTGATTTGCGTTTTTCGCTGCCACTTCATCCAATGCACCGTAGGCTTGGGCCGCTACATATTGGTTATACGCATTGCAAGCATCATTATTTTGGTTATATAGTTGGTCACCGTAGCGCATCAGGGCATAATAATGACGTTGTCCGGCAGTCTGATTTGACGCACCATCCCAAATATTCGGAGCAAAAGAAGCCAACTGACCAAAATAGTTCACTGCTTGTTCCCAGTTGATCTCCCAGAAGGTTGCCGCTGTAATATACAAGCGAGCATTCCCGCGCATATTCTCTGCTACATTATCCAAAGGTCCAAAACGTTCTGCCAGCGTTAAATAATAAATTCCACCTTCGAGATCACCTACTTGAGTGATCTTATCGTAGCCATTTTGGCGCAAAGAGAAATAATACATCCCGTCTACTTCGGCTGTCCGATAATTAGGGTCTTCCTTACGAAGTTGATCCAAGGCCGCGAGAGCATTTACCCAATCACCCGCATTGATCAACTGCTCAGCATTCGCAAAGATCGCTTCCACGCCGCGCATATCGGGGGTGGGCGTTAATGTGGGCGTTAATGTGGGCACAGGGGTCGCGGTAAAACTCATCCCTAAAATCGCTTCTGCCATCCCCTCAGCGGCACCGGGATAAGTTGCGTCGTGCTGTACGATATATTCAAAATGTTGGCGAGCATGATCATAACGCCCCTCTGCCAAGGCAATGGCGCCTCGTTCAAATTCTACGCCAAGAGAACCCGAAATTTGCGTTGCTTCTGCATCGGTGCGAATCTTGATCCCAGAGTTATATCCGCCAAAAACCCCTAAGGCAATGATAATTAGAAAGCCTAAAAGAGTGATCCAAAATCGTTTTCTGCGCGTTTTTTTCTGCGCTTTCATGGGTTGTGTAGTATCAGTTGTATCAGACATAGGCGCTATTATACTCGTTTAGAGATTAAAGAAAAGATGTATGATTCGGCGAGGAACATGCTTTTGTGACGACGCGGTCTCTTAAAATTGAGATTGCTTCGTCGGAGGTGCATCCTCCTCGCAAAATCATCAATTAAAGGTTAAATAACAATCGCACTTCTTTCCAGATGATCGGTAAGGCAATCCCTACGCCCACCAGCATCCCGATAATGGCTGTAATCACCGCGCCGCCAGGTAAATATAGAGCGATAGCATAAGCGGATACGCCCCCAAGCAGGGCTGCTGTTAAACCCCCTAATAGGGATGGAAGTGCCCTAACGCCCGTGGGTAAACGTGCGTTCATTATCATTAGCATTACTGCGGCTTCAACAGTTACCGCTAATTCTGCTAGCGCGAGACCAGCTGCACTCCATTCGGGGAAATAATTTAAGACAACGATTCCCGCTAAAAGATATAGCCCAAAGCGTAAGAAAATTGTCCACAAAGGAATAAGCGCTTCTTTGCGTGCATAAAAGGCTCGGGACAAAGTTTCTTGAATAGCGTAGCCAGCCAAAGTGAGTAAAAAGGCGCGCGCTGTCCAGGTGAGAAGATTAGTGCCATCCACGTCGAAGCCGAAGACCAAGCGTACCAACGGAAGCAAGCCAGCGGACAAGATCGCAGCGGCGGGGAGCGTCAGCGCAATCATCACACGAATCGCTTTTTCTATCGTTTCGCGGAATTTTGTCCAATTATCCGTTGCCGCATATTCCGATATAGTTGGCAAAATAGCCGTCGCAATAGCTGTCCCCAACAAAGTTGCGGGGACTTGCATAATCATCCAGCCGTAAGTAAGGGCAGTCACTGCGCCAATTTCGTCGAGGCGTGAAGCAAGATTATCACGCGCGAGGAAAACAAATTGAATGCCAAGCATGGTGATAATGCGCGGTCCCATAATTTTGAGTGCTTTGATAACGCCTTCGTCTTTGAGCGTGAGCGAGGGTGTCCAGCGGAATTTATATTTGATCAGCCCCGGAATCTGGATGCCAAGATGCAAAATTGCGCCAAGAATTACACCGTAAACCAGCCCGTAAACACCCAAACCAAAAGCGGGGAAGGTAATGCCGAGAAAAGTATAAGGCTCGGAAGGTGAGAAAACCAGCGCGCCAAAAATTTGCCCGATATTGTAGAGCATGGGCGCCATAGCGGGCAAAAGGAAGTGCTGATTTGCCTGTAAAGCGCCCATCACCAAACCGCTGACCGAAAAAATGGTCGTGGCGATTAAGTTCAGGCGCATCAGCGAAATAATGGTTTCTTGCTGTTCTGCACCAAAGCCGGGCGCAATCCCGATCTCTGCCCGCACAATTTGCTCGGCAAAAATGGCAATGAAAACAGAAGATACTGCTGTGATCAGAAAAGCTAAATTCGCGATGCGTGAGAAAAGTTTCCATGCTTCTGGTCTGCCGCGCGTTGCCAAATATTCACTCAAAACGGGAATGAGCGCCATCGACATCGCCCCGCCAGAAATAAGTGCAAAAAGCAGATCGGGCAGGTTGTTAGCAACATTAAAAGCATCCAACTCGAAGCTCAGGTCGAATTGGCGCGCAATGATGATAGAGCGCAAAAAAGCAAGCCCTTTATCAAGCGCGAAAAGTCCGCCAATCAGGAAGGATGTGCGGGTCAGAAAGGAAAGTTTTTTCATGGGAGGTAGTTGAAAGTTTTAGGTTTAGAACCTATAAACTTTTAACTTTAAACCGTTTTTAGACCTCGTCCGCCGGTTTTAGGTTTTCTGCGCCTGGCAAAGTGCCAACAAGCGTGCCAGGATTATGAATAAGTTTTGGAACGCAGCCTGGGCAGATAAAAATTTTCTTTTCTTGATAAGTAAGTTCAATAAGAGGAATATCGTTTTCTGTTGAATTACAGTTAAAGCAGGTTTTCATTTTTTGTCTCCTAAAATAGATTTGAGTGCAGATTGTACCTTATTCGAGTTTCAGATTGGAAGGTTTAAATGCTCCAGGTTTTCTCTAAATTTCAAAGAAAGGTTTAATGGTATCAAACCTTTCTTGAAGTGAAACATCTTTCTCAGGACTTAATTCAAAGTATTTCTCGAGTGTTTCTAAAAATTCTTTTGCTCTTTTTGAATTCTTGCCTAATTCTATCTTTTGAAGAGCTGTATATACCGAACCTTCTTTACCATATCCTTCTACTCCAATTACTAACCACTTTTTTCTTGCTATTTTATCCCCCAGAAAGGTTAAAAGTGCGGTTACAAAAAGAGCAATAACTCCAGCTCCTAAAAAAACAAGCCAATAGTATCCAATGCTATGCAGTCTTTCAGGAATTATCTCTCCATATATATCATTTATAACAAGGCAGAAAAAGCTTAGTCCCGCAACACTTGAGAAAATTGCGGTCATAGTGTTTTCGATAATATTTGCTTTTTCTGCAAACAAATTATTCTTTCCAAAGAAATTTCTTCGAGTTTCAGGAATGTTATACCCCGTAATAACCACAAACAAACTTACTACTCCAAGTACTGTTGAAATAATGCTGATTGTAGCTTGATCCATTTTAACCTCTTCCAAATATTCTATTAAATAGAGTTTGTTACTTCCTAACCTAAACCTACAATGTCCCCTTATACATCCCGCCATCGACAGTCAGCATTACGCCTGTGATATAGGAGGCAGCTGGCGAAAGCAGGAAAACAGCGGGATCGGCAAACTCTTGTGGTTCAGCGATGCGTCCTAGAGGACAATTTTTCATCTGGTTAGCGATCTCTTCTTCTACGCTCGTGCCATTGGCTTGCGCACGTGCCCCCATCAGCTCGTCAACCCGTTCTGTTTTTGTCCACCCCGGCAAAATAGAGTTGAATCGGATTCCATCTTCACCCAACTCAAGCGCCAGCGTTTTCGTCAACCCGACCGTTGCTGCGCGGATGCTATTTGATAAGACCAAATTTGGAATTGGTTGCTTCACCGAAACAGAGGTAATTGTTAGCACGCTCGCAGAGTCCGATTTTCGAAGATGAGGCAAAGCCGCCTTTATCAAACGAACGTGGCTCATGAGAGAAAGATCAATCCCCTTTGTCCAATCTTCTTCACTAAAAGATTCAAATGCGCCGGGGGAGGGCCGCCAGCATTGGTGACGAGTAAATCCAATCCACCGAGGGCGTCTACAGCCTGTTTGATGATTTTCTCTGGTGCAGAGACATCACTCATATCGGCAGGAAGAGCAAATACAGGCACGTCTTGCGCATCTGCAATTTCTTTTGCGGCTGCCGAAAGTTTTTCTGCATTACGGCTATTTATGGCTACGCGACATCCTTCTGCAGCGAGGGTATTGGCTACGGCATAACCAAGTCCGCGTGATGCGCCGGTGACGAGGGCGCGTTTTCCTTTTAATCCTAGATCCATTTTTTCTCCTTCATTAGGTTTTTCCGAAGAAAACGCCCCTCTGTCCTTTGGACAAAGTACTCTTCAGAGTATCTCCCCCAAATTCTAATTACGGAATTTAGGGGAGAAAAGATTATCAAATCAATTCTATTTTCTCATCTACAATCGTCATATCATACCAATTTTTTTCCACCCATGCAGAGACTATTTGCAGCGTGCGTTGGGCTTGGGCCTTGTTGTTGCTGACAACAGCACAACCGATGATGGTACTTTGCCAAACGTCGTTTAAATCTAATTCTGCGACGGAGATGTTGAATTCTTTGTGCAGGCGTGTGAGGAGGGGTTTGAGTCGGCTGCGTTTTTCTTTGAGCGATTTACAGCCGGGGATGTGGAGATGTAAAGTAAGGAGTGCTATCATCGTTTTAGGGGTTAATTAAAGGGATTTTTTTCTTTGCAGAAGGATGTTTTTTAACGAACGCAAGCTAAAATCAGGGGCGTTTTTTCCATCCCCCTTGTGTTGTTTTAGCGTACTCGTCGCCGCCATTCTTCTTTTAGACCTAATTCTTTGATGCTGAGTCCAGAGTCGAGGGCGAGGAAATCTGTTAGCAAGCGATTGAAAGTTGCTGTGGAATCCAGCATGGGGAAGTATCCGGCGTTTTCAAAGCGAATGTGTTGACCAAAATCGGAAAGGCCTAATTTTAGTGGACTGGGCTGCCCGACAAGGTCGTCTTTGCCGCCGCTGACAAGAAGGCATGGGGTATGCTGACGGTTTACTTTGTCGAAAAGTTCGCTGGTATTTGTATTGCTACGGGATGCTAGTACTGCGTCTTGATCAGTTTTTTTTGCGTCTGTGAGTGCTGTTTGCGCATCGGGGATGTTGGCAGAAAAGCGAGTTGCCAGTTTTTCTGTTGAGTCTGTATATAAGCGAGCATCAAGTTTTTCTGGTTCGATCGGACAATTTGTTACCATGACGCGGTCTACTTTTGATGGATCTTTTATTGCAAAATTAAGTGCGACCGAAGCCCCCCACCCATGCCCAACGAGGGCTATTTTCCCGATTCCCATTTCATCGAGGAATGCATCGAGTAATTTTGTTTGTCCGTCTAATGTGTATCTATTTTTTTCTTGTGCTGAGCCGCCAAAACCCCAAAGGTCGAGAGCGTAGGCGCGAAAAGAGGTCGAGGCGACTTGCATGGAGGATATCCAGTATCTCCATGAGCCGACCCAACCGTGCAGGAAGATGACCGGGCGTCCCCGCCCAAGCACTTCGTAATGCACTATCGCGTCATTTAGTAATACTACGCTCATTCTCGTTTATTTTCCTTTTTACTTGCCGTATTTGGCTAATATCTCGCTCACACGCGAGGTTAGCTGGTCGGGGGCAAAGGGTTTTAGAAGATATTCTTCTGCACCTACATCCATACCTGTTTCTATTTCTGCTTCTTGTCCTTTTGCTGAAAGAAAAACTACAGGGGTATCTACTAGTGCAGGTATCTTTTTAATCTCTCTGCAAGCGTCGTAGCCTGTCATTCTTGGCATACGTACATCTAGCAAGATAAGGTCTGGGTTTTCCTTTTTTGCCAGTTCAACGGCTTCTTCTCCGTTGGCTCCTGCTGTAACTTCGTGACCTGCAAAACGCAGCGTAAAAGCTACTAAGTCTCGAATATCGCGTTCATCTTCTGCGATAACTATTTTTGCCATAAAAGCCTCACTCTATCTCTTTATAAACAGGAAGGGTGAAGGAGAAAAGACTGCCTTCTCCTGGTTTTCCTGAACTTTCTACCCAAATGCGTCCTTTGTGCATTTCTACCAGTTGCCTGACAATGGGTAGGCCTAATCCTGTACCTGGTGTTGCCAGAACGAGAGGGTCTTCGCCTCTATAAAATCGTTCAAAAACCTGTGCCTGATCTTCTTTGGCGATTCCTACTCCATTATCTTGAACACCGATTTGAACGTCTTCGCTCTCATTTATTGTATGAACTGTGACTTTAATTTTTCCATCTGCCGGTGTGTAGTGATATGCATTTTCGACAAGATTATTGATAATTTGTCGAAGTCTATCTGCGTCGGCAAATACTTGAGGCAGCTTCTCTTCGATATCAAGTTCGATGCTCATCGGTTTTTCTTCAGTTTTTGAGCGATGCAAAACATTTTCGACAATGTCTTTGGTAACTAGCTCTAATGATAGTGCTTGCGGTGCGAGGGTGACCTTCCCTGACTCAAGGCGAGAAACATCTAAAAGGTCTGTTACGAGGATATTTAGTCTCTCTGTATTATTACGGATAATGTCGAGGAAATGCGTTTGGTCGTCTGTCAACTTCCCAGCTGCGCCCATGAGCAGAATATCTACATATCCGCGGATTGAAGTCATCGGGGTTCGCAACTCATGGCTAACAGTTGCCACAAATTCAGATTTCATACGATCAACTTCTACTTCATGCGTAATATCCCTAAAAATAGAGACGGTTCCTAAGAAATCACTTCCTCTAAGCATTACTGGAGCTAAGTGAACAAGAACAACGCGCCCGTCTTCCAGCTCTAATTGTTCAGCGTAGGTTTCTCCGTCTTTATATGCAACGGGATTTTCAGACCATTCTCGAATAATCTCATGCCAAATATTGGCAGCTTTGCCAAAAAGACCACTAAAATCTTTTAGTGTCTGCGTAGTGATCTTGCTGGCTTTAATGCCAAGAACTTCTTCAGCCGAAGCGTTGAGGAAACTGATCTTGTTTTCATAATCCGTTACCAGAACACCATCTGCAACAGCCTCCAGGATGGCTTGCGAGCGTGTAGCTTCTTCTTGTTCACTGCGCAACATACTCCCGAGGCGTTCTGCTTGCTCACGAATCAGTTTATATAAGTTTGCGTTGTTGATCGCAACGGCAACCTGCCCTGCGATAACGTTAATGAGTTTAAGTTGTTCTGAGCTAAAGAAATTGACCTTTCGATTAAATACAAGCAAGACACCGATCACATCTTCTGCGACCATTAATGGGGCAGCTACCGCGCTTCGATGGCGTTGTATATCATATTCCCCTTGCACCCATCGATCATCCAGGTCCAGATCGTCAATAAGAATAGCATCTCGATGTTTTACAACCCATCCGGCTAAACCCTCACCAATCTTGAGTGTAAAGCTCTCTGTTTTTCCTTTTACATCAGAAAGATATCCATCTCCAGCGCGATAGTGGAGCAAATTGTCTTCAGGGTTAAGAAGCATAACCGTGCCTTGCTCTGCACCTACCGTTTCATTCAATAAGGCTAAGGTTTGCTTAAGAGCGAGATCAAGATCAAGGCTAGAGGAAACCTCTGTAAGAATATCTAACAGAGTCTTTGTATTTTGCTGCTCTTGATCAAGTTCGGCTGTACGCTCCACAACTCGTTGTTCCAAAGTTTCTGTAAGCTGATTAAGCTCAATCGCACGCTCTTGACTGTCCTCAAAAAGACGTGCATTTTCAAGCGCAACAGTAGCTTGCCCAGCAAAAGTTGTGCCTATTTGAATATGTGTCAATGTATAGAAACCGGCTTCTTTTTTATCGAGTGTTACGATACCAATGACCTCTCCTTTTAGAAGGAGGGGGATGCCTAGCCAGGACAAATGCTCGATATCGCTCGAGATCTCGAAATTTTTCTCTTCACGGGTGTCAGAGAAAGAAAGTGCTTTTCTCGAGCGAAGAATTTCATCAAAAACAACCATCTCTTCTACTGAAGCTACATCACCAATCCGCTTCTCTCCTTCAGAAAAACCATGCTCTGCAACGACTTCCAGAACATCTTCTTTATAAAACCAAAGTAATGAGCGGTCATAAGGAATAACGCTCCCCAACTGCGTTAGAAGAGAGGGAATCAGCTCTTCGCTTTGTAAGCTGGCGCTCATTGTAGCCGTAACATCTGTCAGGGATTCAAGCTGGCCAGCTCGTTCTTCTGTGGATTGGATTAGGAGTAAGTTTTGCAAAGAAAGCGCAACTTGTTGAGAAAGAGACAGAAGCAAGGCTTCATCTTCTTTTTGGAAAGCACTTGTTTTATTGAAATTATCTAAAACAAGAACACCCAAAGAATACTCACCCGTCTGAATTGGCACTAACAAACTCGAGATTGGGAGGCGGCCTCCCGTCGCTTGACGGTAAAGTAAAAGTTGAGATGCAGAAAGCGCGTAGTCTTTCATGAAGTTGACTTCATCAACAATAGAAGATCGTTTTTTCGCAAAAACTTCACCCGGTAAAGCCTCTCCTACTCGATAGACAATCTGCTCCATGCTCCGGTTGTTTGCATATCCCTGCACAGCCTTTGGCTCAAGACGTTCTGAGACCTCGTTCCACATAAGCACAACACCGGCATGAGCATCTGAAAGCACCTGCAAAGAACTCTTGAGTAATGCATCCATCATGCTCACCGGCCCCAAATTACTCAAGGTACGACTGAAATCAAGCAAAAGATTAACTTCATCCAAGCGTCTTTTTACAGAAGTTAGCAGATGGATATTTTGGAAAATCACCGAAGTTTGGCGAGCAATTTGGTGGTAGATCTGTACATCTCCATCAGTTAAAGCCGCCAAAGACTCTTTGCTTGTTGCTAAAATCGCAGCGACTGTTTTTTCTTCTACAATAATCGGTAAAACAATAAATCGCTTACTTTGTAGCGCATTAAGCATTGGGGTTTCGCGCCACTCATCATTTTCATCCAAGTTCATAACCAGCATAATTTCGCCAGTTTGCAAACAGGAGCGCAAAGGGTTTCTCTGTCCAAACAAAGCATCTGGGTTAATTGTTTGGGGGACATCGCCCATTGTATGCAATAAGCGAGGACCATCAGAGGTATTTTCAGCAACAAAAGCAGTCATCATGCCCATATGGGTCAAAATTTCGCGCCCTAAGGTTTGTAAAGCAGAAGAAGCATCTAATTGTCTGCTTACAGCTTCTGTGATTTTTAGCCCTGCACGAATACGCTGTTCAACACTATCAAGATTTTGAATAGTGATTGTTTGCTCTAGGTCCTTATGGAGCAAAACAGGCAAATCATTTTGGCTAATACTCAACAAACGCTGTTGTCTCTCTAAACCCGAAGACAAAGCCTTTACTCTATCTTCAAATTCACCCAAACGCCATTGACTACCAACTATAAGCTCAGCCTGAGCAGCAAAAACCTGAATAGCTTCAACCGTCATCTGATCAGGAGCCTTTCCATCAACCGGTTGGTCAAGGCTAATTAATCCCAAAGGGCTACCATATTGATCTTTAAGCAAAAAGATGAAAAAATCTTCTGAGTGCCAAGCGCCTTTCTCACCATTTTTAGAATCATCCCCTATAGCTACATAATGAAAATCATCAGGCAAAACAGGCGTGTCCGTAGACGGGACATAATAGGCACCGCCACCAATATCAAACTCTGGTTTTAATAATTGCTGAACACTTACAAAAGGCTGCTCTCGCTCTCTTAATTCCGCCAAATTCTCGCTAGACAACCCCACCCCAGCTATACGATGGAGCATACTTGTCTCTGCATGATAAGTACTAATCAAAATCGTTTCAAAGGGAGTTGCATCTTGAATACCCTGAGAAATCGCCTGAAGGGAATTCTCCAAAGTTTGTCCCAAGTCCAGTGCTGATGCCGTATTTAAAACGCTAGAAAGAGTTTCGGCACGCCGCACAAGCAAACTACCGAACTGTACTTGCTCCTCATAACGATAAGCATTTCCCATCGCAATTGCAGCTTGGATTGCTAAAGTCTGGACAACATCCAAGGTCTCTGTGTTAAATCTATTCGGATGCATAGAATGCAGATGGAATAACCCGACTGTTTTACCCTGATAAGCAATTGGCGCTACTAAAGCAGAGCGAACACCCTCGTGGTTGGCTGGATACTCCCCATCGACAACATCCTCGACGAGCAAAGGGTTACCGCTACGCGCCACATCTAGCTCGGCATCTGTAAGTTCTACCCCTTGAGAACACCCCAAAGATAAAATGCTTTCGGGCATGGTTTCGTCAAGAGAATCCGGGTCAAAAATCGTAATCGTACCGCAATCCGCCTGAGCAATTTTCAAACCTTCTTCATAAACAACACTTAATAAATGCTTCAAATTAAGATTGCTATTCAACTCTCGACTAACACGAGACAGAGCCGTTAATTCATCTACACGCAGACGCAAACTTTCATCCGTCTGAGCCGAAGCTTGCGATCTTTCAAGAGCAATAGATAATTGCTCTGCGACAGATACCGCTGTTTGCAGATCATAATGCGTAAAGAAATCCGATGAAGAGCTACCTAGCATCATTTCCCCCGCACTGTGACCACGAACAACCAAAGGAACGGCCAGCCCAGACAACATTCCTGTCTCTTCTATTAAGGGACGATAATACTCCAAAACACGGCGATCATCCTTTAAGTTTCCAGAACGAAAAGAACGCTGGCTACCCGTTACCGTTTTTCGGTACTGAGGTGTATCGACATAAAGCTGAGTGAATTTTTCTGTATTTTCTTCTGAAATGCCATAAATTGATGATACATGCGCATACAAAACACTTTCATCTTCGCTCAATAAAAAGACAGTAGCTGTTTCTGCTCCAAGAAGTTGGACCAATTCTCGCACAGAAAATTGAATCGTTTCTTCGATTGTGGCTGAGGAAGAAACCAAACTTGCAACTCGACGCATTGTCTCTGCACGTCGAGCACGCTGGCGTGTTTGCTGCACAAGGCTCGCATTATCTATAATTGTCGCGGCCTGATTTGTAACAACACTCATCAAATGCTCTTCATCCTCTGTAAACTCTCGCACTCCCTGACTATGATTAGAAAGTTGCAAATACCCTAAAAACTGACCACTAGAAACAAGGGGAACAAGGGCCGATTCTGACAAACTTGAAGCCTGTGCAATATTATGAATACGTAACTCTTCCCAGCGTTCATCGTCCTTAGCATCTTGCGTTAGCAAGATCTTCTGGCTATTAATAATCTCATTTGCCAAACCGTCAACAGCAACTTCTGTACGATAAATATTTACAATATGAGCAGGCATCCCCACAAAAGGAACCTGACCCTTTAGCACACGACGATCTTCGTCATAGAGCAGGAAACCAACGATATCAACATCAAAAAGGGGTTGAATACTTTTTACCAACGCTTCAAAAAACTCTTCTCTGTCCTGTAATGACCCGACGGACTGGGCCAAATTTGCTAAGCCGGAAAGTTCTTTTGCCCTCTTCTGCTCATTCTCATATAACAAAGCATTACGAATGGCAACTGCGGCCTGTCCTGCTAAAAGCTTCAAAATATCTTGGTCTTCATCAGAATAGATATCAGGGGCAATTTGGCCTACTTCTAACATACCAACAAGTTCGCCACCGGCAAGAAGAGGAATACCCATATATGAGCGAATAGAATATTGCCCAGTATCCTTCTGAAAAGCAAGTCCTTCATAAGTTTCTGTGTCAGAAACAAATAATGGAGTCTCGTTTTCGACAATATAAGCTGAATAGTTCCCAAAACGCGTATCCAAACTATGGTCAAGATGCGGTCTACCATCTTCCATTCCGAATCGGTAGGAAACAAAAAGATTCCTTATTTGGTCACGAACTTTTACTTCTAAAATATCGGAGGCAATAAGCTTGTCTACATTTTCCAATACTGCCATCAAGGTTGCATCCAGATTTAGGTTTTCAGCAATAGCTTGTCCAAAATCTGTGATAATGCGTAAAACAGAACCTGAAATATCTTCGGAATGTGTAAGCCCTGAACCTATCTCTTGTTTACTTAGAGAAACCAATATTGCAGAACTTGTTCCTGGCACATAATAAGAAACACCTTCTAAGAAATTCCCCCCAATAGCAAAGCGTGCTTTGCCTTCTGATGCACATAAACGCCAAAAAGCTTCGCTGGGGCGTACTCGACGCGCAAAACGCTCCAAATTTGGGACTTCATTTTCATTCAACCCAAATAGTTCGCGGGCAGCCATATTCATATGACCTACTCCCCCGCCAGCGTAAATCAATATCACAGCATCGTCGTGCTCTGGTTTTATATCTGCGACCGGATCGTCAATGGCTGCTTGCCAGGAGGCTTGTCCGCGTAAAGCCCAACGCGTTAAACCCCAAGCAAGAGCAATTAGCAAAATCCCAATCGCTAGAAAAAGGAGCCCAGAAGAAGTTCCCATTATAGATAGAAACCTTTATGCTTCGGTCTTTGTATCATTACGGCGAGCTTCTGCTGCCATTTCTGTAATTTCCCGAATATCAGCAAAACGATGTTCTTTCGGGGAAACAACCCCCGCTGTCATCGTCATTAGCGGCGACTGAACCATCTCCCCATCTGCATTGGGAGCTTGTACAAATCCTTGTTCTCGATCCATAAAGTTATAATGTGTTTGAACTTCTTCGTCGAAACGCTCTTTGATGACTTTGACCGTTTTTCGCACAGCTTCGTCTGTTGAGATGATTATAAAATTATCCCCACCTGCGTGTCCAATGAAATCATTAGTCGTTCCATGCTCATCAACAACTTCGCCTAACAACATAGCAGAGAAGCGTAAAACATCGTCTCCGGCAACAAAGCCATATACATCATTAAAGCTTGCGAAGTCACCGATGCGTAAATCTGCTAACGCCCAATCTTCCTCCCGGATAATGCGGCGAAGTTGCTCTTCGATCAAGCGTCCAGCCGGCAAACCAGAGCGGGGGTCTGTAAGACTCTCTCGCTCAGAGCGACGTATGGCTCCCTTAACGCGCAACTTAAGCTCTTCAATATCAAAGGGCTTGGTAATGTAGTCATCTGCGCCCAGTTCAAGACCTTGCAACTTATCACTGCGCTCATCTTTTTGAGTTAAAAAGATGACAGGGATATGGCTGGTTCGTGTGCTGGTACGCAAATTACGACAAACTTCGTAGCCATCAATATCGGGAAGCATGATGTCTAGAATAATAAGATGAGGCAAGACTTGCCGGGTTTTTTCCAGCGCATCATTTCCTCGAAGAGCGACATCCACATCATAGTCCAAACCACTGAAATAGATTTTCAGCATATTCGAAATATCAGGATCGTCTTCTACAACCAAAAGGCGGGCTTTTCCCATATGGGACCTCCACAGGTTTTGAGATTTTTCTTTCTCTTCAAAACTTCTTCGTTAATAAGCAAATTCTTGTTCTTGAATACGTTTTTTTCTTTTTAGTGCACTATGACGTACTTTTTCTATTTGTGATGCGCTGACTGCCTTTTCAAAAGAGCGAAAACCGCTCAGGCGAAAACCATGTCTTTTTGCAATTTCTGTAATCTCATCTACACGCTCGCAGGTAATTTCTTTGCCAAGTGTGTAATCTTCAAAGCGACCTTCTAAAGCTAGAGCCATTGTTTCTGCCATACAAGCATAGGCTTTGCCTTCGGGAAAGCCGAAGTTGAAATTAAAATCAACAGCACCGGGGATGTCTACCATCCCGCCGTCTATCACTAATATATCATCTCTTACGGCAGCTACCATTGCAGAAACATCACGAGGGCGGGCTACGTCACAGACCACGCTTCCAGCACGAAGATGTTCGGGCCGAATCACATCTTCGTTTACCGCGCTCGTTACCGTAAGTATGAGATCGGCATCTGCTAAATGGGAGAGATCTGTACTACAGTGCAAATCTGCTCGAGACGAGACATCCAGTTTTGTTTTTAGTTTTTCTAAAGGTGCTATATGTCTTCCTAGCAGGTAAAGTTTTTCAACATCATCTGCTAAAAGTTCTGAACAAACGCGCCCAATAGTGCCGCCCGCGCCGACAACGGCTGCAGTTGAGCGAGCGAGGTCAATATCCATTTCTTTTGCTGCTTCTCGTAGCGCTTCTACAGCCATGGATATGGTAAAGGCATCGCCTGTTGTTACGGGGACATCTAGTCCTTTTGCGATTGTAATACCAGCGTCGCCAACAACAGATGTGAAGGCGCCCAGACCGAGCATTTTGGCGCCCAGCTTTTCTGCCATGCGCCCCGTTTGTACAATTTTACGATAGACTGTTTTCTCTGGCAAACTCAACATGCGGCGAGGTGTGTAAGGGCAGGCTATAAACCAGCCTTTTATTTCTTTGCCTGTTTCTTCTGAGCGGATTCCTTCGATCTCTGAAAGGTATACCGGCGGGAAGAATGTTGAGAAAAAATCAATTTGCTTTTCGCTAAGAATGCGCCCCAGAAAGGGGAATTTGCGGCTTACATCGCGTTTAGGGTCAATGGGATGTATGATGAATGCGAAACTGTCCATGTATTACCAGGATTCTTCTTCTTCTTTGTGATATTTGGTGACGTGCAGGTCTGCCAGGCGCAGGCCATGATGATCACTATCTTCAAAGGATATATTTTTATCAATTACGCGGCGTTCTGCTGTAGCGGCTAAAATAACATCAGATTCAATCGTTCGTGCGGGGTAAATGATCATGCCAGAGCCAATTCGGCAATTATGCCCCACGCATCCGCCAATAACGGGGCGATTAGCGTCTTTGAGCTTATTGGCACCATCCATAGCTCGAATGGGCGCAGGGATCAAATTGTAATCGGTAAAGGTCGAGCCGGCACCAATAAAGGTGTTTTTTCCGATTACGCACATTTGCAAACAAGTATTTTGCGCAACCATGCTGTTGTCCATAATGGTGGTCATAAATAGAGCCGCTTTAAAGGGCAAAAAGGTACCGTCACCGACAACCGAGAGCATTACTTGTGCATCTTGAGAGACATTTACGTTATTCCCGATAATGCTATTGTCAATAACAGCCCCTGCACCAATAGTTACTTTATCACCGATAACTGTTGGCCCATGAATAGTCGCACTAGGGTCGATCACGCAATCTTTGCCAATTTTAACAAGCTCAGAGCACTCTAAAACCTGTCGTCCTTCGTAAAGCGCTTTTGCCAAAACCTTAACTTTAAATTTCAGATCATCTTCCAGTCTTTTTTCAACGCGAGCACCGCGAGAAAAGACCCCAAAAACAACATCGGCGATAAAAATATGTACCCATGAGTCAATAGCTATCAGAGAGCGAAGGGGCACATGAAAAACAAGATCGCCAGAATCACTTGCCATATAAGTTGGCACACTATAGTAGCCAACTTCTTTAGATTCCATATCTATAAGCAATGGTCGAGCATCTGCAACGGGACCATTCGGGTAATACCAAAGGTCTGCAAGATATAAACTCCCCGCTGCTGTATACGAAGTCGAAAGGGGGAAAGCGTGTTCCTTAAACGCAGGGTCTTCAGCATGAAAAGCCGCTCTGCAAGCCCCGCCATGTTTTTTTGCTTCCCGTATAAAGGCATCAATATAGCCCTGATCGAAAAAGAGATTATTTCTATAAACGATCAGCTCTTCTCTAATTTGGGGCAAAGGCGCACCAAGAGGCAACTCAGTTGTATCGCTTATATGCTTATCTAATACCTCTTCTTGCATGGTAAACAAAGGCTTATTATGAATACGCAAATTACGCGCCTCTTCGCCAAAGGGGTGGATAAGTTTAGGGTCAGGCAGGATCACTCTTCGCATAGAAAAATTTAAATCCTTAAGCTATTTTTTATTAGGACTTATCTTACCATCACTTCCTATATAGCGGTCAAAAATCAGAAAAGAAAAAGCCCTAAAAACACAGCAACTATCGTAATTGTGAGGTTATCTATATCTTTATAAGGAAGAGATTCAACAATCATCCCGCCAAAAGAAATAATAGCGATAGGCACAAGCAATTTAGCGGATGAAAAACCCGCAACGCCCGTGTACCCATAAATGGATACCACCAAAAGAACAAGTGCCCATCCGCCAATAAATACCGCCAAAGAACCCGCCACAGACTTCTCTTTGCTCCAAGGCAATTTCGGTGATTTCACACGTCGCCCGACCACATCTGCAATGCCATCGCCGCCACACATTAGCATCAGCGCAACAATGCCAACAGGAGAATCTTTCCAGAAGATAAGGGTCATCAGCACAAAGACGATTCCGTAATATAAAGGGCCGCGCAAAATCTCCTTCGGGCATAATTCCCAAGCCGATCAATGCAAATTGGACAGTGATCGCAAAGGGGACCAGAGCTGCCATCCAACGCGCGGCAGATGCATCGTCGAAGAGTAGCCAGCACAAAACATAGATTGGCCCCGTCCCTATATGGATGATTTTTCGGCTCAGACGTGATTCGATCCATCCACGATGCGCAAAAAAATCCATTAAGCGCAGCCATCCTAACGCGGCAGCAAAGGTGATAATAAGGGCAATCCAGTTATTCATAGAATTTCTCCTCTATAGAACTTTCTCTCAGCCAGAAAGTGCGTCGCACCAACTTCGACAAAAAAATATTAATCGATAGGTATTTTGCTTGTCGAAGCGCAGACTCTCATCGTTTTGGTGCGACGCACTTTCAAAGTCCTACTCTTTTATCTGTAGGCAATATCATATTTTAAAAAATGCACCCTCTCCATATTTATGGAGAGGGTAATTCTATCGCTATTTCTTCTCTTTTAGCGAAGTTCTTTCCCAAAGGGGAATAAAGCAAGCGGAATCAATTTAAAGTGCTGTTTAGCGAAGGGCAGCCCAATAATGGTAATTGCCAAAATAATCCCGTGTACCAAATGCGAAACAGCGATCTCCCAACCAAATAAAATTGCCCAAAGAATGTTAAAAACAAGATTTAGCGGATTAGCCGCATCCTCCGATTCAACGATCTCACGCCCAAAAGGCGTCATGGTCGCCGCGCCAAGCTTCATCGCCTGCGTGCCAAAGGGAATTCCGATGATGGTCAACATCGTCAATAAACCGCCGAGGATATATCCCATCCCAGAGAGAAAACCTCCAAAAATCAGCCAAACCAAATTACCAAGAAAGTTCATTATAGTCTCCTTCAAAACTTAAACTAGCGAGGGAACAACGTATTACCTCTGCAATTGTATACGAAAATGAAAGAGCGTGGTTGTGAACTTGCTGAAGGGAAATGATTAAACATAGTGTATTGAAAAAGCTCTGCTCTCGATGGCAACACACTCCCTTTCTCTCAGACAGGTTTATAATAATCAAATTCTGGAGAAACTTATGGCAAATGTGCAAAAAAGTGATTTTTTTCAAGGCGTAAAAGGCGAACTTCCCATTCTCATTGGCGTTGTCCCTTTCGGGATGATATACGGCATTCTTGCTCTCAGCTCGGGACTCAGCGAAGCCGAAGCACAGGCAATGTCGGTGGTCGTTTTTGCCGGCTCGGCACAATTTATGTTGGTTCAGCTTCTTGGGGAGGGAACACCTGCTTTGGTCATGGTTTTAACCGCTTTTGTAATCAACTTACGCCACGCGCTCTATAGCGCATCTGTTGCCCCACACATCAAAAAACTTTCCCCGCTTTGGAAAACCCTCCTCGCCTATCTTCTGACCGATGAAGCTTATGCCGTTGCAATCACGCGCTACTATAAAAGAGACGCAAGCCCTTTCAAGCACTGGTATTTTTTCGGCGCAGGTCTGGCTTTGTGGACTTCGTGGCAAATTAGCACGGCTGTTGGTGTTTTTCTTGGCGCGCAATTCCCATCAAATTGGCCGCTCGATTTTACGCTCGCACTAACTTTTATAGCTTTGGTTGTTCCTACGCTAAAAGATCACCCCAGCATTTTTGCAGCAATATCTGCAGCCGCTGTTGCGCTTCTAACAGCAGGATTACCCTATAAACTGAACTTGATCGTTGCTGCGATAATCGGGATCATTGTTGGATTATGGAGTGAGAAAAAATGAACTCTTTCTGGCCCACCATGATTATTGTCGGATTACTCACCTTCGGCATTCGCCTCTCATTTATCGTCATCCTCGACCGCTGGGAGCCGCCAAAATTGATAGAACGCGCACTCCGATTTGTGCCTGCTACCGTGCTATCAGCAATTATCGCCCCCGAACTAATACTACACAACGGAAAAGCCGATTTCACCTTCGAAAACCTACGTCTCCTCGCCGGGATCGTTGCCATCCTCGTCGCATGGAAAACAAAAAACATCGTCTGGACAATTGTTGCAGGTATGGGGGTTTTGTTGGTATTGCAGTATTTTCTATAGGAAAAGAAAACGCCAAAAAATACTTTTCTCGTTTACCAACTCTCACCCTTATAATAACGAGTCCCACGATGACCTTTATAGGGATAAGGCTTTTCGCATTTTTCGCCCGGTGTTTTGACAAAGATCAAACTACGGGGTTTTCCAGAATTAGGATTGACCGAACCAAATTCAATACGAGTAATTTGACAACGTCCCACCATCATATCTTGCCAGATGGTGTAGACATAATCGCCAACGTTCAGGCGTGAGGGCTTGCCCGCCATATGAAATTCATATTCGCCTACAGGCCCATCGTATAAAACTTCAAGTGCTTCTATGCCTTCTTTTTGGGGAATGGTTTTAGTTATACCGCTCATTTTTTCTCCTAAAATTTCGTAAATACATATGCCAATTATGCCTTAAATAACAACCTGCTTCTAGTCGATTCTTTTAGACTGTCTAGAAACCAGAGGAGATAAAGCCAAAATAGCCACAACGCCGAAAAATATTGCGCCGATCTTGTAAATTTCACCCAAAGAAAGCCAATCAGCATTAAGGGCGCCCAAAGCGGCAAAAGGCCCGACGGTAGCCCCCAGATCACCTGCTGTATTGATCAAACCCAAAGCGCGACTGCGTAATTTCTTCGGCACACGATCCCCTGCAATGGCGGGGATTAAAGTTTCGGTGCTGCTACCTGCTAGGGGAACAAGAATTGCACCCAAGAGGGCCAAGTTTCGGATTTCACCGCTCATAAGCCATAAACCTGCGCCACCCAAAATCATCGCCACCCCAATCACTGGCCACCGCCGACCAAATTTATCGGAAACCGAGCCTGCCAAAGGCGTACTGCTTATGCTAGTCAGATTACTTATGGCGGTATATAAGCCTGTAAGCGTAGCAATGGGAATAAAGAAAGATGCGACTTGCATCCCATCGCCAAATAATTCTGATAACCACAGAATTGCGGTTGCTGCCAAAACACCCCAAGCCAAAAAACGGGCAACAAAGACAGTAAATGATGTAGCTGCTATTACTTTCCAAGGCAACTTCGCTTTTGATGATCTTTCCTTTTCATTAACGCTATCTTTAGAAGTTACATTGTTTACTCTCGTCTCTGGCAGGAAGAAAAACCACATCACAGCAGTAGATGCAATGATAATTACACTGATCCACTGACCATTTCGGAAACCAACCGTATCTGTCAGCAATGCTCCAAAAAAAGATGTTGTTGCTACACCTGTAAAAAACCACATCTGATAAATGCCGCTGTTACGACCGCGATTTTCTTCTGTAGACACATCCAGCACCACAGAATTTCCACCAACCCACAACAAAGACCAAGCCAAGCCCCAGGAAATTCTACCCATCAATAAGGGCCAGAATCCATGCCCAAGAGCATAAAATATACTGGATCCCGCACCAAGGGATAATGCCGTAATCAATAAACCGCGCCGCGGCATGCGATCATAGAGTACGCCTACAGGCCCATTCAAAAGCAAGCGGACAGCTCGATTTGCGCCCAAAAGCAGCCCCACCATTGAGAGCGTGATTCCCAACTGAGCAGAAATATCAGGGTGAGGTAATACGGTGTATAGAGTCGCATCGCCCAAAAGGGATACGGCGGTTCCAATACCCAACAAGTTCAATACAAATCGTGAAGTTCTTTTGTTTTTAGTCATTTTTTTCTTTATACAGAAAGAGAGTAGTGACAGATCCAGCTCAGCTAACGAAGGCATTCTTCCAACAAAACAAAAAAACTGCTTCCGGTTGAATGACCAGAGGCAGTTTTTATCCGAAATAAGGGAAAAAAGTGGGCCCGGCTGGATTCGAACCAGCGACCAAACGATTATGAGTCGTTTGCTCTAACCGCTGAGCTACGGGCCCTTCTAAGAGCCAAATGCCAGATTTCTCTGTGTCACATAACACGCAAAAACCTGACACTTGAACACTTAACCTAGAGCGGGAGACGGGATTCGAACCCGCGAATGTCAGCTTGGAAGGCTGATGCCTTACCACTTGGCGACTCCCGCAAACAACCCTTATCAGATTGCGAAAGGGATTTTACCGTGATGCCGCAATCGGGTCAAGCATTCGCTCTTAGAACGAATTAAACTTCATAACAAATTCCCTCCACAAAAAGAAAAAAGACAGTAAAATGGGGCAAATCTAAACTCGGAGGGCACATGGAAACATCTACACGTTTCTTGCACGCAACAGAAATGGGGGTAGGGGCTTGGGCATGGGGAGATAAACTCATCTGGAATTACGGGGGCAGCTACACCAACGAAGATGTACGCGGCGCATTCGATATTTCGCTTGAAAAGGGCGTGCGTCTCGTCGATACAGCCGAAGTCTACGGGCGTGGTCGCTCTGAAAGATTAATCGGTGAATTCCTCAAAGAAAGCGAGGTCCCCGTACTTCTCGCAACAAAATTTATGCCATACCCCTGGCGTTTTCGCAAAAAAGCACTCCTGCGTTCCCTGCGCCGCAGCCTCGAACGCCTCGATGTAGAAGCCATAGACCTATATCAAATCCACTGGCCCATCCCACCCATTTCCATCGAAACATGGATGAACGAACTCGCCATCGCCGTTCAAGAGGGACTAACGCGCACCGTTGGCGTATCCAATTATGACCAAAGCCAAATGCTTCAGGCCTACTCTGCTTTGGCGCGGCACGATATTCCTTTAGCTTCAAACCAAGTGGAATATCATCTCCTGGATCGACGCGCCGAAAAAAATGGATTACTGGCTCGATGCCACGAACTGGATATTCGATTTATCGCGTATTCGCCCTTGGGCATGGGCTTGCTCACGGGTAAATATACTGTTGATTCGCCCCCACCCGGGATGCGCGGACGACGCTTCTCGAAAATTCTACCCAAACTCCCGCCTTTGCTTAAACTAATGACCCAGATCGGGCAAGATCATGGTGGAAAATCAAATGCCCAAGTCGCGCTCAACTGGCTCATCTGCAAAGGGACAATGCCAATCCCCGGTGCGAAAAACACCAAACAAGCCGAAGCAAATGCCGGCGCACTCGGCTGGAAACTAACAGAAGATCAGGTTGCAGCATTAGACGAAGCCAGCGAAGCATTCACAAAGGAATAATTTCTCAGATATGTCATTGCGAGGAGCATCTTTTTACGACACGGCAATCTTCCTAACTATCTTGGCTCGCAATGACGTTGAAGACTGTTTAATAAATCACAGAAACCCGAAAGGTTTTCGTAAAATGCCATGAAAACACAGTCTCTATCCTGCAAAAGGACTTTTTAAAGACAAGGTTCCGATAAAACCTTTCGGGTTTACGTCAAAAAGATAATTACGATCTAGCCCCGCAAATGCTATTTTAACGGTAGCAAGCCTAAAAAAAGAGCGATTCGACCATTCCCCAAAAGGAGTTGCCATGAAATTGATCTCATTCGATATTGAAATCTCAAAGGTCCTGCCTGACTTCTCAGGAAATTTATTTGACTATTCCCCTTTGGGAATCAGTTGTGCGGCTGTCGCGCATGATGATGTCAAATTTTGGCAAGGGGTTCCGCATTTGACGAAAGAAGAAAATCAAAAAATGGTCAGAGATTTGATGTCTTATGCCGAAGAGGGCTACACATTTGTGAGCTGGAATGGGTGCGGTTTTGACTTTCGACTTTTGGCAGAAGAAAGTGGCATGGTTGAAGAGTGCGGAGACTTAGCAATCAATCACGTTGATTTGATGCTCTTGGTGACTTTCAAAAAAGGGTGGTTTTTAGGATTAAACAAAGCCTTAAAAGGGGCGAATATCGCAGAAAAAGTGCATGATGTAGAACTTAAAAATGGCGAAGTTTTGCACGATATGCACGGTGGACACGCGCCAAAATTATGGGCAGATGGTGAATACGATGCTGTCTTGACTTATTTGCGCGGCGACGTAGAACAAACCTTGTCCTTGGCAGAAAATGTCGTAGAAAGAGGGGAAATTAGCTGGACAAGCGGAAGCGGAAAACCGCAATCTGTTTCTGTGTCAAAATTACTGACTGTGCGCGAGTGCTTTGATATTCGCGAGCCAGATGTGTCTTGGATGTCAAACCCACCCCAGCGAGAAGATTTTGTGAAGTGGATTCCTGATTGGGAGAGGAAAGTTCTGGGTAGGCTTTTTTGAGCAGGTTATCTCAGCCGTGTAAATCAAACTGTCTTTTTGAGGGTCAATGAATATGATAGACATCATTATTTTCATAGTGGTCATAACTGTGGCAATACAGCTAATTTATTTTAGCGTCCGCTATATCTTAAATTTAATCTTCGGAGGGAATAACAAAAATTGGGTGGAGCAACATTATCGAAGACATTCGGAGGTTGATCTAAAAAAGGTCAAGAGAATTACAATGATCAAAGCATTTCCAAAAGATGATTGTAATCACTGGGAAATGGTAGCCTCTTTTGGTTCATATTTACTTGAATACCCAGTTATGGAAGTTCTCCGCATTGCAAAATCATTTGGAGAACAAGGATGGAAGAAAAAGTATAGCTATGACTTTTTTAAAGAGATAGAGAAAACAGCTATGACAATTTCTAGCCGTAAGCACAAGAAAGAAGCCAGAGATTTATTACAGTTTGCTCAAGGTCTTGCAAGAGAAGAATACGAAGATGAGTGGGAAGAGCGTTACCGAAAAATACTCTCCCAAGAATACGCGAATCAAACAAAGATTGAATGGGACGCGTCCAGACGCTTACGCTCGTAGACTTGACTATTCACGCATCTTTGATAATCCCGATTAGATATGCTCTAGGTGTCGAACCCGCCCCAGCGAGAAGATTTTGTGAAGTGAATTCCTGATTGGGAAAAGAAGATTAAAAAATATCTGATAAGGAGACAAAAAAAGTCGCCTGCAAATTGCAAGCGACTTTTTTTACTATTCTTTCATTTTGGGTTTCATGAAAATCAAATAGGCATAACCAAGTGTGAAGAAGAGATAAGTGAGAATAATAACCCATCCGTTTGCGCGGATAACACCGCTCGCAGGGGAAATGCCAAGCACGGTCACTATTAGCCCAAGAAATGCGGAAATAAACATAGAAATACCCATCCACTTCTGCATAGATTCATCTGGTATATCTTTTGTAAACCATAAGAGCAAACCAAGAGCTACCATGGCTACACCAAAAAAGCGCCCAAACAATACAGTTGCTACATAAGTTTCTACACCAAACATTTCAAGTACTAAGACGGGCACAAGCAAAAATGCAAAGCCAAATATTAACGCAACAATTGCGTTCAGAGTAAACATCAGTTTGTGATTCATAATAATTCTCCTTTGGGATTTGGTAAACTTAGTATCGACATACATAATATACAATGTTTTCAAGCTAATTTGAAGGGAGCAAGAATCAATTAACAAGAAAAGTGAAAATTCTAATATCTGTGTTCTATTCTCCCTAACCTTGTGCTATAATACCGCTCGTTATGATAATTAACAAAAACATTTCCAATAATAATAACGATAATGATAATTCGACCATCTGGCGATGGGACGGGCGATAAAACTTGCCTGAGTAACGAAAATCATTTTCGAGACACCCTTCGCCCAAAGCTGAAAAAGCTAAGGGCGATTTTCATTTATAGACACTAGAGGCTAGAGAAAAGATAATTATGGAGTAGTAACTACTCTCTTCTCTCCACTCTCTGCTCTCTCAAGATAACGGAGGTACATCATGTACAAAACACACACTTGCGGCGAATTGCGCGCATCCCATGTGGGAGAAACGGTCACCTTAGCTGGATGGGTACATAATTTTAGAAATCACGGCGGCGTGACCTTCATTGATCTGCGCGACCGTTTTGGTATCACGCAGGTTGTGGGGAATCCTGAAGTTAACCAGGAACTTCTCCCGCTTAAAGAAGCCCGCTCTGAATGGGTTTTGCAAGTGACCGGGGAAGTACGCCCGCGTATGGAAGGTGCTGAAAACCCGAATCTTGATACCGGCAAGATAGAGATCGCTGTTACCGCAGTTAAGATTCTGAATAAAGCTAAGATGCTGCCGATTTTGATCAATAAAGATGAAGAAGTGGATGAAAACCTCCGACTGAAATTCCGCTACCTTGATCTGCGCCGTAATTCCATGCGCCGAAATCTGGAATTGCGCCACAATACGATCAAATTTATTCGCGATTATTTGGATGAAGAGAGTTTCCTCGATATTGAAACACCTATTCTTTTCAAAACAACCCCTGAAGGCGCGCGAGATTATCTCGTCCCTTCGCGTGTTCACCCCGGTCAATTTTATGCCTTGCCCCAATCCCCGCAGCAGCTTAAGCAGATGTTGATGGTAGCAGGCGTAGAGCGTTATTTTCAGGTTGCACGATGTTTCCGTGATGAAGATCAGCGCGGCGACCGTCAGCCTGAGTTCACGCAACTTGACCTTGAAATGTCTTTCGTCGAGAGAAACGATGTAATGAGTCTCGCAGAAAGCATGTTCACTGAGTTGGTTGCCAAAGTTGTGCCTGAGAAGGAAGTTTTTCAGACACCTTGGCCACGTATTACCTATGCAGAGTCAATGGAACGTTTCGGGAAAGATAATCCCGACATCCGCTTTGGCTTGGAGTTGGTCAACGTGGGCGACCTTGTTGCTGAATGTGGCTTTGGTGTTTTTGAAGGCACAATTAAGGCTGGCGGCGAAGTTCGCGGAATCAATGCCAAAGGTTTAGGCGATTATTCCCGTAAGAAAATTGATGCGCTGACGGATTATGTCAAGGCAAATGGTGGGGCAAAGGGTCTCGCTTATATCGCGCTGACTAGTGACGGGCAAATGCGCTCATCCTTTGCTAAATTCTTGAGTGACGAAATCAAAGACGCACTTATTGAGCGGATGGAAGCTGAAAGTGGCGACCTTTTGCTATTTGTCGCCGACCAAGCCGAAACCACCTTCGAATCGCTGGGTCGTTTACGAGTCCATCTTGGAAATCTGCTTGAATTGCGCGATCCCAATGTGCTCGGATTCTGCTGGGTAGTCGATTTCCCCTTTGTTTTCTGGAACGAAGACGAAAAACGTTGGGATCCAAGCCATCATCTTTTCACCTCCCCAATGACCGAAGATATTCCCATTTTGGAGAGCGAAACGGGCAAAGTGCGTGGGCAACAATATGATTTAGTGCTCAATAATTACGAAGTTGGCGGTGGCTCGATCCGCATCCATCAGGGCGATTTGCAGGAAAAAGTTTTCAAGCTGATCGGTCTTGACCCTGCCGTTGCAAAAGAGCGTTTTGGGCATATGCTCGAAGCTTTCACTTATGGCGCGCCCCCGCATGGCGGCATTGCCATTGGTCTAGATCGTTTCGTGATGCTACTCGCCAATGCGCCAAATATCCGCGAAGTGATCGCTTTCCCGAAAAATCAAAATGCGCGCGATGTAATGGGTGACGCCCCCTCCCCCGCAGAAGAGAAACAATTGGTAGAATTACATATTGATCTTAGAAAATAATTACTGTAGGGGTGGGTCTAAGACCCACCCCTACGAAAAGCGAGGAAATTATGAAAATAATACGCGTAAACGACATCGCCGCACACGATGGCGAAGAAGTCACCATTCAGGGCTGGGTTTATAAACGCACGGGAAAAGGGAAATTGGCCTTCTTGCTCGTTCGTGATGGCTCCGGTTTTGTGCAATGCGTCGCTTTTAAGGGCGATTTGGACGAAGCACTTTTCGACATAATTAGCCGGATTCCGCAAGAATCATCTGTGATTATCACCGGTACAGTCCGAAAAGACGACCGTGCCCCCGGCTTGCCCGGCGGATACGAGCTTGGGATTCAGTCCTTTGAAGTGATCCAAGCCGCCGACGAAGATTATCCGATGGCGCTCAAAGAGCACGGCGCAGATTTTGCCCTCGATAATCGCCACTTCTGGATTCGGATGCCCAGCCAATGGGCCATTCTCCGCATCCGCGCAACGATCATCTCTGCCATTCGCGAATGGCTGGATGATAATGGTTTTATCCTGATGGATACGCCCATTTTGACTCCTGCCGCTGCAGAAGGCACGACCACGCTTTTTGAAACCGAATATTTCGACGAAGGCAAAGCCTATCTCGCCCAAACAGGACAGCTCTATAACGAAGCCAATATTTTTGCCTTTGGCAAAGTCTATTGCTTTGGGCCAACCTTTCGCGCAGAAAAATCCAAAACCCGCCGCCACCTGACCGAGTTTTGGATGGTTGAGCCGGAAATCGCCTTTTGTGATCTCGATGAATTGATGAATATCGAAGAACAATTTGTGGCTCATATTGTTAAACGGGTTCTTGAAAAGAATCGCCCTGAACTAGAGTCGCTTGACCGAGACATCTCCGCTTTAGAAAAAGTAACAGGCGAATTTCCGCGTATTTCCTACGATAAAGCCGTGGAAATGATTAAAGAAATCCAAGCCAAAACAGAAGACCCCGAAGAAAAAGCATTCCTTGAAATTGAATGGGGCATGGATTTTGGCGCACGTCATGAAACAGTCCTGACTCAACAATTCGACAAGCCAGTTTTTGTTTATGGTTATCCTACTCAGGTCAAAGCTTTTTATATGGAACCGATGCCCGGTCGCCCTGAAGCTTGCAAAAGCGTAGATTTGCTCGCCCCCGAAGGCTACGGCGAAATCATCGGCGGCTCCGAGCGCATGTCTGACCCCGATCTGCTTTTGCAACGTATCCGTGAACACGAATTGCCGGAAGAAGCTTTTCAATGGTATCTACAACTCAGGCAATTTGGCTCCGTTCCCCACTCCGGCTTCGGGATGGGCGTAGAGCGCACCGTCGCCTGGATCTGCGGCACAGATCATATCCGCGAAACGATCCCCTTCCCGAGGACGATAAAGCGGGTTTATCCCTAACTTTTAGAAGGCCACAAAAATCTTGAAGATTTTTGTGGCCTGTTTTTCAAAAAAAAATTTAAGCGCGGGTATTAAATATGAAAATAAAAATCGTTTTGATAACACTTATCTATATATTTTTTCTCTCAGGCTGCATCAGTGTTACGCCTTATGCCACACCGCCAACAGCATCCCCAACTTCTAGCAATCTTACAACTATACCTGTAGCGACGAACACACCAACACAAACCAGTACCCCAACAGCCACTTCAACTCTCCGATCGTATAGACCAACACCAGAAACACTTTACGGGTTTCCAACACCTGAAATCATGGTGCTACCTACATGTGGCGTAGATGGTTGTTGGTTAAACTTCACTCCTGAGCCCCAGAGAAGTGATATTACATTTCATGAATTGTATGTAGGAAAATACGTAGTAAGAAATTGGTGTGATACCGACCCAAAAGTCAATTATTTTCCTGCATCCTGTGCTGTCATAATTTCATCAAAGGGTATGGAGCAAATCGAAATTTGGGGATATGGAAAGGCATGGGTCGGAGCAGAAACAGGTGCAGATTTAACAGGAAATGGTATTCCAGAAATTGTTATTGATACATGGAACGGTGCCGCAAACGATGGAACAGCAAAGTTTGTTTATGAAGCCGGAGAAACACTAACCAAAATTATGCAAGCTCATGGAGATGGAAACTTTATCGATTTGAATGAAGATGGGGCTTATGAATATGTTACGCCGCGCAGAATATGGACAAGCATCCCAAGTGTATCTAACGTATGGTTTTATGACGCTTATGAATATCAAAATGATACAAGTTATATGGTTTCGACCAAAAAATTTATGGAGCAAATCAACGATATTCAAATAAATCTCGATGCGCTTTCAGAGTTTGAAGAAGAATATCCAGATGCATCGCTTCAATTCGAAGTTTTTGATCATGACCACGGTCCAGCTGAAGCTAGTTTATACAGAATAGTTGCTTACTACCTCCTAGCTGAAGAAGAAAATACCGCATTGGAATTTTTGAATAAGTATTTTTCTGAAAAGAAAGCATCGGAATATTTGCTCGTTATTAAAAGTGATATAGGAATCAGATAGCACCTTAAAACTCCCGCAAAGCTTTTAGAGTCCCGCCTCACCTTGCCTACGGCACCAACCACATCCGTGAGACCATTCTTTTCCCAAGGACATTCAAGCACAGACTACAAAAGCCTTAAAGACCTTTGTAGTGTCTTTTTTAACCACTCTACAAAACTATCAACTAGATTCTCACAATTCCCTACCCAGTCCAAAAACTTTATGGTATAAAGTGCTTAACCCTGCTAAGCAGGTGATGTCGCACTCAAAGTTTTGTACCAACAATTGTATGAAGGGTTCCGATCTCACAGAGATTACGCGATAGGCCTGAGCCAAGGCGAAAGTTCTGCGGTAAGAACCCACACCTGTGAAAACAGGTTCAAAACATAGCGACACACGGCATTGGCGGGGTTACCCTTAACAGGGATTAACAATAGAATAACGGAGAATCAGCGGCTGGATCCTGTGTTACGACAAGCTCAAAACCACAGGATTACGAGGTGAAGGTTCCGTCCCGCAACGGACGCGCTAAGGACTTTCCCTCTCCTTCTAGGAGAGGGGTAGGGGTGAGGTCTGAAAATCGAAGAGATCAGCGGATGCCTTTGGAGTTTTATCACAAACTCCCTTCTCCCTTCCAAAGAAAATATGGACTGAAAAGCCTACGGTAACGTGGGCTACAGAGGACATATGGTGGTACAGGTGAGTTGTACCTGTTTATAAATCTGGAAGGGCATCTTTATTTAAACGGACTTCGTTTGCATAGGTATGTCTATATAGGCATACCTTTTTTGTTTAAGTCATTTGTCTAAACACAGCAAGAAACGGGTCGCCTTTTTAGCACAAAAAACTATACTTGGATAAAAAAGTCCAAGGAGAAAAGTATGAATACACTAAAGCTCAATCTATACGAATCAGCAAATGATTACACCCTTATTGCCCAAGCCATAGACTATCTTGAAGCGCACAAACGTCAACAGCCCACACTCAAGGAAGTTGCAGCACAAGTTGCTTTAAGCGAATATCATTTTCAACGTCTTTTCACCCGTTGGGTCGGTATTAGCCCCAAACGTTTCTTGCAATTTTTAACCAAAGAGAGCGCAAAACGTATTTTAGCGCACAGCACTTTGCTCGACGCTACCTACCAAAGCGGCCTTTCTAGCGCGGGGCGTTTGCACGACCTTTTTGTTCACACCGAAGCGATTACACCGGGCGAATATAAAAGTAAAGGAGCAGGGCTTGAGATTATCTATGGAAGCCACCCCACACCTTTTGGACAGGCTTTTATTGCCCTAACACCGCGCGGTATTTGCCGGTTGAGTTTTGATACAGAAGATGCGCTAATAGCCTTAAAAAGGGATTGGGAAAACGCGACTTTGATAGAGAACCGCGCAAAAACACAGATTCTTATCAAGAAAATTTTTACGCCCGCCAAACAGGATGAAACGCCCTTGGCCCTACACTTGCGAGGCACCAATTTTCAGATTCAAGTCTGGGAAGCACTTCTCCGTATCCCCAGTGGACAATTATCTACCTATGGCGGAATCGCCTCTGCAATTAGTCGCCCCAAAGCATCTCGTGCTGTGGGTAGCGCTGTTGGCAAGAATCCTGTTCCTTTGCTAATCCCTTGTCATCGCGTAATCCGCGCAACGGGCGAATTCGGACAATATGCCTTTGGCAGCACCCGCAAAAAAGCCATTCTCGGTTGGGAAATGGCAAACGCGTAGGTCACGTTTCAATGTGACAAAAACGTATGCTAAAAACATAACCTACAGAAAAACTATGACAAATATCAACAAAAAAACACTTATCTGGGTCGCGCTAATTTCCATCTATCTTATTTGGGGATCAACCTATCTTGCTATTCGCTATGTTGTCGGGAGTATGCCGCCCTTTATGGCTATGGGGATGCGTTTTATCACAGCCGGAGTGGCTCTGTATATTTGGCGCATCGCCAAAGGCGACTCCATCCCTACGCGTAAACAATGGCGGGATGCAGGCATTATCGGGTTGTTATTACTCGTCGGCGGGAATGGTTTGGTCGCATGGGCAGAGCAATTTGTGCCATCAAGTATTGCGGCATTGCTTATTAGCACCGTCCCCATCTGGATGGTAGTGCTCGAATCCTTGCGTCCGGGTGGAGAAAAACCAACTGTGAGAGCAATTATCGGCTTAGTGCTTGGTTTTGGCGGTGTTGCGTTAATGATCGGGCCTGGTGAATTGAGTCAGGAAATTGGTGCTCTACATCCGCTTGGGCTAATTGCGCTCCCTACGGCTGCTTTGTTGTGGTCTTTTGGCTCAGTTCATAGCAGAAGTTCAGACCTGCCAGAATCGACGCTAATGACAACTAGTGTAGAGATGTTGGTCGGCAGTGCGGGTTTATTTCTTGTGAGTATTATCCGCAACGAGTGGAGCGGGTTTAGCTTCAGAGCAGTAAACACCGAAGCGTGGATAGGCTTGGTTTATTTAGCCATTTTCGGGTCCTTGGTCGCTTTTGTTGCCTATGCTTATTTGCTCAAGAATGCGCCAGTCTCGTTGATTTCAACCTATGCTTATATAAACCCTATCATAGCGATATTTCTGGGTGCGTGGATCGCCAACGAGACATTAAACGCAAGAACTATTCTTGCCGCAATGGTTATTCTTGGGGCAGTGATTCTGATCACGACCGGAAAAAGCCGCTCTAAGCCGAGCAAGCCCAAATCAAGGTACGATGCGGACGAAGTCGTCCAGTCCGCTTAATTTATTCACTATCTGCGTAACACGCAGTTTAGATTATCAATTTATCCAAATATTTTATAGGAGAAAAAAAATGGATACTAAAGAATTGCTAGAACGTATTGAGAAAGACAATGTAAAGTTTATTTCATTGCAATTTACCGATGTCAGTGGCACGGTCAAATCAGTGGATATGCCTGTGCGCAATTTCCCTGATGCCGCCGAAGATGGCGTTTGGTTTGACGGCTCATCCGTAGCCGGGTTTGGACGCATTCAGGAAAGTGATATGCGCCTGATCGTAGATAAAAACACTTATGCTGTTTTGCCTTGGTCGCCCGAAGAACGCCGTCGCGCACGTGTTTTTTGCGATGTATACACACCCGATGGTGAGCCATTTGAAGGTGACCCACGCGGCACATTAAAGAAAATGTTAGCCAAAATTGCCGAGCGCGGTTGGACCCTTAACATTGGCGCAGAGCCAGAATTTTTCCTTTTCAAACGCGGCAATGGTTCTGGCGTTCACCCCGTTCCGCATGATATTGGTGGTTATTTTGACTTTTCTGCCAACGACGAGGCCGTACGCGTCCGCACCGAGCTAATGGAAGCCCTCGACGAAATGGGTTTGGATATTGAAGTAGGCCACCACGAAGTGGCATTGGGCCAACACGAAATTGATTTTCGTTATGATGATGCCTTGAAAATTGCAGACAATATCCTAACCCTGAAATACACCGTCAAAGCAATTGCGGCACAAAATGGCCTGATCGCTTCTTTCATGCCAAAACCGATTTATGGCGAAAATGGCTCAGGCATGCACTGCCATCAATCTCTTTTTGATAAAAATGGCGAAAATCTCTTCTTTGACGATAACGATGAGTTCAAACTCTCGAAATTGGCCTACAGCTTCATGGCTGGACAATTGAAACACGCTCGTGCATTAACAGCCGTTGTCGCCCCAACTATTAACTCTTATAAACGCTTGGTTCCCGGCTACGAAGCTCCCGTATATATCGGATGGGCACAAACCAACCGCTCGGCATTAATTCGCATTCCTCGCCACATCGAAGGACGCGACAAAGCCGTTCGTGCCGAATTGCGTTACCCGGATCCTTCATCAAACCCTTATTTGGCTTTCGCTGCCATGCTCGGCGCCGCCCTTGACGGTGTCGACAACGAACTAACTGTTGGTGAACCAATGAATAATATCAATATTTATCATCTGACCCCCGAAGAGCGCGCAGAAAAAGGAATCAAATCGCTACCCGGCTCACTCGCTGAGGCCATGCGTGAATTGGAAAGTAATGAAGTAATAAAAGATGCTTTGGGCGCGTCCGCCTACAAAGCATTCTCCCGCGCAAAATGGGCAGAGATCGAAGAGCATCGCTTAAATGTTTCAGACTGGGAAGTTGAACGCTATTTAGAATCGGCGTAGTGCCAGTGAGCGATATGTAGTAATCTGTATTCAGTAAAAAATCCCTCTGAGATGATATTTTTCTCGGAGGGATTTTTTTATTAGGATCTAAAGCCGTGCAACAAACTTAATTTTGGCTTGCCACCGTTAAATCAACATTTTTCCGGCGAAAAGCTTGCTGCTCATTTGTCTCGCTACAAGCGTGACCTACCAACAGACCACTGATTACTGAGCACTGCCTACTGCCCACTTTTTTCCATCATTCTGCAAAAAGTACAGACATCCTGCCCCGATGTTGGCTGCCCGCAAGTAGGGCAAATATGCAACTCGGGGACAATTTTAGTAGTCGGTTCAGCGAAAAGCCCTTTCTTTTTAGCAGAGAGAAATTTCGTAAAGAAGTGTATCTTTGCGCCGGGATGTTCGTTTTCCAATTGGTTGAGTATTTCCTTATACTGCGTTGAAGTTGAACCTACAGCAAAGGGGCATTCATCGTAGATATATTCGATTCCGCGCAATAATGTATAAGCTGCCATCTCTCGCTCATAGAAACGGAATAAAGGTTTTACTTTACGAGCCAAGCCATCTCTTTCTGCTAAAACAGGATGTTGACGGATAAGATAATCACCATTCCATTGGAGGGTATTCGAGAAAAGAGTCGCGGCTTCGTCATCGAGATTGTGTCCTGTAGCGAGCACGTCGTAGCCAAAATCACGGGCAATTCGATTCATCTCATGTCTTTTGACCAACCCACAGGATGAGCAGGGTTTATCGCGTCCACGGCGGGTCTCTTTGGCAAGGGTGGGCAGATCTGTCCCGTAATCAGATGCCATATTAACGATATGCAAGTTCAAATCACGGGCGTTTGCGAATTCTTCTGTTAATCGCTGAGATTCAGATGAATAACTAATCCCCTCATCAATGCCAAGGGCGATATAAAGCCCATCCGCTTTATAACCGAGAATATTGAGCATATCCCAGAGAGCGAGAGAATCTTTGCCGCCGGAAACGGCGACAAGAATCTTCTCATCGGGCGTGAACATCTTGTATTTTTCGATAAATTTCTGCGTCTGCTCAGGGAGCCATTGCAAGAAATCATCTTTGCAAAGCCCCATATTATGCTGGCGCATATTGATAACGGCTTTACCACCGCATTTTTTACATTTCATAATTTAGTTTAGTAGGGGCGACCCGTTTTGATAAAAAGAAATTTTCTGTTTTCACAACATCTTTTCTTAGAAGAAAATTCACCTTGCAAAGCATATAGGGTCGCCCTTACGATATTATCCGCCAGAGATGACAGAGACGAGTTTGATTATTTCTCCCTTTCGGAGAATCACATCTTCGGTGACCAGCTCGCCATCGCGCACACAGATAATAGATTCGGGGAGGATTTCGAGTTTATTTAGGGCGGCAAGGATGGTGCTACCTGCTTTGACTTCGTATTTTTGGTTTCGTAAAACGATTGTGGCTGTATTTTCCATAGCGGCGATTTTACCACTTTCTGTAAGCGCTCAGTTTTCTTGGTAATGATTTTGCGAGGCGGCTTTATCGCCGAAGCAATCTCAAAAAATGTGAGACTGCCACGTCGCAAAAGCGTGCTCCTCGCAGAGGCATCTGAGCCTTATTCTTGTGGTACGATTCGACTATGAATCACAACCATAAAATCGGGTGCTGGGGCGAGGAGATCGCCGCTGAATATTTGCAAGAAAAAGGCTATGAATTTGTGGATAAGAACGTCCGCACCCCATACGGGGAGATCGACCTCATACATCGTCTTGACGGAATCACAATCTTCGTCGAAGTCAAAACGCGGACATCGTCTCGCTACGGCTATCCTGAAGAAGCGATCACGGCCCGAAAACAACAGCATATTTTCGATTCAGCGGAGCATTACGCGCAGGAGAATAAGTTAGAACATTGGCAAATTGACGCAATCTCTGTTGAAGGGAAACCTTCTGGGAAAACGCCAAAGATTACGCATTTTGAAGATATTTTATAATCAAAGCAATTATTTACTCAAATAAAACCCATTCTATTTGGCAGGTTACTTCTAATGAGAAAAGAAATAGAAAAGTTGGAAATAAAACTCTCCAACACAACCGATATCAAAGAAAAGGTTGACACCCTTATTGCATTAATTGCAATACTCAAAGAAGTAGACCCTCATCGTTCGCTCGAACTCTGCCAAAGAGCCATTGAGTTAGCAACAACCGGGCAATTTGAAAGCGAACCATACCAAAAAGGCTTTACACTCGCATTAATTCATCAGGGTTCTGTCTTTTCAATACTTGGTGACACAAGCCAAGCAATGAAAAGTGTGTCGCATGCCATCTCAATCCTTACCGGGACAAATGATTTATATGGGCTTACAAAAGCGCTAAATCTATTTGGGATTATTTACATGAATCTAGGAGATTTTCATAAAGCATTATCTTATTCGCTCGAGGCCCTTAACATGGCACGCGAAAATCAAAATGCTCAACAAGAAGCTGCGATACTCTCAAATCTTGGTCACGTATATAATCGCTTGGGAGATATAAAAAAAGAATTAGAGGTCTACAACCAAGCTTTGAAACTAGTTCGTGGTGATGATAAAGATAAAATGACATCAATTATTTTCAATAATATTGCGATGGCATATCACACTCAAAAAAGATACGCAAAAGCCTTAGAAGCTGCTCAAAAAAGTCTTCGCATATCTCAAGATATAGGGGTAAGATTGCTCGAAACAAATGTACTTTGCACAATAGGGGATATCTATTTAGATATGAGTAGCTACGCCAAAGCTGTAGAATACTTTCAAAAAAGCATGATGCTCGCTCAAGAAACAGGAGACAGGTTTTTGGAAATGCTTACACTTTTCAGTTCGGGAAAATTATATTCTGAACAAAAAAATCTCAAAAAAGCTATTTCATATCTTCAGCAAGCACTAAAATTAGCGCAAGAGTTAAAATCAAAACCAGAGTTATCTCAAATCCATAAAACTCTTGCACAAGTATATAAATCTCAAGGTAAATTCGAGTTAGCATTAGATCATTACGAAAGCTTTCACGTTATTAATGAAGAAGTGTTTAATTATGAATCGAATAGTAAAATCAGAAACTTAAAAATACTTCATGAAACAGAGGATGCGCTTAAAAAAGCAGAGACATATCAGGTAAAAAACACAGAGCTTGAGGAAATGGTCGCGGAACGCACATTTGAATTAGAGCAAGCAAATATCCAAATTATTCAAGCTTATGATAAAAGCCTTGAAGGTTGGGCAAAAGCGCTGGAGCTAAGGCATAATGACACACTCGGACATACGATGCGCGTTGTTGACCTTACGATGAAATTAGCTATCAAGATGGGCATATCAGATGACGAGTTAATTCATATTCGTCGAGGAGCACTTTTACATGACATCGGCAAATTAGCTATCCCAGATCGCATTCTAAACAAGAAAGGGCCTCTTTCTAAAGAAGAAATGACGGTTATGCAAAAACACCCTGAGTATTCACAGCAACTACTAACGCCAATTGAATTCCTGCACCCAGCGTTGGATATTCCAAAGTATCATCATGAGAAATGGAATGGCTCAGGTTATCCTTTTGGTCTAAAAGAAGATGAGATTCCACTAGCCGCTCGTATCTTTGCTGTTGTTGATGTTTGGGATGCACTTTGTTTCGACCGCCCCTATCAAAAGGCGTGGGAAAAGAAAACCACATTAGAGTATATTCTTTCAGAAGCAGGGACACATTTTGACCCTGAAGTTGTAAAGGTCTTTATTGATATGGCCGAAAAGAATGAATTATGATGAAACTTCCCCTCATCGCAATCATCGGCCCAACAGCGGTCGGCAAGACAGAACTCTCGCTCCAGCTTGCGGAGCGTTTTAACGGAGAGATCATTTCATCCGATTCGCGTTTGTTTTATCGTGGGATGAATATCGGCACAGCAAAGCCCTCTGCAGAAGAAATGGCGCGAGTGCCCCATCATTTGATTGATGTCTCAAACCCTGATGAGACGTGGTCTTTGGGGCAGTTTCAGAAGGCAGCGGCAAAAATTATTGAAGATATTGTTGGGCGTGGAAAGATACCTTTTCTCGTTGGTGGGACGGGGCAATATTTTAGAGCAGTCACAGAGGGCTGGCTTCCGCCAGAAGTGAAAGCGGATGAGCGTTTAAGGGGAGAATTAGAAAAGTTGAATGAAGAAAAAGGCAAGGAGTGGCTACACGCTAAACTCACCATGCTCGATTCTGTCGCAGCTGAGAAGATTGATTATCGCAATGTGCGGCGGACGATTAGAGCATTGGAAGTGATCATGACAACAGGGAAGAAATTTTCATCGCAACGAAAGCAAAGTGGAGAATCACCCTATAATTTATTGACGATTGGGCTGAAACGTCCACGCCCGGAGCTATATGAGCGTGTTGACCTGCGGATCGAGCAGATGTTTGAAGCGGGATTATTGGATGAGGCACAAAATTTGCTTGATGCGGGATATGCGGCTGATCTGCCGAGTATGTCGGCATTAGGGTATAGACAGTGTATAGCGGTTTTAAACGGAGAGATGTCTCAGGATGAAGCTATCGTGCAAATGAAACGGATTACGCGGGTTTTCGTACGGAGGCAAGCCAATTGGTTCAAAGAAGCTGACGAGCGCATCACGTGGTTTTACGCGGGCGATGCGGGGCTTTTTATCCAAACTGAAGAAAAAATTCTTGAGTGGTTAAGCTAAGCGTCCAATCACCGTGAGATTGCTTCGTCGGAAGCACATCCTCCTCGCAAATTCATCTCTACTTAGCATTAATGACTAAAATCTAATTTTAGAAAATTTTTCCTGTATAATAGGTAAACCCGAAGGCAAAATCAATTGAATATTTAGGAGGAGGTTCCCCAATGGAGCAAGTCTGGTTAAAGAACTACGATAAAGGTGTTCCGCACAGTGTTGATTATCCACAGAAACCTTTATTTCACTTTTTAGAAGAAGCTGCCGAGAAATACCCCGACAAAGCCTGTACGATCTTTAAAGGTGCGAAAGTTTCTTATAAAGAGATGAACGAGATCACAGATGCGCTCGCCGGTGCTCTGGTAGATTTGGGGGTCAAAAAGGGCGACCGCGTGGGCGTTTTTATGCCGAATACGCCCCAATTTGTGATGGCTTATTATGCTGTCTTGAAAGCGGGCGGTGTTGTAGTCGCATCGAACCCCCTTTACACGGCAAGTGAAATTGCACATCAGGCAAATGATGCGGGCATCGAAGTGATGCTTGTGATGAGCAATTTTTACGAAACCATTCAATCTGCACGAGATAAAACAAAACTCAAAACCGTCATTGTTACCAACCTTAAGGAAACACTCCCTGCGCTGACGCGCGTTCTTTTCACCTTGGCTGTAGAAAAGAAAGGCGGACACAGGATCGAGGGAGGCCTCGCTGAAGGCGATATCTGGATGCAGGATCTGCTCGCCAAATATACACCTGCGGATCGCCCGCGTCTCGAAATTGGTCCCGATGACCCATGCTTATTTCAGTACTCGGGCGGAACAACGGGCGTACCTAAAGGTGCAGTTGCCCTACACAGAAATATCGTTGCCAACTCTCTACAAATCTCCAGTTGGATGACCGATCTTGAAGAAGGAAAAGAAGTCGTGCTAATGGGCATTCCTCTTTTCCATGTTTACGGCATGGTTGCCGGAATGAACTTTGGTTTTGCAAATGGCGCTACTTTGGTGATGGTCCCCAACCCTCGTGATTTGAAAGATGTTTTAGAGAACATTAGCAAATATAAAGCTTCTATTTTCCCCGGTGTGCCCACGCTCTATAACGCGATTAATAATCATCCCGACGTATTAGCAGGAAAATATGATCTTTCCTCCATTAAAGCCTGTATATCCGGCTCAGCCGCACTAATGCGCGAAACAAAAGATAAATTTGAAGAGCTAACTGGCGGAAAAGTTTTCGAAGGCTACGGTCTTTCTGAAGCCCCAACAGCTACTCACTGTAATCCCTTTGACGGCGCAAATAAAACAGGCTCTATCGGTATGCCGCTCCCCGATGTGGATTGCCGCATTGTCAGCCTGGATGATGGCGAAACCGAAATGGCAATTGGTGAGATCGGTGAAATTGTTCTTCAAGGCCCGCAGGTAATGCACGGCTACCATAATATGCCTACAGAAACGGCAAACTCCTTGCGTGAGTGGAATGGCGAAACCTGGCTCTACACAGGCGACATCGCTCGTATGGATGATGAAGGCTATTTCTACATCGTTGATCGCAAGAAAGAATTGATCAAGCCCGGTGGTTTCCAAGTTTGGCCGCGTGAAGTTGAAGAAGCCATCTCTGACCACCCCAAAGTGCTCGAAGTTGGCGTAGCTGGTATCCCTGACCCTTATCGTGGTGAAACGGTAAAAGCATGGGTCGTTGTGAAAGAAGGCGAAACGCTCACAAAAGATGAGATTAGAGATTTTGCCAAAGAGAAATTAGCCAAATATAAAGTCCCATCACATGTTGAATTCCGTGATGAATTGCCAAAAACGACTGTCGGTAAGATTTTACGCCGTGAGTTGGTACGACAGCATAAAGAAGCTGGAGAGTAATCAGTAGCATAGCAGACTTCCGAAGTTTTGAAAACTTCGGAAGTCTTTTTTGTTGGATTGAGAATCAAAAAAGGAGACTTTCATCAGAAAGTCTCCTTTTGAATTCAGCAAACTGAACACTCTATACTATTTACTATTACGCAGCTTGCGGCGTACCGCTTTTCTTCTCAAAAGGAGGTGGGAAGATAGCTTCAAATTCTTCTCGGCTGATATTCTCATTTTCCATAAGCGCTTCGGCAACGGCATTTAATTCTTTGCGATATTTCTTCAAAATGCTTTTAGCCGTTTTATAGGCTTCATCTACCATTTTGCGAACTTCGGCATCAATTTTCTCCGCAATTGCATCAGAATAATCACGCTGTTCTGAAATTTCACGACCCAAGAAAACCAATTCTTCTTTTTGGCCGTAAGTCATTAAGCCCAACTCTTCGCTCATGCCAAGACGAGTAACCATTGTACGCGCCATACGAGTAACCTGCTCAAGGTCGCTGGATGCGCCCGAGGTAATATCATCGAAAGCTTCTTCTTCGGCGACACGTCCACCGAGAGCATAAGCCAAGGTTGCTTTCATCTTTTTACGGGATTGAAGCATCCGCTCTTCGTCGGGACGGAACCAGGTTACACCACCAGCTTGCCCACGTCCAATAATAGTCACTTTCTGGACAGGGTCAGCTTCTGCAAGCGCATTGCCAACAACAGCGTGCCCAGCTTCGTGATAAGCAATAATCAGCTTTTCTTCTTCTGAGATCAAGCGAGATTTTCGCTCAGGGCCCATTACTACGCGTTCAATCGCTTCTTCCAATTCGGCTTGGCTAATTGATTTTTTATTACGGCGCGCGGCTAAAAGAGCACCTTCGTTAATTAGATTTTCAAGGTCTGCGCCTACAAATCCGGGAGTACCGCGAGCGAGAGAGCCTAAATCGACATCGGGGTCGAGGGGTTTACCTTTGGAATGCACATTAAGAATAGCTTCGCGGCCTTTCATATCGGGGCGATCCATCATTACGCGTCGATCAAAGCGTCCAGGGCGTAGCAAGGCCGGGTCAAGGATGTCGGGGCGGTTAGTTGCCGCGATCATAATTACGTTGGTATCCGTATCAAAACCATCCATTTCAACAAGCATCTGGTTAAGGGTTTGCTCGCGTTCATCATGCGAGCCGCCTAATCCGGCACCACGTTGTCGACCGACAGCATCAATCTCATCTACAAAAATAATGGTGGGCGCGTGACGTTTAGCTTGCTCAAAAAGATCGCGTACTCGGCTTGCGCCAACACCTACAAACATTTCAACAAATTCTGAACCGGAAATGGAGAAGAATGGAACACCGGCTTCGCCTGAAACCGCTTTTGCCATTAAAGTTTTGCCTGTTCCCGGCGCGCCGACCAAGAGAACGCCCTTGGGGATACGTGCTCCCAATTGGATAAATTTCTCCGGCTCCTTCAGGAACTCGACGATCTCGCCCAATTCTTCTTTTGCTTCGTCAGCACCTGCCACATCATCAAAGGTGACAGTTGGATTCTCGCCCGTAAACATACGTGCGCGAGACTTACCAAAAGACATCGCCTGATTATTGCTCCCCTGTGCCTGACGGAAAATAAAGAAAAGAATGCCTGCCATAAAAATAACAGGCAAAATGATGAACAAGTTTGAAATAAGACTTGCCCATGCACTGGGAGCTTCAGCCTCTATTTTTATTTTTTCTGAAGACAAGGCTTCAGTAGAAACACCTAAATTCAGCAATTGCTCGACAAAAGAAATAGAAGGCTCTTTCTGAGAAAGACGTTCTATTTCATCTTCGCCCGTTCCATAAATGGCGACAACTTTATTGCCTTCTTTAATAACAATGCGGCTGACATCGCCATCTTGTATAGCACGCGCAAGTTCGTTAATTGTGAGCGTGTCATCTGTACCTGTACCTTGTCTTACATTCATTACCACCATTGCTATGATCGCAATGAAAAGTAAAACATAGACAAAATATGATTGATTATTTCGTTTTGATTCCACAGAATCCTCCTATAGATTGAAAATTATACCAATCTATACCGTAAAAAACTCATTATCTTAGAAATTCATATATTTTTCTAAGATAATATTTCCATCTATTTAGATGTTTTCTTGACGCAAAAAATTACTTGATCTGCAGCTCAACCGGGCAATGGTCTGAGCCTAGTACATCATCGTGAATAATGGCATCCTGCACGCGAGGGAGCAGGTTTTCAGAGATCAGAAAATAGTCGATCCGCCAGCCTACATTACGCGAGCGGGCTGCTGCGCGATAAGACCACCACGAATATTGTTCTTTCTCGGGATTACGCTCCCTAAAAGGGTCAACAAAACCATTTTCGAGATATTTATCTATCATCGCGCGCTCTTCGGGCAAAAAGCCAGAAGTCTTGTGATTTGTTTTATGATTCTTCAAATCGATTTCATTATGGGCAGTGTTGAAATCACCAGTGATAATAATCGATTCTCCCGCTGTATGGAGGGCATTGCATTGCGCTAATAAATTTTCATAGAAATCAAGCTTATATCCCACGCGCTCGTGACCACGTTGTCCATTCGGGAAATAGATATTGTATAGATAAAAATCGGGGAAGCGGGTACGGATCACACGCCCCTCTACATCGAAACGCTCTTCGCCTAATCCCAATTCCACTTCAAGAGCGTCCCCTTTTGTCCATGTTGCAACACCACTATAACCTTTTTTCTGAGCAGGGTTCCAGGTAATTTCATATCCCGGGATATCCCGTTGCTCTTCGGTTAGTTGCTCTGGCAAAACACGCGTTTCTTGCAAACACATCGCATCGGGCGATTGTTCTACGATCCATTCGAGCACGCCTTTCTTAGAAGCCGCTCTTAAACCATTCACATTCCAGGTAATTATTTTCATTTTTACTGCTCTCTTATATGGTAAACTTGAACTATATTTATATGGGACTAATCTTATGAAAGACGAAATCAAAAATATTCTTTGTATCGAAGACGAACCTGAAATGATCGAGTTGGTTCGGCTAATTCTTAGCAGACATGGCTTCAATGTAGACGGAGCTTATGGCGGAAAAGAAGGGCTAGAAATGGTCAAAAAAAGTCCGCCAGACCTGATTTTGCTCGACCTAATGATGCCAGATGTAGACGGTTGGGAAGTATACCAGCAAATAAAAGCCGATGAAAAGACCAAAGACCTTCCTATAATCATCGTCACCGCAAAAGCACAAAATATAGACAAAGTGCTTGGGCTTCATGTGGCAAAAGTAGATGATTACATCTCTAAACCTTTCAGCCCGCAGGACCTTCTCGAAAGTGTCCAAAAGGTTTTAGGGCTTCCAACTTCTTAGCTTTCACAAAACTTATCTGGCAGGGCGACTTTTCGCCCTGCTTTTTTATGCCTATGTCTCGAATTATTCATATCCGCAATTTGGATGCCCCCTCCCAAACATCGCTACAGATCAAATATTGCGACTCCTTTCTCTGTCGTTTACGTGGATTAACCTTTCGGTCGGCACTTTCTCCAACCGAAGGCTTGCTACTGGTCCAAAAACAGGATTCTCGCGTCGACACCTCTATCCATATGCTTGGCGTCAGCTTTGATCTTGCTGTGATCTGGATCAATTCATCCATGCAGGTTGTCGATAAAGTTTTGGCAAAAAGCTGGCGTTTGGCATACGCGCCAAAAGAAGCCGCACAATATATTCTAGAAATTCATCCTGACCGCTTAGGGGATTTTGAAATCGGGAACAAGGTCAAATTTGAAGATGTTTAAACGCTTTTTTCTCATTCTAATAGCACTCTCTCTTTTCTTTAGCACAAGCTCAGTAAATGCACAAGAAGGAGAAGAAGGCCCTACTTATATTGTCCAGGCCGGCGATACACTTTGGGATATTGCGTCACGTTTCAATGTTGATTTAGATGATTTAATGACAGCCAACGATCTTCAAGACGGAAATTTGGTTGTCGGGCAAGAAGTTATCATCCCGGGTTTAGAAGGCGTGAGCGGCGTGCTACGCACAGAGACTGTTCCTTATGGAGACAATCTTCGTTCTTTGCAAAGACGCACACAGGCTCCCCAAAGCATCCTGCGCAAACTAAATAGACTTGTTAGCCCAACAGAGCTTTACGCTGGCGTTAGCCTAATCGTTCCTATAGACACCGAAGTCCCTACATTGGCAGCAAAGGTTTCCCTACGTGAAGGTGGTACGCTTCTCGAAGAAGCTGTTCGCCAAAACAGTGATATTTGGACATTATCTGAGATCAACAGCTTGAGTAATACATCTACTGCCTTGCCTAGCGAGGTTTTATATGTTCCAGCTGGTGAGGGGACAGAAAGTAGTGCTAATGGTTTACCCGCTGCATTCACTTCTGCTACTGTCTCCTCCTTGCCTCTTGTTCAGGGTAGTACTGCTGTAATCAATGTCAGCGTTACCGAAGATGTCACCCTTTCAGGTTTTTTGGCTTCAGACAAAGAATATTCTTTGCATTTTTTTCCTAACGGAGAAAATAGTTTTGTCGCATTACAAGGCGTTCATGCACTAACAAAGCCGGGAGCCTATCCGCTTAGATTAGAAGCGACTTATTCTGATGGCAAAATGGATACCTATGAGCAGATGGTCTTAGTGACTTCAGGAGGCTACCAAAGTGGAGAGGTTATCCCTGTCCCAGTAGAAACTCTTAAATCTACAATTTCCGAAAAAGAAAACAATGAGCTTCTTGCTGTTGTCTCGAAAGTAACACCTGAACAGTTATGGAATGGTGTGTTTGCAGATCCGTCTTCTCAAGGCTGTTGCAATTCCTATTATGGAATACGCCGTGAATACAAAGCTCTTGACGGAAGTACTGATTACAACTACAACGGCTTCCATAGCGGAGTTGATTTTTTTGGTGGGACTGGAGTGCAAATTGATGCGGCAGCAAATGGCATAGTCGTCTTTGCAGGCGATACGATCGTGCGCGGAAATGCGACAATCATTGATCACGGCAGAGGTGTTTTTACAGGGTATTGGCATCAGTCTGAGAGCTATGTTCAGGTTGGGGATATCGTCGAAGCGGGGCAAGTAATTGGTTTGGTTGGCGCATCTGGGCGCGTGACTGGCGCACATTTACATTGGGAGGTTTGGGTCAATCAGGTGCAGGTTAATCCGATGGTTTGGTTGGAGCAGGGTTTTCCTTAAATAGCGAAACCTGACAGGTCTTAAAGACCTGTCAGGTTTTTTTATTTACAGAAAATGCTTGAGAGGCCTCAGCAAGCCGAAAAGGAGTGCGAAGCGGTTTTTCATCCACCTGCTTTGACAAATCACCCCCTCCCTGCTATACTGCGCTTCGTTAGATATGGTATTAACTTTTACTGCCAAAAGGCAGTTTTTTGCAAGGACAAATGAAAGTCTGTAAGAAACCCTCGGTAGAAAGATTTCCTTGGGTTATTTTTTTATATATTTAACTTTATCCGCCAATGGCGGTTATTCAACTATTTAAGAGGAAAAAATGAGTAAAAAATTGAAAATTATCCCCCTGGGGGGACTCGGGGAAGTGGGAAAAAATATGATGGCCTATGAATATGGTGAGAATATTCTCATTGTAGATGTGGGCATAATGTTCCCAGAAAATGATATGTTGGGGGTTGATTATATTATCCCCGATTTTGAAGCATACCTAAACGATAAAGCCGAACTTGTGCGCGGCATTGTCATTACACACGGGCACGAAGACCATATTGGCGCGATCTCGCATATTTTGCAAAAAATTTCGGCGCCCGTTTATGGCACGCCCCTCACAATGGGCTTGTCGCAAGTTAAAATGAAACGCAATAAAATGGCAGGACAAGGCGATTTCCACACCGTACAGGCAGGTGATACTGTCAATATCGGTCCATTTAAAGTCGAGTTTTTCCATGTTTGTCACTCTATTCCTGATAGTGTAGGCTTAGGAATCACATCCCCAGCCGGATTGGTTGTACATGTGAGTGACTATAAATTTGACCATACGCCTGTGGATGGATGGCCTACTGACTACGCGAAATTAGCAGAGTTCTCCCAACGTGGCGTGGACTTGCTGCTCGCTGATTCAACAAACGCCACTCGCCCCGGCTGGACACGCTCCGAGATGGTAATTGGCCCTGCGCTTGATACCGTTTTTGAAAAAGCCCCTGCCCGAATCATCGTAGCCTCCTTTGCTTCGCAAATATCCCGTATGCAGCAAGTTGCAGACGCAGCTGTAAAACATGGACGAAATTTAGCCTTCGTCGGGATGAGCATGGTAGATAACTCAAAATTAGCCGTAAAAATGGGCTATCTTGATATTCCTGTAAATACATTGGTCAACCTTGACCAAGCTCTTGGCATGAAAGGAAAAGATGTCGTTCTAATGGGCACAGGCTCTCAGGGCGAACCTTCTTCGATCATGGGCAGATTGGCGACAGGCACAAATAGACATTTTGGATTGAAATCAGACGATACGATCGTGCTTTCTTCACATCCTATCCCCGGGAATGAAGAATCGGTAAATAAAACAATTAACAGCCTTTTACGGCGCGGCGCAACCGTTATTGATGACACTCTCCTCCCCATTCATGTTTCGGGTCATGCCAGTCAAGAAGAAATGAAGCTCTTGCTAAACCTCGTTCGCCCGAAGAATTTTATTCCCATGCACGGCGAACTTCATATGCTTAAACGTCATGCACTGATTGCTGAAGAAATGGGCGTTGAAGCCGAGAATATCCAAGTTGTAGAAAATGGACAGGTAATAGAGCTTTCAAATGGCAAATTAAAGCTTGGAGATCGTATCCCCGGCGGCTACGTTTTTGTGGATGGACACAGCATCGGTGATATAGATCACAAAATAATGCGCGAACGCGAACGTCTTGCGCAAGGTGGTATCTTCTTAATTGACTTGAATATTGATAAATTTACAGGAAAATTGATGCATGACCCCGAGATCATCACACGCGGATTTGTCTCCCCTGAAGAAGCTGAAGCTTTGGTCCCCGTTGTGCAGCAAAAAGTCGTTGATATGATCGACGGCGGTCTGGACGACCGAAAAACGATTATGAATGCAATCCGCTCGTTCTTATATAACGAGACCAAGCGCAAGACAATGGTTTTTGTGACTTTGAGTAAGGTTTAGAAAAACCAACAAAGAATCAAAACGGGCGACTGTAACAGTCGCCCGTTTTTTGTAGATTACTTACGGTCTTCAATCGTAAGATTAGAAATTTTCACATCGATATTTCCTGTTAGACCATTTTCAGGATATGCACGATAGCCAATAAAAAGGTAACGAGGAGAAAAACTTAATTCAATACTAGAAAACATATTGGCTGGAGAATCATCGTAAGAAACATCCCACTGATTGCCAACAATTTCGAATTGGAAGTCATAATGCCCAGATGCTTCCATTGCATGATATTTTCTGTTTGTATGTACAGGAAGATTGTTCACAACGTTTCTGATTGACAAGTTATCCCCTGCTTTGGTCACTAAATACACACCATTCCAAGTATTTTGTGAATCAGCAATTCCTACCCAAACCTCAGCATTTTCTATATGATTTATGTCTAAAGAAACAGAGACATTTGCATTTGTAAAAATTTCTGTCGTAAGCCCATAAATTATTGGATGTCGGACTTTACTCTTAACAAAAGATAAATAACCATCCGATGCAAAAACTCCATGTTCAATCAGGTTATAGCACTCCTCTTCAACAGAAGGCAAAAAACCTTCTTCAGTTGAAAAAACTTGCCAACTTTCTGAACTGATACATCCAGATTGCCAGTCTTCGCCTGGTAAAATACGTTCTCCATCAACTTTTACAGGCCTTGCAGTCGGTTGCGGGAAAACCACTTCATCAATCATGACCGTTGGTGTTTCTGTTATAGCTGTTTCTTGCAAAAAAGGAATCCAATCAGGGTTTAAAATAGCAGCTACAAAAGCAGCAACAATTGTTCCTGCAAACCCCCAACGAGCAATCTTGATTCCAGCGCTATTTTTTTCTTCTATCATTACTCATCCACCTTATCGCTTTGTTTGTGCAAAGTATACGCTATCTCCATCTTTTAATACTTTTCAAATTTGATAAGTTGCCCCTCCCTACCCATTCCCCTCAAAAAACTTCGTTGTAGCTTCCCCGTCCATACTAACCCCCTCACGCTTAAAGACCTTCGCAAAGGTCAGCCAGAGAATTTTTATATCTAACCAAAAAGATTGATTATCCACATACCATAGATCAAGTTTGAACTTCTCATCCCAAGAGATGTTATTGCGCCCGTTAATTTGCGCCCATCCGGTGATGCCAGGCAAAACATCATGGCGACGCATTTGCTCGTCGTTGTAGAGAGGCAAATATTGCATTAGAAGCGGGCGGGGGCCGACAAGGCTCATTTCGCCACGCAAGATGTTGAGGAGTTCGGGCAATTCGTCCATGCTGGTTGCGCGGAGAAAACGCCCAAAGCGAGTCATCCGCTCGGCGTCCGGAAGCAAGTTTCCATCAGGTGCGCGGCGGTTTGTCATCGTCCTGAATTTATAGATAAAAAATGGCTTGCCTATATACCCCGGTCGCTTTTGCTTGAAGATAACCGGGCTTCCATGAAATAGACGCACCAAAATTGCTACGATGAGCAAAATAGGCGAAAAAAGAATTAGTCCGATAAAGGCGACAACGAAGTCGAAAAAACGTTTAAAAAATCTTTGCATCCGTTGATTTTACCAAAAAAGATGGTATAGTTTCAGCAGGAGAAAATCATGAGCGAAAGAATTTTAGTAATTGAAGATGACCCCGCAATTTTGAAATTGTTACGACGTGGCTTGGCTTATGAAGGCTACCTTGTGGATACCGCAACGGATGGTCGCAGCGGGCTGTTAATGGCGCGGGATAATCACCCCGACTTGGTCGTGCTCGACTGGATGTTACCGGGTATGGACGGTCTCGAAGTTTGCCACCGTTTAAGAACCGGGGGTGAAGTCCCGATTGTGATGCTAACCGCCAAAGACACCATCCAGGATCGTGTACAAGGGCTGGATGCCGGTGCTGACGATTATCTCGTTAAACCTTTTAATTTAGATGAGCTTTTAGCACGCGTGCGTGCTTTACTGCGCAGAACGCAAGTTAAACGCATCCCGATTTTAGAGTTTGCCGATCTTAAACTAGATACCGGTTCTCGTCAGGCATCTCGCGGCGAACGAATGATCTCTTTGACCGCTAAAGAGTATGAATTGCTCGATCTTTTTATGCGCCATCCACGCCAGGTTCTAACGCGCGAAGTCATTTTTGACCGTGTTTGGGGCTACGATTTTGGCGGCGAAAGCAATGTGCTTGAAGTCTATATTCGCTATTTACGCCAAAAATTGGAAGATGGGGGCGAGGAGCGCTTGCTCCAAACAGTACGCGGCGTTGGTTATGTGATCCGCGAGACACCCTAAGCCGCTAACTCCCTCCTAAGAGAGGGAGTACTTATTATGCTGCGTGCTCGACTCACTTTACTATATTCCACCTTGATGGGGGGCGTTTTATTGCTTTTTGGTATGGCTGTATATGCCCTCGTCAATATCACCCTAATCGGACAAGTTGATGATTTGCTCAATAACACGGCACAAGAAATTCTAGAAGTTGCGCGTGTTGATTCTGTGGGGGAATTAACAATTCTGCACCTCCCCCCTTTAGATATGGCAACAAATATCTATGTACAAGTTTGGGATCGCGAAGGGCGGCTCGTTTCTTCATCGCTTGATCGTGAAGAATTTTCAGAGCCTTTAAATATCAGTGGATTAACGGCTCTTGAAACTAATTTTCACAGCATCAAATATCATAATGCGCCCTTGCGCGTGATGAGCGTTCCACTTAGCGTTGGCGGGCGCGGTGCGGGCACAATGCAAGTTGCCACAAGCCTGACCGTTATTAATTCAGTGCGTGAAGATTTACTTTATATTCTAATTATGGCGGCAATCTTTGCTGTTATTCTCGTAGGACTTGGTTCGTGGTTTACGATCGAACGTTCTTTGGCTCCACTCGATACAATCGTAGAAACTGCCGAGCAAATCAATAAAGCAGATGATCTCTCACGTCGTATTCCTTATAAACATCTCGCTAATGATGAAGTGGGGCAACTTATTCTGACCTTTAACCAAACACTCGAACGTTTGGAAACCATTTTTACATCGCAGCAACGTTTTTTGGCCGACGTAAGCCATGAACTACGCACCCCTCTAACTGTCATCAAAGGTAATGTTGGTCTAATGCGTCGGATGGATGCCCTTGATGAAGAAACTCTCGCCAGTATTGACGAAGAGGCAAATCGCCTAACTCGTCTTGTCGGCGATTTATTACTTCTCGCCCAAGCAGAAACAGGGAAGCTCCCTCTACAGAAAGAAAAACTAGAGCTGGACAGCCTTCTCTTTGAAGTCTTGCAGGAAATGCACGTTTTAGCTGCAGATAAAATAAAGATCAAATTAACGGAGATCGACCAAATTCAAATCTTGGGAGATAGAGATAGGCTCAAACAAGTTTTATTAAATCTTATCTCAAATGCCGTTCAATATACCCCGCAAGGCGGCGAGATTTTCTTGAGCCTGGCGAAGAAAAAGAAAAATGCCTGCCTGATAATTCGCGATACAGGGCCGGGTATCCCTGCAGAGGATTTACCCCATATTTTCGAACGCTTCTATCGTACAGAAAAATCACGTACGAGGTCGAAAAACGCAGGATTTGGCTTGGGACTTTCCATTGCATATTGGATCATAGAAAAACATAAGGGGAAAATTAATGTGGAAAGTAAAGAGGGTGAAGGCACAAATTTTGAGATTTTACTGCCTCTGATCTGATTTTTCGCTTCGCACTTGCCCCCAAACTTATTACTGGCGTGATCTTGCTTGCGCACACAAACTTGCTCCCCCATGACCCAACCATTCGTCTAATCTTGCACTTTTGGATGCACCCTGAAGCGCATCCATATAGATGCCACTACCCCAATAAGCATAGCGTTGGGTTTCATTTGCCCAAGATGATTCTGCTCTGGGGATGACGCCAATGCCGCCGTTATAACCGGCAAAAGCGAGGCGGGCATTTCCACTTGCTGTTTCGAGTGATGTTTGGAGATAGCCAAGTCCGCGCAAGGCGTTTGTATCGGGATAGTAAGGATTTTCCCCACTTTCAAAATGATAGGGCATCACCTGAAAAAGTCCCATTGCTCCTGCCCCAGATGTCGCACGAGGGTCTCCACAAGATTCGATTTGCATAATGGTGGCGATCAGGTTTGGGTCTAATCCTGTTTGGGATGCCCAGCCCATAATTTTATCGCCCCAAAAGTGGATTTCAGGTGTAAACAAAGGGGAAATACCCGGGTGATCGGCATATTGCCCATTAATGGAAGCAGGTTGACTTCCGGCTTGTGCCGATGTATTTAATCCGCTTAGAAAAAACACAACCAGCGTTGCTATGACGACAAAAATCAGAGGGGGGAATAGGGATATCGGGGAGGAGGTGCGAATTTCGTTGCTATCCCAATAGTCTTCATCAGAATAGTCATCGTCTTCTGCGTAGTAATCTTCCTCCTCCTCGAAGTAATCGTCATCGTACATCATTTATTTTCACTAGAATTCCTGGTTATGCCTATCTCTGCTATCAAATTTCTGTTGTTGTCTTGCGCTCGAGGCAGAGAGGTTATGGTAGGTTGGCTCGGCGTTAAAAGTTGGTTGCTGAGGGCGAGGTTTCGGGCTAGCACGACGCGCAGAGGCTGTGCGAGTGGCTGGCTGGCGATAGGTTGTTCGGTTATTGGTTCTTTTCGTTGTAGACACTTTTGTTCGCTTTTGTATATCTTGGCTAAAAAGACGGTCGCCAGCAATAGAGAATGTACCAATGATGAGGACGCGGATGAGCCAAACCATAACGGCTACAAAAATGGGGACAACTTTTGTCATTGTATCAGAGCTAACAACAGCAGTTCCGACATGGCCATTTTGGGCAATCGCCATGGAAACACCCCACCATGTAAGCATGGCGTTCATCGCAGCGGCGAGAAGCCAAGCGCCAAAAAGATACCAGACTTCTGCGGGTTCGTCATTCCCCTGTTCAGGGGTAAAAAGACGGGCGACACCCGCAAAATCGATCCCACAAAAGGCGACGGCCAGAATGGTTGCCCAGCGAATGCCCATAAAGCGCAGTTCTCCGAGAACATCTCTTAGTGCAAAGTCTGTAGAGCTAAAGTTGAAAATTTCAAAAGCGAGCAAGGCTGCTATGATCATTACACCCCAGGTAGCGCCACGCTCTAATGTGCGACCACCAAGAAATGCTGATGTATTAAAATTACGAGATTTTGTTTTCATTTCGATCTCCTATTGTGCTAAATGAATAAGCAAGGAGATTATAGAACACTTGTTCTAATTTTGTCAAGAGTGTCTTCAAAGGTCAAGAATGTGGCTAAAAGAAAGAAAAAATCTCTTGCTTCTATGAAAAGCAAGAGATTTTATACGATTATTACTTGAGAACTTAGCTCTCTGAGGATGTATCATCCAAAAAGCTTTTTAGCTTTTCTGTAAAAAGCTTTGGTTCATCCAACATAATGAAATGACCGGCATTATCAAAACGCTCAATTCTGGCAGAGGGCATGCCATCGAGCATTGGACTCCACTGATTTGGGTTTACGATATTGTCTAAGTCTCCGTACATACCCATTGAAGGGATATTAAGATCTGAAAGCATTGGCGTTAGATCAGTACGGTGCAAAGAGGCAATACTAAGCAAGAAAGATTCAAGCGTTGTTCGAGAAAGATCCTTGTCCATCATATCTGGAAAACGAGGGTCACGGCTAATAAAAGGAGATGCAACGCGCATTCCTGCACGAAAAGCCCACATGGCATTAAAGAGCATAAAAGCAATCGCACGATTGCCCGAAAGCTTTAATGGCCAAGCCAATGAAGAGCCAACAATAGGAGAGCCAATCACAACAACCTTACTTACTCGTTCAGGGTGTGCTAAGGCAACAGAAAGGCTTACAGTTCCACCCATACTATGACCGACCAAAGGGGCACTGACAATACCCAAATGCTCCATAAATTGATCTACCAAGCTTACAAAATCTTGCACTGCATAAGTCTCGCGTTTTTTTCCAGACTCACCAAAACCCCAAAAATCCAAGGCGTAAGTGCGATAATGTTGTCCCAAATACGCCATTGTTTCTTGCCACAGCCCCCATGAACCTAACCATCCATGTAAAAGAATTACAGGGCGGCCACGTCCGTAGACTTCGTAATGAACTATTCCTTGATCTGTTGTAATTGAAGACACAAAATATCCAGTCGTCGAAGGGGACTACCCCCCAGTTTCCATCTCTGCTAAGATGCTATATAGTAATTCCAGAAGAACAGATTTAACCGATTTCAAATCGGTTGCCACACAGGGCAATAACTTAATGCTCGGATCTAAACGAAGTGCATTACGCATATCTTCAACTTCCCAAGCATCCTCTACATCTTGTTTATTCGCTGCAACCACATAGGGTGTTGGCGCATAGGCACGGAAAGTTTCCAAAATACTTCGCGCTTCACGGAAAGTTTCCGGGCGCGCACTATCGATCATCACAATAAATCCCAACATACCTTCTGAAAGGATTTCCCACATAAAGTCAAAACGCTTTTGCCCCGGTGTACCAAAAAGATAAAGGACAAGATCTTCATCTACAGTAATACGCCCAAAATCCATAGCGACCGTAGTTGCATCCTTAACATCTTTTTCGCCTTCTGCCGAGATCTTACGCTCTGTTGCGACAACATCAATTTCACTGACAGAGCCAATAAACTGCGTTTTCCCCGAACTAAAGGGGCCTGTAACGACCATTTTGACTGTTTGCATAAGTACTACCCTCGATGAAAAATAATATAATTAAAAGCCACTAATTCGATTAATAAGCCGGTTAACCAAATTCTTTTGTTCCTGCTTATCTTGCGTCGGGAACATATCCTCTGCCAACTTCGGTTTAGACCCTTCAGGGCGTGTAATTTCAACCAACCCCGCCTGGATCAGTCCATAAACGATGCGCCTGATCTCCAAATCATCCATCTTTGTCGTTTTGGCGATTTGGCTCATTTTGTTTTTAGGCGTAATATACGAAACAACACGCCACTCTTCTACACTTAAATTTACGTTCTTTAGGTCTGCGCCGGGACGATCTGCAAATTTCAACGCCATATCAAGGCTGGGAATCTCATCTTGCAATTGCTCCCACTCACGTAATTGGCGCGAACCTTCAATAATCAGATTCTCCAGATCAAGACGAACATTGATCCGATCTTCCGGCAACTTATCATTCTCAAAACGGAAGAAACCTTCAACCCAAGTAAATAATTGTCGAACCACCCCCATAAAATTGGATTGCAAAGCCACTAAAATATCTTCCTGTGAAAGATAGCCCGCATTGATCAAAAAAAGCCCCAGTTCCTTATCTGTTACATGCCCAGCACGCTTTTGAATAGAGCGATATTGGCTTGCACTTAATTTTTTCCCCTTATGCAAAATAGAAGCCAAGCTGCCATTTTCTCGCCCAATCATAGCATAAGCAAGTTTTCCACCCCGAAAAGAAACCTCAGCCTTTTCATTTGGCCCTTCGACAACCAGCGTACCGGTTTTGCTAGCCAAATTAACAAGATTAAGTAATTGCGTTACTGTAAAATCTCTAAGATTTCCGTTTAGAGCCATAAAAATTCCTTAAAATGTGGAGATAGAACGGAGAGATTATAACATCCTCGAAAAGAATGCGTCAATCAAAGTACCTTTTCACTCTTGAAAGGTGAAGATACTCCTCTTATTTTTTTGCTTCGATATTTAATTGGATATTTTCGATCTCATGTCCCAAACTTGCTAGAGTCAAATCAACATCTTTCTCCCCCGAAAGCGATTCCCATCTACGCACGCCAACGATATTACCCATTGCATCATAAGCCGTTGCGACCACCCAAATTTGGGATGCATCTCCTTCTACAAGCACATTTCCGCTGATTTCGGCGCTGCGCCCATCCCAGGCAATTTCAGTGAGTACATTTTGCAGCGAAGCGGAAAGATAACGAGATTCTTCATCCGCAACAGGGAAGGCTGTAATTAGTCTGGATTCTGTACGTATATCAGCAGATAGATCAGGGAAGAAAACCAAAAGGGAAATTGCTTCATCCGCAAGAAGGCGGTCTATTAGCGGAAAGGCATTTTTTTGAGCAAGCAAATTGCCGGAATAATCAAAAGCTTTGATCTCGGCAGAAATATTTTCTACAGACGCGCCTGTTTTATTTTCTGCACTGACAAAACACCAGACACCGCCGCTTAGCGTAGGATAACAATTTGGTGCAGAAATTTCTATGGCAAGGGGCACAAGTGTAGAAGCTGTGAGGGCTTTTTCCTCCCCATCTGGGATAAGTAGTTCTTGGCCAACAGACATTGCCGAGGGCTGCACATCGGGGTTCGCGGCAATTAAATCGTTGGTTGTGATGCCGAATTTTAGGGCGATGCTTCCCATTGTATCGCCGGAAGAAACTTGGTAAAGATGCGGCGTAGCTGTGGGAAGCGGGGTTTGCGTAGGTGCTGGGGTCGCTGGAAGCGGTGTACTGCTCGGGGTCGGAGAAAGATAGGCTTGCAATGAGCCAGCCAAAATTGGCGTGCGTGTCGGCTCTACATCTGCATTTGGGGTACAGGCGGTTAATCCGAAAAAAAGGAGGGCTACGATGAGGAGATTGCCACGCCGGAAAGCATCGGCTCGCAAAATCTTGCCTAAATATGTTCTTGCCATGTTTCTTCTGCGGGGAAACGCATATATTTGGCGAGCAGCGGGTGTACGCTCTCTAGCTCAGCGTAGATTTTTCGAGCGATACGACGAATGGTAAAGTGGGCGTTTTTGGCGGCACGCAACTGGCAAAGATGATAGGCTTGGCGCAGGTTGAAGGTTGCCAAAACACGGCGATTAAAGCCGTTAGGGACAAGATAACCCGCGAGATAAGGGTTGAAAGCAGCGATTTTCTGATAAGTTTCTGTAACGGCTTCCATCGCTTCGATATAGGGCCTTTCAAAATTGGCTTCCTGAATTAGTTTTGGGGTGATATAGCCGAGATTTGTGCTCAAATTTTGGGGCGTTTGAGTCATAAGCCGATGACGTTTGAATTCATAGTAGGCACCTTGATCCATGATAAGGTCGAAGGTGTAATGACTATATTCGAGTTCGCGGAGAGGGATATCGAATTTGCCGAGTTTGCCAAGCAATTTCTCAGCGATTTCGGCGCGTTCTTCTGTATTTAGGCTTTCTATATATTGTTGTGCTTGCGTAAAAGACATTTCGCCAAATCTATAGAGGCTTGCGGCGAGAATTTTATTTTCGGCAGCGGGGTCGTGGTCGAGCATTTTTACGCCATTTCCGCTGGGCGCAGTGGGCGCGCAACAACTTTTACTTATGGCACTAAGCTCTCTTTCTGTTTCGTTGAAATAGTCGACCGCTTCGGCATATTTAACCAGCGTGGGAACTTCATTTTGCGCGGCTTCTTTGATTTTTTCACCGATCTGGCGCACTTCTATGAGGGGGTGCGAGAGCATTTTTCGGATGGCGCTCTCAAGCACACGTGCGTTAGCCGTCATCCCGACATTGGCGTGAGAGGCGGCCGGAAGCAAAAAGCGGCAGGCATCTACATATCTGGCGCGAATTCTGCGATCCCATGCTTCGTCAGATTCATTTTCTTTGCGAGGAAATCGCTCTTGTATAATGGCGCGTGTTGGGGCAAGTGAATCGGCGTAGGTTTTGAAAAGCAATTTGATCGTCTTCTTATACTCGCTCTTTAGTGGATGCCCATCTAATTCTGGCGGGGTGACGAAGGCATTTAGATCCCATTTTTGGTAACGGGTGGATTTCTCGGTATAGGAGGCGAGGCGATTTGACTGAATGCTCTCAATTGCCAACCGTGAAATATTTTCGATAGCAATATGTAAAACGGCATGTTCGGCAACGGAGGCGTGACCATAACCAACGACCCATTTTTCGTGAAATTCTGCGCTACTTTCGTCACTGAGTTCATCGGCAATTTCCTGAAAAGAGAGCGGAGAGCGGGAAGTTTTGGCAAAGGTAACTGCAATCACTTCGGGAGAATATTTTTTAGGGGAAAGGAGATATATTTTTTCTTTTGTCATTTTTTACCATCAAGATTAGCGATATAAAATTCTTCCAAAGCACTATAGACGAAAATGCTCCGTCAGTCAACGGAGCATTTGGGTTATTTCAAGATTTTCAGAGAAGCTTTATGCCTGCAATTCAGCCAATTTCTCTTTGACTTTGTCGGCATGTTTCACTTCGCCGCTTTTTCGTTTGACACGCACGCTTACTTTTTTCCAGAGCGCAGCAATTTCGCCGTCGGGAGAGATAATAAAGGTTGAGCGGATCACGCCAACGATCTCTTTGCCATAATTGATCTTCGTTCCCCACGCGCCATAGGCTTCGTGGACGGCGTGATCCGGGTCGCTCAAAAGTGTCACGTTCAAATCGTATTTAGCGATGAATTTCTGGTGCGCATCTGCATCGTCACGGCTAATACCAACCACTTCAGCATTTAGACCAGCAAACTCACTTCTATTATCTGTAAAATCACAGGCTTCTTTCGTGCAACCGGGGGTATCGTCTTTTGGGTAAAAATAGACCACCAACCACTTGCCAGCATAATCGTTTAATGAAACTACTTTCCCGTTTTCGTCGGGAAGGCTAAAATCTGGGGCTTTGTCGCCGATATTTAACATTATTTTCTCCTTTATAGAAAGTGACTGTCATTTTGGAAATGACAGTCACTTTAATTATATCCTTGATAATGGTTATTATCTCACATCTACCAACACAGCGCGTACATTACGCCTGAAGAGATAATCTCCTGAGAATGGATTATAGAACTCACAGGTCACGAGGGTGAGCCAATCGTATTCTTCAGATTGGAAGGCCGCGTCTACATTTTTGACGGTGACAAGTTTAGACTCGCGCACTTCGTAGGTGTAGGTCAGGCCCCACGCCTGGATTTGAACTTGGTCGCCGTACCCCAAACTTTTGATCTCGGCGAAAGCACCAGGTTGATTAAAGGAATCCCAAACATGGCCGGTGATAACGGTATTTCCCGCCCAAGTGGGGAAGGCGGAACCCGCTAAATAGCCCGCGCCATTGCCGAGCCAAGTTACGTCCCAGCCATTTTCGCTTTGCGGCACGCCAACGATGGGCATATTTACGCCCAATTTGGGGATTTCGAGCGTCATCGCTGTGTCGGTGTAGGTTTTGGCGGCAGGTTGTTTGGGGAGCTGGGTAATTTCTCCATGACGGAAGCCAGTTGCGGGCAGGGATGCGGGCGTGGTTGTTGTCGTTGCAGGTTCAATAGTGAAGTCGATCTGGGTGTCGCTCAGGCCGCCGTTGAGTTCCAATCCGATTGTGTCATAGATAGAAGTGGTACCACAAGCGAACAATCTGTATTTGCCATCTGGTAGAGGGGCACCGCCTAAATTTATTGTAGCTGTATAAGTAGATGCATCATAACTAACACCAGAGAAGCTTAATAATAGATCATCTCCTCGAACGCCATTGAGACTGTAATCAAGGCATGATATTGTGTCAATAACACCGTTTGGGCCTACTTCTGCCAGGATGTAATTATCGACATTATCTCCACCGTTGACGCCACCTTGCACTACATCTTTGCTGAAGGTGACAGTCAGTTCGGTGACTGTTTGATGTGTGCTGTTATCAGCCGGATCGCTGGAGACAACGATCAATGCCGCATCATCACCGGTGTATTCGAAGGCGCCGATGTCGCGCGTGCCAACTGCTGAAACGCCGCGCTGATCACTGCTGGTTGCTCCAGAGACAGCCCCATTTATAGCTGTGCTGCCAGCTAATAAGGCGTGCGTTTTGGTGGGGCCGCCGTTATCGGTAAGCGTTGTGTTGTAGTGCATGCCTGCGGTGATGCCGTTCCCACCTGCTCCAAAATTACAGGTACTGTCGTTATCGAGGCTGTTTGTCGCTACAGGGAAGCCGCCAGAACCTGCGCAGTTACTTGAGCCGATTGGGTTTGCAATGATTGTATTGCTGATTGCAGTGATTTCAGCAGAATTCGCGATATTTGCGCCATTATTATTGCCAGCCCCAGTGAGCGAGTTACCACTGAAGGTACTGTTATTGATAAGTTCCACTTGTCCAAAGTTAGTATTTAAGAGTCCACCGCCGCTGTCTACTGCTATATTACCGCTGATTGTGCTGTTCTCGATCGGGTTGATGGAACCATTATTACTATAAATTCCACCACCACTTACTGCCCTATTCCCGCTGATGGTGCTGGATGTAACACTTAATCTGTCGTTATCAAGATAGATACCGCCACCTGAAACGTCAGCTACATTACCCGATATGGTGCTTTTATCAACGGAAATTTTCCCCCCTGCCGTTGAAAACACACCACCGCCATAATCGGTCGCGCTATTGCCGGTGATCAAGCTGCCATTCTGAATATAGACATCGTCTGAGTCTGTATTATAAATACCGCCACCATTCCCTTCAGTAGTTCCGTTGGCTTCATTGCCAGAAATGGTACTCGCATCAACAGTGAGTGGCCCGGTTCTATTGAAAACACCGCCCCCATCATCACCTGCGATATTTTTATTTATTAGACTGCTGTTCTGGATATTTACTGTGCCATCTTCGTTATAGATGCCGGCTCCGTCCTCGGTTGCCTTGTTATTGCTGATGGTGCTGGCATCGATAGTGAGCGTACCATCATCGTTATCGTTATAGATGCCGGCTCCGTCCTCGGTTGCCTTGTTATTGCTGATGGTGCTGGCATCGATAGTGAGCGTACCGCCTTCGTTGTAAATACCACCACCATTGGTTGCTGTATTTGCCGCACCCGTACCACCGATCAGGCTGCCGTTTTTAATATCCAGATTTTGTAATGTCCAGATGCCCCCGCCATGACTGGTGGCGAAATTGGCGCTAACGGTGCTAGCGTCGATCGTCATCGTGCCACGTCTGTTGTAGATGCCACCGCCATGTGTTGTTGCCTGGTTGCCTGCGCCAGCTCCGCCGATCAGGCTGCCGTTCTGGATGGTAATCGTTTCACCATCCGCCAGGTTGTAGATGCCTCCGCCATAGGTTGCATAATTGGAACTGACCGTACTTGCATCGAGAGTTAAGTTTCCTGCTTGATTGATTATTCCACCACCATCATCAGGAGAGCCGTCGCAAGAGCCATTACAGCGTCCATGGCGAAAGGTGAGTCCGCTAAGGGTAATTGAGCCACCATTATTGCGCAGCACTCGATAGGTAGCCGTGTTGGGGTTTGCATTGGCCTGGATGATGGTTGTAGCTGCCCCGGCACCATTGATATTCATATCAGTAGTGGTTAGCAGTTCCGATGAGAGGGTATATGTTCCCGCAGGGACAGTGATCGTGTCTGCGCCAGCGCCTGCGGCGCAATCAATATAGGTAGCGGCATCATTATTGGCATTGGTAATGGCTTCGCGCAATGTGCAGACACCATCATTTCCTACTGCATCACCCGCATCGTTGACCACGATGGATGCCGCGTAAACAGATTGGACAGGCATAGTTGCCAGCATCATAGCGGTGATAAGCAAAAGGGAAAAAAGCTTGGGGGTTTTCTTTTGGAAGGTCATGGCGTACGCTCTCTATATGGTCTGGTTGAATAAGTTCTGAAGGATTATAGTGTAATATCTTATTTAAGATAAATTATGTGTTGTTTGGTGAAAGAAAAGAGCCGAGCAAATAATTGCTCGGCTCTTTTCTAATTCTCAATAGCTAAAGTTTGGAAATATCCTTTGCGAAGATACTCGAAGGAAGAGGGGCTAATACTTGGATTTCAGCTCGCTCACGGGTAAATAGATTTTTCCTTCGTCCTCATCACCGAGGGAGATTACTTTATTTGGCTCTTCAGTGACCAGCCAAGCGGTATAGGCTGCCAGAAGCGAGTCGAGTTGGTTTGCGGCGTAAATTTGGTCAAGGGGCAAAATACCTTGCTTCAATTTATGGCGCGTGATCTCTTCAAAAAACATCATTGGGTCACGGATTTGAAGCCCTTCACCATAGAGCACTGTTTGGCGTTGCAAACGCCCCACCAGCGCAGATGCGGGGAGTAAAGATCCTTCTGTGAGCGCAATAAAAGCTGCTTGGGGATGGGTTTCTAGCACCTGATGAGCGGAGTCTTCTGTGGGATAGGTTGTAAATCCCATTTTCGCCAACTTTTCGTAGAGGGCGAAACCTGAACGCATCCAGGAGGGGCAATGATCGGGGTGAGATGGGGTTGCGGCAACTTTGATTCCGCGCTGACGAAGTTCATATTCGGCCAGACGCATATCGGCGCCGCGTAGGGGGGATTTCTCTGGAGTCAGGCTTTTGGCTTCGAGCAACGCTCGCACGTATCCCTGATTCGGTTTCGCTGGCGCATTAACCGCCACAAAAGCTGAGGCTTGTCCCCCGATAAAGGTCAGTACATCTTCCAGCTCGCCATCTGCCAGCGCCAGAAGATTTAAATCTGCATCTAGAGCAGCGTAAGAAAAAGCCCTGCCCCCCGTCATATTAATGCCAATATAAGCTTTTTGATTGAAAAACATAGTAAGATATTCCTCTTAGACCTAAGACTTTAGACATAAGACTTATAAGGAAAAGCAATGAGAGATTTCAAAAAGATTCGAGTTTGGCAAAAAGCACATACTCTGACTCTAAAAATCTATAAAGCCACAGCCAAGTTTCCTGATGATGAACGTTTTGGGCTGAAAAGTCAACTGCGACGTGCTATGGCATCTGTTCCAACAAATATTGCAGAAGGTGCAGGCAGGGAGACACAAAGTGATTTTGCACGCTTTGTCCATATAGCAACTGGCTCTACCAGTGAAGTCGAATACCTCTTACTGCTTTCGCACGAACTTGGTTATCTTTTGCAAGAAGAATATGCTCATTTAGAAAAAGACAGTATTGAGATCAAACGGATGCTTTATGGATTCGGAAAAGCACTTAGGAAATAAAGACAAAAGTCTTAGGCCTTAAGTCTTTAGTCTTAAGCCTATCAAAAGTTTAGACGAAAACGGAGAGATATGCAACTCACCCAAAGACTTCGCAGACGAATTTTATTTATAGCCCTTTTAGCCTTAGGAACGGTCTGGACGCTACTCAGCGTAGACAAAAGCGGCTCCTCGACAGCCGGCCTGATCCCCGCCCCGCAAAAAGGTTTTCTTGCGCCAGATTTCACGCTGGAAACGCTTGAAGGCGAAAGCCTACAACTCTCAGACCTACGCGGAAAGGTTGTGTTGCTCAATTTTTGGGCAACCTGGTGCCCGCCCTGCCGCGCTGAAATGCCCGCTTTTCAAGATGCCTATAGTGATTATAAAGATAAAGATTTCGTGATCGTAGCCGTCAATGCCACCCTGCAAGATAGCCCCAATGATATTAGGGGTTTTGTAGACGAATTTGGATTAGGTTTTCCTGTTTTACTCGATACAAAAGGCAAAGCCAATCGGCTTTATCAGGTGCAGTCGTTGCCGACATCCTTTTTTATTGATAAAGAAGGCATTATCAGCGAAGTTGTCGTTGGCGGCCCGATTGTCGAGGCGTTAATTCGTGCAAGAATTGAAGAATTATTACGATAAGTTTATTATTCCATCCCCCCGCTCCTGAACGGAGCATCCCCCCGTTTTACGGGGGGATTATAGGGGGGGCACCAGGAGAAATTATGTTCCCTATTATCAGACTCGGCCCTTTATCTTTACAAGCGCCCGGCCTTATGCTGCTCCTCTCACTCTGGATAGGCATCACCCTCACCGAAAAAAGCGCAAAAGCCTATAAAGTCTTGGCAGAAAAACTCTCAAATCTTATTCTGATCGCCCTCGTTGCTGGCATTCTCGGCGCGCGCATTGCTTATATAGCCCAATTTCCGCAAGCCTTTGCAGGAAATTTGCTAAGTATACTTTCGCTTAACCCGGGTCTGCTCGATATCACAGGTGGCGTAGCCGCGGCCATCATCGGCGCCCTAATTTATGGGCAAAAAAAAGAAATGGAATTTTGGAAAACACTCGACGCCCTGATCCCCTTTTTCGGGATGCTCGCCATCGGCCTCGCCACATCCAACCTTTCTTCTGGCAACGCCTTTGGGACGGAAACGGACCTTCCCTGGGGAATCAATCTCTGGGGGATGAAAAGACACCCCACCCAAATTTACACAATGCTCGCTGCGCTCCTGACCCTAAACTTGCTCTGGCCTCCCAAGCAGAATACTGACCCCCAAGCGGGTACCAGCTTCCTGACCTTCATCGCCTTCACCGCCATATACACCCTCTTCCTCGAAACATTTCGCGGTGATAGCACGCTCATTTTTGGCGGAATCCGCTCCATGCAGCTTATTGCACTTATCGTGCTAGCCCTTAGCTTTTACTTTTTAGACAAGGTAAAAGAACTTTGAACGCTCTCTATGCCGTCCCCGGCGCAGAACTTAAAGTAGAAATCGCCGTCGAGGACGGCGGCTAGAGCATTTTTCAGAATAGGCCCTTACAGAATCATCTCGTCATTTATTTAAAGAAAAAAAATTTGTTTTCCCCCTCCCACCATGCTAGAATAGATTCACAGGGTCATTCACGGAAAAGACAACATCGCAGCTCTCATATATTTTCCTTTCCCTGAAATATAAGGAGAAAACGATGATCACCCCAAGCCTCTGCACGCTAAATATCCTGCTCGCTGATGATGGCTCTCCACACTCGAAAGCGGCTATCAAATTATTGGGAGATTTGCCACTCAACGAGCAAAGCCTTATTAAAGCATTACGCGTTTTCACACCCGCCGACACAGCCGATGTCTGGCTACTTGAAAGAACCCTTGATCTCACAGAAAAAGCCCTCAAAGAACAAGGCAAAAGAGTAGAAAGCGAAATTGTGTTGGGACATCCCGCAGAAAAGATCATAGAAGTATCAGAAAAGCATAATGCCAGCATGATCGTCATTGGCGCAAAAGGTTTGCGCGCTACTTTTGGCATTTTATTAGGCGGTGTTGTTCAACAAGTCGTAGAGCATGCCGATCTCCCCGTATTGGTTGTTCGAGAACCCTATAATGGCCTAAAACGCGTCCTGTTCACCGTAGATGGATCAGAGCAAAGTAATAATATGATCGAATGTATGGGAGACTTCCCCTTCCCCGAAGGCGTAGAATTTGATGTTTTACATGTCGCTCCACCCATCCCTAGCGAGCAAGAGATCCTTCAGTTTTGGCCCAGTGGTCTAGATATTTCCTACACAGTTCCTGTAGATGAAATCCGCGAAAGAATTGAAGAACGTGCTAAAGAAGAAGAAACCCGCGGCAAAAAGATATTATTAGAAGCACGCGAAAACCTTCTTGAACATGGTCTGGAAGCACAAATCAGCTTTATGCGTGGAGATGGTGCCACCGAGATCATCGAATATGCCAGAGATCGCCGAACAGACCTAATTGTCAGCGGTGGTCGAGGGCTTGGTCCCGTTAGAAGCTGGGTTCTGGGTAGTGTCTCGCGTAAACTATTGCATTACGCCCCCTGTTCAACCATGGTCGTTAAAAGCAAGCAAGAAGAGGGCTAAAGTATAATATTGAGAAAAAAATACTGGTATATCCTGACCTTACACAAATACACACATGGCAACCACAAATATTCACATTCGACGCATTAGCGAAAGAGAAGAGTTCAGAAAGCTAAAAGATTCCTGGGATGCGCTTCTCGCGCAAAACCATCGTCAATCCAGTTTTATAACTTGGGAATGGCTCTTTTCTTGGTGGGAAATTTATGGACAAAAGGACCAACTCTGGCTGGTTACAGCATGGCAAGACGAAGAACTTGTCGGCATCATCCCTCTTGCACGCAACAAAGAAAGAATAAAAGGCATTAACTTTCGCACGCTAGAATCTTTAGGCTCCCCCCAACGTGATGTAAGCGCTATTTTAGTAAAAAATATGGACGAGAAGATTATCACGGCAATGGCTGAGTATCTTCTTGCACAAAAAAAACAGTGGGATACAGTTGTACTCGCTTACTATACGCAAAACGACCCAGTGTTGAACGCCCTTAGGCTTGCTTTTCAAAAGGCCGGCTATGAAGGGGTCGATAAATTTTCTGAGCAATTTTATCTTCCCTTAGCAGGAGACTGGCCTTCTTTTCACGCAACACTCTCACGAAATTTTCGTAAAAATTTACGCAGGGCAACAAGTAGCGCAAAAAAGAAAGGTATTGTTTCTCTAAAACACTATAAGGGGAAAGCAGCAAATTGGCCTATTTTTGAAAAGATCGTTGCCCTCAACCAATATGGCAATTTTCCGATTATTTACAATTCTCAAAAAGAACAAGAATTCCACAAGAAGTTGCTTGAAGTGATGCAGGAAAAAGCGATCTTTGATATCTTTTTGCTTTACATAGATGATAAGCTTGTCGCTTATGAATACGGCTTCACTTACGGTCAAAGATACGAATCATGGCGTGCGGGGTACGACACACGTTACGATCCTAAAGTCTCCTCTGGAAAACTACTAGCCCAACTGTCTATAGAAAAATCATTTGAGTTAGGTTATCAAGAAGTAGATTTTTTACGTGGAGATGAGCCCTATAAATTAGGCTGGCGGCCTTCTGCTCGGAAATACACAAAAATTCGCTTCATTAAGAAAAATAATTATCTGGCCCTCTTCATATTTATTTACTTAGCTAAAATAAAATCTTGGCTAAAGAAGTATTTGCACAAGGCATAAATTCCCAACTCTACTTGGGTGCGCCGAGCAAGCCAAAATCAGGAGCGTTGCATATTCTTTATTCCAAAAAAGAGAGCATCACACATGAAAAAAGAAAACATCCACATCCGACACATTGGTACAACAGAAGAGTTTGAAAGTCTGGAAAATGCCTGGAGCGAACTTCTGGTACAAAACCATGTCCAATCAGCCTTCCTTTCTTGGGAATGGCTTTTTTCTTGGTGGAAAGTATATGCCCAAAAAAAAGAGCTGTGGCTGATTAGCGCATGGCAAAACGAAGAACTTGTTGGAATTATCCCCCTAATGCTACAAGATGAAGAGAAAAGCGGGTTTCATTTTCGCACCTTGTTCCCGTTAGGAAGTCCGCATTGTGATGTTACTGGGGTTCTCGTAAAAAACATACGTGAAGAAATTTTGCTCGCGCTGAGCAAATACCTGCTAGAGCAAAAAAAACTATGGGATACCTTAGCGCTTAATCATTTCACGCCAAACGACCCTGCATTAGCTTATATCAAAACCATTTTTCAAGAAGAGGGGTTGAAAACAAGAGAAAAATTTTCTGACCATTATTATTTAGAGCTGAATGAAACTTGGGAAGAACTTCACGCGAATCTATCCCGCAAGTTCCGTAAAAATTTACGAAGAGCATCACGTCTTGCAGAAGGCACTGGAAAAGTTTCCATGTCGCATTATTCTGGAAGTGAAGTAACCTGGCCAACTTTTCAGAAAATTGTAGATATCAATCAACACGCTCGTTTCCCTCTAATTTATCAATCACCAGAAGAGCAAGCTTTTCACAAAGAACTAAGTGAACGGGCTTCAAAAAGAGACTTGGTCTCTATCTTCTTACTGTCCATCGATAATATTCCTCTCGCATACGAATATGGCTTCACCTATAAGAAACGCTATGAAGCATGGCGCGCGGGATACGACATGCGTTTCGACCCCGCTATATCCATCGGGAAGCTACTCTCAAAAATGATGACGGAAAAAGCCTTTGAACTAAACTACACAGAAATTGACTTTTTACGTGGAGATGAAGCTTATAAACGAGATTGGAATACAAAAACAAGGGTATATACAAAAACTCGTTTCGTCAAAAAGAGCCATCTTTTAGCTCGCTGGCTTTTTATTTTCTTGCCGGAGTTCAGAAAATCGATAAAAAGCTTACTTCCCCAAAAGTTGATAGAGCGGCGTTAGTCTATAAGCAAAAGCTGCCAGCGAGAGCTTTCTAAAAACACCAACTCGTGGAAAAAACAAAGCGTTTTCTTTCGTTAATTGCACATTTTTGTCTATTGTCGTGACCGCAAATTTTATCCCTTCTGCTTCTAAAAACCGAATTAGCTTCGGAGAGAAAAAATCTGGTTGTCCATCAGGGAAAGCAAAAACGGGGAAAGCTTTATCCATTTCTTTTTGGATATTTTCCTGCGATTCTTTGATCTCTGCGCAAGCCTCATCAAATGGGATGCGCGTCAGTAAAGGATGACTATGCGTATGCGCCGCGACACAAACACCTTTGCGACCTAATTCGCGTAACTCATCCCAATTAATAATATCTGTGGTGTCGCTCTTGGCCTTAGGCTTGCTCCCCTTATATAAAGTGTCTACCAGCCCCATCCCCTCTCTGAAATCGCCAGCCTTGATCTTGGCACGTAATAATTTTAGAGCAATCTCTCGTTTGGCAGGTGTAGAAAGGTCATAATTTCCATAAGCTGTCTCTAGTGTATCGGCATCCCAATTTTGAAGAGCCCAATAGAGCTTGTCCCACCAAAAAACACCTGCTTCTGGGTATGCTGTTGGCACAAAAAGAAGAGGTTGAATATCGTAACGCGCAGCAATAGGGAAAATATATTCTTTGAAATCCCGATAGCCATCATCCACTGTTACCAAAACAGCCCGTTTTGGCAGCGTTTTTTGTCCGTCAATTGCACTCAGCACATCATCTATGCTTATTGGGCAATAATCTCGACGTAATAGACGCATTTGTTCTTCGAATTGCTCTGGGGTTGCGCTGATCAGTGAAGGGTCAAGCCACGGACGATTTTCAGGATAATCAACGCGATGATAATTGAGAGCGGTTAAAAAGTTATTTCCTCCGAACCCAGCCAAAACACGGGCGAATCCGCTTTTATATATCATCTGCAAGAGCGTGTTCTTTATCTTCTTTTTCAGAGCCATGAAGTACCTTTTATCTATTAGGATATAATCTGTCGATATTCTACCAAATCTATCAAATATCAAAAAAACAGGAATCGTATATGCCTACAAAAAAAATATTCATTCTTATTTTCTTATTTCTATTTACCGGATGCCAAGCAAAAACGCCGGAATCCGAAATGCCATCAACTGATACGCCATCTTTGCAGAATATAGACCCTGTAAAATTAGCATGGTTCTATAAACCGCCGGAAGATGGGACGCCGCTCGTTGCACTAGCCGAAAATTTCGATACTTTCGTTCTGACGCATTACGATGAAGACGAGCGAGATGAATTACGGGAACTAGGTGTAAAAGCACCTTTTTTACAATATCTTCTTTTTGTTCAGATACAAGATCCTGGCTCTTGTGATGAAGAGCCATACGGAAATCAGGTAGCCTACAAAGAAGGTGATTTTTGCACGATCAGCGCTGAGCACCCCGGATGGTTTCTTCGAGATAGTGATGGAAAAATAATTCGTAAAAAGAAAAATGTCTTTATGGATCCCGGGAATATCGAATATCGCGAGTTCTGGCTTGCGCGTACAAAGGAAATGCAAGAAGAATATAACTGGGATGGCGTTTTTATTGACAATGTAGAAGCAAGCCTAAATAAATTTGAACGTTTAGAGCAACTCCCGGAAAAATACCCTACTGACGAAAGTTACCAAGCCGCAGTAGAGGGCTTTTTAGACTATGTGTATGGGCAGTATTTTAAACCTTATCAACGTCCTGTTTATGCAAATATTATCGAATATGAAGAAGAGGATGTTTGGCTACGCTATCTAAACTATTTAGACGGGGCTATGCTCGAAGATTTTGCCGTTGACTATAATGATAGATATTATCGCAAATCATATTGGGAAACTCAGATGAATATGAGCTTGCAAGCACAAAGCATGGGCAAATCTCTGATATTGGTCTCGCAAGGAGAAATGCCTGATACAGAAAGAGCAAGGTTCTCCTTTGCTTCGTATTTACTTGTAAATAATGGATCGGCTTCATTTCGATATACAGATTCAGACCATTATGAGGATGTATGGTTATATCAGAATTACGTTCTTGATCTAGGGAGTCCAAAAGGTGCTTTTTATGAATCTGACGGGGGTTGGCGCAGAGATTTTGAAAACGGAGATGTTTTTGTAAATCCGACATCTCATATAAGTGAAATCAGGATCATTAAATAAGATAGAACAAAACATTTTCTTATTTTCAAAAGTCCTCCAGAATCATTATGCTCTGGAGGACTTTTTTAGATTTTAGCGCAATTTTTATCCGCTACTTCTTCTGATGGCGTCTCCTACGCAAAGAAACAACGATAACGCCTAATAAGAAAATCAGGATGACAGCGGAAGTAATGATAACGGCTGTACGCACCCAGTCTTGCTGATAGGCAATACTGGTCACCGGGACAGTGTCCGGGATCAGTGTAGGATAAGCGCCCGGTACCGCTGTTGCAGATAAATTTTGTGTGCCTAGACCCAAAGCTGTATCAACAGCATACATTTTTTCTGCATGAACAACGACATAGTCTCCACGCATTTCTGGTTTTAACAGAGGGTCAACCAAAGCATTTCCAGCCCATTCTAAGCCTAATGGCGTGCTGCCCATAACAGCCAAAATACTCTTTGAAGCATCCCATGGGGCAGGGAGCAGTTCTAAATAGCCTAGATCTGTATCTGATGGGATGTTATAGCTAATTTCAATACCATCTTCAATAGCGACATCGCTACCGGGCTCAAAACCAGCGGGCATTGTATCGGTTAATTCGCTGATAACGGCAAGACGAGATGCCTGACCAACAAGGAGCAAATGCATATTAGCACGCGCATCATCTGGGATATCATCTGCAAAAAACACAGATGGTGTCAGGATTTTTCCTATGGCATCTTGCCCTAAATTAGCGGCAATCTTAGATCCTAATGCCCAGCTGGAAACATCATCAGATGGGAAAACAAAAGCTAATTTATCCAAGGTCGGGCTGTCTGTAAAGGGACTTGGGAACAAGCCTAGGTCACGTTCTAAGGATGGTGCTACAGGGTTAACATCAACCAACGGAATATGTAATAAGGAATCTTGACTGATCGACATCCACAATCCATCATTATTTAATGTGGAACAATAATCGAAAGGAACAAATTCTGCTTGTACAGAAATAACATTTCTTCCGGAGCGGATAGCATAAGCGGGGATATTAATATTCAACGGCGTAACTTTGTTGGCCGTAGCAGTGGAAAAGCGGACGCTCCCTAATGCCTCATCGTTTAGAAAAATAACAGCACCAGATGCATCATAATCAAAAATCGCCGAATGTGAATAAATCAGATCAAAGAAAGAATCGCCTGTTGGTTCCTTCCCTAAGGGTACGAAAAACTCATATTCAAAAGCGTTATACCCTACACCAGAAAGAGTTTGTGTTATATAGCCCAGCGAAGCAAGCGTGCGATCATCTGGAACATCTTTGACCTCGATAGCATCAGCAACATTAGAAATAACTGCTAAACTCGCGTGTTTTCCTACGCGCAAGACACCAGAGCTAAATGCTTGTGCGGCTTTTACTACAGCAGCATCTTCAACGCCCCCAAAATACAAAACAACACGCGAAGCATTCCATGGGGAAACTGCCATTTGCACGGTTCCATCACTCGCTTCTACTTTTTGGGAGGGATTCGAACCTGTCACTGTAGCAGGGAAGCTCACTTCACTTAGAAGGGGAAGAGAATCTTGTTTCCCTACCAATATCACATGCGCATTGGCTTTTTCTAATTCTGTCATTGAGCTTGGACTAACCAAAGAAACTTCCTGAAGCCCCTCTGTCATGCGCCCCAAACTTGCCGCAACTATCATTGCTGATTGCAACTCTTCTTTTGTTGGCGCATCAGGAACAACGAGCAAAGCCTTTTCAGGAAGCAAAGAATCCATCTTATAAATGGGCCTTGGCAAGAGCGTCAAATTAGGTACGGGAGATTTATCATGGTGAGGCAAAGTGAACCCGGAAGCACTACGAACCAGAACAGCCGTTTCATGGTCAAAAAGACAATCGATCGTCGCATCTAAAAAGATTTGAATAGAGTGCCTTCCATCTTCTCTGGTTGGATATAAAGCCTCTTCCGGGAAGGTGATTTCTACAGTTTGCACACCTGTGCGCAAGAAAATCACATCGACAACATGGTCATTTACAGTCACTTCCATCAGTGCGCCTGAGTACTCTGAAATATCTTCAACAAATGGTCTTGACGAACGAACAGTTGTCTCAAGTTCCAAAATCATCTTTGCGCCTGGCTCTAATGCCCAGGATTCCGGCGTGCTAAAACGGATGAATGATGTGGCAAAAGGCCCCAGCATAACTTCATCCTGTATGCCCAACATACTAAAGGTGATAAATTCAGATTCACCGGGATAGGGTGTAGGCGTTGATGGCCCTTGTCCTTGGGCATAGCCAGCCCCAGAGGGCTGAACCAGTAACATGCCAGTTAGGGCTGTTATTAATACGAGCAAACTAAGAGTCTTCTTCATTATGAGCCTCCTAAAAGAGAATTGCTTCTTCTAAAATTTTTGGTTTCATTAAGCTAACAACATGATCCCAAGTAAAAAAGTCTTCCACGCGTTGGCGTGCAGCTATACCAAATTTACGTCTTAGTGCATAGTTTCCAAATATTTTTTTCATTGCAAGAGCCAGATCATCAACACTTTCCGGTTCAACCAATAAGCCGGTTCTTCCATCTTCGATAATCTCGGGCATAGCCGATTCGCGCACACCAATACAGGGCACAGAATACGCCATAGCCTCAAGAAGCACATCTCCCCACGTTTCCAGTCGAGAGGGCAAAATAAAGAGATTCGATTTTTGAAAATATGTTTTTAGCTTCTCTCTATCCCATGCAGAAGAAAGTAATTCAACACCTTTCATTGGCAAACCCTCAGGGATAGTATCTCTTGTCATTACAAGCAATTTTGCACGGGGATACGCATCTCTTGCAATAGCAAAAGCCTTCAAAAGAATATCGCCGCCTTTACGATAAAAATCTCTCCCGATAAAAAACACAATCGGATCTTCACTCTCTTGCCCTCGGCTTGCTTCCGGCAAAGAGGAAAAACTCACTCCTCCCCCAACAGCCGTGACCTTATCGGGTGAAAGCCCATAATCTTTTAGAAGAGACTCTCTCACAAATTTCCCACGTGTAAAAATATGCGTTGAGCGGTCATAAGCCCGTTCTTCCATACGAATCCACTCATCAAATTGACTTGGCGTGAAGGGAGATCGCCCCGCATCTGGGCGGCGAGCAGAGAGATGTGCGGTGTAATCGGTATAAATAAATTTAGGCACGTTGCTCGGCTCCCAATTAGAGTCGAAAAGCAGGTTGATCTGCATAAGGGCATCAACTTCTTCGCCGAGAGAACGTATATTAGCGGAAGCAAGCCTAGAGCGCGCGCGAAACGCAGGGTTATTCTGCCAATAGCGTTTTCGCCAACGTCCCAAATTCGGGTGAAAAACCTGTATCGCATTCCACAATCGCGCTGCTCCATGTAAAGAGGCATCGCAAATATCCACAAGCTCAAACTGACGTGCCAATGCTTTAAAAAACAAGCCGTATTTAATACGCGTGGCGGGGTGATTTCCTATATCACCTGCAAGAACCCCTGCCATGCGTAGTTTTTTCTCAGCCATCTGCCTCCTCTCGCCGTTGAACTCGCTCCCAGAGCGTTGTCTGACGGCGGCTAGCAAAACGCCAAAACCCCTTTAGGGCTGCCCAATTACTGTTCACCAAAAATGTCGGGAGATATAAAATCTTTCCAATAAGCCCTTTGTTAATATAGCGGCCAACTAATGCAAGAAGATAAAAAGCAATTTGTAGCCCGAAGAAAATTTTGTTCCAAGGTGGAGATAGCAAGAAAAAACCAGAACCTTCTTGCACAGGAAAGATAAGTGCCAAAAAGTTGGTTATAAATGCCAAAATCATGCCAAATGGCACCAAGGGGCGTGAAAATTTATGAGAGATGACTTGCCAAACAACGAGCGGGCGATCAAAAGGTAAATACTTACTAGCCATCACCATCGCCTGATAACGCCCGGCATTAATGCGAGCACGGCGTTCTATTTCATCGGTTGCAGTTTGAGAAACGCGCTCCCAAGATTGGGCATCCGGTGTATAAACCACACGATAACCTTGTTTAAGCACATTCATCATCATATAAAAATCGTCATTGATAATAGAATCGGGCGGAGAGCCAAATAAAGGCTTTCGGAAGGCATAAATCTCGCCGGTCACGTTAATGCAAGAGCCTAGTTTTGTCTCTTCCTTTTTTATCCAGGATTCATATTTCCAATATAAACCTTCGGAGGAGCCAAGCACGCCATCGCCTTTGGGCACCAGTTTTGCGCCGCTGGCAATGCCTACACTTGGGTCTACAAATGGCTCTACCAAAGCCTTTACTGTATTCAGGCTATAAGTATTCGTCGCGTCAGACATCATAATAATTTCGCCACGCGCTGCCTTCATCCCTCGCTTGAGTGCCATCATTTTTCCCTGGCGTTTTTCGCCGGAGACCATCTCTACACCACGATCTGCATAGGAGCGGACAATTTCACCTGTCCCATCTTCTGAGCCATCATTTGTGATTAATATCTGAAATTTCTCACGTGGGTAATCCAGTTCCAGGGCATTTTCAATTTTCTTGCCTATGGCAGCACTCTCGTTATATGCCGCAATCAAAAGCGTTACGGAAGGCTCATAAAATTCTTTTTTACTCTCTTTGCGCTTAAATTTTGCAAAAAACCACACCAAGGCGGGATAGCCAAAATAAGCGTAGATAATCAAAAATATCGATGTCCAAAAAATAATGGCTATGATCATTATTCTTTCCTTCCTGCTAGAGTGAAATAAAGATTGCTCAATTTTTTAGCTGCAATTTGGATGGAAAATGTCGAAAGCACACGCTGACGTGCGGCTTGCCCACGTTTAACTAAGATTTCTTCATCATCAAAAAGGCTTTTCAACCCTAGCAAAAGTGCATCGGGGTCATCGGGTGGAACGATCCAGCCATTTTCTTGATGATGAACAACTTCACGCGCCCCGCCCACATCGGTGAGTAAAGGGACAAGGCCGCAAGACATTGCTTCTAATAAGGCAACGGACAAACCCTCTGCAATAGAGGGCAGGACAAAAATATCGGCCATCTGCAAGAAAGGGAGTACATCCTTTGTGCTGCCCATAAAACGAACCCCGTCTCCGGCCATTGCTTTTAGCCGAGCTTCTTCTGCGCCTTCGCCAACGATCATTAATTCAGCTTTGGGGTGTTTTTCCCGCAGCGCGGGCCAAAGCGAAATGAGCAGATCGAGTCTTTTTTCAGGCACAAGTCGTCCGGTGAAAATGGCAAGTTGCGCATCGGGGGCAACTTGCGCTTGGGTACGCAGAGCAAGTTTCTTGTCCGCGTTTGAGGGCGTGAATCGTTCTGTATCCACGCCATTGGTGATATTGATAAGTCTCTCTTCTTCCACACCGATCCCCAGCAATTCATCCCAAATTTCTTTGCTGATCACAACAAATTTACTGACTTGTTTACGCAAGGCCTTCAAACGCATCGCACCGCTTTTCTTTCTCTTCATTTTCTGCACATCGCCAATTTCTCCACTGCGATGAGAAGTAACGACAATGGGGATTTTCAGCCAACGCTCTGCCAGAAGCGCAACAGTAGCAGGAGAGATAAATTCGTGTGCATGGATCAATTGCGGGCGCAAACGCAATAAGCGCAAAAATGATGTTGCGGTAAAAAGAAGCGATGCAATGATTTTATGCCCAGGAGCGGGCAAACGATAAACAGAAATGCCATCCACTTTCTCAAATGCGGGCAAGTTAGGGTCATAACGCCGCGTGAGAATCGTCATTTCTATTCCCTGTGCTTTCAAATGCGGCACAAGCGCCCTTAATTGCGTTTCTGCGCCCCCAACACGTGGGAAATATCCATGAATTATTGTGGCAATATGCAGTTTTTTCATGCTAAGGCTCTCAACACTAATCGAGAAAAATATCTACGTCGCCATCCTGTAAGCATTTTCTGAAGAAACGGATATTTTTTTGCATTTTCTTTCAGATTTTTCTCATCGTTTAGCCATTTTTCTAAAATCGCAACAAGAATGAAGAAATGCAAAAGAGCTTCATCACATTCTTCATCAGCAAAATAGCCTTTTATAACAGCCTGGTAGGTACGCGCTAATTCTTTTTCGCTAAAAAAGAGACCCTGTGTAAGCATTTCTATACCACGCGTCTTTATATCGGCTAAAACTTTGGCAATATCTTCGTAAATATGACCACGCCGCAAATCAGCATCAAGCGCACCTACACGCCCATCTGCTGCAACAAGAATATTTCCGCAGTGAAAATCGCCATGCAGCATAGAAAAAGTTATATTATGCTTGCCTAATTCTTTATATCTAAGCATAAGGCGTGCGCCAAAATCGCCAAGATAAGCTTTCGGTAGATAACTGCGCAAATTTTGCAAAAGAGTCTCTATATGCTCATCCACCTTCGTTTCTGAAAGCGGCATCCTTTGCAAATTACCCATCCCCAAGTGGTATGCGCGCAACCAGCGCAATGCTTTTTCCAAGAGAGATGTAAAATTATCCCAATCTTTTCGAAAGCCTAACCCTATTTGCCACTTTAGCAGATATTCTTTAAGCATTTGCGCGTCGAGTTCTTCCATTGCCAGCGCATTCCAATGCGGGAAAATGCCCAAAGGCTGCACAAAGCAAAACTCACCTTCTCCGTTTTCTGATTGAAAAACCTGTGCAATCTTACTAAGCATTTCAAATTCTCTTTCGGTTCTTTCCAGCAAGGCTTTTTCTGACACAGCCTGCTCTATAGACATTTCTTCATGGCGAGCGACTTTAACCAAAAGGGCAGAGCCTGAACTTAGGGGGTAACGCAACATAAAAGACCATGGTCGTGTTACAACTTTTGGCAAAGAAGATTGGATAAAAGTATCCGGCATCCACTTGGGGGTAGAGTCGCCAACTTGTGCAGAGATTTCACGCAGGATATGAGTCGCTTCTTGCTTAAGCATAGGCTTGCTCCCGCGCAAGAGGCGTTATTTCTTCGTAAACATCCATCAGCCGCAAAAACCACTGCTCCGCACCGTAATCTTTTCGAGCACGCGCTAATCCGGCTTCTCCAAGTTTTTTCCCATACCCGGGCATCTCTAAAACCCTAAGCGCAGCATCGGCTAATTGAGCCGGCTCACTGTGCGGAAGAAGGATTCCTGCGTCATCGCCTACCAATGCAGAAACTTCTCCTACATCTGTAACGACCATTGGTAAGGCTGCCATCATTGCTTCGAGCAAACTTAATGGTAATCCTTCTCTGCGAGAGGCAGAAATATAGATGTCGCTGAGGGCGAGGAGTTTGGGGACATCATTCCGCATTCCCAGCCAGAATACTCCTTTTTCCAGCCCAAGAGATTTTGTTTTTTCTTCCAACTCAGGACGTAATTCTCCATCACCGACGATGAGTAATGCTGCATCTTGCGCTTTTCCACGAATAAATGAAAAGGCCTCCAATAAAGCAGATACGTCTTTATCGGGAGACAATCTTCCAACCGAGATAAGTGTTGGTTGCGAGGAAGCAAGCCCAATTTGGGCGCGCAGTGTTTCAGATTCCTGTGTATTTAGATTGTTATTTTCATCCACTGCATTGGGCAATACGCTTATTTCTCTTCTCAGTATAGGTTCGTAAATATCTGCAACCCTTTTTCCAACACCGAGCACTTTATTTATGGAGCGCAAGATCATCAATTCGATTTTGTCTCTTAGAAAATGGGCGTGTCTGCGGTCTACGGCCGTACTGTGCAATGTTGAGACAAGAGGCGTTTTTGTTATTTTTCCAGCAAGGCCTGCGATAATGTTGGCGTAGGTTAAGTGTGTGTGAATAACCGAGAATTTTCTTTCTTTTAGAAAGCGAGTAAAGTCTCGTAAACGCGCAAAGGTGAAGAGATTGCTGGCGGGAAAAACCAAAACTTCTGCACCTAAAACTCTAAGGTCTTCGGCAAGTGTCATCCCTTGACTAAATTCGCTCAGGGAGACAACTGTTAGCTCAATTTGATGCGCGCGGGCTTGTTCTGCAAATGTGAGCATCAGTTTTTGTGCGCCACCAATTCTTAGAGAGTCGATTACTTGTAAAACTTTCATCTGCGCACCATTGCCTTTTTAAGTATGCCTAAGGCATCTAAAACGACTTCGCGGTGAAAGACCCATAAGCTGCCAAGGTAGGCAATAGCCCCTACACAGACGCCTACAGAAAGTTGAACTATAGGGGCAATTTCTTGGAGCGGTATAAGAAAAAGGCTAACGACAAGAGCCATAAAACTAGCAGCCCCGAGACCTGGAGAAATAGCTTTGGACAAATCGCTAAAAGAGACTTCCAACATTCGACCTGCGATAAAAAGGTCTAAAGTAGTAATCACAAAAGCGACAAATACGCGCGCCCATCCAATTGTTGCTATGCGACCATCCACAGTGATCGCAAGATATAAAGCGGGTAAAAGAAGGGCCGCTTCCACAAAAGTTAGGCGCGTTAGAATTTCGGGGCGACCTTGTGCTTTATAAACATCACCTGCGTTATAAACAAGTGAAATAACGACGGTGTAAATGGCAAGAGCTTGCATAACAGGGATTGCTTCTGCCCATTTTTCACTAAAGAGCGTCAAAATAAGTGGACGAGAAACAACAGCAACACCAACACCCATAGGGAGTGTTGCTAATGTCGTATATTTTGTTGTGTACAAAAATCCGCGCTTGAAGTTGTCTGTGTCTTCGCGCATTTTTGCATAAAAAGGGAAGATAACCTTGCTCACCAGTGCATTGAATTGCATCACAAGCATATCGGGAATGCGAAAGGCAAGGGTATAAACGCCTAAAGCTGCTGCACCCATAAATCTTCCGATAAAGAGGGCATCGGCGTTATTCAGTAAAACGCTGAGAGAGTTCACAGCGACAATATTGAGTCCAAAACTTAGTAGTTTTTTTGCTAGATCGCGGCTAAAGTAAAAGGAGGGGCGCCAGGGGACAACAACCCAGTAAACGATTGATGCGACAACTTCTCCAATTAACTGACCATAGATCAGACTCCAGGCTCCGTGTCCAAGAAAAGCAAAGAGGATTGAAAAAAAGCCTTTTGCTAAAGACTTTGAAAGATCCGGGATGAACTTACTTTTGAAAGAAAGTTCCTTCCGCAAAAGAATATCGTGTATATAACCTAATGAAAAGAGAGGGAAGCTAAAGGATAAGGCACGCGTAACGGGAATCGCTCGCGGATCTTCAAAGAAGGCACCAACCCAAGGTGCAAATAACCATGTTAGAGCAAATAAGACCAAACTAATAGACAAGCCTAACCAAAAGGCCGTATCCGTTGCTCTTGGGTCTTTCCGACGATAAATTAGCGCCTGCCCTACACCTAAACTCCCTAAGACATTGAGCGAATTGATAATAATAAGAGCATAGCCGGCAACACCAAAATCATCTTGACTTAGCAAGCGTGCTAAAACCACCGTACTTAAAAATACGAGCAATTTTCCGCTATAGTAGGAGGCGTAGGTCCACATCACGCCTCGTACAGCGCGTTTTGTGGTGGGCTTAGATTCTATAGTCATCTAGTTCCTTTTCGGAATTTGCTAAAACTCTATCTGCAACTTGTGGAATTGCAAGGGAAATGCCAGCCAAAAGCCAGAAATAACGAGGGTAGGCGCCATGAATAAATATTGCTGCTGCTAAATAGCCAACTACGCCGGTAGCGAAACTCAATATAAAATCTGCTGTTAGAAATTCCCCGGCATCCTTTAGCCTTCTCCATCCAGACAACATTCCCCGCATCATAGTCGTGAGTAACCATCCAAAAACAAGGATGCCTGCCAAGCCTGTTTCTGCAGCAACTTGCAGATATAAATTATGCGCCTGACGTTGTTCAAGCCGTGGATCTAAGCCCAGTCTTCGAGAGTAACTTTGGTAAAAAACGGGATAATTTTCTACACCAACACCGAAAATAGGATGGTCAATAAACATCAGCCAGGCAGCTATAGTCTCACTGGCTCTACCTCGATAAGACACATCGCTAAGAACACCGCTTCGCCCACCAAAAACATCTGTGATCGTTGCCAAACGCTCTATATATGGATTAGGGATGAAAGTTGTAATAAGAATAATGAGTAAAACACCGATAAGAACATCTGAAAGGCGAGGAGGGCTGTGCAGCATAGAAAAAACACCCATGATCCCCGCTGCAACTGCCGCACCACGAGAATATGAAAATATGACCGCCAATGTAGTTACGAGAAAAGCCCAACCCGCTATAGATTTCAAGAACCACTGTTTTTCTTTTAGAAAACGGTTCAAAGCCAAAGGGATAAGAACGAGCATGGCCTGGGCATAAAAATTAGGATCACCAATGGGACCGGATAATCGATTTCCTTCCGTTTCTCCGATGATATTTTGATACCCAACTTGCCCAAAACCACCAAAATCATTTCCGTAGTCCCCTGAAAGCCCTTGATATGTACTGATCGTGCCGATAAAAATTCCGGCAACAAGTAATGCCCAAACAACCCCTTTCAGAACCTTGCCATCATAAATCAGAATAACCAGCACAACAGCTATTATTCCATCTTTAAGAAAGTTCAGCGCTGCAGTCATGGCAAATTCAAAATCAGCAGCGTATAAGAGCGAAGAAAAAACTACCAACCCATAAGCACCTACCAAAACAGCCGAACGTCCCCAGCCTTCAGATATCTGTTTTTCAATAATCCACTTCAATAAAATTGCTACGATGAGCAATGCAATAAAAGGCTTGAAGACAGAGGGAAAATCATGAAATTTCACAAGCACATCTGACGCTCGAGTGTAGACCATGAAAACCAACGCTAGCAAGCCAAATTCAAGGTTTGTAACCGTAACCAAAGCAAATACCACTGCGAGAGCACCTGCAATAGCAAAGAGGGGATTATCCAATTTGAAAATCAAAATACCCGAAACTGTACCGACAAGAGCTGATGCAATTCCAGTAGCGATATATAGCCAGATATTATTCTTGAAAACTGACCGGACTTCCATTTTTATGCCTCTACAGTTGTATCATCTACCCAAAAAGGATTTTTCATTTCCCAGACGCGAACAGCATCTTCATTAGATTGACGAGCCGTTTGTACAGCATTTTCTGCTTGTTCGAGTAAATCTGCTACCGGCATAGGACTGCTGTAAACAGCCCCACCGATATGCGGGTCTAAGTTAACTGTGATATTGTATTGTCTTAATTCAACCGGCTGTTTCAGCGATTCGTAAATACGCTCAAATGTCCGACTCGTTGCAACAGAAGGTGTGAGGGGCAACATGAGCGCAAAACTATTTATGTTCCATTTTGCAATGGCGTCGTTTCCACGGAGTTCTTTTTTCAATACACCAGTCACTTGATTCAAAATCCAGTTCGTAGCGTTTACGGGTAAGGTATCGATCAACTCGTCCAGACCACTAAGCTCGACAATACCAAGGGATAAAGAATCATCGGGATTTTGCATCAACTCTCCTTCAAGGAGGCGTTCAAAATACTGACGCTTAAATACACCTGTGATTGTATCCAAGCGCAGGCGATCTCGATATGTGTCCAGTGGAATACGAATTTGCTCGCTAAGAATTGCTAAAGAAACTCCCGCAATCAAACCTAAAGCAAGCGCTAAGCTGGCATCTCGAACCGGTTGAGGAGAAATGGGAACCTGAGGGGCCGTAGCTACATCGAGCACAGAAACATCATAAGCACGATAAAGGCTACTGACATATTCAATGGTTAGGCTTCCCATTGTATTTGCCACAGTAGCGGCAAGTTCTGGATTCGGTCCCATAACAGATAACTCGAGAATATTAGCTTCAGGAAGAACAACAGTAGCAACTGTATAGTCTCCCATCATTTCTTCGTCTAGCCCAAGTGTTTCAATAGCATTTAAATACACTCTACGACTGTTCAAAAATTCACCATAAGTTGCAACAATTGAACGTTTGTCTAATGCTTCTAAGCTGTTAACAACATCATACTCAGTCACAATAGTCGGGTTAGGACTAACAATGAACTTTGCACTTGCCAAAAAAGTTGGCTCAGTGAAATATGAAGTTAGAAAAGCTGCATTTAATGCTATCAAAGCAGTTAATACAATAATCCACCAACCCTTGCGTAACATCTGGAGATAGTGTCTGATCTGCATAATATTTCCTCACTTAATTAGAAGAACAATTTGAATATATTTTCTACTTCTCAAGAAAACCTTCAAACAAAGCCGCAACACGGGTGCTATTAATATTTAAATCATACTCTTTTGCTACAAGTTCTTGTCCGACTTTGGCTAGCTCTTTTGCCTCATTAGAATGTTCAAAGATATAAGTCAAAACATTAGCCAAGCTAAGAGAATCTTTTTCGGGGACAAGATAACCCGTTTTTTCAGGACGCACCAACTCTGAAATCCCGGAAATATCTGAAGCAATAACAGGAAGCCCGCTAGCCAATGCTTCCATAAGAGCCACAGGAATTCCTTCCATCTTGCCTGTTTCTGTAATAATACTAGGTTGCACATAACAACTTGCCTTTGCCAAAGCTTCTGCAACTTCGCTCTGTGTCTTCGCTCCTGCCAAAAAAACAGCTGCGCCTACATCTAGTTCTTCAATCAATTCTTCCAATTCATGTCGCATCTCCCCTTCGCCAATGACTTCACAATGAATGGGAATATTCTGCTCTAATAATAAGGCACAAGCTTCTATCAAATAACGCGTTCCTTTATAATCCTGCAAACTCCCAATACTCTTTATATAAAAACGGTCATCTGAAAAAGAGTTTGGGTTTCCTGCATAAATATTTTGCTCAATACCACACCGTACGACTTCTGTTTTATCTTCAATTTGTCCCCCCACATGCTTCTTCAAAAAAGCGCGATTAAAATCAGAAATCGTAATAACAAAAGACGCGGGCTGCATCTTGGTAGCTAACATTGTTTGCTTTACATAAAGATCATGAGCATGAGCAGTAACACTATATGAAATCCCTGTAAGATTATGAATAATCCAGGCAACCAAAGCAGGATGCGTAGCAAAATGCGCATGGATATGCTGAACATCGTTTTTTTGCATATGCTCCGCCATACGAACAGCCTTGGGAAATAGGAGCAGCGCGCGCGCCAGAAATTTAGGGTTGCTCACGTTTCCAAAGATCATCCTGCCCCAAAGTTTTGTATAAGAAAATGGAGCGCGTAAAAAAGCAGCTATATTCGCCCACAGAACATCCACAGATAACCAGGGGAAATAATGCAAAGTTGCCAACCATGGCTTAGCCTCCGGATGAACAACGGCTTGTTTTTCCAATATCAAAGGATAAAGCTCAATATCAAAACCTTTATTTTGCAAAGCGATCATCTCACGCAAAATAAAAGTTTCAGAAATTTTGGGAAAGCGCGAAAGAATATAAGCAACCTTACCAGCCATTATCTAGCTCCACGAGTTAGCAACACAACTTCGATTGTTCGAAAGAGAATTTCAACATCCAAAGAAAAACAACGTCTTTCAACATAGACAATATCCAAACGAGAACGATTATCCCAATCTACAGTGCTTCGAGCTGTAATTTGCCATAAACCCGTTATTCCAGGGAGTACATCCAAACGGGCTGTATGCCAAAGCTGATATTCATCTGACGAAAAAAAGGTTGGACGAGGGCCAACAAGACTCATATCACCTATTAGCACATTAATAAGCTGCGGAATCTCATCTAAGCTTGTTTTGCGCAATATACGCCCAATAGTCGTAACACGAGGATCATTGCTAATCTTAAAATCTGGCCAAGTCAACTCATTAAGATGTGCATACTCTTTCTTAAGTGCTTCAGCATTGGGCACCATCGTGCGGAATTTATACATTGAAAATCGCCGCCCCCCCTTACCTGTTCGTTTCTGTATAAACATCACAGGAGCACCCGGGGATGTTATTTTTATCGCAAAAGCGATCAATCCGAGCAAGGGCAGCCAAGCAGGTAAAGCCAAGAGCACCAAGAAAAGATCAAAAGAGCGCTTGATAAAAAAATATTCTTTTCCTGTAAATTTCCGTTCCTCTGGAATATATTTTCTGATCCAATGATAGTCCGAAGTCATATATTCTCCACTAAAGCTATTTAGCTAACGACATCTATTTTTTCTTCGTGTACAAAAACTGTTGACGACTCTAGTTCAGGTAAACGAGATAGCGCCTTCTCATATAATTCATCAAAAGATAATGCCTCATCAGGAAACGAAGCCGTACTCCAGGCAGCCTCGCTACCAACGCTTTCTTCAATAGACTGATAAATACGCCGTACTAAAGTATGAGCCGCCTCTAGGTTTGTTTCAGGGCATAAAACGACAAAGCGATAGTCATGGTCTCTCATGATTAAATCCGTTTGGCGCACGTGCGCATTAATAATGCGCCCCACCTTGGCTGCTAAAAAATGCGAAGACAAATCCCTCTCTATACCCTGAGCCTTCTTATCTCCACTTGGGTTTTGAGCAAGTTGAAAAACCAAAACAGACAAGGGCCGGCTATACCGGCGACTGCGCGTCATCTCGGTATTAATCGCATCAGAAGCCATTTTGAAATCTAAAGTGCGGTTAGGATAAGCCCCATTTGCAACTTCGCTCAACACAGAATTGACATTATTGATCTGCGCACCTACATTATAGGAAAGAGCTGCTGCAATCTCTATCAGAAGGAATTGTACAGTAAGCTCTTCTATTGTTCGAAGAAGTGGTAAAAAGCGCCAATAAAAAGCCCACACAAAGATATATATTAGTATCCAAGCTCCCATATAGGAATACATAGACATTTGTACTCGTGATGGCCCCCAGATGCCAATTATCGTAACAATAACCAGCATTATAAAAAAAGCCGCCTGAAAATTAAGAATATTCTTTTCAAAATATTCCACTTGAGCAATACTAAGTACAACGGAAAAGAACAAAAATAATGTAACTACAGAGTTTCTAAGATTACTCATTGACGATACCTCACAAAAACACTCTTATTTGAATAAATAATATCCTGTTTAGCAAACTAATTCAATACTACTCCTTATTCTGCCCATAAACAGCAAAAAATTATTTTATTGAAAGCTTTAACGCTATAGTCTAACGACCTTTCATATTTGTAAGGTTGTAGCTATTTTACAGAGTTTTACAGATTAATACAATCCCATCTAAAGATCTATAAAACGCTAGTAAGAAAAAAGCCTGTAGATTCATCTAATAAAACAATAATTAGGAACTTATTATGAAAATCCCAGCTCTCACGACTACCCAAATGATAGAAGTTGACCGCCTGATGATCGAGGTTTACGGCATTAATCTTTTACGCATGATGGAAAATGCCGGTAGAAATCTAGCGGAGATGGCCTTGCGAATACTCAAGGAAAAAGACACTGGAAATAAAGTAGCTATTCTTTGTGGAGCAGGAAATAACGGCGGCGGCGGGATGGTCGCTGCTCGTCACCTTCATAATCGTGGCGCAGATGTGCATCTGATACGCGTAAGCGATAGCCCGCTTAAAGATATTCCAGCACAACAATGGGAAATTCTCGCTAAGATGGGATTAAAAAACGAGCCTGATTTCAACTTGCTCGATGCTAATTTAATTATCGACGCGATGATTGGATACGGTTTAAAGGGCAACCCCCGCTCTGGCGTAGCTCATTTTATTGAGAAAGCCAACGCTTCAGGCAAGCCGATTTTGTCACTAGACGCACCTTCGGGGCTAGATACAAGCTCGGGGGCACCGGGCAAGCCTTGTATCCACGCGCGAAGTACGCTGACTTTAGCCCTCCCAAAGGTGGGGCTTATCACCGAATCTGCGAAAGAAGTTGTAGGTAACCTTTATCTGGCAGATATCAGCGTTCCCCCAGAACTGTATAAAAATCTGGGATTGGACGTTGAAGCACTCTTTTTTAAAGATACAATTATAGAAATTTCAAATTTAGGAGAAAAAAATGTCTGATCTATATAAAATGGACCCATCAACGATCGTTATGTACAGCACAAGCTGGTGCTCAGATTGCAAGCGTGCTAAAAAGTTTTTGAACAAAAACAAGGTGGATTATGTCGATGTTAATATCGAAGCAGATGAAAAAGGACGCGATTTTGTGATGAAACTCAACAATGGTGCGCGTGTTGTACCGACCATTATTTTCCCTGATGGTGATAAATTAACAGAACCTTCTACAGCAGAATTACGCGCTAAACTTGGCTAATTAATTAAAAAGCAATCCCCGCATTTTCGCGGGGATTTTTCATGTACTAAGAAGACTAGATCTCAAGACGAACAATACCTTGATTTTCAGGGAATTTCCCGACAACGTCTTTATAAAATTCTTTCAGAATTTGCATATCTGCTTTAAGATTTTCGGTTGGCATAAAATGTCCACCAATACCACAGACTTTCTTTGAATAATCAAGAAAAGCCATTGCAACAGAAACCTTTGCCCCTTTCGCTATATGATAAAAACCTGTTTTCCAATGATCGACGTATTTTCTTGTCCCCTCGGGTGAAAGCGCGATCACCAATGCCTTGCTATCATTATAAATTCCGACAATTTGTCCAACAAAATTTTGCTTTGCGCCGCGTAAGACAGAGATACCACCCAGCCAGCGCATAACAGGGCCAGCAATGCCACGAAAAAGGGAATCTTTGCCCACCCAGCGCGGTTTTAACCCTAAGCTAGCCATCATCAAGAAGCCAATCGCCCAATCCCAATTGGATGTATGGTGTGCACCAACAAGAATATATTTTTCTGAAGGGGGAAGCTCTTCGACCAGACCCCAACCGATTAGGCGCAAAACAAAGCGAGCAAATCTTTGCCACCATGACTTCTCTTTGGACATAAGCTTGCGCTCCTTTTATTTTGTCTTTGGCGGCAAGAAGCGAATCTCTCCCTGCTCTTGTGGATATTTACCGACAACACGTGCGTAGAATTTTCTCAGGGTACTCAAATCTGCTTCTTGGTCTCCAGTGGGGTAAAAATATCCACCTACGCCAAGTTCTTTATTTGAATAATCTATAAAACCCATCGCAACAGGGATTTTTGCCCCTTCTGCAATATGATAAAAACCGGTTTTCCAATGATCCAAAGAGCGACGTGTGCCTTCGGGTGCAATGGTGATAACCAATTCTTTGCGCTCGTTATATTGGTCGATGATCTGAGAGACAAAATTCTTCCGCGCCCCACGCTCAACGGGAATCCCGCCAAGCCCACGAAAAACCCATCCCTGCGGTCCCTTAAAAAGGGCATCTTTACCGATCCAGCGCAGACGAAGCCCAAGCCCCGCCATCATTAGCAAAGCAAGGGGCAAATCCCAATTGGAGGTATGATGCGCACCAATCAGAAGGTATTTATGAACAGGGGGTAACTCGGCAACTAAATTCCAGCCAAATAGTTGTAAGGTATATTTTGCAGCACGCTGCCAGATATAGTAAAAAACGACGGTTATAAAATTCATTTTGTGTCCTTTTGGAATAGAATACCGAAAAAGTGTATCATTAAAGAGAAGTTTTGAACTTATAATTCTGTTAGCTAATCAGGCTCTATTAATTAAAAGCAAGCATAGGCGTATGTCAGAAAAGAAAAACGAAGGATGCTGCATAATTTTGGAGTAGAATAGGCAAGCCTTTTTTCCAGACCACAAAACATTACCACTAAACAAGAAAAGAAAGCTCGAAAGGAGTTCTCATGAACGAAAATTTCACCAAGCTCAAAACCCTCATCGCCGAAGTCGCTGATTTAAACGCAGCTCAAGCTATTTTAGGCTGGGATCAACAAACCTATATGCCCCCCGGTGGTGCAGAGGCACGCGGGCATCAACTTGCCACGCTTGGTAGCCTAACGCACCAAAAATTCACATCAGAAGAAATTGGAAAATTACTCGATGAGCTAAAAAGAGAATTCGCCGATGCTGACCCTGATTCTGATGAAGCACGTTATATCAAAGTTGCCGCGAAAGACTATGATCAGGCAACAAAAGTTCCGTCAGAGTACGTGGCTAGATTCGCTCAGCTAACTGCACGAGCACACGAATCATGGGCAAAAGCGCGTGAGGCTTCTGATTTTTCCATTTTCCAAGCGGACTTGGAAGAAATCGTTGAAATACGCAAAGAATATGTTTCTTTCTTCCCTCCGGCTGACCACCCTTACGATACATTGCTCGATGAATTTGAGCCTGGCATGAAAACCGCCGAAGTGCAAGAGATTTTCGGCACTATGCGCGTTAAACAGGTTGAATTGCTCAAAGCCATTGCTGATGCTAAACAAGTGGATGACAGTTTTATGCACGTCAATTACCCGGAAAAACAACAATGGGATTTTGGCGTAGAAGTCGCCACAAAATTTGGCTACGATTGGAATCGCGGAAGACAAGACAAATCTGTGCATCCTTTTACAACATCCTTTGGCATCAACGATGTTCGTATCACCACCCGTTTTATGGAAGATTTCTTCCCATCTGCTCTTTTTGGCACGATGCACGAAGCAGGACACGGTCTATATGAAATGGGTGTAAATCAGGAATATGAACGCACCCCACTCAACGGTGGCGCGTCGCTTGGATTGCACGAATCACAATCTCGAATGTATGAAAATCTCGTAGGACGCTCAATGCCCTTCTGGGAGCATTTTTATCCGCGCCTGCAAGAAACTTTCCCAACACAATTGGGCAATGTGGATTTGCCAAATTTCTACAAAGGGATTAACAAAGTCGAGCCATCTCTTATCCGCGTAGAAGCTGATGAAGCGACCTATAATATGCACATCATGCTGCGCCTTGAGTTAGAAATCGCCATGATCGAAGGCAGCGTAGCTGTTAAAGATTTACCCGAACTTTGGAACACAAAATTCGAAGAATATCTTGGTATCACGCCCCCCAACGACGCAGAAGGCGTACTCCAGGACATTCACTGGTCATTTGGTGGGCTGGGCTACTTCTCTACATATGCCCTCGGCAATCTGGTTTCCGTTCAGCTTTGGGAAAAGATCAACGAAGATATTTCTGATCTGGACGAACAGATCCGTCAGGGAAAATTTGACACACTCCTTAGCTGGCTGCGTGATAATGTCCACACCCATGGGCGCAAATACGAACCGCAGGAACTTGTCCAGAAAGTGACTGGTTCCAAAATTACGCCAGAACCTTATTTACGCTATCTCGAAAGCAAATATAGCGATATTTACGGCCTTTAAAAAACTATTGCGTATTTCGTATTGCGTAAAAAACACATAATGCGAAATACGCTTTCCTTTTAATGAGAAAAATAATCTCCCTGCTCATCACCATCGTCTTTTTATCTGGATGTAACCGTGCGGGCATATCGCCAATATCAACATCGGTTCCTGAAAACCACGTTCTAACTGTTGTTGCAGAAACGATGGCCGCACTCCCAAGCTCCACGCCTGCTCCCCTTTTACCAACAGCGACAGTTGCCCCAACAAATACCCCCACCCTCCCCCCAACAGTTACACCAACCAGTATTTCTACAGCACTACCTGAAGTTCCGCGCCCTGCCATTCAGGTTCTTTCTCCAGGGACATTATCAAAAGTCGTTTCGCCGATCGTGCTAAAAAGCTATATCCGCCCCGGAGCAGATGGTCTGATTCAAGTAGAGTTATTGGGCGAAGATGGGCGTTTATTGGCTCGTGAAATATTACGAAGAGAAAGCGTTCTTGCCGAGGGGGCATACGTCAGCATCGAAATCCCCTTCGAGACACGCGCTGCGGCTGAGCTAGGACGCTTGCAGATCAGCACCAAAGATGATCTTGACCGCCCCCTTGAAAAGGAAAGTATTCACCTTTTATTACTCTCCGTTGGAGACAATGACATTAACCTGGGCGCAGCACCTTATGCGCGTGCAGCTTTCTTTTACCCAAGATCTAAAACCGAGATATTTGGCGGGACATTGCCAATTATTGGCGAAATCCAAGCCTATAATGACAACCCTGTTATTTTAGATTTGCTCGACGACGAAGGGAAAACGCTCGGGACACGCACCCTTTCATTTACGGCGGGGAGCAGAGAAGAGTTTGAGACCACAATCGAGTATGATGTGGACGAGCAAGCTGAAGCACGTTTGGTCATCCGTCAGGCAGATGAAAAATTTGAAGGCAGTGTTTATCTTCACAGCCAAATCGTGGTGATTAATCCTTAATCAAAAAAGCCGCTCCTTTGCAGGAGCGGCTTCCTTTTTTACGATTCTATTTTTCCTAACCAATCCCCTACAAAAAGAAAAATCAGCGCCCCGATCAGAGCAAAGCCTAGATTAAGTTCGCCTATGGGGTAAATGAACCAATTACTCCATTGCGCCGCAAAATGCCCTGCGAAAAATCCCAGCCACGCTAAAATCAGATAAAAAAGGATGCGCTTAGGTCCGCCGCCGCGCCAAAGATGATAAAGTACACCGAGCAACGAAGCGACTAAAAAAGCAAGAAAAAGGGATGGAATGTTCATAATAACTCCGAAACACTTTCTAGCTCACTGAAAAAATAATCACGGTCTTCTTTTTTGGACATTTCTTTGCCCGCACTCTTTGCTAAATCGACATAAGCGCGCCCTTTGTCTATATCCCCCGAAACTGCGCTGGCACGTGCCAAAGCTTCATAGGCAAAGGCCAGGTCAAAATCACCAAGATCATTTTTCTCACAAAGATTGAGACAAGTTTGCGCATATTTATGCGCCATTACGCCAAAGCCCAATACAGCATAAACGCGTGAGATCTGCCAATCTCCGCGCGCAAATTCGAGCGGCGTACCGATCTCGCCCCAATGATAACGAGAAGCATGCGCCATACGGATCATCTGTGCATCTTCATCTTTTCTACGCTCTTTTTTATCGAGCAAATCCCAAACACCATTAAAACATTCTTTGGCAAATTTTCGGTGCATTTCCTCTTTATTTGTCATTTTCTTTTCCCTTGGATGGCTGGATCATCCCGCCACCGAGACAAATCTCTCCATCATAAAAAACGGCTGCTTGCCCGGGGGTGATATCGCGCTGCGGCGCATCAAACTTGATTTGGGCTTGATCGGTGCCGAAAGGCTCAATCTCTGCCCATGCTTCCCGCGCCGCATAACGGATCTTGACCTCAGCACGGAAGGTTTCTACTGGCGCTTTTCCGCTGATCCAATTTATTTTATCGACAAACATTTCACTGCTCCCCAGCTCTTCTGCCTCCCCAACGACAAGCCGATTTGAAGCAATATCTTTCGCCAAAACATAAAGCGGATTTGGCGCAGAAACGCTCAAACCTTTACGCTGACCGATGGTATACGAGGCCAAACCTTCATGTTCGCCTAAAACTTTGCCTGCACTTGTCACAATTTCACCCCTTACCGTTGTCTGTGGGGCATATTCGCGCAGAAAATCTCTATAGTCGCCACCGGAGAGAAAACATAAGTCTTGGCTATCCGATTTTTCTGCAACGGGCAAGTTGAATTTGCGGGCGAGTTCGCGAATCTCCGATTTGGGATATCCGCCAACAGGGAAAAGAGATTGGCGCAACTGAGTCTGATTCAGTACATGCAAAACATAGGCTTGGTCTTTGCCCTTATCTACGCCGCGCAAAAGCTGCACTTCGCCATCTTCTTTTTTATTTAGGCGAACATAATGCCCGGAGGCAATAAAGTCTGCGCCGAGTTCAAGGGCGTGTTCGCGCAAAACGCCCCAACGAATATGACGGTTACACATCAGGCATGGATTTGGCGTTTCACCCTGCTCATAACTCGACAGGAAATAATCAACGACAACATCACGGAAGGGCTGCTTTGCATCTACAGTGTGAAAAGGAATATCAAATTTCCGTGCCACTTGCTCTGCCAAAGAGACAGATTCGAGGGTACAGCAAGCATTTTCGCTCTCTTTGCCAGGTTGTGACCAGAGACGAAGCATGAGACCGATCACTTCATGGCCCTGCTCTTTGAGCAAAGCCGCTGCGACGGATGAATCGACCCCGCCGGACATAGCTACTACAATTTTAGACATAGTTTATTATCTTAGGTAATTTCTATAAAAAAAGCAGCTTAGATTATACCCGCATCGGTATGCACCTGTTATAATACTTTTCGTCACTAAAGAAAATTTCACGGAGAATTTATGCCTTATAAAATCAAATTTGGAACCGACGGCTGGCGAGGACAAGTTGCCGAAAACTATACTTTTGAAAATGTACGCCGTTGTGCCCAAGGTTTTGCTTCTTACCTGATCGAAAAAGGAGATGTTGGTAAACGGGTTATCGTTGGCTACGATAAACGCTTCCGTTCAGAAGATTTTGCAGAAGCCGTAGCCGAAGTTTTGGCAGGAAATGGCTTGAAAGTTTACCTAACAGACGATGCCTCACCCACCCCCGTTATTTCTTACGCAGTTGTTGCTAAAAAGGCCGTTGGTGCGGTGAATGTGACTGCTTCTCATAACCCACCTACAGATAATGGCTTCAAAGTTCGTGATGAAAATGGTGGCGCGATTGACCCTGCCGGGCTAACGAAAATCGAAGCATTAATTCCCGATTCGCTTGATAATGTAAAAATTAAAGACGTTGATGAAGCAAAAGCCGATGGCTCTATCACCCTCTTCGATTCAACTGTTAACTATATCGCTAATCTCGAAAAACTGATCGATGTACAACCGATCAAAGATGCAGGATTAACCGTTCTCGTAGATGCGATGTGGGGCAATGGCGCGGGCTGGTTTACAAAATTATTGGGCGGCGGTGCGACCAAAATTATCGAAATTCACAATGAACGCAACCCATCTTTCCCGGAAATGAAACGCCCAGAGCCAATTCCACCAAATGTGGATGTCGGCTTAGAAGCAGGCAAAGATAATAATGCCGATATTGTCCTTATGAACGATGGCGACGCAGATCGCGTTGGTTTTGGCGATGAAAATGGCGAATTTATTGACCAACTCCGTGCTTATGGACTCCTGGCCTATTACCTCCTTGAAGTACGCGGTGAGCGCGGCGATATCGTAAAGACTCTTTCCACAACTACCATACTTAATAAGTTAGGCAAAGTTTATAATGTGCCCGTTCATGAGACTGGCGTGGGTTTCAAATATATTGCCCCCAAATTCACTGAAACCGACGCACTCATTGGCGGCGAAGAATCTGGCGGATACGCTTTCCGTGGGAACGTCCCCGAACGCGACGGCATTCTCGCTGGTCTCTATATGCTTGATCTCCTCGTGCGCACAGGCAAAAAACCTACCGAACTCCTGGCAGAGCTTTTTGAAAAAGTTGGCGGTGAGCATTTCTATAATCGTATTGATACCCCTTTTGAAGGTGATAAACAAGAGAAAATCGACACAATTTTGGCCGCCAACCCCGAAACCATCGGTGGGCTAAAAGTGACCGAGCTTGTCACCGTAGATGGCTACCAATTCCGTCTGGAAGATGGTGGCTGGTTGCTAATTCGTTTCAGCGGCACCGAGCCAATTCTCCGCGTTTACTGCGAAACCATGCACGAAGACAAAGTAGACGCTATTTTGCAAGACGGATTGAAAGTTGCTGGGATAAAGTAAGTGTCTAAGTGCCATGTTCTTAGGTATCACAACAACATGGTACATTAACACCTGACACACTTATACATGGCACTCACAGACACCCACGCCCATCTTTACTGGCATAAATTTGACGAAGACCGCGATGAAGTTATCGCACGCGCATCAGAAGCAGGATTAACGCGCATTCTCGTCCCCGGAACCACACTTGAAACGAGTCTTGCTTCCGTTAAATTGGCAGAATCTGACTCGATCATTTTTGCCGCAGTCGGCATCCACCCCACAGATGCCCTAACGTGGACAGAAAAAACTGCCGATGAGCTAGAAGAGCTCGCAAAACACCCCCTCCCCAACCCTCCCCCTCAGGGGGATGGAAGAGTTCTCCCCCCTGAGGAGGGAGCCAGAGGGGGGCATAAAAGCAAAGTCGTTGCCATCGGCGAAATTGGTCTCGATTATTATTGGGATCGCGCACCGCACGACGTGCAAAAGGATATTTTAGAAAAGCAACTTTTGCTTGCAGAGAGATTAAATCTGCCCATTGTGCTACACTTGCGCGAAAAAAATGATAAAACTGAAGGCAACTGCGCTGCTGACTTGCTCGAAATGCTCGAGAAATGGGTAACAAGCCTAAGGTCAGGAGCGCATCCATTAGTAAAATGCCCGGGTGTGCTACACTCTTTTTCCGGCACCGAGGAAATTGCTAAAAAAGCCATCTCGCTCGGCTTTATGATCGGTGTAACAGGCCCGATCACCTTTAAGAAAATGAATCAGCGGAGAGAAATGATCGCATCTCTCCCATTGGAGAAATTGCTTATAGAAACAGACGCACCTTTTCTTAGCCCGCACCCCAAACGCGGAAAAAGAAATGAGCCCACCCATGTGCGTTTTATAGCAGAAAAAATTGCCGAAGTACACGGCAAAAGCCCGCGAGAAATTGCAGAAATTACCACTGCAAACGCCGCTCGCTTATTTAATTGGTGAAATTTTGAGCACGACAACCTTAGTTAAAGCAAATGTTGAAAAAGTAGAAGAGCGGATGCGCGCTCAGGCAAATGAACGCCACCCCGACCTGCGGGTAGCGCTTGACAATCTGCTCGTATCTGGCGGCAAACGCGTTCGCCCAAAGTTGGTTCTTTTAACGGGCAATATGCTTGGCGCAGACCCCGAAAAACTGATCACGCTCGCAGCTGCAATTGAATTGCTGCACACAGCCACGCTTGTCCATGACGACTTAATTGACGGCTCACTGATGCGTCGCGGAAACGAAACCATAAACGCCAACTGGACACCTGCCGCAACCGTACTCACCGGCGATTTTATCTTTGCCCGTGCGGCAAAACTGGCCGCTGAAACCGGTTCGCTGACAGTCATGGAAGAATTTGCCGAAACCCTGGCCATTATGGTCAACGGCGAATTAACCCAAATGTTCGACGCACGCGGTTTAGCAAGCAGAGAAAATTATTATCAACGAATTTATGCGAAAACAGGCTCTCTTTTTGAGCTTTCTACACACGGAGCAGCCATCATTAGCCCCGTAGATGCAGAAATTGTCGAAAAAGCACGCATTTTTGGGCGCGAGCTTGGCACCGCATTCCAGATCGTGGATGATGTTTTAGATTTCACTGGCGATCAAACTGCCGTTGGAAAACCAGTCGGTAGCGACCTCTTGCAAGGATTAATTACCCTGCCCGCCCTCTACTATATAGAAAAACACCCTGAAGACAAAGAAGTAAAATCCTTGCTCAAAGGGCATTTCCATAATAAAAAAGAAATGGGTATTTTGATCGAAAATATTCGCAAAAGCGATGCCATTCAACTCGCGCTAGAAGAGGCAAAAGAATATGCCGCTCGCGCCCTGCAATCGCTTAATGGCCAACCCCAAAGCGAGGAAAGACACGCCCTTGAAAGCCTCGCTGAATACGTAACGAATCGCAATGTTTAAAAACCCTTTTATCTTAAAACTTGGCTCTTTCCTGCATCAATCACCGGGCTACAGCCGTGAATATCCCTTTGAGCACGAGAAAGTTCAATTCAAAGAAGATTTCTCCCTAAATAATCTCGAAGGTCTTGTTAACGCCACTCGCACACAACAAGGCTTACTTATTCAGGGAAATTTTGAAGGGAATTTAACCCTGAACTGCGTTCGTTGCCTTGAAGATTATTCCCATTTTCTGAGCTGGAAAATCACCGAACTCTATGTTTTTGAAGGGCAGGATGCCACCGAAGACGAACTTATTTTACCCGCCAACGCCCAAATTGATCTGGGAGAAGCAATTGCAGACGAAGCCTTGCTAGATATCCCCATCAACCCGATCTGCAAAGAAGATTGTCAGGGGCTTTGTCAGGCTTGCGGCACAAATCTAAATCTCGGAGATTGTGGGCACGAAGAACTCCCTATAGAGGAAGATTCTGATGAAGAAGAGCACTCACCCTTTGCAGGTCTAAAAGATCTACTGGATTAAGAACCGCTTCATGCCTGATTTGGGCTTGCTACCGATAAAGAACATCTCTGCATCTCTCATCTCGTCACGCTAAAAGCGTGACCTACAACATGGTTTCTTTGATGATGAGTAAATTAAAGTGGTGTGATGAATCTGCGAGGAAGGCTTTAGCCTGACAAAGCAGTCTCCTTATCTAAAAGCGAGATTGCTTCGCCGAAAAACATCGGCTCGCAAAGACAATGCTATCAATTATCGTTTTATTATTGCCAAAGTTTCAGGAGGATAAAGATGGAAGGAATTTCAACTCTTATTAACAGCATCGCCACCATTTTGTGGCCCATTATTGTCATTGGCATCCTATTCATCTTCCGAAAAAATGTGCAGGGGTTGATCGAATCTGCACGCGGGCGCAAATTTACGGTCAAGATCGGTGAGATGGAACTCAGCATGGACGAGTTCAGCAAACAGCAAGGCGATATGATCAAAGATCTGCAAAAACGCGTCAATGAGCTGCAGCGCAAAATAGAATTAAAAAGCACAGAGCCAGAAGCTGCACCAATGGCTGAAATGGAAGAAGAATCTGGGGCAGAGCCGGTGGCAGAAGAAAGCGCGGAGCCGGAAAATGCCCGGGAAACAGCCAGCAAGCCCGATGCCGAGAGCGTAACGCTGGATATTGATGATGACATCACCGATATTTTGTGGGTGGATGATAATCCTAAAAATAATGCTTTTCTAATCGATTCTCTCTATTATCAAGGTGTTTCTGTTTCGACTGCGGAAAACACGAAAGAAGCTGTTGAGCGCTTTAAACACGGTGCTTTTGATTGTGTTATTTCCGATTCTTGTCGCCACGAAGGCAAAGAGGTAGATAATTGCCAAGCCGGTTTTGAATTAGCCAGCATTATCCGCGAGATGGATGAGGAAGTGCGAATCTATATTTATACCGACAAAGTCGATGAGAAAATGCGCATGAAAGCGCAACATGTAGGCGCAACAGCCATAACATCTTCGCCTTCGGAGTTGTTGAAGCTATTGAGCGATTAATCTTGCCCCAAAACCTAGCCCATAGTAAACTAATAAGCATGAACGCAAATTCTCTCACAAAATCACGAGCCTATATGCCTATGGCTATGCCCTGTCTAACATGGACAGTGATGGAACTTGCGCGTTAGATTACGCAAAGTGAATCTTGAAGGCTGTCCGCGATATCTGGACAGCCTTTTTTTATGGGTTTATCTCACAACTACTCAACCTTTATAAACGATTCTGCGAGGAGCACGCATTTGCGACGCGGCAATCTTATTTTTCATGAGATTGCTTCGACGGTAAAACTGTCTCGCAAAGTCATACCGAGATAATTAATTTATCTGAACACACACTTTTACGGAGAAGATCATGACTGAAAATATTCTTGTCGCCATTGCTTGGCCTTATGCTAACGCTGAAATTCACGTTGGGAATATCACCGGCTCACATTTATCGGGCGATATTATCGCACGCTATCATCGCTTAAAAGGACTTAATGTAGCAATGGTCAGCGGAACGGATTCGCACGGCACGCCCGTCACTTTACGCGCAGAAGATGAAGGCAGCACCCCCGAAAAGGTCTACAAACGCTTTCATGAGGGCTTTCTGGAGCTTTTCCAGCAAATGGGCATTAGCTATGATATGTTCACTTCTACGCATACGGAAAATCATTTCAAGGTCGCGCAAAGCATCTTTCTTGCATTGAAAGAAAACGGCCATCTTTATACAAAGAAGTCCATGCAGTGGTTTTCCCCAGATGCCGATCGCTTTCTCCCCGACCGCTACGTTGAAGGAACTTGCTATATTTGTGGCGAAGATGGCGCACGCTCCGATCAATGCGATAGTTGTGGCAATGTGCTGGAGCCAGCAAAATTAAAAAATCCCCAAGCCAAGGATGGCGGTGCGTTGGAGTTGCGTGAAACTGAACATTTTTACCTTGATCTCTCCAAGCTCGAGCCAAAAGTAGCCGATTTTCTGCGCGAGCGCTCCGCCCATATGCGCGATACGGTTTTAGGCGAATCACTGGGCAAAATCGAAGCTGAAGGGCTGCTCCCACGCCCAATCACGCGCGATCTCGATTGGGGCATCCCCGTCCCTGTCGAAGGTTGGGATGGCAAATGTCTCTACGTTTGGTTCGAGGCCGTTATCGGCTATCTTTCCTCCCCCATCGAAATGGCAAAAATAAATGGCACGCCCGATGCCTGGCAAGATTGGTGGACAAATCCCGATGCACGCCAACTTCACTTTATTGGCAAGGATAATATCTTTTTCCACACCGCACTCTGGCCTGCCGAATTAATGGGTGCAGGCACAGAATTTATGAAGATATTCAACGGTGAAGAGAAAAAACTCACCCTCCCGCATGATGTACCGGCCAATCAATTCATGAATCTCGAAGGTCAAAAAATCAGCGGCAGCCGCAATTGGGCGGTTTACGGGCGTGATGCCTTGACCCGCTACGACCCCGATGCGTTGCGCTATTACCTGACCGTAAATATGCCCGAATCCAAAGATTCAGACTGGGATTGGGAATTCTTCGTCGCCCACAATAATAACGAATTGGTCGCCAATTGGGGAAATCTCGCCAACCGCGTGCTTTCTTTCTGCTATAAACATTGGAAGGGAAAAATTCCGGACGTGGACGTAAACTCGCTTCGCCCCGCCGATTTGGACCTGCTCGGCGTGATAGATGCCGGATTCACCTCCGTAGGCGATCTACTCGAAGCCGTCAAAATTCGCGCAGCTCTAAACGAAGCGATGCGACTGGCAACTGAAGTTAATAAATATCTCGATACTTCTGCTCCATGGAAAGAGCTGAAAGTAGATAGAGAAGAAGCTGCGAAATCGGTTTATACCGCTCTCAAGGCAATTGACTCGCTCAAAACCATCTTTGCCCCCTTCCTGCCTTTCACCAGTGAAAAGCTGAACGAAACCTTTGGCTACGAGAACCCGCTCTTCGGCGAACAATTTGTCGAAAGCATCGAAGATAATCTCGGCACTCATACTGCCCTACGTTATAAGGGCGTAGAAGGTGAGCAATGGAAGTCAAGCGAGCTAAAACCTGGCGCGGCCTTCAATAAACCAAGTCCGCTTTTCAAGAAGTTGGATAAGGATGTTGTGGAAGAAGAAAGAGCTAGATTAGGATAAAAACTTTCCTCATTACAAAATCAGCATATCAAAACAAAAAAGAAGCTACCAATGGTAGCTTCTTTTTTTAGTAGTCCCTTGCTACTGCGATATAATTGCTTCGTTCCCCCTTATGCACCCCGAACTAGGGAAATTATAAAAAGAATCGCATCTACTCGACAGCATTTTTAGCCAAAAATCGGACAGAAATCGGACAAATCTCAAAAAAAAATGACTGCACTAAAAAAAATCACCCCAAAATTCATTGAATCCCTGCTCAAAAAGTGGCAAAAAGGGGATTTTAGTGCAGATGATCTAAAGACTCTAGGCTTTTTACCCTCTGAAGAAAAAACCCTCGAGCAACAACAATTATCTCTTCGAGAGATGCTCTATCAACACATCCAGGAAAATTTACCCACCCCCGTTGTTGAAGCGGTATCAAGCCAAAATCAGGAGCGCGCACTTCATCAGTTAGCAAAACTCTTCCAGTCTGCACCATCTAATGCTCAGTACTATTCTTTAATCTATTTTCGCTATCTTGCGCTTCAAAAATACAGAGTAAAAGAGCTGGCAAAAAGTATTGGCGTTTCTAATCGCACACTGCGGCGCTATTTACTAAAAGCTTTTGAGTTACTCAGCCTTCAACTAAAAAGTACGCCTAAAAAGGACTTATCCTTTTTTTCTGAGAAGGAATTTAAAAACCATTTCCCTAGCCTTGCAGAAAATCAGGCCGTGGGCTTAGAAAAAATTCTCACGACGATAAATAATTGGCTAGAAGAAAAAGATTCTCATTATGCCATTAGCATTGAGGGCATTGGGGGGATCGGAAAAACCCTTATTGCAAAACACCTTGCAGAAAAAGTCTATACAAAAAGAAACTTTGAAGGCTACGCATGGATAAGCGCCCGCCAAACAGAGCTTTCAGCTTTAGGAAAAATAACCCCAACAAATAATTTTGCAAATACACTTGACGATGTAGTCACACGTCTTGCTCAACAACTTAAGCAAAATCATCTGGCAGGTTTGTCTACGCAAAATAAATTAGAGGGGCTAAAAAGATTAACACAGAAAAAAAATCTTTTCATCATTATCGACAACCTGGAAAGAGTTGAAGATGTAGATACACTTGTACCAGCATTACTTAAGCTCGTAAAACCCTCCAAATTGCTTTTTACAAGTCGAAAAAGCCTGCAACACTATCCCGGTCTATACACATTCCGCACCCCAGAGCTCTCTCTCGAAAACAGCCGCACCTTAGTGATGGGAGAATTAAACCGCTGTGGACTTTCATTATCGTTATCGGATGAAATCATCTCAGACCTTTATCAGATCACCGGCGGAATCCCTCTTGCCCTGAAACTTGCTACCGCACAATTTGGCGATATCCCGGCGAATGAAATTATCCAACTATTGCGTGAAGGCAAAGAAAGCGCCCAAAATATGTATATCTATATTTATAGGCAAGCATGGCTCTTGCTTGATGATATAGGCAAAAATCTCCTGATCGCGATGCACAATATCTCTCCCGATGGTGAAGATCGAGATTGGATTTGCGATATGAATGGGCTAAGCGAAGCGGAATTTGCAAAAGGACTGCAGCAACTTAAACGACTTTCTCTTATCGAATTTTCCGGCTCCATTGAAAGGCCACTCTATCGTATTCATCGCCTAACAACAACCTTCCTGGAATCGGATATTTTAAAAGGGTGGGAAGATAAGGAAGTATGATAAATACTGTCACATCTTCATCTTGGGCTACAGAAAATTCTCAGTGGCGCTCATCCTACGCAGACTCTCTCACAAAACAAATTGACCGTCTAATTACCCGCATTGAGAAGAACAAAGCAAAGAAAGAAACGCTTTCTCATCATTTTGAAAGTATGTTAAGGGTTTTTGAGCAAGGCTTACTGCACCCAAACCATGCCACATATCTTAAATTGATCGACTTTGTCCGTACGCTGCATCCTCTCCCCATTTGGTGGGGAAAGTGGACTGAGTGGATGCACATACTGAGCAAAACGATTGTCATTGCCCAAAAAGCAAATCAAATTGACGATCAAATTTGGCTAGAACTCAAACAAGCCGAGATGCTACTCTCTACAGGAAATGGGAAAGAAGCGTTGACCATCGCAGAAAAGACTCTAAAAAGAGCGCAAACAAAGCAAAAATTTAAAATAGCATTTCAAACAGAAATGCTTCTTTTGGCCATAGAAAAATATTTGGGGCATGTTCAAAACCCGCAAAATGATCTGGAAAAACTAGAAAAATCGCTTTCTGAGAAAAAGAAGCATCTTTCAAAAAGCGTTTCTCAAAACCTTGATTTTGAATTCTCTCTTAAAAAAGGTGACCTTTTACAACGCCAGGGACACATAGAAAAAGCATTGGAAAGCTCCGAGCACGCATATCAATTATCAGAAAAACTCTTTGGTAAAAAAGACATAAAAATGGCACAGGCCCATAGTCGCCTTGGTGCTAATTATTGGGCAAAAGGTGAATATGAAGAATCAATCACTCACTATATTCAGGCAAGGAGAATCTTTCAACTTTGGGGAGATCAAACATCTCAAATCGACTCAATGGGAGATATAGGGCTAGTCTACTGGAGTGCTGCAAAATACAGGAAAGCGGAAGAAATCCTGGAAAAAAGTATCAAAATGTCTGAAGAAATCAATGCCCGACAATGGCAAACAATCCAAACTGGAGACCTGGGCGTTGTGAATTTTAGCCGAGGAAAATTATCACGAGCAGCGGCGTTAATGGAGCATCAGCTACAACTTAGCACTCTAACAAATAATCACACAGAATTAGAACGAGCAAATAGCAATTTTGCAAATGTGCAACTTCATTTAGGAAAATTTGATGAGGCTCACACTCGTTTAAAACGCAGTTTAAAAAGTGTCGAGGAAAAAAACTTAAAAATAGCAATAGCTATAGTTAGAGCCAAGCTTGCATGGGCACTAGAAGGTTTAGGATTTCAAGAAGATGCCATGAAATATGCAAAAAGCGCTTTGAATCATGCAAATAAAATAAATAACCCACCGCTTATAATCTTAGCACTGCGAGCCATTAGCGAAATAACAGATGATGCAGAAGATAAAATTCACTATGCAGAGGAAGCTCTACGACTAGCAAGAAAACACCTTCGCCCTCTGAACGAAGCCGGGGCTCTTTTCACTTTAGCCAATTGCTACCAAGATAATACTCTTATTGAAGAGGCTACAGAAATTTTGGAAAGAATAGGTGCAACTGATTGGCTAGAAGCACCAGTTGTCTTTAAGACACACCGACTACCATTACTCTTATAGAATTGATAGAAATTTTTAGTGAGAAAAAAATCCATATCCAAAAAATTCTCATCTCAACAATCAGCGAGATTGAAATCTCTGCTTATGGACAAATCATTTAGAGATTAGAAAAGTGACTGTCACCTACAAAATAAAATTCGAATTGTTATTCCAAATTCTCTGTGACTGTTCTCAGTTTTATATGGCTCTATAGGTGACAGTCACTTCCGATTTGCTAAAGTTTATTTGTTTGCTCTATTAGACAGGAAGTCCGTTTTTGCGTAGCACACTTTAGTGCAAACGGACTTTTTATCTGAGCAGAAAATTCATTTTCGGCGTATTTGGCAATGAAGCCCTCTAAAAAGATATTTCTTGTAGAGACTTCTTGCATAAGTGCTCTAGCCGCCGTCCTCAGCGGCGTTTTATGGAAAAGCCTGCGCCGAGGACGGTGCAGGGAGCAGAGTGAAAACAGACTTTTGCAAGATGTCTTATATGAAGAGTCACTTTTCACACCAAAACAAGTTTCAATAAGTTCATAAAAAACGGCCAAGCTAAAACTTGACCGTTTTTTTCTACTTATCTCGCTAACAACTACCAACGCATCTCTCTACGCGCCTTTTTCACCAATTTCACAAACTCTTCCATCGTGTCGTCTCGCCCAAAATAATCTTCAAGGCGGCGAGCTTCGTCGTAGACATCGTCGAGGTCGCTGTCTTCGGCCCAGTAGCTATCGCCGAGAATTTCGGCGTATTCGGCGACCACAACCGCGCGTTGGAAATAGGGGTCAGCTTCGCGAAAATCGTAAGCAAAGTCTTCTGTGTAAATATCTTTTTCGATTTCGACCACTTGGCGAGTATCGGGGTCTTCCCAGCGCATGTGAACGGTCGCCACACGCCCGTAGGCTTCTCTGTAGAGCTTGACTTCATACAAGGCTGTCACAGAGTGGCCTGCACCAATTTCGCCCGCATCTACGCTGTTATCACGGAAATCATCATCTGCAATATCACGATTTTCGTAGCCGACTAAACGATAACGCGAAACAACTTCGGGGTTGAAATCAACCTGTACTTTTGCATCCATCGCGATGGTCTGGAGGGTGCTGGTTAGATCATCTACGAAGAGCCTTTTCGCTTCGCCGGTATCGTCGATATAGGCATAAAAACCATCGCCATTATCTGCAAATTGCTCCATGAGCGTATCGTTGTAATTATCCATCCCGAAGCCAAAGGTGGCGAGGGTGATGCCTTCATCCACGTAGCCCTGAACTTCTGCGAGAATGGCATTTGCCTCCACTTTGCCGACATTCGCAACGCCGTCTGAGAGCAAAATGACGCGGTTAATGCTATCCGCTTCGTAGGCGCGCATCGCGGTTTTGTAGCCCAATTTGAGACCGGCTTCGGCGTTCGTTGAGCCTTCGGAGCGCAATTCGTAAATTGCCGAGAGAATTTCTCCTTTATCGGTAGCAGGTGTAGGGTCAAGAACGACGCGGGCATTCGATCCGTAAACAACGATACTGACCTGATCTCCTCGGCGCAATTGCTCAACGAGCATCTCCAGTGAGCGTTTGACCAACCCGAGTCTGTTGTCCATATCCATTGATCCGGAAACATCGATGACGAAGGTCAAGGATACGTCTTTGCGGTCAAAATCATCTACTTCGTAGCCTTGAATACCTACGCGCATCATTTCGTAGCGTTCGCTTTGGGTAAAAGGCGAGGGCGCGCCATCGAGATTGATGCTAAAAGCCTGGCGTGCGGATGGTTGGGGATAATCTTGCTCGAAATAATTGATATATTCTTCGACGCGCACAGAATCTTCGGGCGGCAAATTGCCATCGTTCAGATAATTGCGCATGATGGTGTATGAGCCTGTATCAACATCGAGGGCGAAAGTGGAAAGATGGTCGTCTTCGGTGTCGATAATCGGATTTGTGCCATAGTCATCGAAAAACATATCGGTTGGTTCGTCTTCGCGCTTGTTTTGGGGTTGGCTACTGTTCGAATTACTTGGTGCGCTACTCGAAACGGATTCTCCCGAATAGTTTTCTGCGACAGGTGCCTCTTCTTCAGGAGCGGCGTACTCCTCATAAGCTGGTTCTTCTGCAACCGGCTCTTCCATAGGAGCGGCGTACTCCTGAGAATCTGTTACAGGTCTTTCTTCGGCAGTGGGGGCAGCACCTCCACAAGCCCCAAGCAAAAAAGCGGCGATTAATAGCGTGCTAAAAGAGATTCTTTTTGTAGACATTTTCTCCTCCTAGAGAAAGTAAGTGGGTATTGCTCTAATGACGTAAAGAGGAGGAGATTAGTTCCCTTAAAAGGAAAGACTACAAAAGTCTTGGAGACTTTTGTAGTCTGATCGTGTTTTTTTAAGACTTATTCTCTGTCTAGTTCACGCTCGCCTTCTAAATAATCTAGCAACATCTGCAAAACGGCATCTGCCGAATAATTTTTATTCTGGATGCGGTCACCATCCCAGCAAAAATGACGTGCCCAACTTCCTTCAGCGGTGGCAAGCCCAATCCAGATCGTGCCGACGGGTTTTTCGGGCATCCCACCACCAGGACCGGCAATCCCGCTAACGCTAAGGCCGATATCGGCTTTAAGGGCTTTTCGCACGCCCTGAGCCATTTCGAGAACGACTTCTCGACTGACGGCACCGTGCTCTTCGAGCGTATCCCATGAGACATCGAGCCAATGTACTTTTGCTTCATAAGCATAAGCTGTGATACTACCCAAATAATATTCTGAAGAGCCAGGGATATTGGTAATGCGGTGTCCGACTAATCCGCCCGTGCACGATTCTGCAAAGACGACTTTTTGCCCACGTTCAATGAGGGCTTCTGCAATTTTGATCTCAAGAGATTCTGATTTCATAGCGCGTATTATACCAATGGCAGGTAAAAAAAGAACCCTGCGAAAGTGATTTCGCAGGGTTGCTCATACTACAGTTTTCCTAGTAAAGTCCCCCCTCAATCTCATTAAAAACATCACCAATGGCGGGTCCCATTGCAGTCAGACCACCCACAGCAATAGCAACACAGCAACAAATAAAGATGAAAAATACAAGCCCTGGTAGAAGGACTGAACCAACGGCTTTGCCTGTATCAAGATCATTGACAGCTTGAACTGCGAAGACTTGAAGAACGATCATATATATCGAAACAGCAAATGACAATATACCAAAACACACACCAACAAAGGGAATTGCTCCCAGTAAGGATAACAGGGCTGATGCTACAGAAACAGGCACAAATATCGCTGAAAAAGTATAGGCCAATTTGTCAAAAGATCCTGTGCCACCAAATAGTTTGGCTACCCACTGAACAAGGGCAACGCCAATGGCAAAGAATATTACGCCAACAATACCAGCCACAGGAGCCCCACAAATGACGGTACCAAAGCCAACAGAAGATGGTGCGCTCATTGGTATCTCGCGTGCTATTTCTGGCGGCAAAAACTCTTGCAGGCCGCCCATTTGGCTGCCAACTCTAAAAGATTGAGCTATTAAATTAGCAAAACCACTTATCAACGCAGCGACAAAAACCCACAAAAAGGCTTTGCCCGTAGTTGCGCCAGGTTGTGCGGCAATATCTGCAAAGGTGCCGACATTTGGTTTTGTCACAGCAGCGATCCATGTTTCAAATATGGTCATCTCGCCACCGCTCTCAAGGCCGGGATCATCTTGATCGAGAAATTCTGGTATTTCAGACATAATATGCTCTCCTTATAATTTGGATGAATATACTCTTTATTTTAGGGTGATAATGAAAAAAGTCAAATAGCAGGTTGCTCCTAGAAATAAGTTTATCACGCTGCCGGTGGGGGAAAAGCTTCGTCTCCAGAAGTATTTTGCTGTGGCTGCGTACCAAAATACCCGCCAGCCGCCCCAGTGACCAATGAAGTAATTACACCACTTAAGCCTATACAGATCATCATTACGCCTCCACCAGCCCAGTAACCAACACCACTTGCTTGCTGTTGATAAAAGGCATCACCTAGAGACTCCATTATGCTGGGCAAAACCGCCAAGGTCAAAATACCGCCCAGGAACTGCCCCAACAAGGCAATACCACCTGATATGGCACCGGCAATAGCGCCGGCTTTTGCGCCATCTGCTTGGGTGGGCAATGCTTCTTCCTTGGCTGCTAAATATCCCGAAATTGCCCCTCCTAGCAATGACACAACGGGACCACAAACTCCTATAACCATACTCACACAAGCTGTCAGCAAAAAACTTACACTACCAACGATCAGGCCGAACTTAATTCTTGGTTTCATACCTTTCTCCTTGAATCTCTTTGAAATACCCGACCTAGATATTCTACCTCAGGGATATACTCATTTAAAGGTAAAATTGCCTCTATGCAAGTCTCTGAACACATCAAAAACACCCTCTCCACGCTCCCTGACAAGCCTGGCTGCTATATCATGAAAAACGCCGAGGGGAAGATCATTTATATCGGCAAGGCGGTCAATCTCAAAAACCGCGTGCGCTCCTATTTCCATGCCAGCGCAGGGCATGATCGAAAAACACGGCGGCTCGTTCAAGAGATCGTCGATATCGAATGGATCGTCGTCGGCTCGGAGTTGGAAGCGCTGATCCTTGAGATGAATCTGATCAAGCGTCATCGTCCGCATTTCAACGTGCGCCTGAAAGATGATAAACGCTACCCTTATATCAAGGTTCATTGGCAGGATGATTTCCCTAAAGTAACCGTCACCAGACAATTGCGCAAAAATGATGGCGCACGCTATTTTGGTCCCTACACCTCCGTTTGGGCCGTTCACCAAACATTGGATTTGCTGCGCAGGATATTCCCCTACTTAACCTGTAACAGAGAGATCACGGGGATGGACAAACGCGCGTGTCTCTACATGGATATCAACTTGTGTAGCGCGCCCTGTGTGGGTGCGGCCACCAAAGCAGAATACCGCCAAATGATCACCGACCTGATGCAATTCCTCGATGGACGCACCAAACCCATTGTAGACAGGATGCAAAAAGAAATGGCAAAAGCATCAGAAGAAATGCGTTACGAAAAAGCCGCATCATTACGAGACCAAATTAACGCCATAGAAAAAGTCGTTGAAAAGCAAAAGGTCATCACCAAGAAACAGATCGACTCAGATGTGATCGCAATGGCGCGCGAAGATGGCGATGCCTGTGTGCAAATCTTCTTTATTCGTGCGGGCAAAATGATCGGACGTGAATACTTTATGCTCGAAGGCACAGAAGATAGCGCAGATGAAGAGGTAATGGCGCAATTCGTGAAGCAATTTTATACAGAGGCTGCAAATGTGCCTTCCGAAGTTTTACTGCCCAAAGAGATCGAAGAAGCCCAGATCATCAAGCAATGGCTAAATACCAAACGTCGAGGGCGCAAGGTCGAGATGCGTGTTCCACGTCGTGGACAATCCCGTCATCTTGTGCAGATGGCAACCGAAAACGCGACCGAGACGCTCAAATCGCTCCGTGCGCAGTGGCAGGCAGATACCCATAAACAGGAACAATCGCTTGCGGAATTGCAGAAAGCCTTTAAGCTCAAGGATCCACCCAACAGAATTGAATGCTATGATATTTCCAATACGCAGGGTGTTGCCACCGTCGGGAGCATGGTCGTCTTTACGCAAGGCGTACCGGACAAGAAACTCTATCGGCGTTTTAATATCCGCAGTGTGACGGGACCGGATGATTTTGCCAGCATGGAAGAGGCTTTAACGCGCAGATTTAAACGCTGGGAAGCTGCCCAGGTTGAAACGAGCAAGCCCAAAAAAGCGAGCGATGCCTCCTTTTCCTTCCTGCCAGACCTATTAATTGTAGATGGCGGCAAAGGGCAATTAAGTCGTGCTGTCGAGGTGCTTGAGAAATTCGATCTGATGGATAAAGTGCCCGTTGTGGGCTTGGCAAAACGTGAAGAGGAGGTTTTCTTCCCGAATAATCCACAAAGCATTTTATTACCGCGTCATTCACAAGGGTTTTATCTCGTTCAGCGCATCCGAGATGAGGCACATCGTTTTGCGATCACGGCTCATCGAAAACAACGAAATAAGATCGGTATGACCTCGGCTTTGGATGTGATCCCCGGGATCGGGCCTGCAAAGAGAAAATCCCTCTTGCAACATTTCGGCTCTCTGGATAAGATAAGGCTCGCCAGCGTGGATGAATTGGCTGCTGTTTCAGGTATCAATATTGCGCTGGCTGAAACGATTAAGGCAAATTTAGAATGACAAAAACAATCTGGCTCGTAGACGACGACGAAGAAATGTTACGCGCAATGGACTTGATGCTGAAAATGCTCGATTTTGAGACAAAATTTTTCATGCGCGCTCGCCCTGCGGCCGAAGCTTTGCTGGCCGGTGGAAAACCTGACGCATTATTGCTCGATATTAATATGCCCGAAGTTTCTGGGCTAGATATGCTAGAATTCATCCGCCGCCGTTCTGAGTGGAAGAATTTGCCCGTTATCATGCTTTCTACCGAAGCCGCCGATGTAACTGTAGACAAAGCTTTTGCCATAGGCGCAGACGGCTATGTGACCAAGCCTGTAATGATCGACGAATTGGAATCTGAGATAAAGCAGGCGATGAAAAAAAGAAGTTCATAAAGAAAAGAGGAAAGAAAAATGGCTAAGAAGAAAAAGAAAAACAAGAAAAAAGCGAAACCCGTTAAAAAAGAGTCAACGTATAAAGCAAGACAGGCGCGCACAATGCGCATTGCTGTAATTATTGTTTCTGTCATTATTGTTCTTTCAATGGCTTTATCATCCATGTCACTTGGGTCGTAAATGATCGTCTAAAAATCCCCCCCCCGTTTTTTAGATTGGTTCAATCTCTCAGGTTGAACCAATCTGGAGTTGGACGGTTACTAAGTACCACGGATTTCACAAATAATGCGAATATCACTAATAGAAGCGTATAAAAACTCGCTCTACTCCTGATATTCATGATATAGGATCATTATGCTTGAAAAACTAGCAGGAATAGAAAAACATTACGAAGAACTCGGCGAAGAGTTAATGAAAGTTGGCGATGATTATATGCGCGCAGCAGAGATTGGCAAAGAACGCTCAGATCTGGAAACGATTGTTGAAAAAGCACGCGAATATAGAAATTTGCTAAACGGCATTGAAGAATCACGCGCCATGATCGAAAACGAGTCTGACGAAGAGATGCGTGAACTGGCACAGATGGAACTCGCTGAGCTAGAGCCACAAGTTACTCCCCTAGAAGACGAGATCAAACTTTTGCTTGTACCCAAAGACCCCCGCGATAGCAAAAACGTAATTATGGAAGTCCGTGCTGGTACAGGTGGCGACGAAGCTGCGCTTTTTGCCGCAGATCTTTATCGCATGTATACACGCTACTCTGAAAACCAGAAATGGAAAACCGAGATCATGTCTCAGAGCAATATCGGGATTGGCGGTTTGAAAGAAATCACCTTTTTAATTAAAGGAGATGGCGCTTATTCAAAACTCAAGTTTGAGTCAGGCGTACATCGCGTTCAGCGCGTGCCTAGCACAGAATCTCAGGGCAGAATCCACACATCTACCGCAACAGTCGCCGTTTTGGCCGAAGTTGAAGAAGTGGATATTAAAATTCCTGCAACAGATATTCGCATTGATGTTTATAAATCTGCGGGTGCAGGCGGACAAAGTGTGCAGAAAAACTCTACCGCTATCCGTATTACACATGAGCCAAGCGGATTGGTCGTCGCCTGTCAGGATGAACGCTCCCAGCTCCAAAACAAACTCCGCGCAATGGCAATTTTGCGCGCGCGTCTCTTTGAAGCCGAAGAAGAAAAACGCCGCTCAGAGCAAGCTGATGCCCGCCGCTCACAAGTTGGCACAGGCGAACGCTCGGAGAAAATTCGCACTTATAACTATCCCCAATCGCGCGTTACAGACCATCGCATTAACCACACTTCCTATAATCTTCAAGGCATGATGGAAGGCGATATTGCTGATTTCATCGAAGAACTCATCACCAGAGACGAAGCAGATCGTCTCGCCGCAGTAAATGAAGAAAATTAGTTCAACTCCATGAGAATTTAGAATTTCCAGCGTGCTGGCAATCATCCTGATTGCTGGCACGTTGCATTTAGCATCATGACCTCCCTTTTAGAGAAACTCACCAAAGAACTAAATCCGCTCGGCGATACGCCCGCTCTTGATGCGCAAGTTTTACTTGCTCATATCACGCAAAAAGAACGCGCGTGGATTTTGGCACACCCAGAACTCACACTTTCTCCCGCACAAGAAAAAACGCTCGTAAAATCTCTCGATCAACTCAAAGAAAATATCCCTTTGCCCTATGTGATCGGCCATTGGGCATTTTTCGGACTGGATTTCATCGTCTCTCCAGATGTGCTGATTCCACGTCCTGAAACGGAAGAGTTGGTTGAATGCGCACTTTCATGGCTACACGCAGAAAACAAAAAGCGTATTTTGGATGTGGGAACCGGCTCCGGCTGTATTCCCATCTCGATCGCGAAAAACGCCCCCGATTTGAACTTGCTCGGCATTGACCTATCACCCTCTGCCCTCAACATCGCCCGCCAAAACGCAGAAAAACACGAAGTCGCTGACCAAATCAAATTCATTGAAAGCGATCTACTTGCAAATTTGCAACCTGCCACTTTCGACCTGATAACTGCGAATCTTCCCTACATCCCCACCGAAACACTAAAAACCCTCGATGTTTATACCCGCGAGCCAACCCTCGCTCTGGACGGTGGTACAGATGGACTTAATCTCGTCCGTCGCCTATTAAAAGATGCGCCACGTTATCTTGCTCCTACAGGGATGATTTTGCTCGAAATTGATTCTTCTCATGGAAATGCCGCTCTGAGTGTTGCCCACAATGCTTTTCCAAAAGCAGAAAGCAGATTGCTACAAGATTTATCTGGGAGAGATCGCTTTATCAGCGTCCAGACATAATTTTCTTAGCTCCGATGTGCAACGCATCAAGAACAGATGCAATGCACATCTGCATTCCTTTATGAAAACAAAAACACTTTTCACTTCTGACCCAAATGCAATATCTGCGGCACTAGAATTTCTTCGTGCAGGCGAACTTATCGCTTTTCCAACGGATACAGTTTACGGTGTAGGCACATTTGCTTTCAATGCAGAGGGGGCAACAAAAATATATGCCGCAAAACAACGGCCACCTGACAAAGCACTGCCCATTTTGCTTGGGGAGGTGAGTCAAATTCCGCTTGTGGCGGTGGATTTACCAGACAGCGCACTGAAATTAGCAAAAGCATTTTGGCCCGGGGCATTGACTTTGATTGTGCCAAAGCATCCCGATATTCCCGAGGAAGTTTCTTCGCTCGACACAGTCGGGATTCGCATCCCGGATTATGATTTTACGCGGGCCTTGCTAAATGCCGCTGGCCCGATGGCGGTGACTTCGGCAAATATTTCGGGGCAGGTTTCACCGGTAGATGCCGATGAAGTGTATGCGCAATTAAGCGGAAGCCTGCCCATCATCCTGGATGGCGGGCGCACAGCGGGGAATCTTTCGTCCACGGTAATTGATTGTACAAAGGAAGAGATCGTTATCCTGCGTGAGGGGCCAATCAGTCTAAAAGAGATCAAGGCTGTTTTAGAAAATTAAAATTCTCTTATCAAGTATTTAGCTTAAGTTAAGTTCTTTTTTTAAAATCCCCGTATACTTTAGTTGCATTCTCCTCAATACCAACCGCGCTGGAGCCGGGCCGCTCCAAAAGCGCGGTTTTGGTTTAAAGCTTAACAAGGCAATATTTAAAATATTAGCCCCGAAAGATTTTGAATCTTTCGGGGCTTTTTGCTTGTTTTGAAGCAGCTTTCTATTCTGGCTGAACGTCCATTAGTATGGCGCGGACGGCGATGCGATAGTCGTAACTATCCAGTTTTTCGTCGTAACCCTGACAGGTGATGAGGGTGATCCAATCGTATTCTTCGTGATTTAGGATCGAAAGATCGTTGGGCCAGACTTTTCTTTGTGTTCGCACCTGATAGGTGTAACGCTGCCCATTAGCATGGAGGATAACTTCGTCGCCCCATTTTAGGGTGTGTAAGTCTACAAAGGGTCCTGGGCTACCATCTGCCAGATAGACATGGGCAGTAATAGCGGTATTACCCGGTAAGCCGAGGTAGGCTGTGCTTTCTAGGTAGCCTGCTTTAGCGTCGAGCCAGGTGAGATCCCAGCCATCATCTTTAAGGGGAACGCCTACGATGGGTAATTGTGCGTTTAGTTTCGGTATATCGATCCAGGTTGCGCCTACGTTTTGGTATTTCTTGGTAGCAGGTTGTTTGGGGAGCGCTGTAATGCGATTTGGGGCAAAACCTGTTGAGGGCAAGGCTGGGACGTTGATTTCTACCGAAGATGTACGTCCGTAATCATCTATATTGGCTTGATCTGCGGGGTCGTACCAACGCTCGGTCGAATCTTCGTTATATTCTGATTGTTCTACCGGGGAACCATCGGGTTGTGGGTCAATTGGTAAACTGGTCCATTCGACATTGGCTTCGTTGGTGACAGGTGCGGGACCAATAAATTCGGTTTCAAAGGTCACTGTTGTGCTTGCTCTATTTGCACCATCGTTGAGAGGGAAATAATCCCAAGTGAGGGTAATCGTTCTTGTAGCTGAATCATAATCAAAGGAATCGTAAGGTATAGGCGCACCAACACTTATGCTGCCAGCTACATATTCTAATGCATCGGGAAGGACATCTGTAACAATTACATCATAAGCATCTGCAGCACTTATATCAGTTTGGTAAATTTCAATGCTGAAGGGGATAATTGAACCAAGATTGGCTGTAGTTGTGGTTGTTGTTTTGGTGATGTCCATATCCGGCTCGATAATTTCAACCGGATCTGCTTGCCCATTTCGTTCTTCGCCTGTCCATGTCCAGAGAACCTGGTTGTTGAGATCATCTACTCCATTTACATTTGATGCAATATCCAAAACGATTACATGGTATTGCACTGTAATATTTTCGTCTGTTGAGCCGCTATTGGTTACATCGCCAAATTCAAAAATGACATTGTGCCCGGTATTGGTCACATTTGGGTCACCGGAAGCAGCTGGGCAAGCGGCATCAAGGCCTCCTGTTTGCGTTGTTGTAACATTTGTTGAGCTAGAAACCGAGACACCAATACAATCATCGAAAGCAAGCCCATTTTCCATTGTGTCTAATGCTTTGAGAGAGTACATTGTTCCTGGCGGGATTGTGAGTTGAATCTGATAGGTTAGTGTCTCTCCGATAAAGACTTGCGTCCCTGGAGAATCGTCTTCGCTAGTTGCGATCAAGGATTTGGCAGTGGTAGCAAGTTTGAATACACCAAAATCGACACGTGGTTCGTTGGTTGTACCTGTACTATGATCGAGAGATGCTTCATTCCCTGGTGTAAGCGTGACAACTTTAGACTGAATATAACCTCCAGAGCCTGTTGCTCCGCCAGTTTCTGAGCCATTGTCATCATTATCGTTTGTATCAATATCTGCATCCGGAGCAGGTTCGTAATAGCTGCTAGCTCCTTCACTTGTAACATAGCCTACTAAAGTTTCTGTACCTTCAAATTCAGAAGCGGGGATACGAACAACATAATCTCCTGCGGGTAAGCCTGTGAAGCTATATTCGCCCGTTCCCCAACTGCCACTTCCTGTGATTGCTGATGCAAGTGCTGACCCAACAGGGTTGCCTGAAGAATCGACGGCGTAAAGTTCGACTGTTACACCATCAATACCGGTTTCACCGGATGTCACTTTCCCATCATAGTCTGAATCGAGCCAAACAAGATTGCCAAGGTTCATGGTATAGAAACCAAAGTCTACGGTCATATTGGCTTGGTCATCGGGTTGCCCTTGCCCGCCAGTATCAACATCCGTTTCATTTTGTGGCTCGTTATAGGTCGGCCCAAGCGTTAGAGGTTGGGCTATCACACCACCGCTAAAGGTACCGCTACTTTGTAACATACCATTATCGTCGAGATCGATATTCGTATCAGGGTCGGGAGCAATGGATTCTGTAAGGGCTCCACTTGAATTACGACTTGTACCGGATGACCAATACTCTTCTAAAACAGCGCTGCTACCAAAATTGTCTGATGATAATACAACCGTATAATCACCTGCCGGCAGATTGTTGAAAAGGTAATATCCATCTGCATTTGTCAAAACACCATCTGTATTGTCATCTGTTGTTCCCAGAATGCCATCCGGACCAACCTGAATTTCAGATGACCCATCACCATTATAGAGATGGATACGCACGCCATTTACGCCAACTTCACTTGTTCCCATTGTGGAATCGTTGTTTGTGTCGAACCACACACGATTACCAATTGAGAAGACCGGGAAGAAGCCAAAATCAATGGTCAAGTTACTGTTAGCGTCTGTTTCGCTCCAACGCCCACGCGAGCCTGGAACAGGGCCATCCCAACCTGTTGGGCCAAAATCATCATTTGTCGGGGAGCCGGGATCGGTTTCAGCACTAAGCTCGCTTTCGCTAATCGGTTCGTTATCAAGCAACAGGATAATAACCCCACTGGAGATACCATTTGTATAGGGCGTACCATTATCTACACCGTTATCATCACGGTCAGTATTTGGCGTATAAGTATTACCACTCACACCGACATTTTCACTTCCGGTTGGATTACTGCTATTAAGATCGTGCAAAGCACCTTCCGCTGTTCCTGATCCACCTGTGGGGTCATAACTAGATGTAAAATTACCCGCCGGAATATGGATATAGTAATTATCACCTGCTACCAACCTATCAAATAGATAGTATCCACCGGTATTTGTTATATCGAAGGTAATGAAAGTATCAGGCGTAGCACCTGTCATTTGTAAACCGGATGTAGTATTTGTGTCTCTCCATAATTCAAGGCGTACATTGTTGATTGGAACTTCGCCTCCATCCATGATACCGTTATTCGAGTTGCCGCCACTGGCACCATTATCCAAAAAGACACGGTTTCCAATGCTCATTGGCTTGAAGAAGCCAAAATCGATGGTCAGATCACTAAGCGCATCTGTTTCACCAAAGCGACCACGCGAATCAGGACCATCCCAACCCGTTGGATTGTTAGATGCGTTTCCGGGTGCTCCGGGATCTGTTTCGCCACTCCCCGTTTCACCGGTTGGATAACCAGTCATGGTGGTCATATTAATAGTTGTAGAAATGACTCCGTGCGGAGAAAGGGCTGCGTTCTCAGGGCTGAGACGATCAATACCATTGTCCAAACTGTCAGTATTATTAGAGGCATTATCGTAAGTTGTCGTACTACTGGTGTAACCCAATAAAACGCCGGGGGCAGCCGGCAAGGTTCCTCCGCCATCCGGATCAAAACTGGCACTAAAGTTACCTGAATCAACGCCAACAATATAGTTTCGTTGAGCCAAATCATCAAAAAGATAATAGCCATTGGCATCTGTCAGATCGTATAATATCCAATCATCGGTGCGATCGCCAATCACACCAAGATCGTCAGGCGCACCATCTGTATTGTCATCCAAATAAAGACTGACACGTACATTAGCAGGCAAATTACCTTCGCCGGCATCTTTTTCACCATCATTATCATCATCGTACCAAAGGAAATTACCCAAACTCTGCGGGGGAAGAATAAATCCGAAATCCACCGTCAGATTACTGTTGGGATCTGTTTGCTCATAAAGACCAACATTATTTGGACCATAAGCTGTGGTATCTGAACTCAGATCAACCTCGGTGCGAGGGTTAACTTCAGGAGTTGGGATCGTAGTCGAATTTTGTGGCTCAGTTGTATAAGCCATTTCAATTTCAGGGCTTGTTATACCGTTAGATAGCGGGTTTGTGTCATCAATCCCGTTATCATCCATATCTTCAAAGTCGTCTGCAGGAGTAGTTGTTTGATTGCTATCAAAGCTACTGAGATAACCTTCTAAAGGTCTGGGGGTAGCTTTTATTTTAAAATTCCAACTGGACACCCAAACATAATAGTCACCCGGCTGTAAACGATCAAAAAGGTAATATCCATTAACATCAGTACCAACTTCTTCAATAAATGTATCGCGACCACTGGTAGCACCTGTTCTTTTTAATCCAGATGAGCCATTTGTCTCACGCCAAAGTTGAACACGAACATTCGCCACCCCTGCCTCTGTGCCATCCTGAATGCCGTTGTTATACCCTGCCGTGCTACCGACACCATCATCGATCCAAACACGGTTGCCTAAACTCATGGGCGGGATAAAACCAAAGTCAATAGTTAAGTTGCTTGTATTATCTGCTTCGCCAAAACGACCACGAGAATTCGGCCCATCCCAAGCAGTGGGATTGTGCGCCAAACCAGTATCGGTAGTGTCGCCGCTAAGGTGAGCTTCTCCAGTTGGCTCGCTTGGTGTTACTGCTAATTCAATTACACTACTAATAACACCATCATCATGTGGAAAGTCTGTGTTGACACCATTATCATCACTATCCATATTAGGCGAATTCGTATTCCCTGCCACTCCAGCATTTTCTGTCCCCGTGGGTTGGCTGCTATACCAACCTTGCAAAACACCAGGAGCTGCAGATAATGGGCCGCTGCTATTGCCATCTAAACTATCATCGGGATCAAAGTCAGGGTCATCAAAGTTCCCCGCTGCAACTTTGACAAAATAATTCCCAGGATCAAGATTGTCAAAAAGGTAAAAACCGCCTGAATCGGTCACATCAAAGCGGATCAATTCATCATCTTGTGGTTTTCCATCACCGTCACCATCGCGATAGAGTTCAACACGCGCGCCAATAACAGGGAGCTCATCTATTTGCCGAATGCCATCATTTAGCACACCTGTTAAATTACCGCCGGAATCTAAGCCATCATCGAACCAAAGGTGATTACCGATACTAAAAGGAATGTCGGTGCCACCAAAGAAACCAAAATCTACAGTTAAATCACTATTGTCATCCGTTTCACCATTGAGACCGCGGCGAGCACCATCACTACCATCTTTATCATCATCAGAAAGATCGTCTTCTACTCTGGGTTCATTTTCAGATGAAAGTTCAATAGTTGGGCTGAAGACTTCAAGACTAGGAGTAGGTGCTGCATTGGTATCAATACCATGGTCTTCCTTATCTACGTTAGCATCCAGCGGAGTGGTTGTATACTTTGAGATTGCTGGTGTACCTGTGCTACTGTGCAAACCATAAAGCGGATCACCTGAGTTATCAAAATTGCTTGCCGGGATTCCGACAATGTAGTTTCCTGCAGGAAGATTACTAAAGAGATAGTAGCCTGCTTCTACGCCAGGCCCTGCCACATCCGTTATGGTTGTAGCAATGGGGTTATTAATATCATCCGGAGCTCCATCAGTATTTGCATCTTCGTATAGGTGAACAAGTACTCCGCCAATACCGGGATCGGCATCATCAGGAGCATTAATTGTGCCGCTATTATCTGAATCGCGCCAAACGCGATTACCGATACTAAAACGTTCAGGGATGGTAATACCAACTTTGCGCGGTTCGGAGGCGAGGAGGTCGGCATAATGATCATTGGGGTTAGCAGGTGTGTGATCGTAAGAGCCAACATGCGCAAAGGAGTTCCAGGCAATTTCTTTTGTCTGGGCATCGTCTTGGTCGAATCCGCTGGGGGGGGCATCCTGTGGGATGGACATGAGCATGCCAAAACGGAGTTCGTCACCATCGGCAACAGCGTATGCGATCTCGTCAGAAATTAATCTGATGCGGTAGGCGCGTACTGTTGACCAATCTGCTACAGTTGTTGTCCAATCGTTTGTACAACCATTTGGTGTTGTAAGATCAACGTACTCATCAAAAACTTCGGCACGGCATGGATTGGTCGAAAAACTATATTCGATTTCAAAATCACCTGTAGAAAGCGTTCCAGGGCCTTGAATAAATTGCACCGGTCCGATCAGGGCCGGGCGAAATTCAGATTTTCGGGCATCATTGGTTAAGGAGCCGCCGGAGCCTGTATCACCCCAGTAGGGCAAAATATCGTAGAGGACGTATTCCAACATTGGCACATTGCCTTCGTTGAAAATACGTATATTGTATTCAAAATCATCCAGATCAGGGTGTGTTGTCGGCGAAACATATTCATCTGGGCCTAAAGCGCCTTCAGGATAGGCTTGGGAAATACAAGGGTAACGCGTAAAGTGATTGGTACTGGACACGCTACTCAGACCAACATCACTACCATCAGGACACCTATTATCAGCTGGCGGCACATTAGGATCAAGCTGCCATGCAGTAAAAGTTTCGTGGTCTACGACGATAGCATTTTGCCACCCTACAGTATCGTCGATACTACGAATCCATTTCTCGCCACGCAAGGCTGCAGAACGTTCTACTCTGTATGTATCGGGGTTTTCACAAGAATCTTCGGCTAAATTGCTATCGCCATCCACATCTCCGCTATCAGGGCCACGTGAGCCATTTTCACAGCGAATATTGGCCGTATCTGTAGCAGAAAAAAGTTCATTTGTGTAAGTGCCTGGAAGAGTACCCGGCAAAACGCGAGCATAAAATTCAACAGTAACAGTATGATTACCATAATCCAGCGGTTCTATATGCAGTTTTGGGCTGGCTTCAGCATTATTATTCCATCGCCAGGTTAGCGTTTGGCCTGCTTGTGTAAAACTAGGCGCTGCATCTACTGTATAGCCCGTCCCTGAGGCTGGCAAGGGATTTCCATCAAAAAGAATATCTCCTTGGCGTACGAAAACCAAATTAGCAGGCATGATATCTCGAATTGCAAGACCATCCAATGCCACAGAGGAGCGCTCGGTTACTTCTACAGAGATGGTATAGCGCAATGTATCATTGGGGAGAATGGTTGAATCCGCGGTGAAATTATCGATATTCGGGTCGCCCCATTTGTCGTAACTTTCTCCGGGAGTTTCTTCTTTAGAAGTGCGTAGACTGACAAAATCCTGATCTACTGTCATTGGCTCAAGATCACAATCAGCCGGATTATTGCCTCCCACGAGATTGCCACCACTATCACGCCTTCTGGCAACTAAACAGTTCTCATAAGTTTGAGGAAGTGTAGCGGGGTCAACATAATTAAGCGAAACAGCAGTGGGAGTATCGTCTGTGGTATCTGTGGTGCTAAGACGCGGTGTAATGCGGATTTCAGGCGCACTGCTAAAAGACCAATCGAAGGGTAAACCGGGTTCCCAATTTCCGTCACGATCAGAATCGTGTTCAAAATTCCAACGGACGGCGGTGATATTATTAGGCAACGGATCGTAAAGGGTATTTTCGTTATACTCTTCATAATCCCCTACGCTACCTAATTTGGTCCAATCTGAGGAGATATCTATATCTGGAGAATCGTATGTGGAGATATAGACTTCGGCACGGACAATATCAAATAAGGGAGTGCCATCCAGTTCCTGCGCCCAAGCACCGCTGGTAATTTGCATGACCTTCAACTCATCAGGCAAATAATCAACCAAAACGACTTCATTAGCGGGGTAATTGGTGGCATTTGTGTCCAGAGCAAGAAGAAAACGCCCTGTACCATGGATCCCAACCGGATCGCCAGTATCATCTTTACTGTAATTAACTCCTTCAACAACATCTTGCATATCATGCGTTACGCCTTCAGTACCGGAGCCATAACAATCTGGGCAGGGGCCTCCACTATCGTCTACATAATCAGCAGTTGCGTCGACTGAGTTAGTAAGGCCCGTATCTGTATTATCAAAATCTGTTGAATTAAAACGTATGGTTACGTAGCGCGTGACACAGTCCGGAGGGGTAACCGGTCCAGTGATGCTCCAAACTACGGTATCTGGTGTGGGGTCAGCATTATCTGTATAAACGCCAGAATTGGTAGCAGAGATAAACTCTACTCCTAAGGGCAAGGTGTCAGTGATCGTAATATTGGTCAATGCCACATTGCCACTGGTTGTATTTGGGCAAAGGCGTAATCTATAGGTGACGTTTGTGTCAACAGTTGGGTTAATAGAAGGGCTATATAGCGTTTTTTCTAAGCTCCAATCAGGAGAGACTGTTTCAATAGTTATTGTTGGGGCATCGGAAGTAACGGGGTCTAACCAGTCTGACTCGCTCAGCGGTTTAATTTTTCCGACAACTTGATTGTCAATCGTATCTGGTAATGGGCGCATATCATAATTGACACGTACTGCAATGACAGCATCGGCTTGTGAACCGTCAAGAAATAAATTATCAGTTTTGGTAATAGTAACTGTGCCACCACTTTCTGATAATGTATAGCCATTTGGGATGGAAGATTCTGCGGGGAGATAGGTAAAATCTGTTGATAAAACATCCGTAATTTCAAGCTCACCACAATCAGTTGTCAAACTGCTACATTGAAAACGGATTCTGTAAAAGATCGTGTCCCCTACTTTGGCAGATGTAATGTTGCCATCAATTGTTTTGGTAAGTAATAGGTTTGCCACGGCCGCAAGAGGGCGCGGCTCACCGCTTTCCATAACGGGAGCAAGTTCAGGTTCAAGAGCGGGAGCAGCTTGGGCATCCCCTAAATTATTATTAAGGGGCATGGCTACTTGAACACCTAAGAAAATAAAAACAAGAAAAAGCCGCATAATTGGGCTAATACCTTTTATAAATCGAAATGAGTTCATCACAAAAAACCTCTCCCAAAGAAAAGACCCAAACAAAATGAGTGGGTCGGTTTCGCTCTTGCTCCTCAATAACTTAGCCAGACAAAGCTGGCAGCGGCCAATTCAGTTACTGGATCTTCGCATCCAAAAACAAATACTATAAAATCATTACAAATTCATTGCAAATCTATTAAACCGTATAAATTATACAGCAGAAGGGGTAAATACGAATTTACATTTATGTAATGTAGGCTTGAAAAGATAGTCCTTTTGTCCTGCTTTTCCCTCCTATTTAAAATAGCCGCCTATTCATATGCACAAAGAAGGCACATAAAAATAGACGGCTATAGATTAGAGAAAAACTACATTAGGAGACAATAATTTTACGGGGTATAGACTTTTAGATTATCAAAACCGATAATCAGTCCGGGGTCATCAAAGACACCACCAGCAAGGCCAACAAAGCCTTGAGAAAAACTTGCATCTGAATCAACAACACGCGCTATGATCTGATTATCTACCGAGAGAGTCAGTTCGTTTCCTATACAAGACGCCGAAATATTCATTGCACCTTTATTGACCAAAGATGAAAGATTATCCCAATCATAGAGGGCAATAAATTCACCATTCAGGTATTTATATATAATGAAATAACCGTCTTCATCAACTTCTAATTGGTAATAATTATTATTATCAACATAACGACACATAATACCCATCCCTCCTGTCCCATTTGCCGATTGCAATACCTGAACATCTGCGCTGACGATCACATCGCTATATTGCGTATCATTATTTCCCCAAACCGAATAATTTGCTTCTCTAACATCAATCACATATTGTCCATTTTGATAGCCTGAAGAACCGGAGTCTGTGTTTTGCTCGCTCCAGCCACTACTTGCGGATGAAAAATCATCTTCAAAGATCATGCTGCCGGCTGGCTGCTCCTGAACGACAGGTGCCGGGCCTGTTTTTTCTACAAAGCTCACTTCGCCACGTTTCGCAGCATCGATAAGGGGAAGCGCCAATTTGATGGGTCTTAACGCATTGATAAATCCGCCTGTGGGGACACAATTATCGAAATCATCTACAACACCATCTCGATTTGTATCTGCCAAAACACGACAATCGACAAATTGATCGTTCCCTCCGTAACCAAGCTGGGTCGGCACGCCGATTAGCTCATTATTGCTATTAACAGCCAACCCGCCACTGTTCCCGCCCGAAATGGTTGCCGATGTTTTAATAAAAGCACGCTGCCCGACACCATCTTCCGCTGTAAAACCACCTACATCGCCTGATGTAAGCGTAATTGTTACCCCGCCAATCCCCGGGTAGCCCATAATTGTCAGGTCTCCGCCTAACTCAAGCGCATCTGAATTGCCAAGAGGCACAGCAGGGAGATTTAGCGTAGCATAATCTACAGGCGTTCCGTTCATATCAGCAACAACACGAATTACGGCCAGATCCAAACCTTCATCCACTTGCATTACTTCGGCATAATATTTTGGCTCCGCCGGGTAGTTTGGATCAACGGTAAAGGCGACCACCAGATCTTCAACATCGTAAAATTTATCTGAAAGCACTACATGTGCATTGGTCAAAATAAGCCCATCGGCAGAAATAATTGAGCCGGAACCAGACCAACCTTCTAGCCTTTCACCATCCACTTCTACAACGGCAATAATCTGCACCACAGACTCATAAAGTTTTGCCGGGGCTGTACTATTTTCGCTCGAAGATTCCTGAGGCGCGTTAACCGGCGGCGCATTAACGGGCGCTTCAGTGGCAACTGTATCGTCAGAAAAAGCCAACAAAGCACCAAATCCGCCTAAAAGCACGACTGCTCCTACGCATATCACAACCAAAGTGATCACACCACATGTTATTAATGTCGTCTTTGTATTTTTACTCATCCTAATTCTCCTCATCCACAGTTGCTTGTGCTTGAACGCGAGCAAATTCTTTTAAATATTCTTCTGCAATATCAGTATTGTAAATCACAATAATATTTTCATCATTCTTCTCTTCTGCACTACGACTAAAATTATAGGAGCCGGTAATAACGATCTGCTCATCAATAATAAAAACTTTATGATGCATCAAACCATTATGCCCACCTTCGCGCACATCAAAACCTGCCTCGCGCAGGATTGCATATTCACCATATTCTCGGTTGGATGCGATCTGCGAATGATCCATCACCCCCGCAACGGATACCCCCTCTCGTCCGCGATTTTGAATGGCTTCCGATATATCATCGGATGTGAAGGAATAAGCCATAAAGTAGATGCTCTCATCTGCGTCACTAATTAAGTCAATGATCACATCTGCCACACCATCATCGGGAGAGAAATAAGTCTCTATCATTGTGCCATTCACAAAAGTAACGGGATTAGGTGTATCAGAAACAGTATCAGGTCCAAAATGGTCATCCACGAACATTTCATCAAATTCTTTTTGGTAATTTTCGATCAATTTCTGTGAGCGAATACGGAGCAAATTATTATTATCACCATATCCCCCACCGATGGTGAAATTCATCGACCCAAGCCAAAGTTCAGAACGGTCAATAATCACAAATTTATTATGCATTAACCCCTCACGGCGATCGCCCAAGATCGTAATACCGGCATCGATTAATTCTTGTGGAACATCACGATCACGGTTGCTGCTTTCCATCACAATACGCACTTGCACACCACGATGAAGCGCATCGAGCAAAGCATCACGAATACTCCACAGGCTAAAGCTGTAAACGGCTAAATCTACACTCAACCGAGCCTCATCTATAGCGGAAGCAAGCCTACGGTCAGGTCCGCCCCGAAGAGAATCGGCTTCAGGGTGCGTTGGGTCTGTAAAATAGAGTTCGTACCAGCCGCCATCCACGCCGTATCCAATATCCAAAGGAATTTGAATCACTTCACTTTGGGCATTTTCGGGGAATTCAACTGTAGGCAAAGTTGGCGTTGCTGTTTCTGGGGGAATTGACTGACAAGCAGATAATAAAAAGAAAAAGAAAAGAATGATGTTTTTTCGCATAATTACCTCGTTAAATTTGATGGCTCATTATACTGCGTGGGGTATAATTCCGCCCGCTTAAAATAACTCAAATCTAGAATTGGAATTTTCATGACCCTTGCAGAATTTATCTACACTGAAGTACTTAAACCCCGTCCCCTTCGCAAATTGACCAACGCGATCTTATTAAAAATTATTCCCGAAAAAGTGAGCGTAGAGCCTGCTACGCTTTATCTCAACCCAAAGGACCCTGTACTTTCTGGCGCATTGACCCTGCGTGTTTACGAAAAAAGCGAAATTGCCTTCTTCAAAGAATATTGCCGCGACGATATGGTTTTTGCCGATATTGGCGGTAATATTGGCCTCTATAGCGTAATTGCTTTGCATACACTAAACAGCGATGGCAAAATCATCACTCTTGAGCCACACCCCGAATCTTTTGCTTTGCTTTCCAAAAACGTAGAAGTCAACCAGCAGGAACGCGGCATTGAAGATGCCCCCAAGATCGAGCTTTTTCAGATGGCAGCATCTTCCCAAAGCGGCACGCGTAGCCTTGCCCTAAACCCCGAAAACAAAGCAGATAATCGTCTCTCTGACGCACCTGAAGAGTGGGAAAGCATTCCTATTGAAGCCAAATCTATGGACTCCTTACTCATTGAGCAAGATATTGAAGAAGTCAATTTTGTCAAAATGGATGTTCAAGGTTACGAGCATCGTATTATTTCCGGCTTCATGAATGCCTTACGTCATTCAAAGAAAACCATCATCATGACCGAATTTTGGCCTGAAGGCATTGAAAAAACAGGCGGCAATGCGCGTGCTTATTTACAAGATTTAAGCGATCTTGGTTTTTCACTATACGAACTCAAAGAAAAACCTCTTGGGCATATTGAAGCCCTCGAAGATTGGGAGACACTCATCGCACGACTGCACGGACGAAAATATACAAATTTGATCGCGGTAAAGGGGTATGACCTCAAATAACGAATCCACTGCCAATCAGCAGATCGCCCGCGCCGCTGGCACGGTTATGCTCGCCTTTGCCTTTGGGCAAATTATCGGGCTTTTGCGCCGCATTCTCGTCGCGCAGGCTTTTGGTGCAGGGGCAGAACTCGATGCTTTTATTGCCGCAAATCGTGTCTCAGAGACTCTCTTCAATCTCGTTGCAGGCGGCGCACTAGGCTCCGCTTTTATTCCGACTTTTGCCGGATTATTGGCGAAGGATGAAAAGAAATCTGCGTGGAAATTGGCGAGCGCTGTCGCCAATTGGGTCGCACTTGTTTTGGGCTTGCTCGCCGCGCTGGCAGCTATTTTTGCGCCCCAAATTGTACGTCACGCCCTAGCCCCGGGCTTCTCGGCAAACCCCGAACAATTTGCGCTCACTGTAACACTGCTCCGCATTCAACTTTTTTCTGCAATACTCTTCGGCTTAAGCGGCCTCGTGATGGGAATCTTAAACTCACATCAGGTCTTCCTTATCCCCGCCCTAACCCCATCCATGTATCAGTTGGGGATGATCTTCGGCGTTCTCGTTCTAGCGCCTAAAATGGGGATTTATGGCTTAGCTTGGGGCGTGGTCATTGGGGCGTTATTTCATCTTTTATTACAACTTCCCATTCTGATAAAACAACGCGGTAAATATTCATTCTCACTTGGCCTTGTCGATGCAAATGTCGGCGAAGTAATTCGCTTAATGGGGCCACGTCTTTTAGGTGTAGCTGTTGTACAGCTTAATTTTTGGGTCAATACTTGGCTCGCATCTCGGATGGCGGCCGGTTCTGTAGCAGGAATCGAATATGGATTTGCGCTGATGCTGATGGCGCAAGTCGCCATCGCGCAATCTATCGCTACTGCAGCCATGCCAACTTTCGCCGCGCAATATGCGCTCGGCAAACTCGATGAAGTCCGAAGTTCACTTGCAGCGACTATTCGCGGGGTTTTATTTCTTTCCCTTCCCGCAGCTGTTGGACTAATCATCCTACGCGTACCACTCGTAACCCTGCTCTATCAACGCGGTGAATTTGACTCACGCTCAACAGAAATTGTTGCGTGGGCATTGCTCTGGTATGCAATCGGATTGGTGGGACACTCGGTGATGGAAATTCTGGCGCGTGCTTTTTATGCGCTCCATGATACCAAAACCCCCGTTTTGGTTGGGATCGGGGCAATGAGCTTAAATATCGTCTTTAGCATCGCTTTTGCTGCGCTTTTCGAGCAAATTGGTTGGATGCCGCACGGTGGCTTGGCACTCGCAAACTCTCTTGCTACAGCACTGGAAATGGTTCTGCTAATGATACTCATGCACAAACGATTGGGCGGGATAGACGGTGCAAATATCGCACGCGGATTTGGGCAGGCAACGCTCGCCGCACTGGGGATGGGTATCACACTAATTTGGTGGGAACAAGCCCAAATCACGTCTGCTACGTGGTTGGTAGCGTTGGGTGGAATTGCTATCGGTGGGACAATCTATCTTTTGGGCGTGTGGATTTTGAAAGTCCCCGAAATCAAGAAAATCATTAGCTTCATAAGCCGCAAACTGTTTTCGAATAATGTTTGAATATCTCTCTTGATTATGCTATAGTCTTAAATAATCTTAGCTTTATTGGTAGAGGGGCATTCGGTTTTAAAAGTATCATTCACTCTGGTCTGAAAAAAATCTTTTTACTCATTGGTATTGCATTTTTTAAATCTGCTAAATAAAAAACCCGGCCGACGGCAATCGACCGGGCCAGTGGCACTAATCAGCGCCTCTGTGCTTCTCTATTATACAGAATTTTATTAATACTGGGGCTTACAGTTATGTAAGCCAAAATGGCGGAAAGATGTCTCTTGTGCAAAGGTTCATAAAGAAAAGAATACTTGTCATTGATGATGATGCCGATCTCGTATATATGCTAAAAATTTCGCTAGAAAAAGATGGCTACGCTGTTTTTTCTGCACACAACGGGTTAGAGGGCATAAAACTGGCCTTTGATATCCGCCCTCACCTTATCATTTTAGATTTGATGATGCCACAGATGGATGGCTATGAGGCATGTTCTCGACTGCGAGAAATGACAGATATTCCCATTTTATTGCTGACATCCAGAACACAAAAAGACGATATAGTACGAGGTTTTCAAGAAGGGGCTGACGATTATGTTACAAAACCCTTCTCTCAAAATGAATTAAAAGCCCGCGTTCGCGCCTTGTTACGCCGCAATGGGTATGAAGAAGAACTCATAATAAAATATAATGATGAAGCCTTGGATATAAATCTTGAAACGCAAAAGGTTTTTTGTAATGGGACTCTCTTAAAGCTTACAACAACCGAATTCAATGTGCTGGGCTGTTTGGTTGCACACAGCGGGCAAGTTGTTCCGTATAGAGAAATTATTCGATCTGTTTGGGGGAATAATTATGGGCATACGCCTCCACTTGTACAAACTTATATTGCCTATCTCAGAAAAAAACTCAAAAAAAACTCACCTAACCATCAATATATTCGTACGCAATGGGGTAAAGGGTATTGGTTTGCAGCGAGGGAAAATACAAAAAAGGGTGATTTTATTTAGATGTATGCGCAAAGCCCTATGATCTACGAAATTAATCCTTTCTCATAAATCAGCAACAAAAAAAATTACAAATTCAGTTTCAAATGCCATTTTTGAATTAAATTCATAAATATTTTATGCCCCCTAAAGGGAAAAGGGGATTCAAAAGCGATTAAGAATTCTTAAGAATTTCCCAGAAATACTTAATGCTTTTCTTGCTATAGTAATGATATTCATTCTGGTTGGCTACCAGACAAAAAGGGCAAGGTCAGCGTCTCTGTGCATTGCGAGACCCTCTGCCCAAAACAAGGAGGTGGTATTCGGGCAAAATAGTTTTATTTCCCTGTTTTTTTGTAAAAACTCACAAAAACTACTATTAAGGAGAATGTAATGGCTCGCAAATCGTTACCCGTGATTACGATCACGATTATTATGCTTTTAGTCTTGGCAACCGCTGGTGTTGCTTATGGCCTCTGGTCAGAAAAACTGGTTATCGACGGCACTGTTTACACTGGTGAAGTTGATGTTGGTTTCTCTGGTCCTTACGCCTATGAACTCGTAAATGTCAACGGCTGGTATCAATTGGAACCCGAAGTAAAGGATAAATATGCCGAATGCTACGCTAAGGCTTGGGATTTTGACCCCGGCAGCGATGGTCTTGAAGGCATTGATATTTTCGTTGAAGGTGCTTATCCTGGATACGTCTGCTATGTATATTTTGATGTCCACAATCTGGGTACTGTTCCTGTACATGTTTCTCACCCTTATGGTGATGCACCTGAATGGGTTGAGATTCACACTTGCTACCCCAATTGGTACCAACTTCACCCAGGACACAACATGTGGAGCTATATCTGGATCGAGTTTGACAATGACTCTGGTGTACAAGAATTAGGCGAATACTCCTTCCACTTTGAAATTGATGCATTACAGTGGAACGAAGCCCCTCCAGTAGGAACACCTTTTGACGCTGCAATGAAGACTCTCTCAGCTGTCAGCACCTGTGACTTACCTGAAGGCGCAGAAACTCCCAAAGGTTTTAATCAATAATCTAGCATAAGCGCACGCGAGGGTATGCCTATGTAGGCATACCCTTTCTTGCCAAGGAGGTTACTATGAAACAACGCGGAATACCTCTGGTCATGCTGGCGATTGGAATGATCCTGCTCGCGGGGTCAATGGGTGTAGCCTACAGTCTTTGGTCAGAAACATTGATTATAGATGGTCTGGTTGTTACGGGGGAAGTCGACGGCAGTTGGACTTCGTGTATTTGCACAGATACACCTGATGGTCTTGATCCTAAACTGACTGACTACGGATTGCCATGGCCCTATAGCTATCCGTCAACTTACGAAGCAAAGAATGTTGGCAAAACATCTTGCTCGATTGATCAAGACGACCCTCGTATTATGCACCTGACCATTGAAAACGGTTATCCATCCTATTGGGGCAATTGTGAAGTTCATTTTGCAAACACAGGTACCGTACCCGTACATATCACTGGGTACGCTATTCAACCTGAAAACTTTACACTTTCCAGCGCCAATGGGGCAGATGATGGCGAAATTTGGGTCAGACACTTAGCCGGACCTTCCACTGGTGCACAATTGGAGCCTTGCCCGGCTCCGGATGGTTTCTGGTGTGAAAATTCCTTTAGCATGCAATTCCATGTTGAGCAGCCAGCAGAAGAAAATTACACATACAGTTTTGATCTTGTAGCTTGCTTAGCACAGTGGAACGAAAACCCAACGCTGAAAGAATGTTTAGCAGCCGCACCACAAAACTAGATCAATCAACTGTGGGCAAGTTAAATCTCTTCGCAGAGGAGAGAGGGCTCCTCTGCTTTATTTTTTTTTGTAACCTGAGATATAGAACAATGAGGATAAACAATGCATAACTCTGAAGACTCTTCTACTCAAAAACAAAAAAATGTTCCCTTCCGCAACAAAAAAAACAAGGGGCTAGAACGCTTTAATACCTTCTCCAATAAATATGCATCATGGGCATGGATTATCACAATAGCTCTTTTAGGGATTATGTTCTATTTAAATAATAGCCCCATCATGTTTGGTATTGAACCCAATATACGGTTTTATCTAATTCTGCCTCTTTTATGGATCATTGTCGGACTAGTCGCTTCGTGGGGATGGAAATATGGATTAGAAGAAAAACCGAAATTCAACAAATTCTTTCTTCTCCTAGCTATTGGTGCTGGCATAACGCAAGTATTGGTGGCTCTAATATCAGGATTATTATTCAAATTCGGAAAATCTCCTTATACGCATAGTTTTCCTTATATATTAGGAAATGCGTTATTTGTAATAACATACTTAGCGGGGCTAGAATTTTCACGAGCCTACCTATTAGCACGATATGTAAACAAAAAACCACTATTGATATTTTTGCTAATTACAATATCATTCACTGCTTTAATTATTCCTTTGGGTTTTTATACAAAATTCAGCAGCCCTGAAACTGCATTTATTGCTGTTGGAAGCACTCTTATGCCCAGTTTCTCAAAAAGCATGCTTGCTACATATCTTGCCTGGATAGGCGGTCCTCTTGTGGTCTTTGCATATGGAATAATCGTTACTTTATTTGAATGGCTCTCTCCTATTCTCCCAAAACTCTCATGGATGGTAACTGCTTTTTTAGAAACGCTAACACCAATGATTCTTTTGCTCATCGTCAATCAATTGGCCATTCAGCAAGACGAGGGAGATACTATATCAGTTGACGAACAAGAACAAAAGAAAAAGGAAAAACGGCCGTCTTATCTCTGGGTAGGGGTCGCCGTATTAGGCGTCGCGCTAGTCTGGTTCAATATGGGTTTGTTCGGAATTCGTCCATACCTTGTTAGCGGAATCAGTATGCGCCCCACACTAAAAGCAGGAGATGTTGTGGTTATCGAAGCTGTCTCCCCGCGTGAAATCGCAGTGGGAGATGTCATCCTATTCAAAGGATCAAAGGTATATATTTTGCACCGCGTTATTGAAATCAATTCTGAATCTGGAAAGCTCGAATTTATCACACAAGGTGATGGGCTCAGCACAATAGACGATCCCGTTAGTGAAACACAAATCGAAGGGAAAATGGTAGCTAGCGTCCCAAAGATTGGTTGGGTAGCTATCGGAATTCGAAGAGCACTCGGCTACGATCAAATACCAATGCCCAAATAAAAAAGGATATTCCCATGGGTATAAACAGTAGACAAACAAAATACCACTCTCGCAATTTATTTATCTTCCTGTCATCTATTATGTTCTCTTTATTTGCTTTTCTCCCTCTTAGCAATACTCTTTGGGCAGAAAAACTTACTATTGGCGGCTTAATTAAAATAGGTAGCTGGGAAACACCTACGCCACCAGGGCAAGCTGGCACAACCCTAAGTGCAGAAAAAACAGCAGAAGGCTTTGCTAAAGAAATCGATGGAGAGATTATTTACGGTGTACGAGGGGAGATTTGTGTTACAAACGGCGGTGAGCGTGCAACAGAAGGTTTGACAATTGTTGATATTATCCAAGAAAAATCTGGTCCTGGTGGTTTTTCAGACTATTACTCAGAACCGGTTGATCTAGATACAAAACCAATACTTCAACCAGCTGAAACATTTTGTTATCCCTATGAAATTAGCTTTGAAGCACTTGACGGTGAAAAAACAGGATATCGCAATGCAGCGCAAGTTACAATCACAAATCACTCAGGTTGGTTACCAGGAGGGAATCACTGTGATGGCCCAGAACCCTGTCCTTTTGGTCCAACCACTAAAACTAGTTTTGAGTTACCTGAACCTCCTACCTTAGTTACGGCACTTTCGGCAACACAAAATGCCCATACAACATTAGAAAAAATCGATGGGAAGGATTTTTATAGTGCTCAAGGAGAAATTTGTATAACAAATACAGGCAGCCACTATACAAAAGGCCTATTTATTCAAACAACACTGCAAAACATAGTTAAAGATATTTATGAAGATAAAGCAAAGAAAAGCTATTCTGATATCGAACTTGCTTCTGGAGAGACACATTGCATCAACTACGACTTATCGTTTCCTGACCCTGAGGAAACCATAAGAAACCCTCAACTCCTTACTACTGTGACGATAAATAATTATGTCGGTTGGATAACTGGTAGTGAAAATTGTTCAGAGGCAGAAATATGTGTATTTGGTCCAATATTAACAAGTGCTTTAGTATTTCCGACCCCTACACCCACACCTACAGAGCCTCCACCTCCGTACACAACTATTTCTGCTGAGAAAACAGCTATTGGATTTACGAGAACAAACGAAGAAGGCGAGATATTATATGGTGTTCAGGGTGAGATATGTATAAAGAACGAAGGCAATACACCTACTGAAAATCTTATAGTGCTTGATATAGTACAACTAAAAACTGGTATCGAAGAAAACGCCCCTTTTGAAAATTACTTTGAGACTCAATTAGACACAAAAGATAAACCCATCCTAAATGCTGGCGAGACATTCTGTTACCCTTATCGATTCTCATTAAACTTACCTGATGCCGATACCTTTCAATTTCGCAATACAGTTCACGCAACTATTACGAACTACTTTATGTGGCTACCAGAAGGAGAGAATTGCTCCGGCCCAGAACTATGTTCTTATGGGGCTGTTTCTTCTACAGTATTCGAACTCCCCGATTCAAATATTGACGAGACACCTACTCCGGACGAAACACCCACGCCAGATGAAACACCCACGCCAGATGAAACACCCACGCCAGATGAAACACCCACGCCAGATGAAACACCCACGCCAGATGAAACACCCACGCCAG
>JAAENC010000497.1 GCA_024224815.1 Chloroflexota bacterium
ATTACAAAATAATAAATTTAAATTATATTTGTGAATGTATTCGAAATAATAATAATATTATAAAAACTGGTATTTCATTTGTATTAATTTATTGTAGTGAATTATATCGATTACAAATATCAAATGCCAATGAACAACGCAAACTTGGATTATATAATAAATTAAAATATGAAAGACAAGGATTTAATTCAATATTAAATACATTACATATTTTACATAAAAATAAAAATAAAAATAAAAATGAATTTTGTGAATTAATGAAATGTATAAATGATGAAACAAATTGGTTAAAAAATAAAATTTGAAGTAACAAAAATAATTATAAAATTGAATATAATAATTTAAATGCAACCAATGCAATATTATTATCAAATTTTAATCATAGAATTCAGATATCAATTTGTGATGTTACAAATATATTTAAATGTCCAAGATTTGAAACAGACAAACATTATTATTTATTATTTGAATTAGAATTAATGTTTGGTTTAAATATTTATAAACAATGTTCATTTAATATTAAAGTACCATATAAATGTATAAGTAATAAAA
>JAAENC010000498.1 GCA_024224815.1 Chloroflexota bacterium
GAAGTATGATTTTTTTGAAGATATCAAACTATTTAAATATGATACTAATAATGATTCATTCAATAAATATGACATTAATACAAATATTAAAGGTTCAGGGTGGGGTAAACTATGTTTTCATAAAAAAGAAGAGAAATTATATATTGCACACAACAAATCGATTATTTCACTGGATATAAAAACAAATACTAGTAATAGGTTATGTCATCCTACTAATGTAGCATACTATGGTAAATATTTTTTATTTATCAATAATTGTTTTCATATGATTTGTATGCATGATAATCATTGGATTGGTTCAAAAAATAATCACCAACAAACAATACACACATTACATAATACTATTGGTGCAGATTCAGATGGATTAGAAGAGTTATACAATGGTAAAGCTATTTATATTTCTTCAAAAAAGTGTATATTATTAATTGGTGGTGGTTATTTTGGTGATGCAACATATCCAAATTTATCAACAGAAGTTTGGCTTTATAATTTACAAAATCAAAAATGGATACAAATTGATAATTTTTCATTTCCAAGACGTTCTTTTGAAGCAGTATTAACATCCAATGAACGATATATTGTTTTATTTGGTGGAGTAATATATCCTCATTATACTATTGGTGATAAATGTGTTGATGATATATTTGTTTTGGACATGAAACATGATGGAAATTGGAAAATGAAAAAATGTAATATAAAATGTCCAAAAAAAGGTGAATGTATAGGAACAAGAACAGGTGGTAAAACTGATATAATAGTAATGGGATTTGTTAAAGAATGCTTTCAATTAAAAGAACTTGTACATTTGCGGTTACCACCAATGTATATTATAAGTTTAATTGCTAAATATTATAACAGTGAAATGATACATTGGATACAATGTGGAGTGGAAAAATATGAGCATTATGGAATTTATTTGAAA
>JAAENC010000499.1 GCA_024224815.1 Chloroflexota bacterium
ACGATGGAAACAAATTTGAAGTGAGAATTAGAAAGAGAGCTCATACCCCAGTTCTGAGAGAAGTTGAAAAACTACAAACACCGTTTCAAGTCCCATGGCTTTCCGGTAAAACCGTGGAGATAATCTGGACCGCTTGATTTGGGTGCTACTTTGACGATTATACCTACTGTGAAAGTCGCTCGTTAAATGGATTTGGAGGGAATCAAATGTGAGGCGGCCATTCTAAATAGTTATATTATATGCACTTCATTTTGAACCCTTTTTATCTGTTTTTCTTTTCTTCAATGCTGCTCTATGCTCACGCGCTAGTTCTGAAGAGGGTGAAGAAGTAGTGACACGAGGAACCGTTATTGTGTGAGACGCAGGAAGCCATTTAGGTCGTAAAATTGGATCTATAAACTTGTCATACATTCTAACCAAGTCAGCCACCTTTTCTTTAGCTAAAGCGGGACTCATACCTTTTGCTTTATACGTGAAACTCTTGGCTTTTCCCGTTAGGTCCGAACCAGCGTCAATATATTTTTTCAATAGTCCCTTATGAACATACTCTCCGGCATAGCAACATTCTTTATGGTATACAACAACCCTTCCTTTGGCATTGCGTTTAATTAAAAAATCGCGATAACTTTTAATTTCTTTTAAAGAAGTATAT
>JAAENC010000500.1 GCA_024224815.1 Chloroflexota bacterium
CAACATCTACATCTAAAGTATGGTATAGAGTGGTTTATGAAATCCAAAATTCATTTGGTATCTGATTATAATAAAAAACGTTTCATGGAATAACAATGCATTTTCAATGGAAATCGGTGAGCAAAATATGTTAAGTCACAAAATATGCATATTTATCTTATAAATAATCACATATTGATATTACAACATCAAATACACCATACATATGATATATAGCAATATTAAGTTTACAGCGTCGGAAAGAGGAATTTTACTACCACCTCATAGTGGTAAAAAATGGACCAAACCAAATATTTGCAGTTTATGCACCAGAAGCATATTCTATTGGTCTTGGTATCTCAACTACATCAGGTTTGTTGTAATATGCTTTTCGGATACATTTCTTACATACATAACAACTATAAAAACGCACATAAATATAGTGTTATTCAGCCGAGGTTATATATAAACTGGTTACACAATATGAAAGGCAATATGATAAGGATATTAAGGACATATTTTGGAAGATATTATTGGATAAAAGAACTGAATATGATGGATATAATAAAGCCATATCATATTACAAAAATGGATAAATATAATAAGGATAACATAGTTATAATATTGGGAGAAAATATGAATAAATAAATGTTATTAAAGATATATTACTGCTTGCAAATAATGTTGAATATAATTGGGATAATCTGGAGAAAAATAAAAAAA
>JAAENC010000501.1 GCA_024224815.1 Chloroflexota bacterium
GGTCTTGCGATCAACTCCGGTCGTCCGGTTGATCTGTCGATGACTGATACCCTTGTCCAACAATGTTCTGATAGTTGCTTTCAGATGTGGCTTCAAAACGTTCATCCTTGCTCTCTCCCCTATAGCGCTCAGATAAACTGAGACAGTTTCGCTTAGATAAACAGAGACGTTGGTTCACAGCATAATCCACATAAAACATCTTTTTCTTTTCCAAGTAGTCCCCCGAACAGGTTTTGAAGAGGATTTTAGGTGAAAAAATTAGAGGTCGCGTTTAGGAGTGATAGTTTTGAAGTACTTGATTCCAATCATGGCCGGGTGGTTGGAGTCTTTTAATTGAGGGATATAGCTTGCTCATTTTGTCTGCCAGCATATTTCCGGTCCTGTCAGAATCAAAACCGCAATGGATTTTGCAGTCTTTTCTTATAAAATTCCGTAACCATGCTGGATTGGCAGTCGCACCTGAAGTTGATATTGCAGTGTATTCAGGGTGCAGCACAAAACAGGATACGGCATCAATGGCTGATTCACAAAGCACCATTTTTCTTGTGGATGCCCCGATGACATAAAAACACCCTTGATTTTTTTGGGAGCCGGGTGCCATACCTCGCCATTGAGTACCATAAGTTCCTCGCAGTTCAGCTCCCACGATTGTCTTTTTTTTTCCAAGCAGTACAAAAACGGCATTGGCCCTGAAGTCAGCGTAGAGTTTTCCGGATTCGATAAGAGTGTCGATCTGCTCTTTTGGGATACGACGTTGGTCTTTGAGGTAACGTATTACCTGAAGCAGTTTGCCGTCATCTCTTTGAGGGAGCTTTAACCGTTGTTTTGGAGGGGTTTGTTGCACGAAAGTTAAAAAAACATTATTACAAAGCCAGAATACGGCATCTTTAAATCCAACCCCTTGTAAATGGATGACAAGATCTATGGCGCCGCCACCACCGGTGCCCAGGGTCCAGTTCATGAATTTGCGACCGTTGACAGAAATCACTCCCCGGGGAGTGTGCCATTTTGCCTTGTCATGTGGGTCTTTTATGCAGCCATGGTGGTGCAGCAAAGTGCAAAGATCGATATTGCGTACGCTATCAGCCTTTTTTCTGATATCCTCAAACGAATTAAACATGACAGATACCTGAAAATTTTGCAGGATACTGGTTATTCCTGATCGAGCCTGGTTCTTAAGCTCCAGCAGTTTTTCATGTTGATCACGTGACTGTTTTCCGTCAAACGGTCGATCAGCGCTGCGGTCAGATGATCGTTTTTCAAAAAAGACGACCACTGGGAGAAGCCAAGGTTTGAGGTGATCAGCGTGGTCTTTTTTTTGTGTCTTCTGTGCATCAGGGTAAAAAACAGTCCGACCTGCACTGGTTCTACTTCCACGTAGCCTAGCTCGTCGATCAACAGGCAGTCAGTGGTGGCAAATGTTTTGATGACTTTGGCTTCCGTGTGATCGGCCACCGACTGGTAAAGCTGTTCGACAAGATCGGCAAACGCGACAAACCGACCGTTGTAGCCACAATCGATGGCATGGGTGACAAAGGCAGTTGCAAGCCCAGTCTTTCCGGTGCCGGTCGGACCCATAAAGATCACGTTGCGGCCTTTTTCCATGTAGTCAAAGCGATCATACAGGTTCACGATTTTCTTTTTATTCAGCTTCGGCTGCCGGGCAAAAGGAAAGGTCTCCATCACGTATTTTTCCGGGATCTTGGCACGGGCCATCCGCATCTTTCTGGCGTTTTCCTTTTTGATTTTATACTCCTGCTCAACGATATATTTGAGCAGGTGCGCATGAGAATAATTGCCCTTTTGGGCGATTGAAAGATACCGGTCCCAGTTGGCCAGAAGGCCGGAAAGCCGGATATACTTGAGCATTTGTTCGAGTTGTTCATCCATCGTCATCTCCTGTGATTTTGTCGTAGACGCTCAGATCGACCTCATCAGCAAAATATCCCTCGATATAGGCGGCTCTTTTTTCCAACTGCCTGTCGATCTGTGGCAGCGGCAATTGAAAATCACCGGCTGTTAATTGCAATGTGGCGATGCGTTCAATGGTTTTGATATCCGTGATCCGATACTTTAACGCCCGCTTGAGCGTTTTGATAAACACCTCGAGGGCGACTTTGCGGTACAATCCATAGAGTCCTCGGATGAAGCGGTGTTTCTGTTTGACGCCGTTTTTGATGGCAAAAGTAAGATAGTCGTCGATCTCTTTGGCCGCTTTGCGAAGAATGTTCTCTTGTTTTGTGGCGGGTTTTTTCCGGTTCTTGGGCTTGTACGGCGGTTTTTCCTGCCCTTCGGGGGGGATCAGCTTGTTTTTAACGCCATCGGCAGGTATCGGGTAACGACCCAGCAGCTTGCGGTTGCGGTAGATCATCAGATGATCGGCATATTGCAACACTTTCACATCGTGGCGCTTGGTTCCCGGTATCCAATAAAAATTGGCGTCAACCGATGCATACCCGTACTGGTCGGTGCCTCTTTCATAGACAAGGTAAGGGGCGGGAATATAGCCGGGCAGCTTTTTAAGATACGGCTTTTCATATTCAAAGGCTTGCACCGGGATCAGACGCGTTTTTCCCGAAGCCCTGTTGGCCATTCGAACCGTTGCCCACTCAAAGGCCTGACGGTTGATATCTTCAAGACTGGCAAATTCGCGGCCCGGGAAAAAATTTGTTTCAACTGTATAAAATCCCCTCTCGTTGCCGGCTTTGCGATTGGCGTGCCCTTTTTCATGGCAGATGAACTCAAAGCCGTATTGCTTTGCAAATTGTTGCATCTCCGGCACGATCACAGCATTGCTGCCGGTTCCATAAAGCCGTGCCAGATTGGTGTTGTCAATGATGCAAACACCTGCAGCATAATTCCAAAAGATTAACGCTTCATGTAAAAAACATTTCATCTTGAACCGATCAAATGAACGGTAAAATTTCAAATAGCGGATCTTTGAATAACGAAAATAGACAAGACTGCCTTGAACCAAAACCGATTTATCTGCAAATTTGACACGATATGGGGACGTATCATGCTGCATCTCCGCCCCGGGCTCATCAGGTACCCTGCCACATCGCTTTTTCCGATTTTTGCCAAAACCAAGCTCCCGGATGATTCGACTCAATGTGGAATAGCCGATATCAATGCCGTGCTCTTCGATGAGCATCTCATGTGTGCGCTGAACCCGGCTGTCGCATTGATGATAAATACGGCTGACCAGTTCCGTGTCGATGTCAAGCTTATCCTTGCGGGTTGTTTGCGGAACTTCACCGCCCTGGCCAATAATGGCATCGACCGTATTGGTACTGATGTTCATGTTCCGAGAAATTTCTCGTACACCCATGCCCTCTTTGTGTAGAAAATAAATCGCCTTACGTTTTTCCGCTTCGATCATAAAATTGCCGTATCGCTTGAGTAAAAGCGTCCAATTGTCTTAAGATACCGCCCGATAAAAGATTTGCCTGAGCATAAAATGTGTTGGTTTTAAACCGGCTATCGTTGAATTTTAAAATCAGCCGCTGCATATATTTTTGGGTGATCTCAAGGGAATTTAGCATCTGTCGTTCCCGTTGGGTGCAATCACCGCCTGCCCGATAAGATTGTTTTAGCCGACTCAGTCCCCATGAAATATTGCCACTTTTGATCTGTTCTCGAAATTCGTCGGGACCTTTAAAATAAGCGTTGGCAAGCAAATCAATGTCGCGGGTGGACAAATGCTTGCCGGCAACGGCGTTTACAAATTCATCGATCTCGTCTCTTTTTACGCCGTTTATGCGCATAAACTGACGCAGGGTGTACATAAAGCTATAAACCGGAAATTGTCCGTTAAATATCTTGTCCATCACGCTGTGGCTCATCTGCGATATGATGCCGGATCTGACGCTGACCCACGCCTTGCTTCTTTCGAGCAACGTTGCGATCTCGGCATTACAGATTTGATGAACGTTGATCAGCTCGTCAATCAATCTGGCTTGCTCCAGGATACTGAGGCTTTTGGCGTTTGAGATACGCATCAGCTCGATAATCCCACCGGGCTCATCATCTGCCAGCGACAGGTACGGCACGATACCGATGTTCAGCTTTGCAGCGCATCTGAGCCGTTTAAAGCCGTCAAGCAAAATGCGCTGCCCTGCTTTATCCACACCGGCAAGGGGCTCTCGGATACCATGAGCCGAAATCGACAACAGCAAGGCCTTCTCGGCACCCGATGATCTGATTCGGTAGCCCTCATAACGCAAATCCAAACTGCAAATCTCTACTTGATCGACCATTGTCCATCCTTAAGGGGGAGTTTTTTGGTGACACAGTGCATCATAAAACAATTTGCCGCCTATTACGATGCTGTGTTGTCTCATTATTTTATCCACCATGGCGAAAATCTCCGCCAATCCAACAAAACGGCCCTCTACCAGACTGGTCACCACCTGTATGTGACAGACAATTTCATCGTCAATTTTAGATCCGCAATCATCATTGCCATTTTCATCCCGGATCGATTCCGGTAAACGGTCTTGCCTACTGCGAGCGGCGTTCAAATCCTTCTTCTTTCCCTTGCCGTCTTTGGTCCGATAATATTCGATGCTTCTCAGGGTGGATTTTTTTTTCCGGTAAGCCTCCCGGCAACCGAAAGGGCAGCCAAGATCATGACGTCCTTCATTCCGAGGATGGGTGAAAAATAATATGTGGCAGTGCCTGCATCGTGTCAGGTATTTTCTCAGGTGGGGCTTTTCCTTGAGAATCGAGCGGATAGTCCAATAATACTGCGCAACCGTAGCGCGTATCGCTTTTTTACGGTACCAGTCAGAAATGAATTGAAAACAAGGCTGTATCTGTATTATAAAAAAACCAAGTGCTCGCTTATGTCGCTGATGTATTTGGGCATACCCTCGTTGTTCCTCCTTTTTTTATTCGCCTAAAATTAGGATACAACGGGGGTTCTTTTTTTGTAAAGCGGAAATCTATTCTGAACAAATCTGAGTGGCGGGTATTTTTGGAGCGGGTGTCTCAATTTATCTGAGCAAAGCTGTATCAATTTATCTGAGCGCTATAGAGTATTCCCTGAAGAATTAATGGAACAATTAATTGAAGCAGGACTTGATAATATAAGATTCTCTTTAGATGGAGCAACAAAAGAAACTTATGAATCTATAAGAAAAGGAAGTAACTTTGAAAAAGTAATAGCAAATATAGAAAAACTCCTAGCACTAAAACAAAAATTAGGAAAAGATAATCCCAACATAGCAATAGTCTTTGTAGCCATGAAAAGAAACATACAGGAATTACCATTATTAGAAGAAATAGCAAACAAATACAACATTAAAGATATGACAGTCCATGGATTTGAATGCTACTCTAAAGAATTAGAACAAGAAATATTATACTATGAATATTCAGAAGAAACAGAACAATACTTTCAAGAAGCAAAAACAAAAGCAGAAGAGTACGGAATAAGGATTCAACTTCCTAAAACAGAAATAACTCAACAATTGCCTTGTGACAGAAAAAAATTTTGCATAATCACCTGGAACGGAGAAGTCTGCCCATGCACACCCTTGTCATACTCCAGAGAAGTCTACCAAAAAGAAAAAGTAGCAAATCTCAAAAAACTAAGCTTTGGAAACCTAAGAGACACAACATTTGAACAAATATGGAATTCAAAACCCTACAGAAAAAAATATGAACACTGCAAAGACTGCCTAATGCAAACAGATGTAATAGTTCCACAACCAGACTAATCATACCTATTCTCAAAACACCATTTACAAATAGAAGGTTTTTTCTTAGAAGAAATCAATTTCCTAAAAACAGTAAATAAACTATTATTCCAAACACTATCAAAACTATCCTTTCTTAAGTCACCAAAAACAAGAGGGGGATCAATCTCATGATTGCAAGGTCCTAATTTACCATTGTAACTAATATAAGCATGATCAAAAGGTCTAGTACACTTATTAGGATGGAAATTCAAAGCCCTTTCAAGGTCAGGATTTCCCAAACACCCAACAAGCTTAAGACTCATATCTAAATCTTTAGAAAGATTCATAGATTCAATAAGAATTTCTTTTGCTTTATCAACATTAAAAACCAGATGGCTCTTCTCAGGACCAACCCTAATAGGGTTAAGTTCAACACGCTTAATACCCAAATCCTTAGCAAGATGCATTATCTTAGGAATTTCTTTTAAGTTAGAACTCTGAACAGTAACTAAAAGACAAATATTACTTACATCTTTATCATACTTTTTACAAGCATCGA
>JAAENC010000502.1 GCA_024224815.1 Chloroflexota bacterium
ATTCTTTATTTTTTTAGGGGGGGGAATTTCAAACCCCGTTTTTACTATTTTACCAAAAAGCGATTATAAAAATTGTTCTATTAAAGCTAGGATACTCTGGTTTCTTTTAAAAAAATTCTAATTTAATTTCAAACTTTTTAAAAGAAACCAGAGTAACCTAGCTTTAATAGAACTTTTTTTATGATCGCTTTTCAGTAAAATAGTAAAAACGGGGTTTGAAATTCCCCCCCTAAAAATGAAAGAATAAAAAAATGTTGAAAAAATTACTATCGGCATATTGGAAAATTTTCAGGCTAAAAAATGAGATATCACGCGACTTAATAGCATTTTTATTCATTGAGATAATTGAGTCGCAAGCAGTCATTTTTTGGTGATTTTGCCATAAAAACGGCAAATTCAATAAGATACGGAATCTTTAAGTATCAACCATTTGAATACTATTGGTTCAAATTCTTATTCTAATACCATTTTTCATATCAGGAGAGCTTCTAGATTAATATTATAACATTGGAATTTAAGTCTGATTAATTTTTATCCCTTTTAGGGCCATTTAACATTAACATGCACTATTTTAGCAACATTTGACCTTTAGGGTGAAAAAAATGGATGGTTTCATCGAATTCAGGAGGTC
>JAAENC010000503.1 GCA_024224815.1 Chloroflexota bacterium
GGTAAAATCGCTCCATCATCTTTTCTTTATATCCCTTGAAAATATATTTTCTGAAAAATGACTTCAAAAAATCCCTCCGGACAGTTTTTTTTCAAAATCATATTTTTTAAATTTTGAAGTGTTAGGATTTGATATAAAGAACATTTAGGTAAAAGGGAAAATTTATATCTTTGAAAAATAACGTTTTTTACAAGCATTTTTTGAAAGGGTCCTTTTTCGAAAATTTGAATACCAAGGCAAAAAAAGTCCTTAAAAGGATTGAGGGTATTATTTTTTTTTGTTGTTTATTACTTAAACTTAAAGATAGGGGCAAAAAAGTTGCAAATAAGGAATTAAAATTTTTCTTAGGAATTGATAAAGAACTCCATTTTTTTAAAAATTGAACTTTTGACCGGAGGAAAAAACTAAACATATTTTTACCCCACATTGGATGGGTAGGGATCTTAAAAAAATGCACTAAAATGTTTTATTTCCGTAAACGAAAAATCCAACCATAAAGGGTTAAATAGTCGGACATAATGTTTGTAATTTGATATACTTTATAAAATTTGAAATTTCGGTAATCATTAAAGAATTATCTAATTGTTAAAAACTATACCATTTTACAAAGAATGAGCCTAAAATAATGCCAATTTATCATCGTAAATTAGTTTAGATCATTTTAAAATAACAAAAAGAGCTTTAAAAACGAAACATA
>JAAENC010000504.1 GCA_024224815.1 Chloroflexota bacterium
TTCGATTGCAGATTTTACATTTATACAGTTGGCTGCCTGAAGAGGTCTTGCCATTCTTGACTTGCGATTTCTCATTTGCACAGTGTGGGCATTTCATCATAAATCATTTATATCATGCCTATACAACTAGTCACTCTAAAACATTTTATTTCATTGTTGGTACTAATAAGTAGGTAATAGAAATCTATATTGCAAATGTATATACACAAGCAAAGCAATCCCCCTATCTGGTATGGGCAAGCTCGACTATTTTGCTCTTTGTTATGTAAAGAATTATTCAAAAGTCGGCAGCCAGTCGCCGTGGGCCGCGATTAAATCGTCCACCAGCGACCAAATTTGGGCAAGATCAAGTTCGGCGGCGGTGTGCGGGTCGAGCATTGCTGCATGGTAGATATGTTCCCGTTTACGGGTCAGCGCCGCTTCCACAGTCAAAGCATGGACGTTGATATTGGTCTGCATCAGGGCAGCCAAATGTGGGGGCAGGGCACCAACTTTGGTGGGCTGCATGCCGCTTTTATCCACCAAAATAGGCACTTCCACACAGCTCTCCTGCGGCAGATTGTCGATCAGCCCGTCGTTCATCACATTGCCATAAATCACACGGGGCGTGCCCGTTTCGAGCGAGTGGATGATATACGCGCCATACTCGTGCGACTGCGCCACGTTATCAAAACTCTTTAGCATTTTTTCCATCACTTCAAGCTCATAATCGCTCGCACCAGCCGCCTTGAGTTTTTCATTCATCGCCGGAATATCCACAGGCACATCAGGATTTTCGACCGTTTCTTTGGTTGCTTCCCAACCCGCAATTTGGACTTCGCAGCGGCGGATATATTCATCAATGGGGATATTGAATTTCTCGATCAAATCAGGGCGATCTCTTTTGATGAACCAAGGGACATATTCCGCAAAATGCTCACTGGATTCAGTAACAGAATAGCCCAGACGAGTAAGCATCTCGTAGCGGACTTTATTCCAGCTTGGTACCCGATCTTCAGCAACCAAGCGTCGAATTTCTGGATACAGGTCTACCCCATCCCGTTCAAATTTGAGATAAAAAGCCATGTGATTGATGCCCGCACAAAGATAATTAATCTCTTCGATGGGAACATTAATGTCGCGGGCGAGCTGTTCAGCCGTTCCCTGTACGGAGTGGCATAAACCAACGGTTTTAATCTTCGTAGCACGATTGAGCGCCCACGTGACCATAGACATCGGGTTGACATAGTTCAACAAAGCCACATCTGGGCAAAGTTCTTCCATATCCCGTGCCATCTCCAGATAAACGGGAATGGTACGCAACCCACGCATAATACCGCCAACACCGAGCGTATCGCCGATGGTCTGCTGCAAGCCGTATTTCTTGGGGATCTCGAAATCGGTCACCGTGGCGGGTTCGTAGCCCCCCACTTGGAACATGCCAATAGCATATTTCGCCCCATCCAGCGCAGCTCGACGATCAAGATGCGCTTCGATGGTGGGATTTGCGCCCAAAGATTTTGCGATCCGCTCTGTCACGATGCGGGTCGTCTCCAAACGTTCAGCGTCAATATCGTGCAGGCTGATGGTTGATTCTGCCAACTCAGGAAAACTGAGAATATCGCCGATTAGATTCTTGGCGAAAACCGTGCTTCCAGCACCGAGAATGGTTATTTTGCTCATTCTTTATTCCTTTTGCTCTTTGTGTGAGTTTCTTACCCCTTGCTTTCTCCTGGATTTTACTGCACAGAGGAACTTAAAGCCCGCCCAACCATTCTTTGAAAATGGGCTGAACATCCGGGCTGACAACCACGCCCATATGAGATAAGTTTGGCAAAAGCTCTACTTGAACATCTGTATATTCTGAGATGACAGGCTCAAATTGATCGGCAACGAAGGCTTCATCCGTAGCTCCAGCGAGAAGCAAGAAAGGCTGCGCAATGGCTTTGAGATCCTTTTTGTAGTTACGGGGAGCATAGCCGGTATTAAGGCGGTGAGAATAAGCCAGTGTTTCTGTCCCGTCACGGGCATCTTCCGGCATGTTGAATTCGATAGCGGTCAAATGATCGAAAAAGTGAATGCCCATCGTATTCAGGATGGACAAACCAACGATTCTTCCAGTATAAGCATAAGCCCAACCGCCGGAGTTTGGACGCATGGTTGGGGCGTTATATTTAAGATAAGGTGAAAGTAACACATAAGCATCGGCTTGCTGACCATATTGACTTCCCGCAAAACGAAGGGCCAATCCGCCCCCAGATGAGTGTCCGCCAATAATGAGAGTCGCATTCGGGTTATCTTTTCGGATATCGGAGATTAAGTCGGTGAGATCGTCTTCGAGTTGGTTGATATAGTCCACATCGCCGCGTCGTTGGAGTGCGGCACCATGCCCACGCAAATCTGGGGTGTAAACCTGTGCCAATCCTTCTGCGCTGATGTACTCAGCCAAAGGTAGAAAATATTGGCTATGCCATCCAGAACCATGCACGAGGATGAGCACTTTATCTGATTCTGCTGGATAATGGCGGTAGCCTAATTTTTCTCCATCTCTGGCAGCGAAAGTCTGTAGTTCGGGCAGCGCAGAATAGTCGAGGTGGAGCTCGTCAAAGACCAAGCCACTTTTGGGGGTATCAGGTAATTTTCCCTTACCAAAGATGATGAGCACGGTCGCTATCGTCAATTGGATCAAGAGTGAGATGAGTATGAAGTTGATGATCCTTAGAAAAAATTCCATTTGCTCACCCAATCTTAATTCCCTCTGGAGTTCGTGTAAATTTTCTGCCAGTAGCAAGTTCTACGCATTTATAAGCACCGTCATAAAGCCCAATGCTCTTATTCTTAACAATCATCTCGCAATACATTTCAAGCAAGTCATTTTCGTGCGTCATCAGATCAATGGCCTGTAGCGTTTCAGGGATGGTGCGGGTTTCGACGGTGCTATCGCCAATTTCTGCGCCACGGACAGCACCCCACATCTCATGCCCACCAACACGAGCGTTAAAGATTTTCGGAATAGGATAGAAGGCCAACTCAGAAGGCTTCGTGATCATAATATCCATCACGCGCATCAGATAATTACTCGCATAAACAGCGTGGAAAGTATTGTCGAAAAGGAAAACGTGCAAACCATGTGCAGAATCATCTCGAATGCTGTCAGCAAATTCTTTCGTCTCTTCCCAAGTGAAGTGGGTATTTAGTATTTCCTTATAAGGAGCGAGTTCAGCTTCGAGCCATTCCCAATTTCCTTTATGGTCGCCAAGATTGACAAAGAGCGAAATTTTATTTTCTTTAATCAGTGGAATGGCGTGCTCAATAATGGCTTTGAAAAGTTCACGCTGTGCACCAGCGCCACCCATCGTGACCATAAAACGGCGAGGCTCTTTCACTTCCATACGCTGAATACGGGCGGCGCAATCCACTTCGATATTTTCGACCAATTCATGGTCAACGTGTTGCCCCGTAAAAAAGAGAGAATCGCTAGGCGTAGGCTTCATGATCGAACCTTTGTCATCAAATCCACGCATCACACGAAAACCATAATAACCGGCGGGACCCTGAACGGCGTGTTTTGCCCCTTCAGTGAGCTGGAAAGCCATCGGCCAATTGTCGAACATCATATCCACAACGTTAGTCATCCCGCCCGCGACAGCGCCCATCGCATTCCACATGTGGGAGGTGAGAATGGGTTGTTCTGTGGGCAGTGCGCCATAGAGATTTTCGAATAGTTCGCTCATTTTATAATCTTTGACTTGGGTTTTCGTAAAACGCCAGGGCCAGGTCACGATCCAGTTATTGAAAAGCCAATTTAAACCGGGCAGCGTAGGGTCGCCCGTCGTTAAACTCTCCCAAACATATTTATCAAAAAAAGGAAAACGCTGCGAAATGCGTGAAAATTTGCTGTAATTGGTATTACACCAATTGATTACGTCAGTCGTGATACCAGGGATAGAAAGCAAGTCAAGCCAGTGCGGGGTAAATCCCATCGCTTTTGCGGCAGAGACGCCTGCCATCGCAATCCGATAATGCCCAAATCCCATGCGGATAGTGCTGATAACAACAGCGTTATCCAGCTCGAGCGATGTACCATCACCTTCACGGACGATCTCTTTCAAGTCAAAAATATCACCGCCATAGGGATGGTTCTGAACGCTCAAGTTAAACTTCTCGCTTGGATCATAACTAAATTTCTTCGCCAACATGGCTTTCCATCTATCCGCTGCACGAGTTTGTGCTGACGTAATTGGGTTGCCATAAAGCTCGTAGCGACCGTTCACTTTTTTCATAAAATCTCCTTCAAGGAAAAATAAATACTATCAAAACTAACTATTTACCAATATTTTCGATAAACCCTAAACTTATTTCGGCTACCTTTTCATACTCTTCATCCAAAAGAATAGAATGACTCGACTTTTCCATCCAATGATGCTCTTTTATGTCTGAAGAAACCCCATTCATAATAATTTCACCTGCATCTGGCGCAACCGTCAGATCAAGCCGCCCCTGAAAAATGGATACCGGCTGATTCACAAAGGGAAGTCGCTTCAAAGTCGCCGATTGAAAACGCAAAAACTCAATAATTCCTTTAACCGGCAACCCGGGATACCCCTGCCAAAGACCTGAGCCATCCAAAGAATCCCGCGCAATCTCCTTCACAAATGGCGATGCAAGATAAAGTTTTAGCATATCCATCTTGCGCATTGTCGTACGGATTGCGGGAACATAAAGCAGCGCCCCCGAAATTTCTGGATATTTACTAGCGAGTTGCAGCGCCAGCATCCCGCCCATCGAAGCGCCCCCAACCCAAACTTGCTCACAAATCCCGAACAATTTCTGTAGAGATTCTTCGCCGCTTTCTACCCAATCCTGCCAATTAACATTATTCAAATCTTCGGGCTTAGTACCGTGCCCGGGAAGAAGTGGGGCAGAAACTGTATACCCCACCCGATGAAATTCGGCAGCAAGCAAGCGAACTTCCGCGGTCGTTGCCGTAAATCCGTGTGAAAGAAAAATGCCCACCGGCCCACCATCCAAAAAGAAGGAATCTCCATCCAAATGTGGATTGTGAAGGTTAGGGTTATTTTTGGTTTTGGATAAGCCCATACTCTACTCCTCTATGATGGTGAAATCTCTTGCGGAGATATTATATTCGCCAAATGCGGTGTCAAGATGTAGGTTTTTTTCTGTAAAATTCATCGCGAGCAATTTCTTACCGCGCTGAATGACCGTCAGGCCTTCGGGAATATCAAGCATCGCGATATTCTCAGATGCCAGTAAATGTCGCATCAACGATTTTGCTTGTTTCAATTCAGGGTAAATGCCACAGTAGACGACTTTCCCATCACCGTGTTTTTTCTCAGTAATAGCAGACGAGCTTTCAAAGGGAAAATCCGTGTAATTAGCCAGAGACTTTGTCCCTGCATCCGCTTCGAGAGCCTCTGCCCAGAAGGTTGCTTCAGGGTAAAAATCAGGGATTTCACTTTGCAGGGAATAGACAATCTTTGGCGGGAGAGAATGCCATTGGATCACTTTCGCGCCAATAAGCTCACAGAAAAGACCGGGCAAAGGCTCTTCAGTGACCACATTGTTAATATCTTTGAATCCTGAGCGAACGCCAAGCATCAGTGTGCCACCTTGCGTGGAAAAGTCATCCAGAATCTGCGCAAGGTTTTCATCTGCCATAAAGGTGTTGGGTGCGAGCAGGATTTTATAGCGGCCTAAATCGGCTTCCGGAGAAATAATATCTGGCTCTATGCCAAGCGCTTTACAGGCACGATAAAAGACAAATAAATGCTTCATATAAGCAAAATCTTTGCGATGTGGCTGCATCTCCATTGCCCAGAGTGTGTCATAGTCGAGCAAAATGCCAACGGGCGTATCAAGCGGTTGGGCGATGAAATCATCTAATTCTTGGCTTTCGGCTTTGAGCGTAAGCAGGTCGGCATAACCGGTATCTGCCGAGCCATCGTGTTTACGTAGCCCATCGTGATGTTGCTCTAAACCAAAGCGGGAGGCTTTCCAGCGGAAATAAACAACGGCTTCTGCGCCTGTTGCGGCTGCTTGCCATGTCCACAAGCGCAGAGCGCCGGGACGCACGCCAGTATTATTTTCACTCCAGTTAATCGCACCAGTTTGATGTTCCATGATCCAGAAGGGGGCTTGTTTTAGGCCACGGGAGAGGGTGTGAAAAAAGCCTGTCAGGAGCGGGTCGCCGAGGTCGTGGGCGTAGGCGGGGATTTTCTCATCAGGGGCGTAAATATCTTGGCTACCCATTTCAGCATAGCCTGTGGGATATGAATCCCATGAAATGAAATCGAGATTGCGTGATAGGTCATGATAGTCAATCGTGTTCAGGTTGGCGATGACGTTATGAGTGATAAATTGCGTAGAGGGGATATTCTCTCTCAGGGCATCTATCTGGATTTGTTGATAATCCACCCATGAATCGGATGCGAAACGGTAATAATCGAGTACGTGGCTTGGATTTGGTTCTGCTACCGTTAAATTATAGGGTTCGATCTGCCCCCAGCTATTATAGGTTTGACTCCAAAAAATGGTGCCCCAGCGTTCGTTGAGTTCTTCGAGGCTGGCGTATTTTTTTTGCAGCCAATTCTGAAATTCTGTTGTGCAGGTTTCGCAATAGCAACGGGTGAAGTAGCAGCCGAATTCGTTATCTATTTGCCAACCGATGACGGATGGATGATCGCCGTAGCGTTCTGCCATCGCTCTTGTGATTTTTTTGCTGTATTCGTGGTAGATTTTGTTATTAGGGCAATAATGCCGCCTTGAGCCGAATCGTCTGCGGCGACCCTGCTCGTCTACGGGCAAAATGTCGGGGTGGGCAGAGATGAGCCAGGCGGGCGGGGCAGCGGTAGGAGTACACAGGAGAATCTGATGACCAGCGGTAGCAAGTGTCTCGATGGAGCGATCCAGCCAATCCCAATCATATATCCCCTCTTCTTTTTCCATCTTCGCCCAGGCAAATTCGGCGATGCGCACAATTGAAATCCCTGCTTCACGCATTTCTTTAGCATCGGTTTCCCAGTGCTTTTCAGACCAATGTTCGGGGTAGTAACAAACGCCAAGTTTCATGGTGATCTTATTCAAAATTAGCCTGAATGCCGCTGGGCTGGATTGGTAGCCCGGCCTTATGAAGATGCGCTGTATCGCCCAAGCTTAGGCACCGTGGCACCGCCCATTTAGGCGAACGCTGCTCAAATAGTATCGTCGTGACCGAACTGGGTGGTAGCCAAAAACTGGTCCAAACAGAAAGTAAGGGCAGGTTAAGTAAGTGTGCTAGCCAAGTCAGACCAAAACCATTGTGGCAAAAAACTGCGATTCTGTCAGTGTGTGTCCCCACACACTGATACCGCCCGTCTTTTCGTACATAGCCAAGATTTTGCAAAAATTGATCTGAAGACTTGATTAACGAATTGATTTTCTCGTCGAAATTCAACCCGTCATACGCTTTTGGTATTTGTTGCTGATAGAGTGCTTCGCCTGGAATATCCCAAACTGCCAGTTGGCCCCATTTAGCATGATCGACTGTCATACCAGACAATTCCTGAAGCCAATCCTGTATTTCTGCCTTCCGGTTTAGACGCTCTGCAGTATATTGCATTGTATGGCGGGCGCGCCCTAGAGGTGAGCAATAAATACGATCAATACCCTCAGCTTCAAGCCTTTCAGCTAAAGCTAGAGCTTCTTTATGCCCAGCGGCAGTAATCGTATCATTATCATAATTGGGATCGGCATGCCGAATTATATAAATGCGCATTTTTATCTAATAATCGACACGTAATAGTCCAGTGATTACCCTTTCAAGCCACTTGAACTAGAACTCTCTACAAAGTAACGCTGCCCGAAGATATAAATAATCACAGGTGGTAATACAGCAATTGCGGCTCCAGCCAGAACCAGATTAGGAGCATCCATAGCTCGACCGCCTAAGACACTTACTGCCAGAGTCAAAACTCGGTTTGCTTCGTTCCCTGTATTAATGACCACCAAAGGCCAGAAAAAACTGTTCCAAGCATATAAGAATGTAAATGTTGATAGTGTAGCTAAGGCTGGTGTACTGGCGGGTAAGAAGATGGTCCAAAGAATTTGCAAACGCGATGCACCATCTAATACGGCAGCTTCTTCGATCTCTTTTGGGAAGGTGATGAAGAATTGACGCATGAGGAAAGTTCCGTAGGCAGTGAATATCCACGGGATAATTAGGGCTGCTAGTTTATCAACCCAGCCAATCAAGATCATCAATTTGTAAAGCGGTGTGATAACAACCACAAAGGGAATCATAATAGTGCCCAGATAGATGACAAAAAGACTATCTCGCCCGGGGAATTTCAATCGAGCAAAGGCGTATCCACCCAAAACGGATGTTACTAATTGACCCAAAACTACTAGAATGGTAACCAATGCTGTGTTTGTCAACGCACGATCCATACCATGAAGATTGACCACCTCTGTGTAGTTCTCAGGATGCCAAGTCAGTCTTTCAACAGGCTCACTGCTACGAAGATTTTGCAGGATGGTAACCGACAGATCATCGGGGTTCGCAAAACGGCCTAATGCTGTTCGGTCCACACGCACCATGGGGACAACCTCGCCATCGACAGTGATGTCATATAGAGGCACTTCTTCATCTTCATATATTGTGGTCGCGCCAGAAGTTTCTGTGACCAACTCCAATTCACGAATATAGGTCATATCCAACTGATCTGGGGCAGCATATTCGCCAACTTTGACTGTCTTTTCGACAAGAACGAACTCTTCTTGAGAACCTTCAAAGTCCACAAAGTAGAGAGGTAGTTCTTCATCATAACCTTCGACAGCCATCGTAATTGGCGCACGCGGGAGCAGCTTTGGCGGGAAGCGATAAGAATCACTGGCTTCTTTCAAGGATGTGAAAACCATGACAAGGAAGGGGAAAAGCATGGCAAATGCAAAGAAAGTCAATGTGATATAGAGCAACAAGTTTCGTAAAAATATTCCAATTCGATAAGTAGACATTGATACTCTCCTCTAAATAGCCTCGTCGCCTGCACGTTGACGCATGTATTGAGCCAGTGTCAACCCGAAAATAAGCAAGAATAAAACCCAAGCCAGTGCAGAAGCATAGCCTTGACGGAAATTTTGGAAACCTTGACGGTACAAGTACAAGACTATTGTTGTGGTAGATGTACCTGGGCCTCCTGGCGGTTGAGTAAAGACAAAGACTTGATCAAATATCTGCATAGCATTGATCGTCGTCGTTGTGAGCACAAAGAAACTTGTCGGTGCCAGCATAGGCAAGGTTACGTTCCAGAATTTTTGCCAATTATTTGCGCCATCAACAGTAGCGGCTTCGTAAAGAACGCCGGGGATATTCTGCAAACCGGCCAAGAAGAGCACCGTATTAAAGCCCATCCATTGCCAAGCAGCCATAATCGCGACCGCAATCAAGGCAACTTGTGTATCAGATGTCCATCCAATTTGCGGGTCGATTAGTAGTTCGGAGCCAGCAAAGGAGTTCACAAACTTGATAAAACTGGTAATGAAATAATTTAGATACCCAACGGTTGAGTTATAGAGCCAGCGCCAGATCATCGCTACGCCCACAACCGCGGCTACACTCGGAACAAAGTAAATAGCGCGGAATATTTTCATACCGGGCAATTTGCTATTTAAAACGGTAGCAAGCAAAAGGGCAGGAATGACGCTCATCGGCACAGCGAGTAGCACAAACTTAATCGTATTTCCTAGTGAAATCCAAAAAAGTTGATCTTCCGCACCAACCACATAATCTTTGCCAAAGAAATTGAAGCGGGAAAGCTCATCATAGACTTCAATATTAATCACTTCTTTGGCTAATTGGTCAGCATATTCAAGGGGTTCGATGGTGATATTGAAAATCTCTTGATAATTGGCTAAGCCGATCCAATTTGCGTTTCCAAAAGCATCGGAATCTGTAAAACTGCTATAAAGTGAGAAGAGTAATGGGCCAGCGAAAAAGAAAAGAAAACCAATAAAATTGGGGGATAAGAAGAGATAGCCTTCCAACATCAACTGATCTTTTCCCTTCGTATGCATTGCGAGCCGAGTTGGTTCGCGCCACATCAGCCAAACCATGATGCCAAATATAATTACCCCAAGTAATAAGAGAATTGGGATAAGGGAATTAAATTTTGAAATAAAAGATAGGGTGCCGGGGACAATGCCAACGGCAAATAAGAAAAGCACGCCACCAATCGCGGCTACAACCTGAGCTGTTTTCCTGAACTTTTGCGCGGTGCCGGGGTGGTCTTTTTGGTATCGGTCTCCGATTGTTCCGATCAGATAACCGACGAAAGCAATCCCCATATAGGGTAGCCCTTTTGAAAAGGTTTCCCCTAGTGAATCAATGCCTGTGAAGAACCCAACAGTATGCAAACCACCGAAGAAAGAAGCCAGTAAGCCTAAATAATTGATGACAAGAGAAATTGTTCGGCCACGATGTTTTCTTTCTCGGATCGAAAAGACTGCGATAGCGCTAAAAGTGGCACCTAATACCAGAAAAATGCTAACGATTGCTTTGATCCAGTCTGCAATATCGGATGCACTCTGCCAGATCATGACAGTGCCAGCGAGGCCAGCGATGGCAAAAATAATATGCCAGATGGATAAAACTTTTAGAGCCAAGCTAGTTTTTGCATCTGCAGATGGTATCGTTTGAGATTGGGTGGAATTAGATGTCATACTTATTCCTTTCCTGAAACTTGCAGGAGTTCTTCCAAGTTTTTTTTACGCTATCTAAAAAAGAAATCCGGTGAGGCAATCCCCACCGGATTTCTTGACTTATTTTACTTACTCTTGAAAAGCTTTGTTGGCTTCGTCACAAACAGTTGCGCCGAAATCTTCAACGGTGGTTTCACCGGTCAAGAGGGAGGAAATGGCGGTGTCCATAACTGCACCAAAATCAGGCCAAGAGCCAGCCCATAGGGGGCCTTCGGCGGTCGGGGAGTTTGCCAAACCATCGAGGAAAGCTTGGTTGTTTGCGGGCGGGGTGAAGTCTAAGAAAGCATCGAGAGCATCCTGACTTACACGGCTGGGGATATTAGCACCCAAGGCAGCAACTGTGCCCTGTACTTCGGCGGTGGTTAATGCTTGAACGAGTTCCCAAGCAGCTTCCGGATTTTCGGTGTCAGCGTTGACAACGTAAGCGCCCCAGAAGAGCCAGTTACCGGGATTACCGGCAGGGCCAACGGGCAGACCAACAACGTCCCATTCGAAATCTACAGTGCGGATACCGGGGGTTGCCCAGCGGCCGTTCTGGAACATACCAACATTACCGGAGCGGAAAGGAGGTTCACCATCTTCGCCATAAGGTACGGCTGCGCCGGAGGCATAGAGGTCTTGAACGAACTGGAGACCAGCGAGCGCTTCGTCTGTATCGAGCGCACAAGCGGTGCGATCTTCATTGAAGAAATTTCCGCCAGCAGCGTTAATCCATACACCGTAGGGGCCCCACCATGCAGAGCCACTATAACCCTGGACATCATCGCCAAGAGCAGAAACGGCTTCAGCGGTTTCCTGGAAAGCTTCCCAGGTCCATTCACCGTTGGCTTCGAGCTCACGAGGATCATCAACACCAGCTTCGGCCAAAAGGTCGAGGTTGATATAAAGTGCGAAGGTGGAAACATCACGGGGAAGACCCCAAAGGGTTTCGCTAGAGTTGCCGGTTTCAGGATTGAAGGTCAAGTGGAACATAGGGCCTTCGTAGAAATCTGCATCTGCGTAGCCATCGGTGGCATCAGCCATCCCACGCATATCCAAGAGCAGCCCACGGGCAACAAAGTCAGCTACATCGGTTCCGGGGATCCAGAATACATCAGGAGCAGTGCCAGAAGCGAGTTCGGTTTTCAAAACATCTTGATAGCTGGATGTATCTGAACCACCGGGTTCGTATTCCAAAGTAATGCCATCGAGATTTAGGCCGTCACTGATGCCTTGGTACAGATCAGCTTCTTCCTGATTACCTGGGCGGGTGCGCCAGCGTAAAGAGATTTCAGCAGCTTCTTCTGCGGGAGCTTCTTCTTCAGTTACAGCTTCTTCTTCAACTGCAGGTGCTTCTTCAGCAACTGGAGCTTCTTCTTCAACAGGGGCATCTGCACCACCACAAGCGGTGAGCACCATAGAAGCAACGATCAATGCGGTTATTACGAGCCAAAGTTTTTTCATTTCTTACTCCTTATAAACTTATCAAATTAAAAATCAAACGTCTTACTAAAAACATCTTTCGAGAGGCACCTCCATATCTATTCTTGCAATCGCACAACATGTGAGCGGTCACATTTAGATCAAAAAAATTATGTAGATTCACGAATAACCAACTCTACACCCAAGGGAATTGGGGCAAATGTAAAATCGGGTTCTTCAAACATCTCAAATAATCGCTGCATGGCTTTTTGCCCAACGACATATTTATCATAGCTAATAGAACTTAACGAAGGCTGTGTCATTGCCGAAAACTTGATATCATCAAATCCCATCACGGCACAATCCTGCGGCACACGCATGCCCATATCATGGCAACTACGCAAAGCGCCGATCGCCATCAAATCGTTATAAGTAAAGATCGCAGTCACTTCAGGATGTTCTTTCAACAAAGTCTGGGTCGCTTCATAACCACCCGCCAAATTTGGGGGAGCCAGCACCAGCCATTCTTCATTGGGCGTAATATCATGCGCCAACAAAGTCTCACGATAGCCGTGCACACGCCGCATTTCATCAGGTTTATGTCCGATGTGTGAAAGCATCGCAATATTCCTATGCCCTCGCTCAATCAAATGTTCCACTGCCAATTTCGCCCCCTTCAAAATATCAACACTCACCAAACTAGCCTTAGGATGCGGAATATCACGATTGATCACGACCAGTGGCTTGTAATTCTCCGCAAAAGCCAACAACTCTTCTTCCGGCGAGCTGACCGTAGCCAAAATAACCCCATCAACCTCTTGCGAAGCCAATAGAGTTAATATATCTTGCTCACCTTGTGGATTGTCATCTGTATTACAGACAAAAACATTATATCCTTGCGCCAATGCTGTGTCTTGCACACCTCGGGCAACTTCAAAAAAGAAAGGGTTTGTAATATCCGCAACCACCAAACCAATCGTGCGCGTCTTCTGCGTAACCATGCTCTGCGCCAAACGGCTGGGGCGGTACCCCAACTCCTTGATCGCCACCTTAACCCGCTCCCGTGTTTCAGGTGTAACACGCTCACTATTATTGATGACGCGCGAAACCGTCTGGTGAGAAACACCAGCTCGATCAGCAACATCACGGATAGTAATACGAGAACGAGGCATATTTTTCCAAATAAGATTTCTAAAACACAATAATGTTACCGCTCACATGTGAGCGGTAACATTATTCTACAAAATAAAACAGAACTTGTCAACAAGATATTTTGCATATCGATGACAGGATACTCTCCTCCCCAGCCAAATCTACAATAGCCCGCACCAATTTCAGGATGCGGTGATAGGCGCGCGCGGAAAGTTGAAGCTGGGTCATTGCAGCCTTATAAGAATCTGTCCCGTAGCATCCAATTCGCAAAATTGACGAGCTTCAGCCACGCGCATATCGGCGTTAGTTATTACTCCGTTGCTTAGAATAGGCTACAGCCAATCATCCAGAAGGGACTGGACTGCAGCTGGATTTTCTTGATGAGTATTATGTCCACTAGTTGACAAAATAACGCTCTGACAATTGGAGATAGATGTCAACGCTTTTTCTGTAACGGCAGTATATTTTTTGTCAAGTCTCCCTGCGATGAGCAGAGTTTGCAGTTCGATTTCTTTCAACCGTGACCAAAGTTCAGGTTGTCGCCCCGGGCTGAGCGCGCTCAAGACGGTAGCTATTGACTCAATATCTTGCTTTGCACGCTCTATACGCAACTGCTTTTTAAGGGCAGGATAATAACTAAGAGAATCAAAGAGGGGAATGTCGTACCAAAACTCGAGAAAATATTTCATTCCATTTTTGCGCAGGCGAGCGGCGAGTTTATCGTCTAATTCAGCGCGTTGGGCACGCTCGACAGGGTCAATAATGCCAGGATTCGCAGATTCGAGCACTAGTTTGTCTACCATTTCAGGATAAGTCAGTGCGAAAAAAAGCGCGATGCGCCCTCCCATCGAGTAGCCGACGAGATGGGTGCGGGCGATGTTGCGCTCATCCAATGCTTTTCGCAGGGCAGATGCCCATGCGGCGTAAGCAGGTTCCTCGTCCAAGGGCGTTTCGCCGTGTCCAGGCAGATCGGGCATCAGGCAATAGAAACGATTACTTAATCCTTCTGCGATCTCCAGCCAGTCGTCCCCTTTTCCCATAAAACCATGCAAAAAAACAATAGGCTGAAAGGCTGGATTTCCCAAAGTGCGCCATGCCCAAGTCATCCGATCTTTCGTCCTAGCGCAGTGGCAATTCGAGTGGCTTGCTCGAAAAGCTCTTCGCCTTGCGCCAATGTGAGCGATTGTTTGCCGTCTGAAAGGGCTTCTGCTGGGTTGGGATGCACCTCTACGACCAAGCCATCTGCGCCCGCTGCTAAAGCAGATTGGGCTGCCGGAATAACTAAATCGGCACGTCCTGTAGCATGACTCGGATCGCCAAAAATAGGATAAGGGCTGTTTTGCTTCAGGAAGGCAATAGCATTTGTGTCGAAAGTATTGCGTGTGAGGGTCTCGAAAGTGCGGATGCCGCGTTCGCAAAGAATAATTTTTTCATTGCCCCGACTGGAAATATGCTTCGCGGCAGCCAACCACTCTTCGACGGTGGACATGAATCCGCGTTTGAGCATAACGGGCTTTTCGATTTCGCCCACTGCCCACAGGAGTGGAAAATGCTGCATATTTCGGCTGCCGATCTGTATCAGATCAGCGTACTTTTGGAGTAGCGGAACTTGTTCTACGCCGAGGGCTTCAGAAAGAACCAGCAAATCAAATTCATCTGCTACAGCGCGTAAAATTTCAAGTCCCTCCTCTCCCAAGCCTTGAAAGGCATCTGGCGATGTGCGTGGTTTGAAGGCACCGCCACGAATCATTTTTAAGCCAAGTTTGTGAATCAACTTCCCAACCAATCGGGTTTGCTCGTAGCTTTCTACTGAGCAGGGGCCAAGAATGAGGGTGCTTTCGTTGCCGCCAATTGTGAGTTCGGGGCTAAGAGAGATAGGCTTTGTTTCTATATTAATCATTAAGGTCTTCCATTAATAAACGCAAAATTTCCTTGCGCTGAACCTTTCCCGAAGATGTTTGTGGGAGGGCATCTAGCACAACAATTTTGCGAGGGATTTTATAGCCAGCCAGGTGTTGGCGGCAGAAGGTGATGATTTTTTCTTCGAGATCTGGGTGCGTCGCACCTTTGGGTTGAGAATCTGTGCTTCGAGGGGCATTGTGCTCATCGTTTGGCATTTCTTTGTCGAGGAAGGTGCGACGCACTACGATAGCCGCGGCTACCCGCTGCCCCCAAATTTCATCGGGGATACCGGCCACACAACTTTCTTTTATAGCCGGATGTTGAGACAATACAGATTCCACTTCAGCGGGATAGATATTCTCACCGCCTGAGATGATTAAATCACTGCGACGCTGAATAATGAAGAGATCGCCATCTTCGTCGAGGTAACCAAGATCACCTGTGCGGAACCACTCGTGGACTTCGGTTTGGTGCAAATACCCAAACATCACCACATCCCCAGCAACGTACACGTTCCCGATCTCGCCCGAGGGGAGTACTTCCCCCCCATCATCTCGGATTTCCACACGGATACCGGGGAGCGGTTTCCCCACAGAGCCAGGTTTCAGACGTGCATTCTCAGGAGTGGCGGTAGCAACCTGGGACGCACACTCTGTTAATCCATAAGTTGTGGCAATGGGGAGATTTTGCGCAAAAGCGCGTTCTAACAATTTTGGCGAGGCTGCCGCGCCGCCGAGGAGGATGAGGCGTAAGGTTTTAGGGAAAATAAATTCCTGACTGACTCTGCGAGGAGCATGCACTTGCGCCGAAGCAGTCTCATTGCTAATAGGGAGATTGCTTCGGCGGAAAAGCTGCCTCGCAAATTCATCTGATAAAAGGCGATGCAACATTGTGGGAACGAGGGAGACTATTGTTGTTTGGGTCTCGTGCATCCGTTTAGTGAGTTGATTTAGGTCAAATTGGTCGTTCTCAAAATTCGGTAGGACAACAGCTGTCCCGTAAAGAGCGCTGCGAAGCAAAATTGAAAGTCCACCGATGTGGTAGAGGGGCAAAGTTAATAGCCAGCGGTCGGAGCGAAGCGTTCCAAGCCGAAGAGCAGAGGCTTTTGCGGAGGCGTAGATATTCTTCCAAAGCAGGCGTGCGCCTTTGGGCCGCCCCGTCGTACCGGAGGTAAAGAGGATGCCGAATTCTGTATCCAGCTCGATAGCACCGAGCAAGTACGAGGCAGGTGTAGAAGCCAGAGGTAAATCATCCAGGTGGAGAGATTCTTCGAGGGGGCTATCCGCTGTTGTGCGGAGAACCCATCTGCAATCTGATTCTTGAATTTGCCAACACATTTCGCTAGATGTAAGACGCGTATTGAGCGGAACGATGCTTACGCCGATCCGCACTAGCGCGTGGACGAGGGTGATAGCTAAAGGACTGCGATCTAAAAGAACGGCTACACGCTCGCTGCGTTGAATGCCCAGCATCGTTAAACGGGAAGAGAGCGTAGCAACATTTGCGTTTAACTCAGCATAGCTAATTTGCTGCAAATTATCGAGAAGAGCGATACGCTCAGGGTGGGCTTGGGCGGCGAGAGTCAGAAAATCATTCATCTTTTTTTGTACGCGGAGAAAATGGATTACACAGAGTTATTTAAAGCTTTTCTCCGTGCACTCCGCGAAATCCGTGTACAAGAATCATGCAAAGCGCGGAAAATCATCAAAATTTGGGGGACGTTTTTCGAGGAAGGCATCTCGTCCTTCTTTGGCTTCGTCGGTCATATAAGCGAGACGGGTGGCTTCGCCAGCGAAAATCTGCTGCCCGACCATACCGTCTTCGGTGAGATTGAAGGCGAATTTAAGCATCCGAATAGCGGTGGGACTCTTCGAGTTGATGATCTTCGCCCAATCGAAGGCGGCTTTTTCGAGTTCGGCGTGTGGCACAGATTTGTTGACCATACCCATCTGGTAGGCTTCGTCTGCGGAGTAAGTTTGCTCGAGGAAGAAGACTTCACGGGCACGTTTTTGCCCGATCTGCTTGGCAAGATAGGCAGAACCAAAACCACCGTCAAAACTGGCTACGCGCGCATCTGCTTGTTGAAATTTAGCGTGTTCTTTGCTGGCAATAGTCATATCACAGACGACGTGCAGGCTGTGTCCGCCACCGACTGCCCAACCAGGTACAACGGCCATTACGACTTTTGGCATAAAACGGATGATGCGCTGTAATTCAAGCACATGCAGACGGGGGAGTTCGTAGCCGCCTTCGTAGCCACCGTGCCCACGCACACGCTGGTCGCCGCCTGCGCAAAACGCCCAGCCACCATCTTTTGGTGAAGGACCATTACCGGTTAATAGAATAGTGCCAACTTTGGGCGACATCCACGCATGCTTGAAGGCTTCGATCATTTGGTCAATGGTCTGCGGGCGAAAAGCATTCCGCACTTCGGGGCGGTTGAAGGCGATGCGGGCAACGCCATCGGCGACTTGGTAGGTGATGTCTTCGTATTCTTTGACGGTTTGCCAGTTAGCGGCGGGGGTGATTTTGGTGGTCATTGTTTTTTCCTTTTGCTCAATAAGTCCCTTCTCCCTTGAGGGAGAAGGGTAGGATGAGGGTGAAATCTATTCTTTCTTTTCAACTAATCTTTCACAAGTCTTCATAATTTCATCTGCTACAGCATGGATGTTGTAGCGCACATCATCATTTGTAAAACGAATAACAGTATGATCAAGTTCTTCAAGATATTCTGTGCGAGCTTGATCATAGGCTGCTTGTTCAGGCTCAAGGTGTTGACTACCATCAAGTTCAATGCAAAGTTTTACTTCTGCACAATAGAAATCAATAATGAATTGTGCAATTGGGTGTTGACGACGAAATTTGTAGCCAAGATTTCTGTTGCGTAAATAACGCCAAAGTGTTGTTTCTGCTGGAGTTTGCGGTTGACGTAGTTCACGAGCACGCTGGCGAAGAATAGGGTGAATACGATGGCGTTTTGAATTCATGGATGCTTTTCCTCGCTGGGAGTCTCCCCTCACCCTAGCCCTCTCCCCGCTGGGGAGAGGGGACAGTCCCTTCTCCCTGGAGGGAGAAGGTTAGGATGAGGGTGAAACGACTATCAATCAGGCAGTCTCGCCAGCAACTCTCTTCTCACTCTTTCACCTTCCGCTGAATCTGTACGTAATTCCAAAATATGCGATTCTGGCGCACTCATCGCAGCGGCGACTTTCTCAGCGGCGTTATCGGCATTAATTAGCTCATAATTTAAGCCATATAAACGAGCAGTATGTGAGAAGTCAAATTTATGCGGGGTGAGGAAAGCCTCTTCAAAAGGTGGCTCATGATTAGCAACGGGTAAACGGTGGAAAATCCCACCACCGCCGTTATTGATGAGCAGGATGGTGATTTTCAATCCTCCCCCCTCTGCCCTATCAGACATCTCCCCCCGAAGGGGGGAGAACAATGCTTGCAACCCATTTTGATCGTGAAAAAAGCTCAAATCGCCGGTCAGGAGCAGGGTCGGGGCATCGGTAGCGGACGCAACGCCTAGCGCAGTTGAGATAGTCCCGTCTATGCCGCTGACGCCACGGCTGGCGTAAATTTGCAGGGGTTTTTCGCTGGCAAGCATCCACTCTTCCACGTGGCGGATGGGGAGCGAGTTCGCTACAAAAATTCGACTCTCAGCAGGCACATTTCGGAGTGCGTCTACGACAGTTTTGCCTTCAAAATCAGGGGCGACGGCAAGCGCATCCCAAACGCCTTGTTCGGCATCTTTCCAAAGTTGTGCCCACTTTCCACTTTCCACTTTCTCGCCCAATAATTCACTCAAACCCTCCACAAAAAGCAGAGGGTCAGCAACAAAAAGCTCGCTCAGGGTATAGGTCGGGTCGCTCCAGAAACCATGTGCAGAGATGCCAATTTGGGGCACGCTTTCGGGCAGATTTTCAAGAAAATCGCTCAGGGGCTGTGAGATGGGCATCACGCCAAAACGCAGAATCAGCTCGGGCTGCGCATCTGCTAATTCATGAGTGCGTAACGCCGCTCCATATCCCGCAATAATTGTACCGGTGTGGATATGCTTCCCAAAACGCAATCCAGAAAGCGGATCTGCGAGAATCGGATAGCCTGTTAGCGAAGAAAGCTTTGCCAAAGCAAATGGAAACTCGCCACGAGGGCAGCGCGGACCCGCCACGATAACGCCCTTCTTTTTGGCTTGAATCCGTTTAAGAACATCTGATAAAAGATCGGCTTGCGATACGCGTGGAGCGTTATGGATGCGGGTGTGCGCCCCCTCTGTCCTTCGGACATCTCCCCCAAACCCCAAAAGCATGGAATTTAGGGGAGAAACACCACTTGGTTCAAGCGGCTTGCGGAAAGGAAAATTCACATGGACGGGGCCGGGCAAAGCATTTTGCCCAAGTGAGACAGCAAGAACCCGATCTGCCAATGCGCGTAAATAGCGCAACGCACGTGTGGATGGATTGATTTCAGGGAGGGGCGCATCTACGCTCCAACGGACATGATTCCCGTAGAGTTTTATTTGGTCAATAGTTTGGTTTGCGCCACTATGACGCAGTTCTGGTGGGCGATCGGCGGTCATTACCAGCATGGGGATTTCGCTCTGGCTGGCTTCAATAATGGCAGGGAAATATTCTGCCGCTGCCGTTCCCGATGTGCAAAGGAGCGCGGCCGGATTACCACTTTCGAGGGCGTATCCGAGCGCAAAAAAGGCTGCACTGCGCTCATCCAAATGGATGCTGTGTTTAAGGTGGGAGTGTGCTGTCGCTGCAAGAGTCAGGGGCGTAGAGCGAGAACCTGGTGAAATGCAAATATGGCGCAGACCGGCACTGTAGAGTTCATCTATGAATATTTCAGCCCAGAGGGTGGCGGGGTTTGGGGTCATATTTAGTCCCTTCTCCCTTGAGGGAGAAGGTTAGGATGAGGGTGAAATCTATGCTTTCTTTTCAACTAATCTCTCACAAGTCTTCATTATCTCATCTGCTACGGCATGAATGTTGTAGCGGACATCGTTATTTGTAAAGCGGATAACTGAGTACCCGAGTTCTTCAAGATATTCTGTACGAGCTTTATCGTAGGCTTCTTGTTTAGGCTCAAAATGTTGGCTTCCGTCAAGTTCGATGCAAAGTTTTAGTTCGGCGCAATAGAATTCAACGATAAATTGAGCAATGGGATGTTGACGGCGAAATTTGTAGCCAAGATTTCTGTTTCTGAGATGTTGCCAGAGTGTGTTTTCGGCTGGAGTTTGGGGCTGGCGCAGTTCACGAGAGCGTTGACGGAGAATGGGGTGGATGCGGCGGCGTTTTTGATTCACAGAGTTTCTCCCCTCACCCTAGCCCTCTCCCCGCTGGGGAGAGGGGATTTCTTCACTCAACCCCAATGCATCCATCATCGGGCGGAATTTCATGACGGTCTCCTGCCATTCTTTTTCGGGGTCAGAGGCTGCTAATAAGCCAGCACCAGCGTAGAGTAAGCCTTCTTTTTTACGAAAAACTGCTGAACGAATAGCGACTGCCATTTCTCCATCTCCCTGAGGCGTGATCCAGCCGACGGGCGCGCCATAGGCTCCACGAGGTTGAGCTTCATGCTCACGGATCATTTTTAGTGCAAGTTGACGGGGCTGCCCAGCCAAAGCAGGCGTGGGGTGCAGAGCTTGGGCAGGAGCGAAAATCCCTGTTTCCTTCAAAGTCGCCTTGATTGGTGTTTCAAGATGCTGGATATTAGGCAAGGAACGCAAATGCGGTGTTTCTGGATATTCCACAGCAGTACAAAGCGGCTTCAACCGATTGATAATATCTTCGACAACAATGGCATGTTCGCGGCGATCTTTTTTGCTAGCGAGCAAATCTGCACCATGTTTTTCATTGACTTTAACGTTTTTATCACGAGGAGCTGAGCCTGCCAGAGAGACGGTTTCTAGCATCTGTCCCTGTGTGCGGACGAGCAGCTCTGGGGTTGCCCCCATGAAAACTAGCCCCGGACGAGGCTCAAAATAAAAACGGAGAGTGGCAGGATAGGCATCGTTTAGGCGGGAGAAGACAGTTATTAGCTCAGGACGTTTTTCAAAAGAAACTTTACGCGTACGGGCGAAGACGACTTTGCCTATCTCGCCCGATGCGGCGCTCTCTTTGGCGATGTTGACCATCTCTTCCCATTTGGCGTAGTCGAGGTCGTCTTTCCATGTCGCGGGGGTGAGCGGGGGGGCGTCCCATTGGCGGGAGGGCGGTAAGGTTCCGTCAGGGGCGATTTCAGTGAGAGATGTTTCGGTTGGGGTTTGGCGGTAGATATAGCGAGGTAAGACAAAGGTGGGTTGCTCGAATCCAGCCCAAATGGCGTCCGTTTCGCGTTCCATATCAAAGGGAAAAGCGCCGAAAAGACGGATATCGCCTTTTGAGCTGAGATCCAAATCCTGAATCAATTCATCCAATTGAGAACGAAAATCTTCAGGACGCTCGCCTTTCAACATGGCTGCTTCTCCCCAAGCAATTAGACTCTCTTCGGGTGTGATCCATGCCCAGCGGGGTTGACCGTCGAGAGCATTGAGTAGCGCAAGGGGATGATAGCGCATGAATTTGGAGTGGTGAATTTTTTCATGCGCGAATTGGATGCTGTTGAGCAGCGTGGTGCGCAGGGCGGGGGCGATGCGCTCAGGCGTAGGCTCGCCTTGCTGGACCCAGCGCATGATGAGTTCGTTAATGGCGCCGACCCAAGCGTAAGCGGTGATCTGGCTATCGAGGGGCAGAATATCGCCATCGGTGATGGCTTCGTCTAGATGAGTTTGGATGAGATGAGCAAATTTATCGAGAATTTGCAGGCGTTTGCTTTCAAAAATTTGCCCTAAGCCAACAGCTTGAACAAGGAAAAGTTTTGCTAGCCTGCGATACTCACCAAAAACAGCGAGGCCAGCATCCAGAGCGGCTTCTACACGGCGCATCCCTCCTTGCTCAGCAGCAATGGCCGCACTCAAACGAGCTTCGAGAAGATCGGCGAATTTATCTACAAGGGCAAGAAAAAGCTTTTCCTTACCTGGAAAGTGGAAATAAACCGCACCTTTAGATGAGCTTGCTTCGGCAACGATGTCATCCATACGGGTATCGTGGTAGCCTTTGTTGGCGAAGACACTTAGGGCTGCATCGAGGATACGTTCTCGGGTTTGTTGGGCTTTTTGATTCATATATTTATTCACGAAAAATTGCAAAAGGGTGCTTAGATGAAGTCTAGAAAACTAGACCGAAGAGAAAAAGACCGACCAGTCGGTTTTATACCGTAAAGACAAAGAAGTGTCAAGAAATCACAATCTTGAGGCTTTCAAAAAAGTGTTTTTCAATGATTCGTTAATCATATTTATTCTAACCTTCCCTATTTTTTTAAAACTCATCACCCCCTTTGGTCTATACTGTAACGCCTCTAATACTCTCTTCCCCTGCCAAATTCGCGATAGTGCGTGATCGTTTTATGATACGGTGATAGGCTTGCGCGGAACTTCGATGTGGATGTCAATTCTGTCGAGTATGGGACTGAATATCCGCTTTGGTAACGTGTCACAGTTTGGTGAGAGCAAGTGCAGGCTTTTTCTGGGTCTCCTGCATATCCACAAGGGCAGGGATACATACAACTGAGTGATTTATAACAACTTTAACGCCTTCTCAACCGCAGCCACAGTCGCTTCGATCACATCGGGTGTGTGCATCGTCGAGACAAAACCGGCTTCAAACTGCGAGGGGGCAATATAAATGCCCTTCTCCAACATCGCCGTGAAGAATTTTCCAAAGCGGTCGGTGTCGCATTTACTGACGGTAGACCAATCGTGCGGGAGTTCTTCGGTGAAGAAATTGCTGAACATTGTCCCAACTTTGGTTTGTTGGATGGGGATTCCGGCGGACTCAGCCACCCGCTTCACATCTGACCCGAGGCTTGCTGCCGCGTTTTCAAGTTTTTGCCAAACCCCATCTTTTTTCAGCTCGCCCAGCGTCGTGATCCCTGCCATCATCGCCAGTGGATTGCCCGAGAGCGTCCCCGCCTGATACATCGGCCCAACGGGAGCGACCAACTGCATGATCTCTTTCTTCCCGCCATAAGCGCCGACGGGCAGACCACCGCCGATGACCTTGCCGAGCGTGGTCAGATCGGGGACGATATTATAACGAGCCTGTGCACCATTAAGATGGGCACGAAAGCCCGTCATCACTTCATCGAAGATGAGCAGAGCGCCCTTTTCTTCGGTCATTTTACGCAATCCTTCGAGGAAACCTTCTGCGGGCGGGATGACGCCCATATTCCCCGCCACAGGCTCGATGATAATGGCTGCGATCTCGCCGGGGAATTCTTTGAAGAGGGCTTCGACAGAATCAAGGTCGTTATAGCGGGCTACGAGGGTATCCTGTACAGTCGCTTTGGGGACCCCGGGAGAATCGGGCAAGCCGAGGGTCGCCACACCAGAACCAGCCTGCACAAGGAGCATATCGGCGTGACCGTGATAATTGCCTTCAAATTTGATGATCTTATCCCGTTTGGTGTAGGCACGGGCAAGACGGAGCGCCGTCATCGTAGCTTCGGTGCCAGAGTTGACGAAGCGCAGCATCTCCATATTGGGCATCAATTCTATGACGAGTTTGGCGAGCGTTGTCTCCAATGCGCTTGGAGCACCAAAGGATGTACCTTTATCTATGGTTTGCTTTAACGCATCTGCCACAACGGGATGAGCGTGCCCAAGAATGAGCGGCCCCCACGAGAGAACATAGTCTATATATTTATTGCCATCGGCATCGAAGAGATAAGCCCCTTCTCCCCGCTCGATGAAAAGCGGCTGTCCGCCCACTGCACGAAAGGCACGGACGGGGGAATCGACCCCGCCGGGGAGGAGGGTTTTGGCTTCGTTGAAGAGTTCGACTGATTTTGAAATATTCATGAGTTCTCCTTGAGAGTAGAGAAGAGAAAAAAGAGAGTAGTTAGAAACGTAGGGACGACCCATTTTGCTATATAAATTTACATATCGTAAACAGCAAATATCTTGTTTTAATTCGCTAATATCACAAAGGGTCGCCCTTACTTACCCTTAGCAAGTATTTTCTGAGCCGCCATATCGCCCGAGTTAATACAATTCGGGATGCCGATGCCGTGGTAGCCGTTCCCTGCAAAGGCGAGGGTGGGAATGTCGGCGAGGGCAGCGTTGATGGCGTCTATTTTTTCGGGATGCCCTAAATTGTATTGGGGCATGGCTTTTTCCCAGATGTAGGTTCGGCTAAGAAGGGGATCTGCGGTGATGCCGAGGGTGAGCGCTAGTTCTTCACGGGCGATCTCGAGCAAGCCTTCTTCGTTCCAGGGGATGTCGTTTTCCTGCCCGGCACGTCCGACGAAGACACGCAGAAGGGCGTGGCCTTCGGGGGCACGGTGGGGGAATTTTGTGGATGTCCACGTGCAGGCTAAAGCCTTTCGTCCTTCTCGGCGGGGGATGACGTATCCGTAGCCATCCAATGCTCGGGGCAAATCACCCAGTTTATAGGCGAGGGAAACGGTAGCTGTTGAAACGTAGGGAATGCTCTTTAGCACCTCAGCAAGTTCGGGCAAGTGCGATTCGATTAAGTCGCCTGTGACGTAGGGTGGGGAGGCGAGGATGAGGGTGTCTGATTTGAGAGTCTTTCCGTTATCTAATCCTATTTCGTAGTGTGATGAGTGAGGAGTGACGAGTGATACGGGGGTGTTTAGGTGGAGGTTGGCGTTGTTTTCCTCGAGGTATGCAACGAGAGCTTCGGTGATTTCGGCGAGACCTGTGGTGGGGGTGCGGAAAACGGAGCGGGAGCCTGTCTGTTTTTGCGATTTAACACGGGCACGGTACATTTTCATTGCACCACGGGCGAGGCTGCCGTATTTAATTTCGAAATCTCGCAGGAAGGGGAAGGTGGACTGGAGGGAGAGTTTGTCGCCGTCGCCTGCGTAGATGCCCGACATGAGCGGCTCAATGAGATTTTCGTAGGTGGCGCGCCCCATGCGGCGGGAGATGAAGGAGCCGAGGCTTTCGTCTTCGTCGCCTTTACGGGTGGGGAGCAGAAAATCTAGCCCGATGCGCATTTTTTGGAGGGGGTTGAGCAGAGGGGTAATGAGCATGGGCATGACTTTGCCGGGGATCATCATGGCGAGGCCGTCGGGGAGACCGACCAACTCATCTTTGTGCAGAACGTAGGTGTTTTTTTGCTCGGGATTGGTGCCGTGGAGGCGGTCGCTGAGGCCGAGTTCCTTGCAAAGAGCCATGCCCCAGGGTTTTGTGGCAAGGAATGTGTCGGGGCCGCCCTCGATGACGAAGCCGTCGGTACGGTCGGTTTTTATCTTGCCGCCCCAATGCGAATCGGCTTCGAGTAAAGTCAGTTCGAGGGGGATATTTTCTTCTTTGGCTTGTTTTATGGCGTGGTAGGCTGCTGAAAGCCCCGTGATTCCACCGCCGATAATTGTTAGTTTCATAGTTTTAATTCACCACAGAGAACACGGAGATCACAGAGTTTTTTGAGAAAAAGAGAGAAAAGCTCTGTCTCTCTCAACTAAAGAATCTCTGTGTATTCTGTGGTTAAACCTTATCTTTTACTAAATTCGTGCACCATCTCGACCACAGCCTTGACGTTCTCATTCGGCGTGTGCTGCAAGATGCCGTGCCCGACGTTGAAAATATGCCCGGGGCGGTTGTCCGCTCGGCGGAGGATGTCTTTAACACGTTTTTCAAGTAATTCGGGCGTGGAAAAAAGGGTCACAGGATCAAGATTACCTTGCACGCCACGGTCGTGTCCGACGATGTCCCAGCCCTTATCAAGTGGGATGCGCCAATCGAGACCGATCACGTCGCCGCCAGCTTTTTTCATCAGCGGCAAAATCGTATTTGCGCCCACACCAAAGTGGATCACGGGCACGCCCGTCGCATGAGCGGCATCCAGAATTCGTTTCGAGTAGGGCATCGCAAAGGCTTCGTAATCTGGCCCGTTGAGCGCACCCACCCATGAGTCGAAAATCTGCACAGCTTGCGCACCTGCATCAATTTGTGCCATCAGGTAATTCACGAGCACGGTAGTCAGTTTTTCCATAAAAGCGTGCCAAACTTCGGGCGCGTTATACATCATGGATTTTGCGATGCGATAATCCTTCGATGGGCCGCCTTCGATCATATAGGATGCGACGGTGAAGGGTGCCCCACAAAAGCCGATTAACGGCGTCTCGGTCAGCTCACCACGCAAAATGCGAATCGCTTCCATAACGTGACCTAGGCTTGCTTCCGTGTCAACGGGCTTAAGTGCGGCAACATCCGCTGCCGTGCGAACGGGATTATGAACCTGTGGTCCTTTCCCCTTCACGAATTCAAAATCCACGCCCATTGGCTTGAGCGGAAGCAGAATGTCGGCGAAGAGAATTGCCGCATCCATTTTGAAGGCTTTGATCGGCTGGAGAGTCACTTCGGCGGCCAGCTCGGGCTGCGCAACCATCTCCAACAAGGTGTATTTCTCACGCAGTTTGCGGTATTCGGGCATATAACGCCCCGCCTGGCGCATGAACCAAACGGGCGTTGCATCTACTTCTTCACGGCGGCAGGCTTTCAAGAAACGGGAGTTTTCAGATGTATTTGTCATTTTTTATCTCGTAGGGGCGGGGTTTCCCCACCCTGTTATTTAGTTTAACAATAAGGGCAGGGAGACCCTGCCCCTACAAAATCAATTCGCATTCGCAACCAGCACACAAGCCGGGTCGCTTTCCATATAATCGCCGGTCACGCCGTAGGCACGCCCACGCTGACCGCCACAAACTTCACGAAATTCGCATTCACGGCAAACGCCTTTTAGCTTGGAATAATCCCGCAAGTTTTTGAAAATCTCGTGATTGCGATACACATCAACGATATTATCTTCGCGTACCATCCCAGCGGTGAGGGGCAGGAAGCCCGAAGGCTGAATCTCGCCAATATGCGAGATAAACATAAAACCATTCCCATCATTGACGCCCTTCTTCGGACGGTGCAAACCATCTTCATATTGGAAGCCAGCGCTCTGGAAAGTGACAGGTTTATCCCCGCCCTGTTCAGCGCGTTTTCGTTCAATCGCAACACGTCGATACATCTGCGCAGCGGTCGCTTTGATGTCAAAAGGTGCTTTCTGTGAAAGCTCGTAAAGCCAATTAAAGGTGCGTTCATGCTCTTCGGCAGAGACCATCTGCTCGATCATCGCGCGCCCCGTTGGGACGAGGAAGAAGACCGACCATTGCACTGCTTTCACTTCTTCGATGAAAGGCACCATATCTTCGAGAATATCTATATTATGCTTGGCAACAGTCGTATTGACCTGCACACTCACGCCAACTTCCTGTGCGCGATGGAGGATATCCATCGTGCGCTGCCATGAGCCTTTCACTTTGCGGAAATCATCATGGACATCAGCATGTGGTGCGTCAAGACTTAGCGCAATGCGACGAATACCAGCATTCCGTACTTCTTCGAGGCGTTTTTTCGTCGGCAAAGCTGTTGCCGTGGGCGTAAGCGAGCAGCGCAGCCCTTTTTCGTTGGCGTATCTAATCAACTCTGCCAAGTCGGGGCGCATCATCGGGTCACCACCAGTAAAAATCAAAATCGGTGAGCCAAAGCCCGCCAGATCATCGATCAGCTTTTTGGCTTCTTCGGTGGTCAATTCATTGGGGTCGCGTTGATGTATCGCATCTGCACGGCAATGCACACAGGCATAGGCACATGCGCGCGAAACTTCCCAGGCGATGGTGAATGGTGATAAATTGAAATCCACTGTCGTCATTCGTTGGTTGCGTTGGCTGCGTTCAGCAGCTGCACGTTCGGATAAATTCGGGGCTAATGTCATATATCTTCCTTTTTTCACAGAATATCGCTATGGTTTCGATACGACAGCGAAAAGCATCACTGTCTACTCAACCGCCGCTGGCTTATTTTATAAATCTAGCGGAGATTGAGTGCTATGCAATCGAAATCGCAGCGGGTCATATCAACCTTAAACTTTAAACCTTCTAACTTTTCAACCACGCCGCCGCTTCCAGCGCATGGTAAGTAATCATTAAATCCGCTCCCGCACGTTTCATCGAGAGCAGCGTTTCGAGCGTCACTTTCTCTTCATCAATCCAACCCTTTTCTGCCGCAGCCTTCACCATCGAATACTCACCGCTGACGTTATACGCCGCCATCGGCAGTTCAGGGAAAGCATCCTTCACAGTGCGGATCACGTCCAAATATGCCAGGGCCGGTTTCACCATCAACATATCGGCACCCTCTTCCACATCCAGGGTCGCTTCTCGCAGTGCTTCCTTAATATTCGCAGGATCCATCTGATGAGATTTTCGGTCACCAAATTTCGGGGCACCATCTGCCGCATCTCGAAAAGGGCCATAAAACGCCGAAGCATATTTCACCGCATAAGACATGATCGGCATAAGCTCAAAACTCTTCGCATCCAGCGCATCACGAATCGCCGAAATCATCCCGTCCATCATGCCCGAGGGCGCAATAATATCGGCGCCACATTCGGCGTGCGAGATAGCAACCTTGCCCAGCACTTCCAGCGTCGGGTCGTTCAGCACATAACCCTCCGGCAGCGATGCCTGAAAATGCTCTCCCGTATTCAAAATCCCGCAATGTCCGTGGTCGGTATATTCGCAAAGACAAACATCCGTCACCACGACCATTTCCGGGATTTCCTTCTTAATCGCTCGGATGGCTTGTTGGATGATGCCATTCTCGGAAAAATTCTCCAAACCAACAGGATCCTTTTCAGCGGGGATGCCGAACAAAATCACCGCCGGAACACCCGCTTTAGCAGCTTTTTCGGCCTCCCGAACAGCCTCCAACGTGGACACTTGGTCGATCCCCGGCATGGACACAATTGGCGTACGCCCATCACCATGCCGCACAAAAAGCGGATAGATGAAATCACGGGCATTCAACTCCGTCTCACGCACCATCGAGCGGATAGCCGCAGATTGGCGTAGTCTTCTTGGGCGGGTTTTCAAATTAACATTCATACTTCTCCAAATTTCAAAGTGAAGTGTGAAAGATGAGCTTGAGACTCACACATCACGTTTTACGTTTTTCCGTTAGCAACTCTATTAGCCCATCAGTCGTGTAAGTCTCTGCGACAACAACCTGTACAAACCCAACTTCACGGGCAGCTTTCTCTGTGATGGGGCCGATACAAGCAAAAAGCGGATTGCCTGCCAAATTCAGCGGATCAAGCCCGGCTTCTTGCATCAATTTCACAAAACTATTCACCGTGGATGGACTGGTAAAAGTCACCACATCCACGCCTGCACGAAGAGCAGCAAATTCTTCTTCTGACGGTGAGCCAGCCACGGTCTCATAAATAGCGATCTCATGAACAATGCCGCCTGCCTTACTGATCTCATCGGGCAATATCTCGCGGGCAACTTTCGCTCTGGGGAGCAGAAAGCATTTATCCTGCACATCGCCAAGTCCTGCAAAAAGCGCTTCGCCAACGAATTCTTCGGGGATAAAGTCTGGTATTACGCCGTGAGCTTGAAGGCGTTCGGCTGTTTTTTTGCCGACAGCGGCGATTTTGGGTACATCCCCCTTCCTAGCCTTCCCCCGAGGGGGGAAGGAACTGGTTCTCCCCCCCTCGGGGGGAGTTAGAGGGGGGCTAAAAAAAACATCCACCGCATTCGCTGATGTAAAGATCACCCAATCATATTTCTCAATCTCTCTCACCGCATCTTCCAACGCACTCAAATCGTCCATCGGGCAGGTTTGAATGGTTGGGAAGAAAACTGTCTCAAATCCCGCCGTTTCAAGCGCATCGGCGAAGGGGCGAGATTGTTTACGGGAGCGGGTAATTAAGACTTTAGACATTAGATTTCAGACTTTAGACTTCAGCAAAAACTGCGTTGAACCCGATAGGGTGCATAAGTGCCCCGAAGGGGTATGCAGTTTGGGGTTGACTTGCAAGACCCGATGTGCAACGCATCCACTGGATGCAATGCACATCTATCCATTTAGTATTCTTGCCGCACCTTGCGACAAGGCTTCTTCGGCGAGTTTTTTGCCGAGTTCTACAGCATCATCGCCTTCACCCTGAACACGGATTGATTTCTTCCCATCCACCGACGAGACCAAGCCAACAAGTTTGATGCTCGATGTCTGTGAAATTTCCAAGCCAAATGCCGCAACAGGGACAGCACATCCGCCGCCGAGACCGGCGAGGAAGATTCGTTCAGCGGTAACTGCCAATCGCGTGGCAGAATGATCAATCGCAGTGAGCAAACCGAGGGTCACGTCTGCATCGGAGCGAATTTGTACGGCCATAGCACCTTGCCCGGGGGCAGGCAGCATCTCATCGTAGCCGAGAATCTGCATCTTCTCCCCTAGCGCTGCATCCAGACCAAGACGGGATAATCCCGCTGTGGCGAAGACTACGGCGTCGTATTGCTCTTCCATCAATTTGCGCAGACGAGTGCCAACGTTGCCGCGAATATCTTTCATTTGAAGGTCGGGGCGTTGAGCAAGAAGTTGTGCCGCACGGCGGGGGCTGCTTGTGCCGATGACGGCATTTTCGGGAAGGGTTTTGAGGGTATAGGCTTCGAGGGAAACGAGAGCATCACGGGCATCGGCACGAACGGGAATTGCGCCAAGCATGAGGCCTTCGGGGTTTTCTGTAGGAAGGTCTTTGAGCGAGTGAACGGCGGCGTTCACACGACCGTCGAGAAGGGCGGCTTCAAGCTCTTGTGTAAAAAGCCCCTTGCCGCCGATCATGGGGAGGGGTTTATCGAGAACTTTATCGCCACGAGTGACGAAGACTTCTTCTATACAGCTTAGGTCGGTATGTGCTTTTTCGAGCGCCTGCATGACGTTGGTCGTTTGCCAGCGGGCAAGTTCAGAGGGGCGGGTTGCGAAAATCAGTTTCACTGTGGGCGCTCCTCAAGACAGGGAAGGGCGGTATTTTTATCCATATTAAAGAGAACTCGGGTTGCTTTTGCATAGCAAACTGCATGCGTGTCGGAGGAAACCTGACGCAAATTTGCTGCAGGTGCGTCGATCAGTTTTTTCACCAAGGCTTGGGTAAGTATTTCTATACGTTTGCGCTCCTGCGAGCCAAGGTTGGGCATACGGCGCAGGGTCTTTTGTAATTCCATCTGGCGAATTTCTTCAGCCTGTTTTTTCAGATCGTTGATGAGCGGGAGCATATCAAGCGAGGCCAAAAACGCATCAAAGAGAGCTTTTTGTTCAGCAATGATCTCTTCGACTTGCGGGACTTCAGCGCTGCGTTTCGAGAGAGAATCTTCAAGTTGGACGTGCAAGCCATCCATATCATAAAGACTTATATTCTCAATATTCCCCGCCATTGCATCAATATCCCGAGGGACAGCAATATCGATCATCACCAAGGGACGCTCAGGGCGTTTCTGCATAATAGATTCGACCATCGAGGCATCGATAAGTGTGTGCGGTGCACCAGTAGAAGCGATCAAAATATCCGCTCGCTCGATAGCAGACTCAAGTTGCTCAAAAGTGGCAAGCTCAGCATCCCATTTTTGACCGAGAGATAAAGCACGCTCTAAAGTGCGATTAACAACAAGGATACGCTCCGCACCACGTTTGCGGAGGGCTTCAACAGCCAACTCCGCCATTTTTCCAGCACCAACGACCGTGATTTGGGCTTGGTCAATGCTGGACACTTTTTTCTCAGCAAGAGAGGCCGCCAACGACGAAACCGACGCAGGATTATGGCTGATAAGCGTTTCGGTGCGGGCACGTTTCCCCGTACGGATAGCATTCTGGAAAAGGCGAGAAAGAATATGCCCCACGGTATTTTGTCCGCGAGCAAGTTGAAGTGCGTGCGTTACCTGCCCTAGTATCTGTGGTTCACCGAGCACGAGAGAATCCAAACCAGATGACACTTCAAGCAGGTGCTGAACAGCCTGGCTACCAAGATAATGATATAGATGGGGCTTTAATTCAGAGAGGGAGATATTATGAGCGCCCGCTAAATCCGAAATGGTGCGCGCCAACCTCAGGCACGCCCTGAGCCTGTCGAAGGGATATGGTGATAGGCCCGCGCGGACAACTGCAGCTGGGTTATAGCAGTCTACATAAGTTGCTGACCCGATTTAGTTAATTCGCAAAATTGACGCACTTCAGCCACGCGCACATCGGCATTGGTCATCGCCCATTTTTTAGACCGGCGAATCTTTCTCTTTGTTTTTGACGTGCTGTCTCTACCTTAGTACGGATATCGTTTGAGCTTTCGCCCCTTCTATTATCAGACAATTTCTCAAAATCCACACGCGGTACTTCAATGTGAATATCAATTCTGTCGAGCATGGGGCCAGAGATGCGTTTTTGGTAGCGTGTTACCGTCTGATGCGAGCAGGTGCAATCACGCTCTGTATCGGAAAAAAATCCACAAGGGCAGGGATACATACAACTGGCATGTTTTTTGAAGAAGAACACGAGGTTGCTGTACCGACTATCTCCATGCCATGGGCGACACGCCTTTATGCTTAGACAACTTTTCTAAGCATAGTCTACGTATCTTTTTTGCTTGACCCAGCGATGATTTAATGATATTGTATACGTATACTTGTATGCGTATACATTCAAGTCTTACGGTTTACACCCCCACTACAACAACGAATGCTCGTGAAAATTAAATCTAGTGAATTCCTGGCACAATTGATGATTGACGCAAAGCTGGTAGCAGAGCAAGCTAGCTTCAGTGTTAGCTTACCCTTTGCTCTGGTTAGCAATTTCTCATCAGGTGATTTTTCTCATTAAATTTCTATTGCGTTAATTCATAAATCGCCTGATAAGCTTTTTCAAATACAAGGAGGTATCACTCAAAAAACAGCAAGTTTCTAAAAAACGTACAAACAAACTTTCTAAGGAGAATTAGATGAAACACAAATTTATACTGTTAAACCTGTTGCTTGCCTTAAGTATTGCTCTCGCAGCTTGTGCCCCTGAAACTATTGTAGAAACTGTTGAAGTAGTAAAAGAGGTCGAGGTTGAAGTAGTGAAAGAGGTCGAAGTTGAAGTTGAAGTCATCGTTGACCCAACAGAATGTAACCTCGATGCTCCTGCTGAAGAAGCCGAAATCAACATGATCGGTTGGTCCTTCCCAATCACCGACTATTACGCAGAAGAAGTAGCAAAATGCGATAAAGTTGAAGGCTTGACTGTCAACACTAACCTGCTTGCTTCCGCTGACGCTCAGGAACAGGTTCGCCTGGCGCTTTCCGCTGGTGGCGACTCACCCTATGACATCGTTCACGGTGCCAATGGTCAAGTTGGTGAATGGGCTGGCGTTGGTTGGATGATGCCCCTCAACGACCTCGTCGAAAAATACTGGGACGAGTACAATCTCGGTGATATTCCCGAAAAAGCTTGGGAAGGCGCGACGATTGACGGGCAGATTTACGGTGTGCCGATCGTTGGTAATACCCTGCACCTGCATTACAACTCGGATATGTTTGCCGAATATGGTGTTGACGTCCCTGACACCTATGATGAGGTGATTGAAGTTTGCAATACAATCGGATTGGACAATCCTGATTACGACATGCCTTTCGCCGTGAACCTTTCTGCTGGCTGGGCCTGGGAAATTGAATTCTTCCAGATGCTGCGCGCCTTTGGCGGTGAGTATCTGAATGAAGACAGCACCGCGGCCTTTAATAGTGAAGCAGGTGTCAATGCTGTCAACAAACTAATGGAAGTTGCCGATGCATGCATGGGCGCTGATGGTATGGCCTTCGGTAATAATGACATAGAAGTCGCTGTTCAACTCGGCACCCTGCCCTTCACCAATTTGTGGGCCAGCCGCGCTGCTAACATGGAGGATCCTGAGCGCACCGATCTCGTCGGAGTGATCAAATTTGCGCCAGCTCCTCGAGCTACAGCTGATGGTCCCCGCGCCGGATCCGCCTGGAATGACTACTATATGATCCCCGCTACTGCAACCAACGATGCAGATCTTATCTTCCGCATCATCATGGAAGCTGCCGATGAACGCAGTCAGCAAGATGCTGCCGAACTCGGTATGGCCTCTCGTCTGGCCGTTGCCGAATACGGCGGTGCATACTTGCCTGCTGCTGGTCAGACCATTGCCGAAGGTATTGGTATTTATTCCACGAACGTGGCTAATGGTATTGTTCGTGCCAAACTTGGCGAATTCCTGCCCTTGGTTGGTTCTGGCGAAATGACCGCAGAAGAAGCCCTTACAGCCGCTGCTGAAGCATATACCGAAGAAGCCAAAGCACAAGGCTATATTGACTAGTAATTTCAAAGCGTAAAAGAAATTTTATGCTCACACTCCCGGAGGCTTACTGATCTTCGATCGGTAAGCCTCCGCAGGGGGGAGTGTTTTTTAGTTTTCAGCAATTATAAAATTTTATAGATTTCTTGTTCCCTACAAAAAAACATGTAATACTGGTCAAGAACTAGAGAACTACATTTTTTTGTTTCTTCTTAGCACCCCTCCGTTCAAAAAGGACAGTGACTTATGAAACGAAACACCTTTTTCCGCTTTGCGTCTCCCAGCATTATCATCATGACGCTCTTAATGGTGATCCCATTATTCATGGCTATCTGGCTTGGGATGAACTATGTTACTTACAATAATATTACATCCCCCCAGTTTATAGGCTTGGAAAACTATAAAGATGTGCTGGATGACCCTAGGTTCTGGCAATCTTTCCAATTTACAGGGCAATATTTGCTTTTCGTAGTGCCAACAACAATGCTCGTTGGCTTCACGGTTGCCATGCTTCTGGACCAAGTATCAAAGTTCACTCGAGGCATCTATCTGTCCATCTTCCTTCTGCCTTTCATCATTGTGCCCGTTGTCGGCACATTGATGTTCAAGCAACTCTTTGAACCATCGGGGCTTTTTACCTGGCTATATCAAACCATTCTCGATACAAAGTTTCGCTATAACGAAAACTCTGTTAAAACGCTCATTATGCTCTATGGTCTTTGGTATATAGCACCCTTTGCTCTTGTCACTTACTTCGCTGGCTTGCAAACTTTATCAAAAGACCAGATCGAAGCCGCATCTATAGACGGAGCAACCACCTGGCAGAAAATTCGCTACATTATCATTCCACACCTGCGTTCACTAACAATTCTCATCATGCTCATGTCTATCATGGATGCGTATCGTGTATTTGATAGCGTCTTTGTCCTCTCTGAGATGAACCCTATCTATAAAGCGGATACGATGATGACTTATACCTTCCAGACAGCCGTAACCGTCCAGCGCCTTGGGAAAGCAAATGCGATGGCAATCCTGACAATTGTAGGGATTATGATCGTTCTAATTCCCAATCTCATCCAATCCTACAAACAACAAGTTGAAGAGAGGTAGATTATGGAAAAGATCAAAAACCCTATCGGACGGTTCTTTATTCATCTTTCACTTATCCTGTTTGCAATTTACAGCATCGTCCCCTTCATGTGGACACTTTTGCAATCCTTCAAAAACTTAAAAGATGCCAATTCCCGAACGCCAAAATTTATTTTCACCCCCACTTGGGATAATTACACAGACCTATGGCTGCGGGAAATCCCCGAAAACGGCGCGACCATTGCCTACTTCTTGCTCCTGACAGTAGTGCTTCTGATCTCCTTACTCCTTGTAGCAAAACACCTTCCCATCCGTGATGGCTATATTTACAGCTTTGTCTTCGTGGGTTTTGTCACCCTTCTTTGGGGAATTCCCCAATTCATCGAAGTTGCAAAATTCTACGATTACTTCATAAATACACTCATCATCACAGTCGGCACAGTTACCGTCTCCCTTTCTATCGGCGCATTGGCAGGCTATGGACTTGCTCGCTATGCAGGTATGGCAAGTGTAATCGTCCTTATTGCAGCGCTAGGTTTCAGAGCGCTCCCACGTTTAGCTTTTGTCTTGCCCTACTACTGGATAGGCTCCGCCCTTAATCTCCTTGATACCCATTTGCTCGTCATCCTGACTCTTGTTGCGGTAAATCAACCCTTCACGATCTGGATGCTGCGCAGCTTCTTCATGGAAATTCCCGGAGAGTTAGAAGAGGCCGCTATGGTAGACGGCTGCAACAGATTAACAGCCTTCACCAAAGTCATCATGCCTATTATGTGGCCCGGTATTATTTCAACCGGACTATTTTCCCTCTTGCTTGCGTACAACGAATTCCTCCTTGTACGCTTGCTCACCCAAACCAACTGGACGCTCCCCGTCGCAATCTCCCGCTTCACAGGCGGTGAAGATCCACGCCACCTCACCCTCGCAGCCGCATCCGCAATTTCAGCAACGATTCCCATCATGCTGGTGATTCTCTTCTTCCAGAAAAACCTTGTCAAAGGTCTCACTGCTGGTGCTGTAAAAGGATAAAAAAATGATTTCCAAGATGCCAGTCACCAGAAGCGGTGACTGGCATCTTTTGTTAAAACGAAGGAGCACAACATGACTATTCACCAACATAACAAAGAACTGATCGGGAAATTTCGCACGGCTCTCTACGATTGCGAAGCGGCAGAATTAAAAAATCAACTACGGGATATCTTCTCCTCGGATTGTGAGATTCACCTAACACATCCCTTTGAAGATATAACCGGTCCGGACGCGTTATTCAACTTGGTCTATGCCCCCCTGCTTAATGCCATCCCCGATCTTGAGAGGCGTGACTTCATCCTGACAGCTGGTGAGGCAAGTGGACACAACTGGGTCGGCTGCGCAGGTCATTATATGGGCGTTTTCGAGCACCCCTGGCTCGATATCCCCCCCACACGCCACATCGTCGGGATGCGCTACCATGAATTTTTCCGCATCGTAGATGAGAAAATCGTCGAGATGCAGGCAGTTTGGGACATCCCCCAAATAATGATGCAGGCAGATGCTTGGCCCCTCTCCCCAAGCTTGGGCGTAGATTGGCTCGTCCCATCCCCCGCCACACAAGACGGGCTCTCGATTACACCCGATCCCGAACAAGCGGCAGCATCCGTAGATCATATCCTAGCCATGCTGAACGATTTGGGCAAACACCCTCTTGGCGGTGGCCCCGAAATTATGCAGCTCGAAAAATATTGGCATCCGAAAATGATTTGGTACGGCCCCACAGGAATCGGCTCCATGCGCCGCATTCAGGGCTTCCGAAATTGGCATCAAATCCCCTTCCTCAAAGCACTCCCAGACCGACACGGTGCAGTCACCGAAGCAGATTGCTTCTTTGGAGACGGCAACTACGTCTCGACGACTGGCTGGCCCAACATGCAAATGACCGTCAGCGGCGATGGCTGGCTCGGCATTGCGCCCGGCAATCAGGAGATCACCATGCGCAGCCTCGATTTCTGGCGCATGGAAAATGGTCTGATCCGTGAAAACTGGGTGCTGGTTGACCTGCTACATGTCTATGCCCAACTCGGCGTAGATGTTTTCGAGCGCATGCGTGAATACACTTATGCCCGCCAACCACGCTCTTAAAAAACACATCCTTCTGTCCCCCTATTTTGCTTGCAAAATGGGGGGACGCCCCAGCTTCGTGCTGAGCTTGTCGAAGCAGAAGCGAGGGGCAGGGGGGCTGAACATTTGAGCAAAGAAGAAAAGGATTCAAAATGAGCAAATATCAAAGCGCCAAAACCCTCGTCCGTGAATACTTTGACGCACTAGAAAACGCCACAGCCGAAAATGTTGGCGAAGTGCTAAAAGCCTACACCAGCAAAGATTATCTTTGGCGTGGCGTTTACCCTTTTCGCGAGCAAGAGGGCGCAGACGCTGTAACCGAGACATTTTGGTCACCGTTAATGCGCTCTTTGAAACATATACAACGCCGTCAGGATATTTTCATCGCTGGCACGAACGAGATCAGCGGCGAGCAATGGGTGATGAGCATGGGCAACTTCATGGGCTTATTCGATGCCGATTGGCTTGGCATCCCACGCACCCGAAAAATCGCAAATCTACGCTATGCAGAATTCAACTGCGTAGTGGACGGAAAGATCACCCAAACAGGCTTATTCATAGACATTATCGGCTTGATGGCTCAGGCGGGTGTTTATCCGCTGCCGCCTTCAACAGGAGTTTATTACAACTATCCGGGCCCACGCACTCATGATGGTCTGCTTTATGAAGATGCTCCCGAAGAAGAAGGTGTAGAAACCCTCGCTTTGGTCAATAAAATGGTAGATGATCTCACCGCTCTGAACGAAAGCGGTGCAATGGGCTGTCCTCCCGAAGTTTTGGAGAAAACTTGGTCTGACCGAATGATTTGGTATGGGCCTGCGGGCGTGGGCGCATCCTATACCATTCCCCGCTATCAGGAACAACACCAACTTCCTTTCCGCAACAACTTGAAAGACAAGACATTTCACGGTCATATTTGCCGCTTCGCAGAAGGGAATTTTGCCTGCTTCTTTGGCTGGCCTAACTTATCGAACACTCCAATTGGCGGATGGCTGGGCTTGCCTGGCGGAGAGATCAACGCCGCTATGCAGGTTGTAGATATCTATCGCCGAGAAGGTGATAAGTTAGCCGAGAATTGGGTTTTGATTGATATTCCTTATTGGCTCAAACAGCAGGGTGTAGATATTTTAGAGCGCACGCAAGGAATTATGAATCCAGATTTATAAGCTATCGAGAAAACTTAAAACCTGACAGGTCTTAAAGACTTGTCAGGTTTCAGTTCAACTTATTTCAAAAAAGGAAAGAAAAAATGAAAAACTTTGCCCCCGAATTCAAAACGCCTGAACAATATATTATTGATGTTACCTACAAAATTTGGGAAGAACGGGGAATCGGTCGTATTCGAGATTGGTACGCACCTGAAGGCCCCGTTCGCACTGCACATGGAGAATCAAATTCCGTTGAAGCCGTTGTCCAGGGAACACTGGAAACCTTGCACGAATTCCCCGACCGCCAATTATTGCCTGAAGACATCATCATCGGCACAACGGCGGAAGGATTCTTGTCATCCCATCGCGTGCGCTCAACGGCCACCCACTCAGGCGATGGTTTTTTCGGGGCGGCAACCAACCGTCCATTAATGATGCTCACGGTCGCCGACTGCCTTTGTGAGAATAATCAGGTCGTTGAAGAGTGGCTCGTGCGAGACCAGGCCGGGATGGCAATCCAGTTGGGGCTTGACCCCAAAGTAGTGGGTAGAGGTTTAGCGAAAAAAAATCCGGGATCCTATCAGGTCGGAAACGAGGCCATGCGAAAGCGTTGGTCCGATCCGAATGGTATTACCCGCATAGGTGATGAAAAGACCGCAGATCATATTCTGAAAACTTACGATGCCATCTGGAATGATAAAAATCTGAATATTGTGGATGAAAATTATGATCGCGCAATCCGTCTTGAAGGGCCTTCAGGTTTCCTTGATTATGGGCGTTTCCGCACGGGCGGGCTTTTTGGCAGCATGCTGGCATCCATCCCCGACGGACGTTTTGAGCCCCATTACATCATTGTGCAAGAAGAAGACGAAAAAGCCCCTCGGGTTTCTTTGCGCTGGTCTTATTGCGGCACTCATAAGGGACGAGGACGCTATGGCAACCCTTCTGGCGCTCCGCTCTCATTGCTCGGCATCTCACATTTTGAGCTTCGCAAAGGAAAGATCGTCAACGAGTGGATGCTCTTGGACGAAACCGCTATTTACGCCCAAATTGCGGCAAACACATCAAAATAATTTTTCCCAATGAGCAATTTAGATTACCAAGCAGTCCAGGATTTTCGAACAGCCCGTTTCCAGGCAAACGTGGAAAGGATTCGGGCTGCCTTAAGTCGAGAATCGGCAGACTTGTTATCTTATGAAGATGTGCGCAAAAAACTCCACGCTACAGAAACAAATAGACGACAGCTAAAAACCATTCCCCTCAACGCCATTGTCGGCAGCGTAGGGCGTTACACAGACTTTACGCGCCGATTTTTCCCACGTCAGGAAAATGATGAAGAGCGCTGGACAAGAATACGCATGAGGGCAGAAAGTCTCGAAGGATTTCCCCCCATTGAAGCCTTCCAACTGGGCGATGTCTACTTCATTATCGACGGGAACCATCGAGCCAGTGTTGTTCGCAGTCTTGGCGGCGAATCTATCGAGGCTTATGTCACAGAAGTAAAGACCGATGTCTCCCTCTCCCCCGACACAAAACCAGATGAATTGATTATCATCGAGCGCTATACCATCTTTCTCGAAAAAAGCGGGCTGAAAAAACCATATCCTGAAATCAACTTAAAAATGAGCGAAGCGGGAAATTATCGTTTTCTCGAGTACCAGATCAAGCATCATCAGCAATGGATGGATGAAAGGCCATCCTATCAAGACGCTGCTACCGATTGGTATAAAAATGTCTACTCACCTGTCATTCAGATTATTCGCAAAAGGGGTATTTTGCGGAATTTCCCCCACAGAAGCGAAACAGATCTCTTCGTTTGGATAGAAAAGCACCGAGAAAGACTAAATAAGCATGTTGGGTGGTCTCTCGATGCAGACACAGCCGCCATCGATCTGGCGGAAAACTACAGCCAGAGACCGGCATCACGCATCCAGCGGGCAAGCAAGAAAATTATCCACGCTGTGACCCCGGCGGTTTTGGACGATGGCCCCATGCCCGGCGAGTGGCGAAAAGTCTGGCTTTCCACCAATCAGGGCCAATCCCTCTTCCGCCATATTCTGGTCGGCATCAACGCAAAAGAAGGCAGTTGGGCCGCACTCGATCAGGCCCTGGATATTGCCGCGCACGAAAAAAGCCAAATTCACGGATTGCATATTGTCGACAACGAGACCGATCTAAGTCCTGAAAAAGAAACTGAAATTCGCTCTTTATTTGAAGAAAAATGTCAGGATGCCGCAGTCAACACGGGATTACGCTTCAAGCAGGGGAACGTTACCCAAACACTTCGGAAGGACGCCCGTTGGGTGGACTTGGTCATTCTCAGCCTCACACATCCTCCCGGCCCCCGACCATTGAACCGTTTAATCTCTGGCTTTAGCCAGCTCGTTAGACGTTGTTCACGCCCCATATTGGCTGTACCCCAAAACGCTAAAAAAATAAGCCACATCCTTTTGGCATACGACGATAGCAACGCCAGCAAAGAGGCTTTATACGTAGCCGCCCACCTTAGCAAAGACTGGAAAATGCCCCTGAACCTGCTAAGTGTTCAAGAAGACGAAAAAAAGGCAATAACGCCCAGTTATGCACAAGAATATTTAGAAGAAAAGAAAATTCAAGCAAATTTTATTAATCGGCAAGGAGAAGCAGCAGAAGAAATATTAAAAGAAGCCAAAAAACAAGATACGAACCTGATCATTATGGGAAGTTATGGATACAACAATCCCATTATGGAAGTTGCCCTCGGCAGCACCGTTGATGAAGTTTTGCGTAATTCAGAAAACTCGGTGTTGATCTGTCGATAAAATCTCTACGGATGCCTCTGCGAGGAGCACGCACTTGCGACGTGGCAGTCTCATAATTCATGAGATTGCTTCAGCGATTGGTTATTGAGCCTGTCGAAACAAAAGCTGCCTCGCAAAGACACCAACTTACTGATATTTATAAAATGAAGGAGAAACACAATGAGTGAAGTAATGGAAACCCTCTACGAAAGCGTTTTAGAGGGCGAAAAAGAAGAAACTTTGGAGTGCGTTCAGAAAGCACTGGATGAAGGAATAGCACCGGATAAGGTTCTAAACGAAGGCATGATCGCGGCCATGAAAGAAGTTGGCCAACTTTTTGAAGATGGAGATTATTTCGTCCCTGAAATGCTGATCGCCGCTCGTGCCATGCAAGCTGGGCTAGAGATATTGCGTCCTAAGCTCGTTGCTTCCGGCATTGAACCCGTTGGCAAAGTCGTTCTCGGCACCGTTAAAGGCGACTTGCACGATATCGGCAAAAATCTCGTTGGCATGATGCTCGAAGGTGCAGGATTTGATGTTTTGGATTTAGGAACAGACGTAGCCCCCGAGACCTTTGTTGAAGCCATTACAGATGATGTAGACATTATTGGGCTTTCAGCCTTGCTCACCACCACTATGCCTTCCATGCAAGCAACGATTAAGGCAATTCATGAAGCTGGATTAAAGGATAAGGTCAAAATTATGGTTGGTGGCGCTCCTGTAACTACTGAGTACGCCCAAAAAATCAATGCCGATGGTTATGCAGCCGATGCTGGGCAGGCAGCCGCTTTAGCTACATCCTTTATAGAGTAGAAAAGTAACCAGAACCTGAAATCTGTACTATTTTTATATTTCTTTTAACGCAGTGTGCCTCCGCATAAACGGAGGCACATTTTTATTGCAAGAAGTAAGCTATTCTCGTTAGTATATTTTTTCTTAACTATTTAGCCAAAGAAACCGTTTTTCCTTCTCAACGAACACAGCAAAATAATATTCTTGGCCAAGTTTCCCTCTCCTAAATTTGATTTCTATGCTTTCCCTTGGCTACCAAATAAACGTAATTTAGCTTCAACAACAGTTTGCATCGCGTTGACAACATTATTCATCAAACCCAGTAAGTCATCTTCTTGGGATTGCGCTATCGTTTTCATATAGGCTTGTCTGAGTTCTGTGTTGATATTAAATTTGCTAATTCCTAATTCAATACACTTGATAACCATTTCATCAGGAACCCCTGATGTGCCATGAAGCACCAGCGGGATATTTATAATCTGACGGATATTTGTTAATCGTTGCCAATCAAGATTAACAGGTTTTGAATAGCGTCCATGAACATTCCCAATGCAGACAGCCAGCATATCAACTTGAGTAAGTGCTACAAATTCCAGAGCACGCTGAGGGTCAGTCATTTTTGCTTCAATTTCAGGAACGGTTAAACCATCTTCGCTACCGCTTATCCGCCCTAACTCTGCTTCCACTACCCCATCTAAACTGTGGATTCTTTGTGTTAGCTTTTGTGTGAACTCAATATTTCTCTGATAATCCAGATGTGAGCCATCAACCATGATTGAATGAAGGCCGCTGCTGAGCGCTAAATCGATCTCTTCTGGCTTTGAGCTATGGTCAAGATGAACCCCTGTGGGAACACAAGAAGCCTCAGCAGCACTAAGACACATAGCAACAAGAGCCTCTTTACCATAAGTCAATGCCGCCGGGTGGATCTGCAAAATAACAGGGCTTTTGAGTTTTTCAGCTGCTGAAATGACAGCCTTCACACCCTCCAAGTTATAAATATTAAATGCGCCAATCGCATAATTTCCTTGTAGAGCATCATTTAACAACTCTTTTGTTGAAAAAAACATCACTCAATCCTTTGATAATTTTTGAATCACTGTCGCTAAAGCATTCTCATCACCAACATTGCCGGGGAAAATAATATAAGGCATTTGTGGAAAACGGCTCTCTTCCCCTAATTGCCATACCGGAACACCTGCCAATATTTGCCCTAAAACATAAGCACGTTTTACGTTCATTCCTTTTGTTGCAACATCGCTTGAAGTGATACCGCCCTTAGCCAATATATAGCGTGGTTGGGTTTGAAGATTTTTCACAATAGCAACCAAAGCATCTGAAATTTTCTTGCCTACAGATAAATTCCCAGCAGCGTCTTCAACCGTTATCAGTTTACGACTGGTAAACATGACAACATCCAGATCGCCCTGTAAAGATAAATCGACTTCTTTGGTAATGATCTCAATACTTTGCTGGCGAATAGAATCATCTAATAAGCCATTGACATCAATTTCAACGGCTTTCACTTTCCCTTGCTCAATCAAAACTTGGAGTTGTCGCGTTGTTTTAGGAACATAGGATCCGACAACAATTAATCCGGCATTTGCAGTCTTGATATTTAGACTTTGACTATTTAATAAAGGTTGCGGCGTTAACCCAGCACGTGCCTGAACGAACGAAGCGGCTGTTCGGTAGATAAACTTTTTGCCCTGTGCTTCTGCTTTGAGAAGCCCCGCCACAAAAATTTGTGCATCGTGAGTGCTAGCGGCATTAACAACACAAATTCCGTTTTTGGATAAACTCATGAGTTTTTTGCTGACTTGCTCTACTCCACCAAGCCTAATATCATTGAGGGAAATAGAGCAGATACCCTTCTCTGAAACTCGCCCATCTGTTTTTTCTAGTACCCATTCTGTCAAATTAGATGCCTGATAAGCAAAGGCTTTATCTTTAGCAAAAGCCGTCTGGCCCGCTGGAACTAGCATCTCCCCTTCTTCTACATAATGAATATCGTCAATTGTGTAACGTCCCCCCTCAATAAAAAATGGCATAATGATCCAGCCATCAAAATCTCTTTGCAGGGCATCTACCAGTGCGTCCACTTCACCTGGGAAATGTCCCCTCAAGGTTGAATCGCTACGGCTGAGAATCGCAAAATCACGCCCTGTCTGTTCTGAGGCAATGCTGAGATTGGTCGCTATTTCACGATTGAGAGCTTCCGCATCTGCAAGCGGCATACTGCGTGTATTTGTCAGGATATAAAAGGTGGATGTATCATCTTCAAGCTCACGCACCAGAGCGTCTACAGTCCATTCAGTAATAACAGCAAGACTATGAACAGTCTGCGTGCCTGTTGGGTCGTCATCCAGCACAACTAGTTTACGATTCTGAGCTGCTAAAGCCTCACGAAGCATTAGCATGACATCCTGAGACCATTCAGGCGGCAAATTAGACAGTACTTCTTGTTTATCAACAGGTTTTAAGGCCATAATTTTGGTCTCCTTATATATTACCCACAAGGTGTTTCTTACTTTAGGAACAAGAATAAATCAGTGTGCCTCCGCATAAACGGAGGCACACTTTTGAAGAAGAAGATAAGCTGGTCCCGTTAGCTTATTCTTTTTTTACCCTTCAGGATAATTTTCTCGAAATTGTGCTACTTTTTGCGTTGCCATTTTTGCCAAATTGATTCCGTCTGCCATGAGCATGAGCATATCGTAGCCTCGCCCATATAAGGTCTGAGCACCTTCCCATGTTCCCGTTGTGGTCGCAAGAACTTTGTCTGAAGCAAAGACTTTTTCTTCAATTTCCTTGATCGCAGCCTGCACTTTGGGTTCTGATGGATTCCCGAAATACCCCATCGAAGAGGCCAAGTCCATAGGGCCGATGAAAATACCGTCCAAGCCTTCGACTTCGAGGATCTCATCCAGGTTTTTGACGGCTTCGGGGGTTTCAACAGCGATCATGATGAAAATTTCATCATTTGCTTGTTGCAGATAATTGCCGATATTCATCCCGTAGCCTGCGGCGCGTGGACTGCCCGCAACGCCCCGAATCCCTTCAGTAGGATATTTACAGGTTTTCACTGCCAATTCGGCTTCTTCTTTGTTATTTACATAGGGGATTAAAACGCCTTGTGCGCCAGCATCTAAAATCTTTTTAATCGCAACAAAATCGTTCCAGGGGGTGCGCACCAAGGGAACGGTATCTGTTCCTTTCATGGCATGAACTTGACTAACCAGTGTCAAGGTATTGCCAGGAGCGTGTTCCATATCCAGCATTAGCCAATCAAATCCTGCTGAGCTGAATATCTCGGCTGTGAAGGGGCTGGCAAGTTGTACCCATGCTCCAGCAGTTTTCTTTCCAGCTTTATTTTTTTCTTTCAGTAGATTTTTGAACATTGTGTTTTCCTTAGTGAAAAAATTTCACTCAAGCTATTTGGGGAACTCTGAAAACTCGATTAAATGGTTATCAGGGTCATAGCAATAGGTCTGGATTAGCCCGCCTGTGCGCGTGACAGGACCATAGACAATGGCGATATTATTTTCTTCGAGAATGAGCACAAGGTCATCTGTATCGTCGATGACTAAACAGAAATGACGCGAGGATGAAAGCTCATTTGTGGCGCTTTCTATATAGTCAACAGAAATATCTCCTGGGGGATGTGTGGCATGATCTTCTTGTATCAAGTGGATTTCGGCGCCATTTTTGTGCAACCAGGCACCCATTAACTGGAAGCTGGGGTGACGAGGTTTTTCATCCATGCCCAAAATATCGCAATAGAATTTGCGTGAAGCATCTACATCTTTGACAACAATATTGACGTGTTGTAGTCCTTTAATTTCCATAGGGTCTTTCTCCTTTTATCTGTTTAGCGGGTATTTTCCGACTTTTTGTGCTTCTTCAAACATTGCCAAAGTATTTTCTATGGGAATATCAACATTGATATTGTGGCAAGGCGCGATGATAAAACCACCTTTTTCTCCAAGATCGTTTATGCGCAACTCAACTTCCTCGCGGATTTCTTCCGCGTTTGATTGAACCATTACCTGCTGAACATCTATGCTCCCGTGAAAGCAAATTTGATCGCCGAACTCTTCTTTTAGCGCCTTTGTATCTTCCATGCCTTTTACAACGGGCTGGATCGGGTTAAGAATATCAACGCCGATCTCAATCAGGTCGGGGATAATCTTCACAATCGCCCCATCACAGTGCATAAAGACTTTAACGTCGGCGGTCTCTTTGATCGTGTCAATGAGGGATTTCAGGCGGGGTTTAATGAACTTGCGAAACATTTTCGGGGAGACCATTAATGAGCTTTGTGTGCCCTGATCGTCAGTGATCGCGACAACCTGCACATAGGGACCAACTACTTTCATATACTGACGATACATTTCGTTGATGGTTTCTGAGATTTTATCCAAAAGAGCGTGCGCCAATTCAGGATTAAGAGCAAAGTCGAGGAAAATTTTGTCGTAGCCTCGAAGCTGTGAGCTAGTTTGAAGAATGCCAACCTTGATCCCATCTGCGCCGACGACATAATCTGTGTTTTCGTACCAGTTTTTGGCTTGCTCGGCGAGACCCTTAAACATATCAGGGTGAGACTCGGGCCACTCGAAATTCTCGATATCTTCGAGCGTTAATCCCTCTTGGCCTAATGGCGATCCGTGGATGGCATAATATTGGCCAACATCTGTCCATTTATGGGGCGTTTGCCACATATCGATATAGCCTGCTTCTCCATCTACTTCTACATCTCGAACGCCAACCCAATTTGGGATAACCCATCTAAAATCAAGGCCCAGGCGTTGGCAAACTTCTTCATCCAAGACTACATTTTGTGCCATTTTATCGAGTATTTTTGTTTCGCTTTCGACGCCCAATTCTTTCTTAAGCTCTTCATAGATATTGACATGAAAAGAACCAATATGTTTTCCATAATCTACCAAAACTCGATCCGGCTCTTCGTGGTTCATTATTTTTGCAAAAGCTGTTCTTCGATCCATAAGATATACCTCTATTAACTAGCCAAAACGATAGGCTCAATATCAAGCAATTTGCAGGCGTGTACCAACTCTTCAACATAATGCCCTGCTACGCCAGAAATATGATTGGAACCAAACTCATTAATGAGTTCTTCAAAATCTAAGTCTGCGTGAACGAACATGGTGGGCAGTTGGTGGCTCCCACGAGATTTCACAAAACTCTCGTAGGCTTCGGGTGAAGGTTCTATGGCTTCACCGCTGAAAATGGTCATAAAATATTTACCAGAGCGACGTGAAAGACGCGCCATTGTTACGGGTCCCGGAGCGGCTTTAAAATAGACAGTTGCCCCTCCACCTGGACGGAAAGATGGGCGAAGCTCTATTTTTTGCATATTTTCTTCGGGCTTTTCTGAGCGCCCGGCATACCAGCCACACATGGCGCCACAATTCGGCACGTAAATGGTCGCATTATCTTCGTCTAAGTAGCTCAAATCGCCAAAAAGGGTCGGTGCGCCACCTGAGACCAAACCTAAAACCTGCATAGTCAGCGCGCCATCACCATCAGCTTCACAGGCCATCGGAATCGGTTTTCTCTCGCCATCTGCATCGAAGGGGCTGGGCAAAAGGGCGGCAGAAATGCATTGGGGCACGTAGTGATTCGTTAGATCGGGCATACATTTAACGGCGACAAAGTCGAGGCCTAGCTCACTGATAATTTGACGCGTAGCAAGATAACATCGGGTTTGGAATCCGAGTTTATCCGGCGTGAGTTTTTCATCATCATATTGGACGGATGCGACCGTGTCCTCTAGCCAGCTGACCGTTTTATCAGCATCTTCTGTCTCAATCATTTCTGCGCGCCGAATGATCTCCAACTGGTCGATATGCTCTACATCTATCCCGAATTTTTTGCGCCACTGCATATCGTCAATTGAGCCGGTGTCGATGCCCAAAGAGCGCCCGCCAAACATGCCAAAAACCTGCCCCTTGAGCTGCGAAACGGCTGAAGCTGCCCGAATAAAAGGCAGGGATTTTTCACCCAGCTTCGGTGTTTCAAAGCCTTCGCGGACTCGCAAATGGGGATATCCGATCTGGTCAAGCGCCCCACCTGCGCCCAAAAGCCCAACGGTGCCATGTGTGCCCGAATCACGATTGGAGACGAGTAAGGTCGGCAGCCCCATACGCTGTACGCCACGAACAACAAGATTCGGCGAGGTCCAGCAGGGGATGTGGACGAGAAATACGCTTGCCCCCTGAGCTTTGAGTTCGTCTACTTGCGCGTCAATTTCGTCTTTTGAGCGTGCAACTTCGGGGTGGGAATAAAGCTCAATGGGCAATTCTTTGAAGTATTCAATAATACGTTGGTGGCGCGGCTCTGTTAACCCCTTAAATAAGTTTTTCCATTCATGTTTTCGTGCATCGCCAAAGGTCATTAAGGCTACTTTGGGTTTGTTCATATAAATTCTCCTGCTAGATAATTGCTTTCTTTTCTATTACCTGATGTTACGCACTTCCTTCTTCAAGTCAGACCTTCAGCCCCCCCTACCCCTCGCTTCACTGGGGCATCCCCCTATTTTGCTTGCAAAATGGGGGGACAGAAAAAGTCTTTTTTAGGGAAAGATGCCGATAGGGCAAAGGGGACAAATACCAAACGGCAATATCATTCCTGCGTAAGACCAGCTATATATTCTCTTTATTGCGAAAACGTTCCAGCTCTTGCGTAAATTCTTTCGGCAGGCTGGTTATTTTTCTGTTCTGATAATCGTAGGCGATCAAGCCCGTTTCCACGAGCGCAACGACATCTTCTCCACGTCGAATGCGGTGAAAGAGACGAAAGGAATTTCGCTTAAGCTCGTCAATTTGACAATCGATCATCAATTGGTCACCAGCGAAGGCTTCGGCTTTGAAGTTCACGGCAATATCGGCAATGATCAGCCCAAGCAGGTCTTCATCTTTCATGATGGTGTTGAAGCCCAATGCTTGTAAAAAGGCTGCTCTGGCTTCGTGGATTAACGCCAGCAAGGCTTCATTGCCCAAATGACCGCCATAGTTGATGTCGGTCACACGCACAGCAAGTTGATGGGTATATTCGTATTTTGGGCGTTCTTTCAGTTTTATCCGAGGCATGTTTTTTTTGAAAGACACGGGTCATAAGATTTCTTAGTAATCATCCAAGAATAAGTTGGAGTGAAACCTGACAGGTCTCAGAGACCTGTCAGGTTTTTCTCGGGAAGTTATTCTTAAACGCTCACTTAGGTTTGCGTGACCCGCGCTCGATAATTGATCTATTTTTCCTGCTTGCGTGAAAACGCTTGAATCATACGGCCACCATCAGGGTAAATACACTGCCCAGTGAAGAAGCTAGAGTCTTCGCTCGCCATAAAGACAGCAACCGTAGCGATCTCACGACATTCAGCAATGCGACCTAAAGGTAAACGACCAAGTAATTCGGCTTCTTTTTCAGGGTTGTTAACCACAACCTGCATCAATTCAGTTAGTACTGGGCCAGGACCAATGGCATTGACACGGATGCCATATTCGCCCAGGGCAATGGCCATGCCCTTTGTCATTTGGTTGACGCCACCTTTGGCAGCGCAATAAGGAATTTGATCGGCTAAAGCCAATACAGCCATGACGGAGGACACATTGATAATAGTTCCTTTAATGCCCTGATCGACCATCACTCTCGCTGCTGCCTGCGCAAGCAAGAAGGAACCCTTCAGATCCACCCCCATGACCCAATCCCAATCTTCTTCGCTAATATCGAAGAAATTAGCACTGTGGTTAACGCCGGCATTATTAAGAACAACGTCAATCTGCCCGTAATGTTCAACGGTTTTCTGCACCAAATTCTGGATCTGGTCATTCTGGCTGACATCACAGCGGACAAAAATGGCATCGCCACCGTTCTCTCTGATCTTTGCGGCGGCTTCTTCACCCAAGTCCACGCTGCGCCCCGTAAGGACAACCTTGGCACCTTCAATTGCAAATTCTTCAGCACAAGCCAAACCGATGCCTTTGGTGGCACCAGTGATAATTGATACCTTATCTTTGAGCTTCATTATTCTTTCCTTTACTTCACAGGAGGTTTCGTCCCAATCGGCCAGCGGGCTTTGATATCGTCGAGAATATCAACCATATGATCTACAACACGAGTGACCATTGCTTCGCCTTTTTCACGGGTGGCATTGCGGGCATCGCCGATAATCCCATTATCAAGTTCTTTGTACTCGGGGCGGGCAAAAGTCCCTTCAAAGTGATACATCATGCCGGGTTCGGGCATTTGTCCGGGAGCGATAATATATTTACTATCAATTAAAGCTTCTCCGCCACCTTCATCTGCTTTGCTCATATCAATATATTGCGGATAGAGATATAAACCAACAGAAGTTTCAGCTTCTTCGGCATGCCACATATAGTCGTCTAATACGTCTTTGTCATCACGCAGGAAGTCGTACCAGTGCGTTGAAAGAGTAAAATGTCCTTCTAAACCAAGTTTATGAACAGCAACAAGCGTGGTCGAAACCTGTCCGTGCGCAGAGAAGATGATGAATTTATTGAAACCAGAAACCGAAGCACCTTTGATAATATCCACCAAGAGGGCGATATGGGTATCGTAACTCAAAGGGATTGTGCCGGGCATATACCAGTGATGATAGGGATGCGAGCCATAAGGAAGGGGTGGTAGCAACATAACGTCAGTTTTCTTCGCAATTTCTTGCGCCATATATTTGGCGTTGAATAAATCTACACCATTCGGTGAGTGGGGTCCGTGTTGCTCGGTAGCACCAATCGGTAAAATTGCAATATCACTAACTTCCTTTGCAAAGTGCTGCAATTCAGGAAGTGTCATCTCTTGCCACCATAAATGTTTTGATCTGCTCATCTTAATCTCCTTTAGATAGTGAGTGATTATTTTTTCGACAATGTCGTTTCTACGCCCAGACTCTCTGCCAGAGCGACTAATTCTTCATATAAATTCTGCGGCAGCGGAACGCCCTCTTCCTGACGTTTCAGCATTGTGCGATGCTCAATTTCTCCGGGCAGTAACATTTCCTTGCTCTCATCCCACATCGGGGATTCATGGATCTTGTCCGTAAACTCTGCCATCCGCTCCTTTTGTTCGGCCGGTTCCATAATGGCGGATATATTGATCGCCATCATTAAATGGGATGTCAGGCTCGGATCTTCGGGATATTTGTACATCCCCTTCATCGCATCCAGGAAAACGCCCCCGGATAATAGGCCTGTCATGATCTCAACGGCATATGCCAGTCCCAAACCTTTATGCCCTCCGACAGGCAACAAGAAGCCATTAAATGCTTCGGTGGGATCATCTGTGGGATGCCCATCTTTATCTGTACCCCAACCAAAGGGGATTTTCTCGCCCTTTTTACTCGCCAGAAGCAACTTCCCGCCAGCGACCGCTGAAAGAGAGATATCTAAGACAAAGGGGAAATCACCATAAGTAGGCACGGCAATGGAAAAAGGATTGTTGCCGATAACGGGCTTACTTCCGCCTGGAGCAACAACGTTCTGAACAACATTTGTCATCGCCACACCCAGCATCCCCTCTTTGACTGCCATGCGAGTGAAGGTTGCAGCAGCCCCAAAATGGTTGCTGCGAACTGCGCCAACAATCCCGACATTATATTCTTTGGCAATTTCGATGGCGCGTTCCATCGCCACTCGCCCAACAATTTGCCCGGGACCATCGTCGCCATGCAAAACTTCCAGCGTGATGGCACTCTTTAGGGTTTTAATCTCTGGGTTGGGGTTACAAGACCCAGCCTGAAGACGTTTTGTATAAATGGGCACACGCAAAACGCCATGCGAATCAATGCCCCAGAGATTGATATTCACCAAAGATTGTGCAAAAAAGTTTGCATCTTCTTTTGGTACGCCCGTTTTTTCAAAAAGGGCGCTTACGAAACTTTGTAAATCATCGTGATTTACCAGAACTTGGTTCTCTGCCATAAAAAATCCTTTTATCCCAAAGGCTTATGCCCTGAGATCAATGTCCGCAAACGGTAGATAGACGTTGTTGCGGTGATGTAAAGACTCTGCAGGTCAGAATCTCCCCAAGCCAAATTCGTGGCTTGCTCGGGGGTGTGGATAATGCCCAGATATTTAGCATCTTTATCAAAAATATGAATACCGCCGGGACCTGTGCTATATAAATTTCCTGCGGTATCAATTTTCATGCCGTCTGCAACGCCAATGCCGACAGGCTTTAGTTCTGCCCATATTTTCCCGTTGTGAAGCGTGCCATCGTCTGCGACATCGAAGATGCGGATATGCCCGCGGTCTGTATCGTTAACGAAGAGATGTTTTTCGTTGCGGGAGAAGCAGAGTCCGTTTGGTTTGGAGAAATCGTCCACGAGGAGTAGCAAGTTGGGGTCACGAGCGTCTCGGCGATATACGCCTTGAAAATCCAGTTGTTGAGGGCGTGGCACGCCAAATTTTTCACTCCGCCCAGAATCCGGATCCGTAAAATAGACTGATCCATCCCTTTTGCAAATCACATCGTTTGGGCTGTTGAGTTCCTTGCCATCGTAATGTGTTGCTAAAATTTCAAGCGCCCCATCTGCAGAAAAATCTGTGCGGGTAAGGCGGCTGGTTGCATGTTCGCAAGTGAGAATGCGTCCCTGAAGATCGTGAGCGTTGCCGTTTGCCATGTGGCTATTTCGGCGCAAAATGCTACTGCCTCGATTTTCTGACCATTGATAGAGGGTGTTGCCAAGAATATCGCTAAAGATGAGCGTCTTTTCTTGCGGGTTCCAGAGGGGACCTTCGACAAATTGGTAGCCTGAACTAACTTGCTCCAGTTTTGTGTCAGAGGCAATTATTTTGTGAAATTCGGAAGCAAAAAGCTGTGTTTTCAAGGATATTTAGACGTCTTTGTCGTAAACGGTGGGGTCAGAATAGAAGAAAATAATATCTATTTGACCGCCTTCATCAAAATCAAAAACATGCCATTCATTTGCGGGGAAGTGCAGGGTCATGCCTTCTTCAAGTTTGACGCGTTCGCCAAGTTCGTTGGGTTCGTCGCCGAAGCCGCCATGACGGGTGTATCCGTCTTTTGAACTTAAGACATAAACAATCTCTTCAACATGGCGATGTGGTGACATGGGGCCGCTCTCGGCGGAGTAGGTTGCAAATCCCATAGTGATCACATCGCTATCGGATACGGCTCCCTTGCCACCGGTAACAAGTTGGATAACTCTGCCCGGCAATGGGTTCTTGACGACATTTGCACGTTCAACTAATTTCATTTCAAGCTCCTTGTTTTGAGAGATTAAGCGTTCAATTCTGATAGTTCTAACTCCGCTAACTTTTCTTTTGTGGGAATACCGATCTCGTCCCAACCCCGATACGCATAAAATTCATTGAGCATCTGGCCAATCGGCGGAAGCTGGGTCTTTAGCTCTTTATCACGATTATGGGTCATAAAGCGCGGCGGCAGGAAATCGTCTTTTCGGCTAATGCCCAGACGAGCATTAAACATGCGTTTTAGGTTAAAAATACGTTCGCCAACAGCTACAAGCTCTTCAACGCTCAGATCAAACCCCGTGATCATGTTGTACCATTCAACCGTATTGGCTAAACTAATTGCGCCACCAACCTGAGCAAAGCGACAAAGGATAAGCGTGTCATTTAAGGTCTGGAAGTTTTGCAATTTAGAAACATATTCTGCCAAACCTTCGAGTTCGTAGGATTTTTGGGGTTTATCCAAACCCATCTCTGGCAAACTCAAACCCAATTCATAAGGGTGCGCCCAACTTCTATTATGGCAAGCACCACGAGCAGCAGTTGCATAAGATAAAGCCTGTGTCCAAAAACGTCGTGGGTCATGTGCCGAAGGCTCCAGACCTTTAACCTGCACGGAAAACTCAATCGCATTGCCGCCTAATTCTTCAGCCGCTTTTTTAGTACCTAGCCCTAGCAATTTGCCAATATTTTCACCTTTGGCAATACGATGCACCATCTCGACCATCGCTTCAGCGTTGCCCCAGACCAACTCCAGCCCATCGGTATCTTCGATCGTGATCAAGCCTTTGTCGTAGGCTTCCATCCCAAAAGCGATTGACGCGCCTGTAGAGATAGTATCCAAACCATAGCGATTGCAAAGGTCGTTGGCCATGCAGATCGCATCTAAATCATCCACCAAACACTCTCCCCCCATTGTGCCTATCGTTTCATATTCCGGCCCCTCGGCATCCAAACCCGCATAAGGACCTTCGTCGATTTTGACATGGCGCACACAAGAAATTACACACCCTCGGCAACTCTTATTTTTTGTCAGGATCGTATCGTGCATTCGCACACCCGAAATTTTCTCAGCCCCTTCTTTCCAGCGGCTGCCTTGCCAATTTTTGACAGGGAAATTCCCCATATACTCATATTTTTCCACACCGCCCGCCGTGCCATAGCGTCTAAAATCATCCGTAGCATCGCGCACGTGGGGCACCAGATTTTTGACACTCTCATTAAGCGCATCTTCGTCAGCAAAAGAAAGAGGCATCGTGCCATAAGCAACCATCGCCTTCAGATTTTTGGACCCCATCACAGCGCCCATCCCCGTGCGTCCTGCAGACCGAACAATCTTCCCAATATGCGGGATACTGGCGTAGCGCACCTGATTTTCACCTGCTTGCCCTATAACGGCAGCTGTTGCCCTTTTATCTGTTTCTCCTTTAAGCCACTCCGCTGAATCATATGCGTCTTGCCCCCAAACAGGAGAAGCATCTCTCAACTCAACTTTCTCATCTGAAATCCACAAATAAACTGGTGTCGCCGATTTCCCTGTGATCACAACCCCGTCAAAACCGGACCGTTTAAGCTGCACACCCCAAGAGCCACCCACATTTGCCTCACCAAAAATTCCCGTTTGTGGCGAAAGCGCAACAACATGATTTCTGCTTGAAGAGGGGATCCGCGTTCCAGTATAGGGGCCGGTAAAAGCAGCCAAAACATTTTCGGGGCCTAAAGGGTCTGTTTCCGGTGTCGTCTCATCGTATACGATTTTTGCCCCAATCCCTACACCGCCAATATATTTCCGCAAAAACTCATCACTTAGCGATTCAATCTCGATCTGACTTGTAGACAGATCTACTCTAATATATTTTCCTCTATAACCGAACAAGGTTCACCTCTTATTTTTAGTTGTTGCATTCAAACAAATGCTACGCGTTAAACATTTTTTTTAACATCTGTGCATTTAGCTCTTCATAATTGGGCGGCTTAATCATCTTGCCATTTTCATCAGACTCAAAGCCATGTTCTTTTGCTTTACGAATTACCGAAGGTGCCCAAGCGGGGTCTTTACTCTCGAAAACTTTATGCTGCTCAAGAACAGCAAAACACCAAGCTGGCTGGTCGCTAATATTCTCAAACCTGCGCCAAACTCCTGGAGGGAAAGAGATCAAATCCCATTTTTCAAGAATGACTTCTCCATCAGCACCTTTTTCGGGGTCGCTGCTCCAGACAAAGCGCCATTTGCCTTCCAAGGGTAAAAATAATTCAACATAGTTATGCAAATGAAATGCAGGGCCATTTCCATTCGGCATCGCTTTAAACATCCCAATCTGAAAATCATGTGGCTGCTTTATCATCACCTCATAATCAGGGTTTTCACTAGCGGTATCACCAAGTACAGCAAAATTCATTCGGTGATGGCCAGGTAAAAAACTATCAATAAACATCAAGGGGACAGCTTTGTCCTCGGTGTAATCATCAAAACGTACCACTCGGCTAAGCATTTCTTCTTTTGTAACTTTCTGTGACATGGATACCTCCAAAGTAATGAAATGAATATACAAATAAAATTCGCCTGCTATGTATGCGTATTAAGACTAAGAGAAAACGCACACCTAATCTTGGGGAATTTTGATATCATCAACAACCTGCTCCTGTAAACTTGTGATGATTTTTTTAAAATCGTAGTCATAATATTCCTACCAAAGCTGTTCCGAAGCGATTCGAGCTCCTTCGGCCATTGATCTGAGCTTTGCCCAGGTAATACTGGGGTGAATTGCACCAAACCCGGCGAATGTACCAAAACCACAGTCTGAGCCAGCCATAACTCGTTCGCGACCAACAATGCCTGCAAATTTAATAATACGTTCAGCTACAAGTTGAGGATGCTCGACAAAGTTTGTGGTTGTGTCTAGAACGCCTGGAATAAGTATCTTATCGTCTGGAATATTCGCTTCAGCCCAGACCTGCCATTCCCAGGAATGGCGCGGATTGGCAGATTCGAACAAAACAGCTTGTGGCTTGGCTTTCATCACCGTGGGTAATACTTTTTCTAAAGGGATATCATGGGTGTGGGGTCCTTCATAATTACCCCAGCAAAGGTGCATGCGCACCCGGTCCGCTGGAATCTCGCTCAAGGCAAAATTCAGGGCTTCGACTTGTAAATCAGCATTAATGACAAAGGCTTTGTCATCTATATCGCGGAACTTGATGTGGCGTCCCATCGCAAGATCAGGGCAGTCGATTTGAAGCAGCAGACCAGCCTCGACAATCATTTCGTATTCAAGCTTCATTGCCTCGGCAAGCGCCTGTAAATACCCTTCATCGGATTTGTAATATTCGTTGGGTTGGAAAACAGCCACAACCCCGGGAGAAGCCGCGTTCATGAAAGCCTCAGTAGCACCGGTTTCCTGCGCTGCCGCCTTTAAATTTTCGATGTCTTTTTTGAGGGGTTCTAAATCTTTTACCGCAATAGGGCCCCGGCAGATGGGGCGATTGTATTTTGGTGTACCACCCGCAGAAGCGAGTTTATCTCGAAATTCGGGGAATTCATCAAGGTCTTTTGGAGTTGCGCGAGGAACTTCGCCAACTTCAAAACCAGTTAGACGATGACGGATGTAGGTGGCATAACTAATTTTGCTCATCTCACCATCACTGATGATATCGACACCCGCTGCGGTCTGATTTTTCGCGGAGTTCAAGACCTCTTGGCGCATTGTGTCATCATAACCCTGCTGGTCAAATACATCTCCTCGGTCTTCAGCAAAGAGGTAATCAACAACGTTCTGTGGACGTGGCATACTGCCTACATGAGTAGTTAGGATCTTTTCGGTACTTATTTTCATAGGGTTTGAAACCGTACTTGGCTAAGCTTTTCTTCGTTTATAACTTTCTGTGACATATATACCTCCATACCTAATAAAATGGATATCGGATAAAACTCACACATTTTGTATGCGTATACAACAGCTGGTAAAAAAAAGACCTAACACTCTACTCTTGGCTTCAAGAAAAAAACGTATTAGTCATTTTTTCGGACAGATTGACGCCACGTTAAACTAGGTGATACTTTTTTCTCTATCACACTTGCACCTGGAGCACCAATGGCTTCAACTAAAACATCTATTGTGCTATCAACCAGCCTATTAAAAGGTTGTCGCACAGTCGTTAGCTCATAATTAGGTCGGGCAGCCGAAGGAATATCATCAAAACCAACAACTGAAAGGTCTTCAGGAATGTTGAGATTGAGCTTGTAGCGAGCAAAATCCATAGTTGCCATAGCAATAACATCATCCGCGCAGAAAACAGCATCAGGTGGAGACGCTCTTTCTAGCAAGCGTTGTGCGGCAGCATATCCTTTCTTATAACTATAATCCCCCGCACTTTCCCGAAGAGCTAACTCATAACCGCGTTCCTTCAACCGGCCAAGAAAACCAATCTCTCGATCACGATTCGTTGACGACTCCTCTTCACCTGCAATATAGGCTAGGCGTTGATGACCGGTATCAAGAAGAGCATCAGCCGCCATCCGCCCACCCTCATAATGATCACAACTCACCAAATGAGTATGACCATCAGACACATAGCGATTAAAGAGAACAACGGGCGTTTCTGCGCGGGCAAATTCATCAGCCTGATGAGATGAAAGTGTAGCCGAAGTAATAATCAAGCCATCAACCTGATACTGAAGCGCAGCTGGCAACGCATTATCAAGCTCATCGCCCTGTTCAATATTAAAAATAAGTGTCCAATAACCACGTTCTTGCAATGCTCTTGTAAATTTCTGGAGCATATGAGCATAAAAAGGAGTCGTAAATCGCCTCAGAACAAGCCCTATTATATTCGTTGATTTTTGAACTAAGCTTCGAGCAATAACATTAGGGCGGTAACCAAGCTCATCCACGGCCGCCATCACCTTAGCACGCGTCTCATCTGAAACACTCGCCCCAGGCGTAAATGCTCGAGAAACAGCCGCCTGAGAAACACCCGCCAAGCGAGCAACGTCAATTTGCGAGCTTCCAGATCTGGCTGATTTACGAGAAGGATGTGGTGTTTTTGTTGATGTCATTAAATTGAGACCAATAGACGCATGAATACGTATTCAATTCTACAAACAAAGTAATGCTTTGTCAAGATAAAACTACTCTCTTAAATAAACTGTAGTAACGCCCTGTATCCAGGGGGCTGATTATAATTATTAAACTACGATTTTTCAAAAAATCACAATCTGCAGTTTAGAATACTACACCAATCACAACTGCAAAAGTGTACTACACCATCATCCCCTTTGGCCTATACTGCAACGCCTCTGCCAGATGTGCAGATTGGATATCCTCTTCCCCCGCCAAGTCCGCGATAGTACGCGCCAATTTCAGGATGCGGTGATAGGCACGCGCGGACAACTGAAGCTGGGTCATTGCAGCCTTAACAAGAGTCTGTCCCTCAGCATCTAATTCGCAAAACTGACGAACTTCAGCGACACGCATATCGGCATTGGTCATCACCCCATTTTTTAATTCCGCAAATCTTTCTCGTTGTTTTTGACGTGCTTTTTCTACTCTGGCACGAATATCATTCGAGCTTTCACCTCGCCTGTTATCAGACAATTTCTCAAAATCCACGCGCGGGACTTCAATGTGAATATCAATTCTATCGAGCATGGGGCCGGAAATCCGTTTTTGGTAGCGAGTGACGGTCTGGTGAGAGCAGGTACAGTCGCGTTCTGCGTCGCTGAAATACCCACAAGGGCAGGGATACATACAAATGGACTGTTTTTTGAGGGAAAGCGCGATGTTATTGTACCTGTTACCTCCACGCCATGGACAATAGCCTCATGTATTTCGTTTCAGGCAGGCCAGAATTCTTACTCATATATTTGGTTTGTACCGCGCTAAACCTGTAACGGTGACGATATGAGCTTACAGGGGTTTATCAAACATCATCGCTTTCAAGAGAATGTTCTTCCCTTCACTTGCCTTTCAAATAATCCATCACATTAGGAAAAATCTCATCTGCCATCTGATCCTTTACACGGGGGCAACGACTCGGCCAGTGTGGTAAAGCACAAAGGGCATATTGATCATCCCCAGCACGGTATGTGCCGCTAAAAGAGGGTCTCGCTCTTCAAAATCTCCCCGCTCCATGCCAATTTTTATCAGATTAATAAAGAGGGCAAGCGCGACAAATTTGCTGGTTCTCTTGTCCGACAGTGGATTTACCTTTTCAGGGGTGAGCCAACTCATTCTATAGAGGCCGGGATTTTCATCTCTAGCCCTTTTTTCATTTAAGTGAGCTTTTAGGTGTCTTCTACCAGACTGGGTTCATAACCTTGTGGTCTCAGGTTCCAATCTTATAGGCACCATTTTATGGAGAGTTGGTGTTCTTATGAATCTAGGCTATTGGGTTCCACTGCGCAGCAGCTAGAGATGCTGTCTCATATTTTGCGCTCTACGATCTACCGTCATATCGGTGGAAAAAATGAGATTCTAGTTTGTTTCGCAATAGATCATTTTTCTTCAATGATAGAGCTTTACCAGAGAAGGAGAACTCATTATTTACTTGTATAATATACTGTAGAGAGAAAAACTAGTAAATATAGAGGAAGGAAGCCCTGCTAAAGACAAAATTGTTCATCCCCTCACTCCGGCCAGACTTAATTCAGCGTCCGCATCTAGTTAAGAAGATAAACCAAGGTCTTGACCAAGGAATGATTTTCATCTCTGCACCTGCTGGGTTTGGAAAATCAACCCTTATCACCGAATGGGCTGTCCAGTCAACGCGCCCCGTTGGTTGGATTTCTCTTGACGAAACAGAGAACGATCCTATCAGCTTCTTAACCTATTTGGTGGCTAGTATTCAAACAGTCATCCCAGAATTTGGCAAATCGATTACTGGCAATATCCAGTCTCCTGGTATGTCAAGCCCTACCAATTTGGCAATATCAATGATTAATGAATTGGTAGATGTTCAGAAGCACTTTGCAGTTGTGCTTGATGATTTCCACTTAATATCCGATGTTGAAACCTCCAGTTTAATAAAATTTCTGATTGAACATCAACCGCCTGCAATGCAATTGATAATTGCCAGTAGGAAATGGTACCCAACATATCTCGCTCGCTTAATCGCCTCCGGAGAAATGATTCATTTTAGTGACACAGACTTACGATTTGAAGACATAGAAGTAAGTGAATTCTTGAAATTCCATTTTAAAAAAGAAATCAGTGAACCAGAGGTAGCAGCCCTTAATGAGCGCATTGAGGGGTGGATAGCTGGGCTAAATATGCTTGTATTGCCCTTTGTGCAGAGCAACAAAACCAATATTAATTTAGCGCTATTCCTCAAAAGCAACCGTTATGTCTCTGAATATTTTGTTGAAGAAATCCTGGAAAATCAACCTAAGAACGTCCAGAATTTCCTGATGGTCACCTCCATCTTGGGAAAGTTCAACGGGGAAATCTGTAATTATTTATTGGGTATCGAGAACAGCCAGGAGATCGTCGATAAATTTGATAGAAATGGGGTCTTCGTGATTTCTCTCGATGACGATCGAATCTGGTTCCGATACCACCATTTATTTGCTGAGCTTCTGAGCAATAAATTTGCAATTGAATCCCCCACGGAGAAAAATATAAACCATCTAAAAGCTTCCAACTGGCTTGAACAAAACGAATTCTACGAGGATGCCATTGAGCAAGCATTCCAGGCGGGAAGTGATAAGCGAATCGCTGAGTTGCTTAGGAAATATCTTTATCACTTTTGGATTAAAGGTCAGACTGGCCAGGTAATTTATTGGTTAAGACAATTACCACCGGCCTTTTTTGAGCTTGCCCCGGATCTCTTTTTAATCTGGGCGGATAGTGCCCAGTTGAATAATGATTTCATCCTATCAAAAACAATGCTCACTCGGTTTGAGGAGCATGTGGATCTACCATCGCTTAAGGAAGCTACTTCCTCTCTATATAGTTATTATCTAAATATCAAGGCCTTCTGTGATTTCTTTGGCAATGGACCAGATCAGGAAAATCCAAAGCTGATGATTCGATTACTGGAAGAATCCATTACATGCCATCCCGAGGGCCAGGAAATGAAGTTAGCCTTCAACTATATGGGACTGGGAATAGCATTCAATCAGGCAGGGGAATTTTATGAATCCGGCCAAGCGTATGCAAAAGCTGCCGAAGCCATCCAGAATCAAAGTCAATTTTTCTTTGTATACCTGCTGTTTTTGTTTTATCAATCCCGCACATTATATATTGGAGGGGTTTTTGATGAAGCGAGACGGATTTGTCTACATTTATTGGCCATCCCCAACTTGCAGGTGAATTTCCCTGGAATTCTTGGTATTGCTAATTTCTTACTTGGGTTAATTCAAAAATCAATTGGCGATTACATCTCAGCTAGCGAGCATTTCAATGTTGCTCTTCAGAATCTACCTAACATTGATGCACGAGAGATATTGATTGCGGCTAATTTTAATCGAATCATCTGTCTAACCATGGTCAATTACGTTGATGAGGCAAAAGTTTCTATTGCAGACATGGAGAGAATGGTTCAATCAAACCCGACTAGCAAGAAGGAAGAAATTTTATTGCGTCAAGAACTTGCCAGAATCGAGGCCGATGCCATTCAGTTGGATTTTTCTTCGTCAATGTACCTGATTGAGAAGCCATTCCTTTGTCCAGATGACTATCCTCACAATATTGCCTTCTCAGATGAGAACATGATCTCAGCATCATTTCAAGAAATCACAAAAGTTAAGCATTATCGCAGAAGAGGGAAATGGCAGGAAGTGGAAACTCATTTACTTTTGGCAAAGGAATATGCCGAATCATCCAGACAATACCTAGACCTATTGGAAGTATCTCTTCAGGAGGGCCTGTTGGCTTGGGAGACGGGGAACAAGCTATGTGCAAAAGAAAAACTGTGGAAATCCATTTGTCAAGCAGCCCTCACTGGAAGCATTCATCAGTACTTGATCGAAGGGGCGGCTTTTATGCAGCCACTTTTTGAATTCTATCCAGAATGGCAAGGTACTGAGGATGAACTAATCCTATCCTTTTTGGAGCATTTGAATGATCGGATTCAGACTCAGATGGATTCAGAACTCCTTCTAGGAAAAGCAACCCTTGTTTTTGGGCTAACGAACCGTGAACATGCAGTGCTATGTGAACTGGCTAGGGGCAATTCAAATGCCCTAACAGCAACAAAACTGAATATTAGCGAAAATACCTTACGCACACATATCAAGCGGATTTATCGAAAAATGGGGGCGAAAAATCGTACGCAAGCTCTCGAAATCGGGCGGAAATCTGGAATAGTTTCGCATTAACCACACCTCATGCTTTAGCCCGAACATCACCTTTTTAGGTGATGTTCGGGTTTAAAAATCACCTGGGGGCGATGACGACATTTGTGAAATCCTTCGCTAACATATTACATAATTACCATAATCGTAACGATATCTGATTTTAAGATTGAAGGAGTTAGCATGAAGAATTCGAGAAAAAAAACTACAGTTCAACCCATGAGTCGTCGTAGTTTTTTAAAAACTATAGGGCTTGGAGGGGCTGCCTTAGGCGCCTCTACTTTTAAATGGAATTTTAAAAGTCTAGAAGAAGCTATGGATTCCCAATACGCTGAAAAAACAATGCCATGGTGGGTAAGAGAAGTGGATGAACCAACGGTTGAGGTAGATTGGGACAAAATTGAACGATACGATTCACGCCGCACATTGTTCTGGACTGCAGAAGAACACCTTGGTGCCGAACGCTTAGGTCAAATGAATGAAGAATATGGTAATGCAATGTATGAGGGGATATCAACGAAAAAACCTGGCCAATCCATGCGAGACTGGGCGCTTTCTGCTGCAGGTGGTTATGGTTGGATAGAACATGCTGCTGGCTGGACTGCTGAAGAAACAATAAATTTGGAAAATCCTTATGTGCCTTATTTTACTCCCGAAGAGTTTGGTGTAGCCCCGTGGGATGGTACACCCGAAGAAAACTCTAAGACATTACGAGTGGCATTGCGCTATTTTGGTGCTTCTGATGTTGGATTCGTAAAACTTACAGAAAAAACCAAGAAGCTTATTTATAGTGTTGACGGAGATGGAAGAGAAATTGTTTTTGAAGATGTAGATCAGGGGTATTCTACAGAAGAGAAAAAAGTAATTCCAAATAAAGATTTATGGATGATTACATACACCATCCCACAATCTTTGATCCTTACACAGAATGGTGAATACGGCGGTATGCCCTGGCCCGAAGCAATGGCATATGCGAGTGTGCAACATATCAATACCCGTTTACAGATATTCTTACGTGGTTTAGGTTACCAAGGTTTAAGTGGGCACACTGAGTCTCTCGGCCCAGCTCCAGCCTGGGGTGTATTGTCTGGATTGGGAGAAATGGCACGCACTAACCGATTGGTTTCACCTAAATGGGGGAATGCAATCCGAACAATTGGTCTTACTCTGACGGATATGCCAGTTGCAGTAACAAAGCCCATCGATGCTGGGATTTGGCGATTTTGCCAGACCTGTAAGAAGTGTGCAGAATCATGTCCCTCTGGTGCATTGAGCATGGCGGATGAGCCTTCATGGGAAGTTGCCGGACCGTGGAATAGCGGTGGAATAAAGGGATTTTATGAAGACGCAGCAAAATGCTATGATTTCCTTTTCTCACACCCCAACTGTATGTCTTGCCATGCAGTTTGCCCATATAACAAGATGGATAAAGCAACCATGCATGAATTAGTGAAGATATCAATTGCAAAAATGCCAATGTTTAATGGCATCATTCGCGATCTAGATGATGCATTTGGATATGGGCTTGCAGAAAATCCCGAAGATTTCTGGGATATGGAAGATTTGCCATTGTATGGCTTAGATCCATCACGTTCATAATCAGATAGGAGAATTAATATGGAATGGTTTATTTGGTTAGTATTTGGCTCAATAATTGGCGGATTAATCGTCAGTTTTGTAAATTATTTAAATAAGATAGGTGTTCAACTAATATGGTTTGAATGGCTGTTATTCGGCTTGGGGACTCTTTTAATAGTTTTTGGAGTGGAGACCCTTGTTCATTCACTAGCGGAATTTCAACCCCAAGCTGGATGGATGGGGCTGTTGTTCATGAGTGTGCCAGCAATTATTATGTTCGTTGTAATTGGTCGCTCTGTAAAAGCTAGAATGTCAAATTAATTTTTTCCAAAAGTTTATTTTACTTACCCTCACCAACCGCAACTTTTACGAACTCATCTTCTACGCAGTTATTTTGGGTGCAGTAGTAGAGCTGGCAACAGCCCTTTTTCTGCTCGTGGAGCATTGGCTCGTCGAACTGCTCTGGGAAGAAATCCCCCATCAACTCGGCGGCTTCCGCTTCTACACCCTGCTGATCTGCACCCTCGGCGGCTTACTCGTCGGGCTGGGACAACATTTCCTCGGCGATTGGCCCAAACCGATGAAAGAAGCATTGGAAGATGTGCGGACAAATGGCGAATTTGACGTCGCGCACGTCCCGCACGGCGTCGTCATCTCTCTGGTCTCGCTCTCCTTCGGCGGCGCCCTTGGCCCTGAAGCTGCTCTCATTGGTTTGGCTGGGGGATTGGGAACCTACATCTCCCGCCAACTCAAAATGAGCGCCCAGCAAGCCTACGCCCTAACCTACTTCAGCGTCAGCGGCGCGTTGGGAGCATTTTTCCGCTCCCCATTGGGAAGTGCCGCCCTCCCGCTAGAATCGGATGACGGCACCGAACTCCCCCGCACCTGGACGATGATTCCCGGCATCTTCGCCGGTTTGGCTGGGTTGCTGGTCACGATCACTTTAGCGGGAGACACCCTCGGTGTCACTTACGACTTTCTGCCCTATGCCGCTCCCCGCAACGGCACCGACCTGCTGATCGCCATCCCCTTCGGCTTGTTGGGCGGCTTGCTTGGCGCAGGATTTCTTTGGGTTCACGACCAACTTCACCACCGCGTACCCAGCCAAATATCCAGTAAGATCGTGCGCGGGCTGCTCGGTGGCTTGCTGTTGGGGCTACTGGGAACCTTCTCCTCCCTCGTCCTCTTCTCCGGTCAAACAGGCATGAACGACCTCTTCACAAAAGGTGCAGAGATGGGTGGCTGGCTCCTGATCGTTATCGGGTTGGCAAAGTTGTTGGCTGTTGCTTTGTTGGTGACCACCGGCTGGAAAGGCGGTGAATTCTTCCCGATGATGTTCGCCGGTGCCGCAATAGGGATGGGCGTGGCCTACTTAATCCCCTCCGTTGACCCGATGGTGGGCGCAATGGCGACGATGGCCGCCACAACCGCCGCCATGCTGCGCAAACCTTTAGCCGTTGTGCTGCTGGTCGTGCTGCTCATGCCCGCCAGCTTGCTCGTTCCCATCACCGTGGGCGCTTATGTGGGCACTGCCGTCACCATGCCGCGCACGAGTAATAAATGAAAACCTTACAGACCGACAAAATCAAACCACAAAATAAGTCCAACAAGAATAAAAAAAACACAGAGCGTTTTTTGGGGCTTTTAGCGATCATCTCCATCATAATTGCGTGGATTATCGGCTACCAACTCGAAAACGCCGATGTTGAACCATACCTGCACGAAGCCATGCCTGAAGCCAGCCATTTCGAGAAATTGGACGCCATCTCCTACGCCGCTTATGACGATGCGAATGTTCAAGCTCCTATCGGCTATATCGGCATTGGCGAATCCAACGGTTATGGTGGTCCACTCAAACTGGCTGTTGCAGTTGATCTCGAAGGCACCATCACGGGCATGGCCGTCATTCAGCATCGTGAGACGCCCTCCTGGTTTCGCAAAGTCAACGAAAGCGGATTTATCAAATCCTTCTTGAGCAAGAGCTATGAAGACGCCTTCCAACTCGGCGAAGACGTAGACGGCGTAACCAGCGCCACCTACACATCCAGAGCCATCGCAGAAACCGCTTTGGAGGGCAGTCGCAGTATTGCCGCCAACCAGCTTGGTTATTCTGTGCCGCCTACGCCCAAGCCAAAAATTGCATTCGGGACACCAGAAATTGCCCTACTCGCCCTCTTCGGCGTTGGTTATTTTGGGCATCAGCGCAACTTCAAATACAAAAAGCAACTTCGCTGGGCTGGTTTACTGGTCGGCATGGTCGTGCTGGGATTCATATACAACAAACCGCTCACCCTTTCGATGGTCAATCAGGTCTTGCTGGGCTTCTGGCCCCAATGGCAAAGCAACCTCTACTGGTACCTGATGATCGGTGGAATACTCTTCGTCTTCACCGTCGATAATAAAAATCCCTACTGTCAGTGGTTCTGTCCTTTCGGCGCGGCGCAAGAATGCATGGGTGCCATCGGCGGCGCAAAAAACTACTCCGCGGGGCGCTACAGAAACTTCTTCAAATGGCTGCGGCGTGGCGTTGTTTGGTTTGCCATTCTCGTTGCTCTGCTTTTCCGCAGCCCGGGCCTGACCAGCTACGAGATTTTCGGCACCCTTTTTGCCCTCGTCGGTTCAAACCCACAATTTATTCTGCTGGGCATCGTTCTCATCGCCGCCCTCTTCATCAAACGCCCCTGGTGCACCTATCTCTGCCCCATCGGCCCCGTAGACGAATTTATTCGCATGGTAAGAAAATGGATACTCGAAAAAGCAAAGAAAAAATCCTGATGGTCTTCGTGCTCCTCGGCACGGGGCTAATTCTCATCGAGATTGCCCAAAATATCATCACTCATATACTCGGAAATTAGCAATATGCCAAAGAAAATTACCCGCAGAGACTTTCTCAAGATCGTTGCCGTGGGCGGCGCCGCAGGTGCGGCATTAAAACTGGGATTGGATTCCCTACCAGCGGATGAAATTATCAGCGAGACTCGTCTGCTGATGGGCACCCTCATCAACATCAAGGCAGTCGGACTTGACCCGGAACTTGCTTCCGCTGCAATTAACAGCTGCTTTGCCCGAATGTCTGCCCACGAAAGCGTGCTCAGTCTCTTTTTGCCGAGCAGTCAGCTCTCGGAACTGAACCAAGCCGGGGTCACGCACGATCCGCACCCAGCCCTTTTAACGGTACTCAAACAATCGCAAAAACTCAGTCAACTAACGGATGGCGCATTCGACGTCAGCATCCATCCCTTGCTTTCTCTTTATCAATCCAACAAAAGATTGCCTGATGATGAAGAAATCCAGCAAGCGCTTGCTTTGGTAGATTATCGTAAACTCAAAATCGAAGAAAACGCCCTGCGCTTCGAGCAGCCGGGCATGTCCATCACGCTAGATGGCATCGCCAAAGGCTTCATCGTGGACGAAGGTATAGCTGAGTTGCAAAATTTTGGCTTTGAAAATGTCATGGTCGAAGCGGGCGGCGACCTAATGGTGCTGGGCGAAAAAGCCCCCCACGCCCCGTGGAAGATCGGGTTGCAAGCCCCCCGTGCAGAAATGGGCAACTTATTAACCACACTGAATGTCGAAAATCAGGCACTCGCCACATCCGGCGACTATCTGCAAACCTACAGCCCCGATTTTGCAAACCACCACATCATAGACCCGCATAACGGCCACTCATCGCCCGAACTGGCGAGTGTATCCGTCCTTGCGCCCTCGGTAATGCTGGCCGATGGGCTGGCAACAGCGGCGATGGTGATGGGAAAACTGGATTTGGTTGAAAAACTGCCCCACTGCGAAGCTTTTGCCATCACAAAAAATGCCGATGTCCTAAAAACATCCGGCTTCAAAGAAATTTAGGAGAAATATCATGCCCCTACGAATGGGAACAACTGAACTGATCATTATTCTGACCATCGTCATCTTACTCTTTGGCGTTGGGCGAATCGGAAAGATTGCTGGCGAGCTCGGCAGCGGCATCAAGGCTTTTAGAGAAGGCATTGCACCGGAAGAGAGCGATAACACAAAGTAAAATCAAACTTACGGTAAAGAAAAGCACTCCCCGTACATCTTGATATGGGGGGTGTTTGATTTAACTTTTCTATTGCTTTCGCCGCAAAAGCCCCCATCAGACAGAGTTCACACCATCATTCCCTTCGGCCTATACTGCAACGCCTCTGCCAGATGTGTGGATTGGATATTCTCATCCCCCGCCAAATCTGCAATAGTGCGTGATAATTTCAAAATACGGTGATAGGCTCTCGCGGACAATTGGAGCTGGGTCATTGCAGCCTTAACAAGAGTCTGTCCCTCAGCATCCAATTCGCAAAATTGACGTACTTCTGCCACGCGCATATCGGCATTCGTCATCACCCCGTTATTTAGCCCAGTGAAACGCTCTCTCTGTTTTTGGCGTGCAGCCTCTACCCGAACACGAATCTCATCCGATGCTTCTCCCCTTCTATTGTCAGAAAGCTTCTCAAAATCAACTCTCGGGACTTCGATGTGAATATCAATTCTGTCGAGCATGGGGCCAGAGATGCGTTTTTGATAGCGCGTGACAGTTTGGTGGGAGCAAGTACAGGCCCGTTCTGGGTCGGAAAAATATCCACAAGGGCAGGGATACATACAACTGGACTGTTTTTTAAAGAAGAACACGAGGTTATTGTACCGACTATCTCTATGTCGTGGACAACAACCCTGACCTGTGGTCGGGGCATGTTCACAAAAAAACACAAAAAACTTTTGTCATTATGGACCATGTAATTAGCTAGTCAGGTTTTTAGCCCGAAGGTCGTAGGTTTATAATATGATGTGCATGCACGTGAAGCAACAGGTTTATAGCAAGGCTTAGCGAAACAGCATGTTGGTGGAAGTGTCGCACCATAAATCAATGGAAGTGCTGCTTTAGATTAAGATTATGGCAATAAAGGATGTCTGTAGAGTGACTAGTTCTATAGGCATGATATAAATGATTTATGATGAAATGCCCACACTGTGCAAATGAGAAATCGCAAGTCAAGAATGGCAAGACCTCTTCAGGCAGCCAACTGTATAAATGTAAAATCTGCAATCGAAAGTATGCGCCTAAACCAA
>JAAENC010000505.1 GCA_024224815.1 Chloroflexota bacterium
CCGCAACCATTATCTTATTGTCCGCCCCATTGGAGCGTAGAACAATGAACGAACACGCACAACTATTAATTCATTCGCCATACTTCCCCGGTGGTATATCCGGAGACATGAATCAAGCAAAACTAAGACAGTATGCTGACGCGTTGGATAACGAGAAAAACAAAATGATCGACTTATATGTAGAGCGCACAGGGAAAGACCGCATCGCACTTGAAGCACAAATGAATCTTGATGATTGGTTCGGTGGCGATAAAGCCGTTGAGCTTGGTTTTGTTTCTCACGTTATCCAGCCAGCATCTGCCGTTAAGAAGGAAGTGCCAATTATTAACAATAAAAATCAAGAGAACATGAAAGAGAAAGAAAAACCATCAATTGCAGCAGCCTTTAGACAGTTGGGTGTTGCTCTCGGTGTAGTTAATGACGAACCGCAAGCCGTTGACATGGTTATCACTACCGTTACAGGAGTTGAACTAACCGTTGAGCGAGAAGAAGGCGACATTCAAGTAGGCGACCAAGCAAGCCCAGACGGTGAGTTTGTTTTGGAGGACGGCAGACAGGTCACAGTTGAAAACGGTGTAATCACAGAGATTAAAGAAGAAGTTACGAACCCCGACATGAACGCCTTGCAGGCAGAGAACGAACAATTGAAAGCCGAGATCGCTACATTGAAAGCTGGAGCAAAGACAGAGGACGACAACAAAGTTCTTGCAGCCGTTGCAAAAATTGGAGGTCTTGAAGCTTTGTCGAAAATCCAAAGTACATACACTCCGGCAAGACGAACGGAAAAGTTTGAGCCAAAGAAAAATGAGCCTGTAAGCATGATCGAAAAGAAGCTTGCTGAAGCCAGAGAGAGAAACAAAAACAAGTACGGTAACAGAAAATAAGGTAAAAAGATGAACTATCAAGACTTTAAACAATTAACTCCCGATAACGGGGCGATCAAGAATCTAAAAGACCTCTTGGTCATGACTAACTTCATGGATGAGAAGTTAGAGGACTTTTTCACACTTCGTCAGTCGGTACAAAACGGTGATAAATTAGGGTGGACGGGCGAGATGTCAGACATTGGTTGGGCTGGAGCTGGATGTGACCCCACCTATAAGAAAGCAACCATTTCGGCTGCTGAAAAAACATGGGAGATCGGCAAATGGCAAATTCCTTTGAAGTGGTGTTATGATGAACTCGAAGGTACTATCGCTGAATATTGCCTGAAAACAGGCACAGAGATCGCAGACCTTTCGTCTACTGAGTATATGGACAACATTGTATATCCGGCATTGGACGAAGCTATTCGCAAAATGTTCTGGCGTTTCGTTTGGTTCGGTGACAAAGATGCAAAACTCGCATCCGCATCGGGAAGCATCACCGCTGGTGTAGATGTTGAGCTGTTCAAGACATGTAACGGATTCTTCAAGCAACTGTTTGCCATCGGTGCAGCTAACGCATCTCAAAAGACAACCGTTGCAGCCAACAGCGAAGCAACAACCGCATTGCAGAAAAGCAAAATCCGCGAAGCTGGCGTAGCTATCGGTATTTTCCAAAACATGTTTGGCAACGCAGACCCTCGTATCGCATCAATGGATGGCGCAGGAGTATTCTGTACTAAGTCTCTTGCAGATGCTCTTACAAGAGACCTTGCAAGAGAGTACAAACTTATCCTCACATGGGAGCAAGTATTCAAAGGATTGGATGTAACAGAGTATGACGGTCACAAGATTTACCGAGTTTCAATCTGGGATAGATTCATCGAGAAGTACCAGAACAACGGAGCTACATTAAATCTTCCTCACCGTGCCGTGTTTGGTTCGCCTTCTCAACTGTTGGTTGGTACTCCAGCTAACGACATTGTGTCCAACTTGGATATTTGGTTTGAGAAGAAAGACCGCGTAAACTACGTTTATGCTTCCGGAAAGCTCGGCTGTTTGATCGGAGAAGATAACCTATTCCAATTAGCTTACTAAAAGAAAGGGAAAACTATGGCTTTATGTGATGATTTAATTAAAAGAGACGTAGTTCCTTCATGTTCCGACCCCGTTATTGAGGGGTTGGAGCAAGAAGGGGTTATCATGAACCGCGCGGATGTTGATTTTGCGGCTACCGTGTTTAACACTACGCGAAAGAATGTAGTTGAAACTCTTGCTTTGAAAAAAGGCAAAAAAGGGTTTAAGGTTGTTGTACCTGGTAAAACTCCTTTTACAGGAACAGCTACCACAATGGCTGCGGGAACTTATCGCAACACGTTTACCAATACAGTATCAATCGTTATCCTCGCCAACGACCCAGATGTGTGTCAAGATGTAATTGACGGATTGGCAAATGGTACGTACGTGTTGGTGTTGGAGAACAAGTACAAAGGAATGCAGCGCGAAACCACACCGGGCGATGCGGCTTTCCAAATCTACGGGTTCTACCAAGGCTGCACGGCAACAGCCATCGAGAACAACAAGTACAGCGAAGATACCGTAGGCGGATGGATGGTTACCTTAGAGGAAGCCAAATCTCCTAAGTCTGCCGTATTCTTGTTTAAGACAAGCTACGAAGCTACAAAAGCACTTGTGGGAACTTTAACCAGTCCGGCATTGTGAAAGTAGTAGATGCTATACAGAAATTAGAAGAGTTGAGAGGGTGTAAAGTCCTCTCTGCTTCTAATATGCAAGACGTAGAGCAACTTTACAAAGAAGTACTTGACAAAGAGTTTGTTAAAACATCGTGCAGAGATTGTTATAATGATGCTATCATTGAAATGATGCTGTACATTAAAAAATACGAAAAAATGAAAGAGAAATGCAACTACGCTTTGAAAAATGGCGTGCTTCTGCAACTTAAGTTTGGAAGCGATGAATTTTACACGAATGCAAATCTGACGGATGAAGTAGCGAGAAAGTACTTGACCGATCATCCAGATGATGCAAACCTTTTCTCGAAAATCCCCGAAGATCACTATGCGCCAAATCCGAAAACTCGAATGGCAGAGCAAGTGAAACCATCCGAAGAGATTATCACAGAAGAAAAACAATAAAACAACAGTATCATGCAAGTTAAAGAACTCAAAAAGAAAGCGAAGCAGCGTATCGATATAAGCTATCTACGGCAACTAAACATTCAAGGGTATGGAGATGACAACCTTTACCCTCAAAACCTTCATAACATCATCGCTGCAAGTTCAACAGGTAGTGAGTGCAACGAGAGGTACGCCAACTTCATTGAGGGCAATGGCTTTCTTGATACTGTATTTTCAAAGGTCGAAGTAAACAGGAGGGGCGATACCATTGACGATATTCACGCTCTTGTTTGCTCCGATGTAGCCGAATACGATGGGTTGGCGATACACATCAACTACAATATGCTCGGTGAGATTGTGGAAATGAACCACATTCCTTTCGAAAACTGCCGATTGCTTGAAGAAGATAGCTTCGGACATGTAGGTCAGATCGCAATTCACCCAGATTGGACAGGTAAAAAGACAAGGGGAGGCACAGTTGTTAAGGTAAATAAGGAAACAGTTGACTTTATAGACGTCTTTAGCCCTATAAAATCGGTTGTTTTAGCTCAAATCGAAGCTGCCGGAGGTATTGATAACTACAAAGGTCAAGTTTTATACGTGTCCGGTGCTGGAAGAAACGCATATCCTCGCCCAAAAGCAGACCGTGTTGTTACAGAAATGAGCACGGATGAAGGGCTTTCCAATGTAAAATACAGGAATGTACGGTGTAATTTCCTTCCTGCTGGTATGATTGTAACCAAAAAAGGTCAAAGAGTGAACGATGGCGAGGAAGATTCTGACGATGATGAAGATTTCGGCTTCTCAGACACCATACAAAGTCTACAAGGAGACACGAACGCAGGTAAGATTCTTGAAGTAACCATCGAAAACGATGAGGAAAAGCCCGAATTCGTCGAACTCAAAACATCCAACTACGATAAAACATTCACTGTAACCGAAGCGAGCACAATAGAACACATCTATTCGGCTTTCGGTCAAGAACCTTGGTACTGCATCCGCATCGGAAAGGTAGGATTTAGCGGTGATATCTTAGAAGATGCATTTGAGTACTACAACTCCATCGTCAGCAAGCAGCAGCGAATGATTGAGCGATCTTTCACCAAGCTGTTTGAGTTTTGGCATGAGCCAGTAAACTTGTCCGGCAATTACAGCGTCGAACCATTAAAATACATACGAAATGCAACCACTCCTAATAACGGCTAACGAAGTTCAAACCCTATCACGTGGTATGTCTACCCAAATGGACGAAAAAAAGATTCTTGTCTACGTGAGAGAGTCCGAAGATATAGACATCAAGAGCGCACTCGGTGACGGCTTGTTTCTCGACTTAAAAACAAGCCCATCCAACTATTTCGATCTACTTAATGGTGGAGAGTATGACTACTGCGGAAGCAAACGCACGTTTGTAGGAATAAAAAAGGCATTAGCGTACTACTCTTTTGCCCGTATCATGAAAAACGGTGATTACAATGTGACGCGCTTTGGCACTACAGTAAAGGATTCGGAATACTCTTCAAGTGCAGCATACAAAGAAAAGGTTTCCGCCTACAACGATGCATTCTCGATTGCTGACAGCTATTTAAAGGAGTGCGTCAGGTATCTTAACGACAACAAAGATAAGTTTCCCTTATACAAAGGGAAGGGAGGTTTAAAGGCAAACAGAACGGTATATAAAATAATCGGAGAATGAGCGATACAATAGACGATTTAAGATTACTATCCAAACAAGTGCGCAACGCATCCGGACAAGGAGAGAATACAGCTGAAAGGGTCGGTAGGGTTATGGAGGGGACTCTTGAGCTTATCGACACATCAAAGCCAGATCTATCGAAAGACATCCGCGTCAACTCCCCCAAGACCGGGCACATCGAAACCGGGAACACCTTAAAGAAAGGTCTTACCTACGAGCAGATATTTAGAACGATGCTTTACAAGCCCGAACCTGCGACATTTTTAGGGAAAATATCCACAGCCAATGACGTAGAGATAGGTTCAGCCAAAGGAACTCTCACTTATATTGCCAATCAGAAAGACAACGGGGCCTTACTTGAAGGGCACTACATGAACGATGATAACGTAAAGACATTGCTCGTGTTCTCTGATCCAGATGATAAAGGAGATATGACCGCCACACGTGTACTAACGGGCTTCATGGAGAAGAACGAAACCTACAAGGCATTTGCCGACTTCGAAGCCAACGAAACCGATAACCTTCCTACCTTGTCTCTGGCCTCTACGATCAGCGTCAACGCTCGTAGAAAACGGTTTGCCGGCACAGCCAATGCGATACCTACCGATTCGGCTTCTGTTCGTTCGCTACCGAGTTCGGGGTTCATGCTTTCAACTTCTTTCAGATTCTCTGTTCAGCGCGGAGTGAAGCGTATCATCTTCTGCTTCCCTGCCGAATACACGTTAACGAAATTAGTCTACGACGGTGTAATAAGTGGTATCGTCATACCAATGGGACAAATCAAGGTATCAACCATCAACGAGGTAAACGGAGACAATAATAAGTTACCTATCCCTTACACCTGTTGTGCGATAGTGAACGACATAGAGAGCCTACAAGATGCAACGGATAACTACACAGTAAATTTAATTAAGTCATGAGCGATGTAATAATATACCAAGGTGCGGCAATTCCTTTTTCGTTTTCTCGACAGAACGGGCAACCTCTTGATGTAACCTCAGTGATGCGTACGCTCGCTGACATTACCACGTATGCAGCCAACACCGAGAAGAAGTACGTACCATACGAGGGGCAAACGATTGCCTGCCTTGAAGATAAGATGCTATACATACTCGAACAGAAAAACGGGGTGTTAGTACCTAAATTGTCGGGCGGTGTCAAGTTAATCAAGAAAGACGATAATGTAGAGCTAACCGACGATGCTGCTTTGTCTGCCTTGCGTAGTGTTAAGGAGATAGAAGATCGTGCTATCAGTCGAACCAAGCGTGATACAGCTGCCGAGGTGATTGAATTTGCGAAGGGTTTGACGGCAGCCGGCGGAAAGACCACGGTAAGCGGAGACGGTAAAATAACAACTCTCAACCTGCTTGTTCAGGCACTCGCTGAGATATACGATCTGAACGTTTCGCACGTGGCTACCATGATGCGCACGATTATCAAAGATTACGTAAGCTCCGAAGCGTTCACTCCCGGCTTAACTGGCGAAGGCTTCAAGATTTCAAAGGCTCTCAACGGTGATTGGAACTTAGAAATAGACAACATCGTAGTGCGCAAGGTAATGACGACCTTCGAGATGATTATTTCGAAGGTACGTTCGGTTAACGGTGGTTTGGTGATATCTCCCGCCAACGGCCGCATTAAGTCCGTAGCCGAAACAACGGGCTCACCTGTCTACTACGTGATCGGCATTGAGGGCGATATGCAGTTCGTCGTTGACGACTTTGTTCGTTGTCAAGTATTCAACGGTGGTCAAGCAAAATACTACTGGGTTCGTGTATCATCGATTAGCGGTAATTCTATTCTTGTGCTCAAATCAGAGTTCACGAACGGAGCCGTGCCTGCAGTTGGTGACGACTTGGTACAGATGGGCAACGCAACGAATAAAGCCCGTCAAGGCTTAATCTACTTAACCGCTTCGGAGGATGGCAAGCCGCGTATCTCTGTGATGGATGGGGTAAACTCAACGAGCTTGGTCGGAAAGAATAAAGCAATTTTAGGATGCTTAGACGGTATTACCGACACCGATTTTCCTGCTGACTTCCAGCCGAGTGGTTACGGTCTGTATGCGATGAATGTATTTTTGAAGGGTATATTCGTGCTTCGTAACGGTAAGAGCGTAGAGGGCGAAATCGAAGCGGCACAGAACGCAGCATCGGTCGCACAAGCAAAAGCCGATACGGTAACGCGATTATTTCAAGAGTTCACGGTAGCGGGTGGGCTGTTTGAAAGCAAGATTACCGAGACAAAGACGTATGCGGATGCCAAGGCAAAGGAAGCAAAGGACGCTGCCAACGCTTATGCGGATGGAAAGGTAGACGGCTTGCAAATAGGCGGGCGGAATCTCTTGTTGAATAAATATATTATCGGTAGGAATGTTTCACTTATTAATAATGGTGTAGAGATATCATTCTCGAATCAAATTGACACATACTTTAATGTTGCTCGAGCGGAAATAGCATCAAAATACGAAGGAGAAACAGTAACATTGTCCTTTCAAGTATCTGGATTATTAGAGAGTGATGATGTTTCTTTCTATTTTTTGGAGAACCAAAGCTTGAATCTTAAACTTAAAAACGGGTTAAATAGCATAATAATTAAATCCTATCCGCATGATCCAAATTCTTGGCTATTTGATGATCGAAGAAGAATATCCACTCAGAAAATACAGATAACATACGTAAAACTCGAACTCGGCAACAAGCCAACCGACTGGACACCCGCCCCCGAAGATGTAACCGCAGACGCACAAGCCAAAGCGGACGCAGCCCAAGCCGCAGCCGAAGCGGTCGCAATCGCAAAGGCTGAACTCGCTAAAACCGAAGCAAGTGCATACGCTGATGGTATCGTCACAGCCGAAGAACAGCGCGCCATTGCGGACGCACAGGCGAAGTTAGCCGAGGCGAAACTTGACGCACAGAATAAAGCAGATGCGGCTAAGCAGGCGGCAATCAATGATGCGGCAGGTAAATATCCAACAAAAACGGAAGTATCTACAAGCATCACACAATTAAGCAATAGTATCTCTCTTAAAGTCTCCCAAAATGATTTTAACGCTCTTGGTCAGCGTGTCGGTTCGGCAGAGTCGGCAATATTACAACAAGCCGATCAAATCAGACTCAAAGCCTCTAAATCCGATCTAAACACATTGAGCGGAAGAGTAACCAGTACCGAAGCAGAACTACGCGTGCATGCTACCGAAATAGGTCTGAAGGTTACAGCTGGAGACGTATCGGCAGGAATGACAATCACAGCGAATAAGATAACGCTTTTCGGCAAAGAATTTGACCTCACAGGGAAGATTACCTTTAGCTCAATGGCATCCGATGCACAAGGAAAGATTAACGACGCACAGAACGCGGCCAATGCCGCAGGTGCAGCAGCAGGAACGGCACAGAATACCGCTAACAAAGCTATAACGGACGCTGCCAACGCTCAGTTATCTGCTACATCTGCCAATGCAGCGATAACAAACCTAACCAATTCATTAGGTGGTTTAGCGTATAGCGATCTTGTGGGTCTCGCTAAGTTAGATACTACCATTATCGAGGGTGGGTATATCAAAACAAATCTAATCAACGCAACTGCAATCGTTACAAGCGTACTTGCCGCTACCAATGTGACAGCTACGAACCTAACAGTAACGGGTAATTCTAAAGTTGGCGGTTGGACTGCATCGAATAACAGCTTAACTTGTAATGATACGGATTCCGCTTCGTTAAGGATTGAGATTGACGGGTATCGATTTTTAAGGATAAATGGAGAAATAGATACTTTTATGTCGATTAGAAACGACAACAGCAATTGCCTTCGTTTAAGCACAACAGGTTCTAAAGCAATAGGACTTTCTATCTCAGCACAAAATGAAGGTATGGCAATCAAAAGTGCCGGTGGACATCAATTCATGCAGCGACCGAGTGAGGTTTGGAACGCGCCCGGGGTTTTATGGTGTGGGCAGTATAGTTGTTCAAACTGGAATCCTGCCCTTGTTAGATCGTGGGGTGATGGGTTGGGGCTAGACGCCTCCGGTCGTAGAATGATTCCGACTATCTCACGGTCAAAGAGCGGATGTTACACAATAACGCACAACCTTGGTCATGTGGATTACTTTGTTCATGCGATTGGCAATGCTCAGATTCGCGATAGTTGGAACTGGTATAATACTACGGTTGGTTTCTTTAACCATTCTGCCAACTCTTTTGCATTGCAATTTAAAGATGATGGCGGTGGCGAGAAAGACCCGGCAGAATTTCAAGTAATGATATTTGGTCGAAATAAGTTTTAACAATAAAATAACAAAACAATGAAAATTGACTTTAGAAAAATCAAAGTAACAGCAATTGATCGCACTACTAAGGAGTTCGATCTATCACAAGAGTTGGCTAACGACATCTACAATAACACGCAAGACGTCGGAGAGTTGGAAATCTCTCGTGATCTCTTTACAGAGGGAGAAATCGAAGTAGACGCAGCAAAGGCTGTCGTACTAAACAAGTACATTAGAAAGGACTTTAAGGCATTTATCGCAGAAGCGGTTTGCCCTATCCTAGACAATATCATCAATAAAAATCAAACATCATGTTAGTAGAAACATCAAGAACCACAGAGGTAAGAGGCGAAGTAATCACAGATGGCTACGCTTATGGAGTAACTTACAAATTAAACGGCAATGAGCTTGTAAAGCTGCATTGCGATGTGAATAAAAAGGTATCGGAAGAGGTTGAGACGCCAGAAGGTAAACAGACAGTTGAGAGTCGGAAGTCCGTGGGTATCATGTTCCGCGAATCGGGCAACAAGCAGATCAGCCTGCAAGAGGGCGAAGAGATTGCACCGCACGTCGTAGTGTTTGAGCAGATTCTTTCCGATGTCGCAGCGTTGTTGGCACCTGCACCAGTTAAGGCAACCGAGTAAAATCAAGCCCTATGAAAATCATAAGAAACAAAGTAATCCCTTTCCCGGGATATAAGGCTATCAACCTTTTCGGGGTTCTATTCGTCAGAGGGAACGCTAAGATTGACGAAAAGACAATTACCCATGAGAGTATTCATACGAAACAAATGAGAGAGATGCTTTATATCTTCTTCTACTTGTGGTACGTATTAGAATGGATTGTACGGCTATTCATGGAAGGAAATGCGTATCGGAACATCTCCTTCGAGAGAGAGGCTTATTGGAAAGAGAGCGATACAAGTTACCCTGAAAGACGTAACTTCTTTTCGTGGGTTCAGTATCTGAGAAAGTAAAAGAAAACCGCCCGACCTATCACAGACCGGGCGGAGTTTCCACTAACTTAAATATAGCTACGTAATGAATTTATGACTAATTAATTCTTTGCAAAGATAGGGAATTGATTATCTGTACACAATCGCTTTATGTAGGTATAGTTTAAGTTGGTGTAATTATAACAAGGTATAAACGTAAATAAAATGCAAATGAAAGGATTGGATGAATTGTTTGTTGTCGGCTGGATGCTTTTCGGCATCTACATTGAAGTATTTATTATGATACTTGCCGACCTGTGGAGTGGTATTAGAAAGGCTCGTACACGTGGAGAGGTACGCTCTAGCTTCGGGTACAAAAAGACTATTGATAAGATAGCCAGGTATTACAATGCAATGATTGCTCTTACGGTGATCGATGCCATGCAGATCGGTGGTATATGGTATTTGACTTGCTATTACGGTTGGTCGGTTCCCATCTTCCCGGTTATCACACTGCTTGGTGCTCTTGGTATAAGTGCCGTTGAGTTAAAGAGTATCTATGAGAAAGCAGATGAAAAGGTGCGAGGGGATTATAAAGAGGTGGCAGCTCTCGCAATTGAGATCGCAAAACACAAGACAGAGCCGGCAGAGATTGCACAGGCTGTTGGTGAGTATTTGAGTAAAGCAAAGGAGGAAACAAAATGAAGTATTTTACTATTGAAGAGCTTACACGCAGCAGTGTTGCTCAGACAAGGAGAATTGAGAATAAGCCGGATGCCGTTCAGCAATCGTCATTAGTTGACTTGACCGAGAATGTTCTTGACCCACTTCGGGAGAAGTTCGGCAAACCGATCTTGGTTAGCTCCGGGTTCCGTTCAAAAGACTTAAACCGCGCTGTCGGGAACGTTGAAGTACGGGCGGACGGGTTTTCTATGAGCGTAGGAAGCATCCCGAACAAGACGGTTGAGCAAGTAGGCGAGATGGTAAAGGCAATGTTTGCATCATTAACAGCATAACGAGATGAAGAAGGAATTTACATTAAGAGAGTTAATGACGGCTTATGCAATACTAAGCCAAGTAGCAACAAACGGAGTATCTGCCGAGCTTAGGTCAAAGATTCTCGGAATCCGCGTTAAGTACAAACGTGCTATTAAGCAATACGAGGAAGAGAAAGACCTTGCCGGGAAAGAAGCAACGAGCGATGAACTGAAAAGCCTTGCGGAGCGTGAACAAGAATTGAACGCATCTGACAAAGAGAAGTTCGAGAAGATGAAAGCTGAGTTTGAAAAAACAATGAGCACGTTTATCAACAGCAAAATCAACGGTGCAATGGACTTTGAGCGCGAAAGATTTACGGTTGAAGAATACGAAGAGTTGAAGCGATCAGAGCAGCCGAAGCCTTACGAATCGGTAAACGCTTACGGGAGAGGAATGATGGTAAATCCATCCGATGCAATAGAAGAACTATATTTTTATTTTGTTGAGTAAAATATGGAAGGCATGATAAAAGAATTTCAATTACCCATACTTGTTTATGGAATATGCGCTGCATTAGTCCTTCTTTCAATTTGCGGAGACTTGTTTTCTGGCGTTAGAAAAGCGAGAAAAGCTGGCATACAAAGGTCAAGCGTTGGATTCAGAAGAACGGTTGATAAGATCTGCAAGTACTTTAACTCCTTGTTTTCTGTTGGTGTTATTGATTCTTTTATAATGCTTTCAATATACATATTCCAAACAAAAGGGATGCTATCATATTTCCCCTTATTCCCTCCATTTACAATAGCAATGGGAGCTTATCTATCTTTTATTGAATTTCGAAGCGTATTTGAAAATCTTGAAGATAAGGAAAAGGCGAAGGCAAAAGAAGATATGTTTAATTTGCTCAAATTGCTTGACAATGATAGGATGAATAAGATAATAAATATACTAAAAGAAGCAAAGCCGAAAGACGGCAGTATTGATAATTAAAAATAACAAAAATGAAAGAAAAAAAAGTTTGCAGACTGCATGTTTGCAAACGATATTGACGGATGCCAAGGTCGTGCATTTGCTTATCTTTATGGCAAATCCATAAAACAGAAAGGGAGGCTTAAAACCTCCCTTCTTTTATTTGACCGTCATTCCCCATATTTTAGCCTCGTAAATTACTCGTGCGTATTCTTTTACTTCGTGTTCATCAAGGAATGATACCTTTTCCGCTAAAACAAGCGAATCTACTCTTATTTCTTCTAATTTCATGTCTGTTGTTAAAATGGTAAATCATCTTTTAGAAATTCTCTCGGCTGCTGTGGCGCATTTCCTTGTGTCTGCTGGTCTTTTGGCTTCGGTGTTAGCATTTCCATGCTGTCAACATGAATGTCTGTTATATAGCGTTTAACACCGTCTTTGTCGTCATAGCTTCTATACCGGACCTTTCCTTCAATGTAAATCTTGTCACCTTTCTTGATGTACTTCTCTGCAATATCCGCAAGACCTTTCCAAAGTACAATGTTGTGCCACTCTGTTCGCTCCGGTACTTCTGTACCGTTTGCCATTTTGTAGGATCTTTCTGTTGTTGCCAACGAGACGGTTGCTACTGATACACCGCTGTCAAGGAGCCTTACTTCTGGGTCTTTCCCAACGTTTCCGATTGCTGTAAATTTATTCATGATCTCTTTATTTATTACGTTAATTATTTTCTGTAAGCTGGGTTTGTAAGCTCGTTTATAGCCTCCTTATCCCCTCTTTTTGCTCTTTCTTTTAAATTAATGTACTCTTCGTACGTAGTACCCTTTACCAAGCTTTCCGTATCAGCGTTTTTCTTAAAAGCTTCCTGCGATCTTATTGATATGCTTTTGGCTTCCTCCGCCCTGTTTAGGTCGTATTTTCGCAACCACATCATTATAACGCTTCCGTCTATCCTTCCGTACACATCCGAATACATACCCCTTTTTGCGTTCTTAAAAAACAGCTTAAAATCATCAAGCGAATAGTAAGGATATGTTTCGGTAATCAAGTTGATCGTATCAGCTATTTGATAAGCATCCATCGAATTGTTGACGGAATAAAACTTCAAAAACGAAACCATAGCCTTAACAAGAATAGCATTTAAGTACGCGGTGCCGAACTCACGCTCAATAACCTTTATCGTCAGCTCGCAATCATCAAGCGATTCGAATACGTCTACCTGTGTTTTTGGGTTAATACTGTCCCAATATTGAGTTGGCGAGCTCTTCAAGAGCGTTACGGCTTGACTCCTTGTCTGAGGAAGATTTTCTGTACTGATTACCCCCGATCGCTGAATATTCGATATTTGATTTTCCATTCTTCTTGTTTAGCCATTCGTTATAAATCCTATCTGTTTCCGAAAAAACTACGCCTGTCCAATTGCTTTCACGCGCTCGAATCATTTGTTCAATTGCAAATTCTTCTTCGTATTTTCCAAGCTTGTTTAATGATAATTGGAGTGCGCTTTCCGGCTTTGATTTCCATTTCGGTGAAGATTTCAATGCATTCCATTCTGAAACAAATTGCTCGGATTGATAAGGAAGTAAAAGCTCTTGTTTTGGTTCTTCTTTCTTTCTTGGCTTCGGCTCTTTTTGAACAACTTCGCCAATCTCATGAAAATAATCTTCAGAAAGACCAACGCAGTCATAGCCGTTTGACGATAAAAGCGCAATACCTGTTTCAGAAAAAGCATACCAACACGTGCGGTCAAAAGCAATCGTATTGTAGTTTCCTGTTACGATAAACCCTTCGTCTTGAAGTTTCTTTAAGCACCTACCTATCTTTGAGGTACTCATGTATGGAAATAGGGCAGAAAACGACTTAACAGAGTTATAAGTCCAATATCTTCCGTCATGCAAGTGACGTTCGTTGGTAGCGTTCTTCTTTATCCAAAAGTACATATTATGGAGAATAATCGATTCTTCGATTCCGCAGCACTTTGCGATTGTAGTGTTGAATTGATGTTCCATTATTTATTAGTTAGTTTGATTATGCAAATATAATACTTTTATTTTAATTCGCTTGCTTTTCCTTGAAAAATATGCATTTTATTTTATTATCAAGGCAATTTGGCTGTGGTACGTACGCTTTAGCTGCTTCACATTTGAAAGCGTAAGACTCAAACGGCTCTCCGTAAATGCATTTTGAACAATCGGAGAGTTCTGTTTGACTTATTTGCTGGGTAAATCTTTTCTTTGCCACTTTATTTTATTTGGATTAAACTTAAAACACAGCATTGCAGCGTCTCTTGAATGTTCGTTTGTTCTACCTTTCCATCCGGTTATCTTTTCGAAGGCTTCTGCGCTTAGTTTGGTTTTGTTATCTTTTGGAGCAACCATTTCAAACGGAATTCCAAGATCGGTTAAAAAGTCCTCCCATATCTTTGCATCTCGGCAAACACTACCTGCGCCTTTTAATCGTTCCTTACCGGAATTTCCAAACCATTTTCGTTTGCGGGCATCTTCAACGCGGACAAATATTTTTGAAATTGAATGATTTCTTTTAATGTAATCCATTTGGCTGTGTATCATTCCACTATCAACGTATACTAAGATTCCAGCATCAACGCAATACATTGCAACCCCCGTTGTCACTCCGGTATCTATTCCTATTACGCAATCTATATCATTCATACATTCTAAAGTATCTCATTGCCCCATTTTTATCAAACGAGCAAATTCTATTAAACAAATCTTTTTGTAATCTCCGAAACCCTAAATCATTGTCATATCTATTGTGGCATTCACGGCAAAGAATAACAATGTTTTCCGGCATTGTATACCACTCTGGGAACATTGACTTCGGAAGTAAGTGAGCAGCGTCAGAACCTTTTTTGCCACATATTGAGCAGAAAGGAGGAAGGGCGGATTTTATCTCCGCTACCCTCCTGTTCTTTGCAGCTTGTTTTCTACTCACTTGCTTCATCCGGTTCAAATTGCGGTGAAACCCTTGTGTCTTGACCTACTTTCTCAATCACAACTTTTTTGCCGGAAATCTCCACAACGGTTTTTTGTCCATCTGGAAGATTGCGGATAAAGTTTCTGACTTCAATAGGTGTTTTATCATTGCTTTCCTCTTTCTTCTCTTCGTATGGGTAAACATCCATAATAGCTGTTTCGGAAATTGACCCGATCTGATAATCAGCCAGCATTCCTTTCATGCCTTCGTCAAGCTTCTTAACTGCGTCGCGCAGATCGGCAGCCTGTACCAATACCTGAGTGGATGATTTCTTTTCGGCTCCGCTCTTCTCATCGAGTGTAATGAAGATCAATTTACACTTAAACCAACAGTCTGCCGACTCTTCGTCAGATACAAATATTTCGCTGTAGTTTGCACGCTTAATGTCCGATACCGTAAATTCACCTGTAATGAACGGTGTCATTTCTTCAATCGCACGAGCTTCTGCTTCTGAAAAACTCAAAGTGTCAAACAGATATAATTCAGTAGCTTTTTTGCTTAGTCCGTTGTCTCCGGTCTTTTCGTAGCGAATCTTACATTCAAAATAACTTTTCATAATGTTTTTGTTTTTAATTATTTATTTTTTTTGATTAATAACTAAATGTAAAGAGTTGTATATTTTTACAAATTTACTTCTTTGCTCTTTATCTGTTATGTATTGTGAATATTTATGCATTACAAGTTTTTTCCTGTAATCCCAAATTATACGGGCTTTATCCACCCCGTCAACAAACATGATATGAGGATATTTACCCCATTGCTTCAACGTGCCGTTATCGATAAGATCAGTTATCTCTTTCGGCATACAACCTTTCTCTCTCGCTAAACCTCGGATTTTACCCTCTTCATACTCTATTGCGGATTTCGTTTTTTCGATTTCTTTCTGCTGATTTAAAAGAGCGTCGTTTTGTCTATCCCAACGGTTAATGGTTACATAGCCGTTTCTCTTATCGTTTAATGGCTGCCCGTTTGCACTTTTTACATCTTTGATGTGCCCATCAAGCATTTCGTCAAACTTTGCTTCTTTTTTAATTAAAGATTTTTTTAAAATATCTAACCTACTCATTGTTTTTGTTTTTAATTATTATACCACAAAGATATATTTTTATTTTAATAATCCGGTAATTATTTTGTAAATTAGCTTTAGTTTAACACATCAAATGAACTCTTTATTCCTTTCAATCTCCTGTTGAATGTAGATAAGAAATTGATCTTCATTTGGGCTTGGAAGATAAACCCCAGCTTTCGCCATGGCAAAGTTCCTAAACCGTTCGATTGCCGTAGTCATTTCAGCAGTTGATAACTCAGAACTACTTCGCATCCTTGTAATTTCTTGCCCCTTCTTGTTTACTACGATTTCTTTAAATATTTCGCAGTTACATTCCTTTTTAAAACAGTCAAACTTTACTTCATCGGAGCTATACCCGGTTTCACAAGCAAAGTAAGAAATTAGCAAGTGAAGGTATGAATTTTGCGAAAGACTTCTTTTTGGAGACTTCTTTTTTATCTCAACGATAGAACCGCTTTCAATTAGCTTTTCGATATAATCCCTGATTCCTTCCTGTTCATACGGATTCTTCGTGTTGAAAATCATAATAACAGTCTTTTATTTGTTGGAATATCAAACCTCGTTCCTTAATAGCGGAGATAACTTTTTCATCTCTGCTCACCCTTACTTTTATAAACTCACCTTCTTTTATGTTTCTTGAATAGTTTTCCTCATCATCATACGATAGAACGGAAAGAAACACAAGATTGCACGATTCAAGCTCCGTGCAGTATAATTGCTCTTGCACTTGGTTGTAGTAGCTTTTATGCTTCTTTTTTAGAAATGAGAGAAGCAAATCGTTATCGTGCTTGATCGGCTCTAACTCCAAGTAATCAGAAAACGATTTGGTTTTTAGCTCGTCAAAGTCTACTACCTTCCCTCCTTCTATCTTCGCAAAATCAAGACTGCACTTAAACACGTCCATTCCCTTTGATTGAACAACGTACTGCGAAAAGTAGTTATCCGGCAAGGTAAGTAAGTATCGATCTTCGAGGATTGTGCCAGCCCGACACGCATCTATCGGGCTGGCTTTTGCGTTATAGTATGGCTTGACTCCGCTAACAAACCTTTGAAGCAATGCTGTGTGAGATTGCGTTTGTTTCCCGGCCATCAAAGCAGATATATCTCCAGAGCCTATGTACATTGTATTCATAATAATCCTTTCTTTTTCAAGTCACCGTACACTATGTTTATTTGAGATTTTGACATCTCGTCAATACTTCCGAGGTTAAAGTATGAAAGCAATTTACTCATGTACTCCTCGTTTTTTAATGAGTACGCTACTACTTCATCTTTAATCGGGTCAACTGGAATAGCTATTTGCTCCTTGCTTTTGTCCTTGTCTGGGTCTTCACCTGTGGCAATTTTATACGCATTGAGGAGAGCGTACTTTCTTGCATAAGTAGAGGCTTTCCCAAATCCTTTGTCTCCAGAATCAAGGCCTCTACCAAACGATTCAATATCGATAAATTCTTCTGGATTATCAACATTCACAATACGAAGCGTCATTTTTACAATATCTACGTAGTTTATTGTTTCACCGCCTCTATCTCTTTGAACCCTTAATGCTTGCGTTTCTACAAGCTCCTGCTTGATTGGAATACTTACTATTCCGTGAGCCAATTCCGCTTCTTTAACAACCAAAACGACATTTATATCGCTAACCGCTTTGTATGAATAGTCCCCTTTCCCGACAGTCATATTCTTCTCAATGTTTCTAATCTCGTTAGATACGGCTTGGATTCTCTGGTATAAATTTAGTTCGCTCATGACTTTCCTCCTTTCAATAATTCTGGGTTATCGTGGATATTCCCTATTATTTTTATGTTTTCTTTAAAACTATCCCACCAATTCTCGTTTGCCTGCTTCCAGTCATGACAATCAGCTTTTTCACACAAATCACTTATATTAGCTAAGCAAAAAGAGGCGCAATTATCTTTAAATTTTATAAGTTTCGGATATTTTTCATTTACGGTTATAATATCCCCTTCGTATATCTCCTTTCCATTCTTATCAAGTAGTCCGGTGAACTGTCCGACTGTATCGGGGTCTACGTAATAGTACGTATTGTTTGACGCCCCTTCAAATGGTTTTGAGTATATTCTAACTCCATTTAATGGGTCTAAAACTAAATACCCATACGTCCACTCTTTTAAACTTTCTGTTTTTCCTCTGAATTTTATCTGCCTTTTCATTTCTTTCTCTCCTTCTTTTTATCGCAATTAATATAATGAACTTCAATCGTCTTTCCAATTATAGGACAGTCTTGCACTGTGTACTCGACCGCCACAACCTTTTCAGTTCTTTTTCTTTTCCCCATCTTAAAAATTCCTTGTAACTTTAATCCACTTATTTAACTTACTTGATGTAACAGAGTACGCAGACTCTCCTTTTTGCACCTTTCCGTCAATGATCGCACATCTATTCATATCTGCCGCACATCGTCTTAGCTTTGTTACTAAGTTGTAGCTAAATTCGAATGATGCACAGTCGTCTTTTGCTGAAAGCATTTCGATAATTTTTCTTTCGTTTGAACCTTTTGCCATAGTTATTTGCTTTTATTGATTAGTTCGTAAATTGGTTTTAATAGCTCTTTGCATTGTTTTGAAGTTGGAGCAAGAATTCCGTTTGTAAATATTCTAACGTTAAAATCTTCATCCTTTGACGCTCCCCACCCATTCTTGTAAGCCTGAAACGAAACAAGACCAACGTGCGGTTGCGTCGTCACAAAAATTTGCAACCCATTTCTTTTTGATGCTCTAAAGCTATCAGCAATAGCTTTTTCAACCATTCCTTTCACTGTGTAACTTTTCTTTGCCATAATATTAATTTTTAGTAGGCGAACATTCCGCCCAATGTTTCGTAATCTTTTTGATAATCCCAAGCAGAAGCACGCTCACGCTCTTCTAGGTTTAGCATCTTGACCGTTTTGTCAAGCTCAGAGCCAATTTTTCTTGCTATGTTTTCCAAGCAAACAGATCCTTTTGCACATCCCTTGATAACATCAACGCTTGTAATTTCGATCTCTGAGTAATCGTTCATTGCCATACACTCAATATCGACAAACACCGTTGTGTTTTCGTTTATTTCAACTTCAATAGTTCCGGATTCCATTTTCAACCCCATTTGAACCTCTTTGATGGCCCGCCCGATTGAGTTGCGCGTGACTGTGATAAAGTTTGATGTGCTCATTTCTTTGCTCCTTTCTTGTCTGATTTAATAAGTAAAACAGATGTAAATGTAAATGCAAAAACGGATGCTCCGAAAAGTGGGCTTAAAGAGGCTGATGTAATTACCATCGCTATAAACGATAAAACCCATACTGTAAGTAATGTTGTTTTCATATAACTGTTAGTTTTAATTTGATGATACAAAGATACGGTTTATAATTTAACTACAAAACATTTTGCTTATTTATTTGATGCATCAAAACATTATTTAACTTATGACATAAAAAATCCCCGAAACGGGATTAACCGGAACGGGGACTCTCATAAACAAACTAACTAATTAATATTATGAATGAAAACTTCTACAATGCAAAGATAGTGATTATTTTTGGTTCTCCAACTGTTTGCGGATAAAATCCAATCCTTTTTGATAAACAAGCGTTTTAAAGTTAATGCACACCTCGCCGTCCTTCATATAGCTTTGCTCGATCACACGGAAGAAACCACGATCTATATAGCTTTGGTATGGCTGGTTGTTCATCATCAATATTTTGTTTTGTCTCAAAAACTCAAATAGATTGTTTCTGCCCATTCCTTTAATTGCAAGAACCTTCGCAACCTCTCCAAGCCCGATAGCCGTTTTGCTTTCTGCAACAGAATCGAAAAACTCAACCTTTGGCTTTTGCTCTTCAATGATTTCAAATTGCTTTTTGTTTTCCTCAAGCAGCCGTTTTTTTGAGTCAAGTGTAGCAAGGATAAACGATTTTGATGTCGGGTCGAGGTCGCCAAAATAAGACTCTACAAACATTTCTGTATTCGAAACGTGACCACCTGTTTTTCGAACAGACTTTAGCATTTTCTTAATCTCTGCCTTAAACTGTTTTGCGATTGATTTTCGGCTCTGCATTAACACCTCATACAGCCCGTCTTCGGTTAAGAAATTGCATTCACCTTGCAAGCCGCCTAAGTTTAACTTAGTCACCTCTTCTTCATCAATTCGACTAACCATATCGGTAACGTTTGACAAGCCAATCCACGCGGCAACATCTTTTGCCAAAAACAACGGTTCCTCAAATGTTCCGTAAACTTGAACATTGTAATTAAAGATTTTCTCTTCTTTGATAACTTCTAACTTATTCATATCTTTTAAAATTTAAAAGGGAATTGTACTGGCGTCCACTCCAAATACAATTCCCTTTATGGTATTAACCTAATTTCCTATAGTTGAGTGGACGTTCAACGCCACAAAGATAAAAAACTATTTCTTAAATAACAAACAAATCTTCGGATAAAAAACAAAAAACAAATAAGCCCCAACTATAAACAGTATCGAGTACATAAAGCCGCTGCTTGTCTTTGCTTCCTTCTTACTATCTTCTTTCACCTCGCTTTTGATAACCAATTCATCCGTTTCAGAAACACCGCTTTTCTCTTCGACTACGGCATTTTCATTTTTCTTTGTGTTATTGTGCTTCTTCTTCTTTATTATTGTTTCAGAAGCAACTGGCGGCTTTCCTGTCTCTTTATCCACTGGCTTTGTTGTGTCGTACTCAATTCGAACCGTTTCCGTTTCCTCGGTTTCCTCTCCGATCTCGGTTTTATTTGAAATAACAGACACAGAAGATGTGTCCGACTTATGCCGTATATCCGATACTTCCGTGCTTGATTGGTGAGAGGATGAAGATTTGTAAGTTCCGCATGATGATAGCAATCCTATCGCCATCATCGAAAAACCAAAAGCTAACCACCTTGATAGATGGATAGCTTCTTTTCTTGTTAGTTGATCTTCTTCCATTAATCTTCGAATTTAAAATCATTAATCCGGTTTAACCAGCCTTTTTTAAATTTGTTGTTTGCTGGTCTTGCATCACATATCCGATCAATAAAAGCTATTCTCTCTCTTTTAATTGCTTCAAATAAAGAAGAAGCGGATAAGGAATTAACGGCTTTAATTGTTATCTCACCAACAACTCCGTCAGCCTTTACTCCGATTAAAGATTGAGGTATTTTAATGCCGTGAACACCGGAAGCCCAAACCCAATCAACCAATATATTTGCAACTGATTGATTGTTTATTTCGTCAGCCCTCCATCTATCCCAATACATTGTTTTTAAAATCTCAGTCCAGTCTGATGTGCTTAGATTTTTTAGGCGCTCAATCGTTGGTTTTGGATATCCCTTTTTTCGGCAGTAAGCCTCGTATGTTCCAATCGTTACTCCTTTGTTTGTTGCTCCACCAAGATCATCGGCATCGTTAACAAATCCTCCCTCCCACTTAAGAATAAAAGGAGCTAACTTATTTACATCGCTCATTTCGCCACCTCCTTTCCTTCCATGTCAAACAACTCATTCGGGGTACATCCAAACTCGCTGCAGAGCGGCTCAATCCATTCAGCTCGGAATCTCACCGTTTTACCGTTAAGGATGTTGCCGATGTTGCAAAGTGCGCTGATCTCCGGTGCATCGGGAAACAGCTTTTTTGATAACTTTTTTCTGTCTACTTTGTTTCCTGCTGCTTTGTGAGCAAGGAAAATTTCGTTAATTCTAAATCTACTCATTTTTTTTATTAATTTAATTAAGTTACTACTCAAACATTCCAGTAAGTACCACCCATGCAGCAAACGAAAAAATAGATGATAAGTACAAAAACGTAAATGCTCGTTTAGCCGTTTCTGTTGGGTCTACATCGGGAAAAAGACACCAATCATTATAAATTCCAACGCTGGCCAAATAGTCTCCGACAACCACAATTAATACTACTAAAAATGTTTTCATGATTTTTTTTGTTCTACTTTCTTTTCGAATTTTCCGCAACCGCATTTAAAGTGAGCTTCAACGCAGGCAAATGTTTTTCCGCAAATTGATGCCGTAATACCCATGTAGCTGCGGTTGGCGTAAAACACGCAATTTCCACAAATCTTTTTTGTTTTCATAATTCGTTTTGTTTCTGCAAATATAGTAACTTTTTAAATGCTATCCAAATTTTAAATAGAAAAATTTAAAAATCTTTTGCGCGCGTAGATATTTGTGTTTACTATATGGTTTACTATATGGTTTACTATCTGGTATAGGTTCATCATTTCGCGTATTTCCATTTTTCATTTTGCGTAAATGAGATTTTCCAGTTAGTTGATCTCCATTTTGCATTTTAAGTAAATGGATGCATACGTATTGATTAATGCTTTTTCTAAAAAATAATGATCGATTTGTTTGTTTATTGAAAAATAGATCGTATATTTGCAATGTAAATCAATCCTGATACGATTTCACAAAAAACAAGGCTAGAGTGCAACAATATATGCAACCCCGGTGAAACAGAGTCAGGACTGTTTTGCTGGGGTTTCTTCTTTGGGAGTAATTGACGGGTCGAAGAAACTTAATTAACGCTACAGACTAGGATAACGTGCATATAGCGAGGCAGTGCTAAAGATGAAGCCGCACGTACGGGATGCAACCCGTTTAGATTGAAATCAACTCATTGCATTGGTAGTTGATCTGTTGTGATGGTAACTCGTTTATGCGGTTAGTATCTTGCAGAAAGACAACGAGGGTTAAACTTCGCTAGGACTTTCTGCATACTGAAGCTCAAATAATCTGATTTTCGGTTAATATCTTACTTAATAATATACTTAATATTTAAAAACAAAAAGTCATGAAAACAAATCAAGAAATGATTAGAAAGATGGGTGAGTTTAATATCATCCAAAGAACCAACGACGGGTATTTTGATGCAAATGCATTGTTAAGCCAATGGAATAGGGGCAATAAAAGAAAAAGAATGGTAGATTTTAAAAATAGCAAATCTACTATTGAGTTTATTGAAGCACTAAAGTTTGACGAAAGCCTTTGGAGAAATTTCGCCAAAGGTGATAATCAAGTAGTTATAAACGTAAAGGGTAGAATGACCAAAAACGGAAGAACCGACGACAAGGTTTGGATGCATCCACTTTTATTCATTGACTTCGCCATGTGGATAAACCCATCATTCAAGGTACAAGTATTGAAGTTTGTTTACGATGAAATGGTTCGCTACCGAAACGATGCAGGTGACGCATATCGTGAACTAAGCGCAGCAATATCAAAGATCGTTCCAAACGACTTCATGCCAAAGGCAATTCAAAAGACAGGAGAAGCGATAAACTGGGTCGTATTCAATACTCATGAACGCGCATTAAGAAATAAGCATGGAAACGAATCAAAACAAAGGGATTTGTATGAGATCGAAAAGAAAGTTGCTGATCTTATTAACGACGGGTTTATAACTAGGTTTGACGATGTTATTGCGTATTTAAGAGTTCAGTATCAAAAACGAAACGACCCACAAGTTTTTAAAAAATAATTCAAAATACATTTGCGCATTAAAATATAATTTGTATCTTTGCATTATCGGACTACGACCCGAAGAAGATATTCGGTTTAAAACCATAATACCCCAGTTAAGATGTGTCGTAGCTCTTGGCTGGGGTATTTAAATTAAAACATTATTATGGATATAAAAGAGATTAAAAAAAGAGTTGACTTGCTTAAAATGGCAAACAACAAAAAGTATTGCCTTATACCTGAGCTTGCCAAAGAATTAAAGGTGAGTAAAACGGATTTAATGCAGTTTGTTATTGATAATCCGAAGTTGTTTCATACGGATAATCAGTGGACGTATAAAGTAATGCCACGCTCTCAGAAGGTTGTACAAAATAAGAACCTGGGATTAGGTATAGAACAGATTTATATTTCACCTGAAGACAATTTCAGAACTGAAGAATGGCTACAAGTTCAAATTACCTCCAAGGCGAAATATATTCATATCTCTGAATTTGACTATTACGGTGTGCAAGGGTATTATATTAGCATTGACAAAGAGGATTATTCAAAATATAAAGAATGGTTATGGAGAAATACAGAAGCCAAGGTAAAGGAAATTCAGTCGCTTGGCATTACACATAAAGGCACTTTTTATATGGGTGGCTATTGCGACAGCTCTGCGCACAAAGTAGATTACGCTATATCGTTAGAAGGACTTGAAAAATTAACGGAAGCAGGATGGTCATTTAATGAACTAAGACCATTATCAAATTAAATTAATTAAAAAACATTATGAAAAAAATTATGTTTAACGATGCATTTGGATTAACCGATGCCGTATTAAATGGAAGAAAGATTATGACAAGAAGGATAATTCCTTTTGATCTTGTCGATCTCCTGTTGTATGGGTGTATGAATTTGAACTGATTAAGTAAAACAAGTTGAATATGGATATAAAACATGCCATACGGAAGGCAGATAAGGCTTATACGACTTACCAACAAGCGTGCGACGAATTGGCTATAGAAGCGATGAAGCACATTGGTTGGGACGACAATGTAGGATGTCAACACTTTCCAGCTGACGGATTATGTATCTTGGCTACACTACCCGATGATTGCGGCCTATCTGGGCTTCCAGAATGCGTGTGCCCTGTTGAGTCATTTTTTGAATCGGTAGAAGCCGGAAATATAATTTCACCGGAAGAATTTAAGTCAATGAGTATTTAACGTAAAAAATAATTAAAAACATTATGAGTACAGATTTAATTAAAGTCACAGAGAAAGAAGGAAAGAGTGTAGTATCGGCAAGAGAGCTATATTTTAGTTTGGGGTACAGCCAAAGCCAATACTCGCGTTGGACAAAGCAATGCATTGTGGAAAACGCATTTTTTGAAGAAAACGTAGACTGGCAGAAGCTCGACACGAATGTCGAGGCTGTTAATCAGTACGGTGCGACAAAAGATTACGCTCTTACAATCACAACAGCAAAGAAGCTGGCAATGATGGCAAAAACAGAAGTAGGTAACAAAATCCGTGATTACTTCATCGAATGCGAAAAGAAAGCAATCTCAGCAGCCCCGAAACTTCCTCAGTCATTCGCACAGGCTTTGCGATTGGCGGCCGAACAACAGGAGCTTATCGAAATGCAATCCCAGCAGCTTCTTGAAAACAAGCCAAAGGTTACTTATTACGATAACGTGCTGGCTTCTACATCAACCGTAACAACAACGATCATTGCAAAGGACTACGGGCTTACGGCTCAACAAATGAACAGCAAGTTGCAGGAGTTGGGTATTCAGTACAAGCAGGGCGGAACGTGGCTGCTTTACAAGGAGCACGCATCTATGGGATATACTCAGTCTGAAACGTTTCCCTACCAAAAGACGGATGAAACAACGGGCACGCGGATGTTAACGAAGTGGACGCAGAAGGGGAGATTGTTTTTGTACGATCTGTTGAAGCAAAACGGAATATTACCAATGATTGAAAGATAAGTCACACAAACACGTATAGCTAGTTGACACACGCATTGGTTATTCTTTGCGTGCGTTTATGTTAAATAAGTGTTAAAGATATGATTTGATGATACAGTATTAAAAAGAATCTTTATCTTTGTAACATCAAACTAAGAGATACTAACAATTAAAAAACAAAGATTATGAAAACTTACGATGTACACTTTAACGATTCAAGCGATTCAAGCAATAAGGGTTTTTCAATTTCAATTGAAGATTGCAAAAACTGGATTGAATTCAACAGATCAGAATTATCGGAATATGCAGGAGGAACGGTTTCGATTGTCTGCAACGAAACTGGGGAAGAGGTTTATTCAGAAAGCATTTTATAAAACAATTAAAAACAAATTATCATGAAAAAATTATTCTTATTTTTAGCAATTGCAATTTTACCAATCATCACATTTGGTCAGTCAAAGATCGTAATGGACAAAGTAGATCAATCCGGGTATCGGTTCATCGGAACAAGCGAAGAAGTGCTTCGGAATGGATTCCTTGACAAATATCCAATGTGCTTTAGTCTGATGTATTCAACGGATGGTGAAATTGAGAACTACGATCTACATGTGGCTATTCACACAACGGTGTCGATATCAATGCCAAAAGGCGCGCTACTTCTGATTAAGACCGGAAGTGATGAAGTGATTGAGCTAAAGCAAACAATGGATGAAGCAAAAACAAAAGATGTTGTAGGGACTTACAATTCGCTTGCCGGAGTGAGAGTTTATCGAACTTATGCATCGTACGGCATCACAAGAGAGCAGCTGCACAAGATACTTGACGGTGGGATAGCAAAACTTAGACTTGAAACCTCGATTGAGAATATAGATAAAGTTTACAAGAAGAGCAAGATTGAGCAGTCGAAAGAATTGTTTGCTGGGTTATGTGATTTGATATCTGGTAAATTGGTGAAGAGTGTGGACATAAGAGAAGGATTTTAATTTAAAATAATTAAGAAAGGAACTAAAGTATGATCCTCACTACTGATAAGATGGTTTTCGTTACCGATCAAGATGATTCGGATGGATATATTGAGAATCTTAGAACTGAGTACGGCACTAATCAATATCGCATAAAGATTGACCGTACACTTAAACCCCCATATTACGAACTATTCCATGAATGGAGGGAGGGCAAGAGAGTGATTAATGACCGCTTATTCGCTTCTAGCAAACTCGAGAATATTATATTTTACATAAATAAAAACATTCAATAAAATTTAAACATGAATCAAATGAGCATAGGAGCCTTTAAATACTGGCTCCGAATCCACGGCTTCCATCTTAATCAATTCGGTACAGGTGAGAAGTGGAATCCAATCAAAGTAAAATCTAAAAAATCAAAGCAATGAAAAGACAAATCAAGTTCAGAGGAAAGAGAGTCGATACCGGTGAATGGGTGATCGGCTGCTTAGTTGGGTATCACCAAGCATATTATGATGGTAATTCCAACCGCGTATGTATTCATAGTGGAATATTGACTACTACGGAAGTTCTCTCCGATACAGTCGGACAGTTCACCGGACTACTCGATAAGAACAGCAGGGAGATATATGAACATGACATTGTAACTTGGACTGATTCGGATGGCAATCATAGAATAGATGTCGTAAAGTGGGTGAATGGAGGTCTATGTCTCTGCAACGTGCAATATACGGTCGGTAACTATGGCGGTTTAGAGGGTATTGGCAACATCCACGATAACCCCGAACTACTGAAAGGAGGTAAAGAATGCAAGTACTAAGAAATCTAACTCCCACCGCCCGTAAAGAACATAAATGTGAGTTCTGTGGTGGAGTTATAGCCATAGGAGAGAAATACGAAAGGCAGACTAATAACTACGATGGAAAACTTTACGACTGGGTATGCCATTGCGAATGTTCGCAAGTCGCCAGCGAACTACGTATGTTTGACTATTGCGATGATGACGGTCTTGATCGCGATGGCTTTATTGAAAGCTTGAATCAATACGTCTACGACAATCATTACGACGACGAAATAGACGATATAGCCAAGGACTGGCAGTTGCCATACCATGAGCTTGTAAAGAAAGTATTGGAAGAATTAAAGAAGGAGAAAATCAAATGAAAGCAATCACCGTAAAACAAATTAGAAATGAACAAATTAGATAGATTTAAACAACTTCAATTCGAAAACGCTGACTTATACGAGCGTAAGACCGCAGACTACGGAGATAGCTTTTCAGAAGGATTTAAAGAGTACGGAATGACAATGCCACTAATTCGTCTTGACGACAAGTTAAGAAGAGCAAAGCAGATTTCAAAGAATACTGCAAGAGTTGGTGATGAGGGCATTATAGATACTCTTCGAGACTTAAGCAACTACGCTTTAATGACTATTATTGAAATTGAATGTTCAAACAAAAACGTAAAGCCATGACAAAAGAATACCAATTAAAGAGATTAACGCAAGCCGGGTATGATATAAAGCCATTGGGCAAAAACATATCAGCTTCAAAGCGGAACGAAATGCACAAAGGAAGCATATCCGCTGTATTTAAGCAGGTTTTTGGGTATTGATAAAATACTTTACAATTGAAATTATACTCACCTTGGGAGCGATTGAGACTAAATTCAAAATAATCAATTAGTTAAAAAGTTGGGTGTAATTTCAAATTTAGTAGTAAAATAAAACAAATGAAAGAAATATCTAAAAGAATTATGATAATTGAAAGATAATTTATATCTTTGTAGTGTTCATAATGAAATAACCAATTTTGGTTTTATCAATGTAATTAAAAACAGGAAGCCGTACATCCTTTATGCGTAGCGTAGCTTGCAAGTAGCAGAAGCAGTTGGAACTTGCAAACGGTGGTATGGCGGAATTGGTAGACGCACATATTTAATTAAAGTAGCATAGTGTAATGGTAGCACACGCACGTTTAGGGCGTAGTGAAGCGAAGTATAAGCGGTGGGTTCGAGTCCCCTTGCAAAAAGAGGCAATATGATTTAGACGTAAATGCAGGTTCGATACCTGCTGCCACCACAACATTTTAAGCTAACTAATTAAAAAGAGTATGAAAGAAGAATTAGAAAAAGCAGCAATAGAGTATCAAAAGAGAAAGTTTCCGTTTTTGTGCTGGGGTGGTATTGCGGCAGAATTTCGTAGTGCGTTTCAAGCCGGTGCAGAGTGGCAAGCCAAGCAATACCCATGGATCAGCGTAGATGAGCGGTTTCCTGAGAATAAAGAAACGGTTTTAGTTTCTTCTCAGATTTATGGGAATATTGTATTGACATGGGATGAGCTGGGTATGGATTGGTTGTATCCAGAGAGTGAAGATGTTTATTGTGATTGGAATAATGTAGATTGTTGGATGCCAATACCCGAATAGTAATGAAAGAAGGTCAAGTAATAACCCACCCGACCAAAGAAGGCGAAACGGTTGAACTCGTAGCAGTGAAAGAAGATGAATACAGATCATGCGATGGATGTGTTTTTGGTTTATCAATGAACTGCGAAAATGAGAAGATTGGGAAATTAAGTGAGGAAGTTGGATGCGACCCTGTGGATGGGTTGATTTATAAATTTAAGGAGGAAGTAGGATGATTGAAGAACGAGAATTTGAAAACGGGAATAAATGCACGCATGTCCAGTTTGGAGGTGATATTTGCGTAGGGTTTTTTAAAGGAAAAGAATCTGTATGCGTTTCTATGTCGTCAATTGACGAAAAGGTTGAAATAGGCACACAGCTAACCGGACTCCAAAAGAAAAAGATTGATGAGTTGGGAGATATCGTTTTGCTTGATTTTAAATCTGTAAAATCCATAGACGTTGTTATTTCTCACTTAACAAGAGCGAGGGATTGGATTGAAAACAAAGAAAAGGAGGAAACAGGATGAAAGAATCAATAATTACAGCATTAAAAGCAAACGCAATTGCACTATTGATATTTGCAGTTGGAGCAGTCGTCTCAGCGTTGATGAATAAGTTTGAATTCATGTTGTGGGCTGTTTATGTCGCTACGTTCTTTATGCTTGTTTCGTTTATAGCAAGAGAGATCAACGAAAGGAAAAACAAGAAGCGGTATTACTTTGTTTCGTATTCTCACACAAGGGGGTTCGGAGCTTGCAACGTAGAATACGATGGAGTTTTTGATCGTATAAAGATTGGAAAAATCATACGTGAAGCGTACTTTAAAAAAGATGAAATGATTGTTGTTTTAAACTATAAAGAGATATCAAAGAAGGAATACGATATCAATATTAAAGGAGATAAATAAATGCCATTAGAAGGAAATCAATTTTGGAAGCTAAGAGCAAGCCACGGAAGGAAAAGGCTGTTTGAAACACCGGAACTTTTATGGGAAGCAGCTTGCGAATACTTCCAATGGTGTGATGAACATCCTTGGATTGCTTCTAAGAAGAAAAAGAAGGGTGACGACTATGAAGAAACGGAAGAGACACCGACCGCAAGACCCTATACAATAACTGGTTTGCTGTTTTATGTTGATGCAAGTGCAAGCTATTGGAAGGAAGCAAAGAAGAATAGTAGTACTGATTTTTTGCTAGTCATGGAAAATATAGAGAAAATTATTCAAACGCAACAGTTTGAAGGGGCTATGGTTGGCGCGTACAGCAATAACTTGGTAGCTCGATTGAATGGTCTTTCAGATAAGCAAGAAGTCAACTCAACATCACAGGTGAAGGCTTCGATTGTTGTTAACTGTATTGATTCGGCTGTGCCACTTGCTGGGTCGGAGGACGAAGTAGAATGAACTAAATAGCCTTGGGTGGGCTTTGTAAAACCCTTAATTGTTATGGTAACAGTAAATAAAGAAGAAGTACTTGCTAATATGCAAGATGTACTTGTGCGGACAGAAGTAGAGTTTGAGAAACCATGCACGTATGTGACCGTTAAAATGAAAAACGGATTTACACTACGAGAGTCAACTACGTGTGTTGACCCGGCTAATTACAGCGAGGAAATTGGAAAACAAATTTGCCTTGAAAAGATAGAGGACAAAATTTGGTTTTTACTTGGGTATGCGCTTCAAAGCGAGTTTTCAAAAGCATAATGAACATCCAAACATCTTGCATATACAAAGCAAACCTCGAATCAACCTGTAGAGTCAATGTAAACCAAGGAGGAACAAGCAGCGGAAAGACGTACTCACTTATCCAGCTGCTTTTCACCCTTGCTGTTGCCGACCCAATGCAGGTGATTACCGTTGTCGGGCAAGATGTGCCAAACTTAAAGAAGGGAGCTTATCGAGATGCAAAAACAATCCTTGCGCGCGATGAGTTCCTTTGGTCGTTTTTCAACGTCAATGAGACTGACAGAGTAATGACCGGACAGAATGGTTCTGTTATTGAGTTTACATCATACAAGGACGCACAAGATGCAAAGTCCGGTAAGCGCGATTACTTGTTTGTCAACGAGGCAAACGGTATCAGCTACGAGGTATATTGGCAGTTGGCTATGAGAACCCGAAAGAAAATATTCATTGACTACAATCCAAATGCAAGATTTTGGGCGCATGAAAATCTGATCGGCCGCGAAGGCGTGAAGCTAATTATCTCAGATCACAGGCACAACCCGTTCCTTTCAAAGGAAGAGCACGACAAAATAGAGGGTATCGAAGATGAAGAGCTTTGGAAGGTTTACGCTCGTGGAAAGACAGGGCAAATCATGGGGCTGATATATCGCAATTGGGATATCGTTGATAAGATGCCGGACACTTACAAGCAAAGATGGTGCGGTCTTGACTTTGGTTTTACCAATGACCCTACGTCTTTGATCGATGTTAGATTGTCGGGAGGTGAGTTATACCTTGATGAACTAGTTTATAGCACAGGTATGCTCAATAACGACATATACGAAGCGTATAAGAGCCTGTGCAATGGCATACTCGTTATTGCTGATTCAGCTGAACCAAAATCAATAGCCGAATTAAGGAATCTAGGAATGAGGATTGAACCAGCTATCAAGGGGAGGGACTCAATTAAAAATGGTATAGACATCTTAAAGCGATACAAAATCCACGTTACAAGAAGGAGTATCAATCTAAGGAAAGAGCTTCTATCTTACAAATGGAAGGTAGATCGTGATGGCAGCACAACGAACAAACCAATAGATTCTTATAATCACGGACTCGATTCTTGTCGTTATGTGGCTCTTAATCAGCTGCTTATAAAAAGACAAGCAAAAAGACCAAAATCAAAATTAGGAACAATATGACACTAAAAGAATTTCTAATAATCAGTGATGTTGCATCAGGCAAGGAAGCACTTCAACAGTCGATCAAAGATATTCCGAAACCATTCAAGGTTGGAAAGCGTTCTTTGCCCGATGACCTAAACGGTATTACCATGGGACAATTGATGCAGATACAAGGAATAGTTACCATGGACGATCTATTTACCGTTCCGTTCTCGGTTCTCCTGTCCATGGCTCCTTCCGATGTTATGAAGTCAGAAGCCGTTGAAGTGCTTGGATTTGCAATGTGGGTTTCAAAGGAGGTCGAGCGGATAAACAAGCTGTTTGCAACCACGAGTCTGCCACCTACACAGGAAGAGATAAGAGCCGGAATTGAGAATATGCAGATAGGAGCATTCGGAATAATCGACTACTACGCTTTGAGAATGGGAATAACTGACCATGCCGAAGTAGAGAACGTTCCATGGACGAGAGTTTACAAGTGCCTTGATATTGACGCAAAGAAGGCGCAGTTCCAAAGAAGATTACAAACCATATTAAGCAATAAGAAATGACAGTAGAGGAAAGAATTAAAGCAATAGCCGGAACGATGGGCATAACCTACGTATTCGACAACTGGTCAACTGCCAACGTAAAGCTGGATAACGTTGAGTTCCCCGTTCTTTTGAATGTGCTTCCGGCATCCGGTAGGTTTGTTGTCGGAAAGGCTAGGTTAGCGGACGCACCAAACTGTATGTTCGCCTTCCTTGATAAGACTGAATTCGATTTCGATGGAACAAACAACGATGCTATCATCGAACGATGCAAAGACATATCGAAGAAGTTTATCAAGGCAATTAACGAGAGTGGGCAGTTCGAACAAATCGAAGGAGATGTTCCGTACTCAGTTGTTTATGACAAGCTGGATGTGAACGTCACAGGCATAGTTATTGAGATGCAAGTAAAAGAGCTTGCCGGAACTCCAATCTGTAAGTTATGAAAGACGAAGCGTTATCCATCGTAAAGGCTGAGCTTGACGCACTAAGGGAGCGGATAATAGTAAACCTTATGCGTGCCGGACAAAACGCAAGCGGTCGCACTATTTCAAGCCTACGCGTTGATGTTCGTGCGGATGGCGGAACATTGTTCGGTCGCAGCCCGTTCGGAACTACTGAAACAGGGCGAAAAGGCGGAAAAGTCCCTGCCAACTTTCAAGATATCATTAAACAATGGATAATCGACAAAGGAATAGCTGTAACATCGATGCCCTACATTAGGGCAGCCTCAAAGAACTGGACCCCGAAATACACACCGGAGCAAAGAGGATTGAACTCAATGTCGTGGTGTATCGCCCGAAAGATAGCAAGAGAAGGAACAGCGCTGCACCGTGCCGGAGGGCGAGATGACATCTACACCAAAGAGGTAGACCTAGCGGTAAAGAACATATCTGATCGAGTGTTCGGTATTTTTAAAGAAGATGTAACACGAATAAATAAGAGAGCAAATGAGAACATTTAGCAACGGTAATTTTATGATTCAATATCCTGATGAAGTTTCGTTTTGCTTCAATCCTTCCGTTATCAATGTGACGGCATCCGGTAACCAAACGCCCGGAAAGGTTGAGATGAAAACGGTAGCGGCAGGCGGAACTACGTATACAGAGAATAGGGCAATGTTCGGAAAGAAATGCTTCTTCGATGCATCAGCCTATCTTCAATCATCATTCGACAAATCAAACTTCAACCATGTAGGAAGCACAGTCGAAAAATCTCCGGTAGGAACGTTATTTACGATTACGATTTCATTGTACGGAACATCCGGTAGTTTGATAGATAGCTTCGGTTTTGATACGTTTGCCGTCTGGGGAGCTATGCAGTTAGGCGAGCGGTACAACGGGGACAGAACTTTAACGTGGTTTAAAAACTTCCCACAGACTGCCGGAATATATACCGCTGCCGCTGCGAAGTTGTCAGTAACCCCGACAGGATCACCTAAGGTTGATGTTGATCTTTCTTCTCGTGGGGTATGGCATATCCCTATCGACCGGTGGTCTGCTGCAAGCGGATTAGAAATGATACTTCCGGCAAGCTCCGGACTATCAACGTTCGATCATACGTTCGACTACACATTTCAAGGATTGGCAAACAAAGCCGTTCGCATAACCTACACTGTTGACGATTCAACGTGCGGACAATACATCCGATGGATTAACCGACATGGGTTCTATGACTATTACCTATTCAAGGAAGGAGACAAGACAACCCAGATCACCAATGAAGGCGAGTTCTTGCGCAATAACATGCAGGATTACAACTTTGTGAACGGGTACCATGGCGGAACGGGAGTCAAGCAAATGAAAGGAGAAGTTCAGAACATCCCAGTATGCGCACCACTTGTTGACAGTGAAACGTACGACTTCCTGTTGCAGGTTACTGCATCACCCGTCGTGCACTTGTATTGTGGAAAGAGTCCAACGGGCGTACCTCAATGGAAAGCAGTCAATGTATCTGTTGGTTCGTTTGTAAAGTCACGAAAGAACCTACAGGACTTTATAGCAACGATTATATTACCCGAAACAAGAATACAAAGCCTATGAAAGATAATATGCTATACATTGATGGCGAGCTTGTCGATATGGACGAAAAGACGAAGATCACGCTCAATTACAAGAGTAACATCTTCTCTGACATCAGCAAGATCGTAAGCAACAACAGCTACACAATCAAGCTGCCAAACACCGTCCGCAATCAAAGGATATTCCAGCATGCTGAACTTCCTACCGCTAACTCTTCATACCCTCGCGTATATCACAAGGCAAGGTATTTCAGAAATGGAGTTGAGGTTCTTTCTGATGCATTGGCGGTGCTCATATCGTCGGGAGATTCTTTCGACATTGCACTCACTTGGGGAAATGCACCTGTATTCGAACCACTCGTTAAAAGCTCTAAGAAGCTAAACGAATTGACAGATAGCGGTGAGTATCTTGTTTGGAGCAAAGATTCTGAATACAATAAGTTCGGTGAAGGAAACTTTGTATTTTCCGAAGCGCAGTATGGTGTTGGCATGAACGCGGATGGCGCAAACGTATGGGCGCTACCAGCTGTTAGAGTTCCGTTTATCCTTAATCTTATCGAGAAAGAGTTTGGAATAGGAATTAGCATACCATACCCGGAGAATAGCTTAACGGATAATCTTCTTGTTTTGTGTGAGACGAAAAAAGAATCTGACGTTGTATTATACAACAACCCATACGTGTTAACCTGCGATGCCTCTGGTGATTCAGGAAATGATAGACGGCTTTTATTGAATTGGATTAGAAACGAATCTACAAAGCGAATGTATAAGGTCGAATATGTATTTCCTGCAAATATATCTTCTTGGATTGTTCAGACAAATGACTCTGATGTTGCAAAGATAAGAATATCCGGTTCTGTTTCTATATCTAACTTTTCAATACAAAATGCAAACAACACAAATGTTATAATAAAGCATGTGTCTGAAGATGGAGCAGAAACGATTTATAAACAAGGAGGTACTCCGGTTGTTGCAGCGATAAATTCTGTATCATTTTCATACGATGTTAACATCAAGTCTGGGAACGGCTCTAAATTCTATTTTTCGGTTCAATCTCCAGTTGGGTGCAATATACTTGACCCAATGAATTTTGTTATAAAAATGTCTCCAAAAGGAACAAGAGATATAGAGTACAATGAGCAATTTCCAATTATTCCAAACCTTCCCGGAATCAAGATTGTTGATTTCTTGAAAAACATCACGCAATTAGTAGGTCTGTTTTCTTCTCCAAACGTAGATAGTAAATCAATATCATTCTTCAAAGTAGAGAACATCTACAGCAACATGAGAAAGGCGATAGATGTGACCGATCGTGTTATCGCTCAAACAAGAGACAACCGCCCAAGAGGTGTTACGTACACTATCAGTGGGCTTGCGAGAAACAACCGATTTGGCTACAAGAAGGACGAAACCGTTAAGTCGGACTACAGTGGTGTTATAGCCGTATCAGACGAAACTATCGACTTTGAAAAAGATGCCGTTAAGATGGAATTTGCAGCGTCCGACACGCAATCAAACGAGTTGGCGATAGTCCCTTTATATTCTTACGATAAAGACGGTAAGATAGAAGAAAACAACATAGAGACAAAGATATTCAGAGAGTTTCCATATAATCAGAAGTCGGCACTCGGTTTTGAACAAATGGGGTGGAAAGATTTAATTCAAAACTATTACTCTGCTTATCAGAAAATCGTATCTTCGCCAGTGATTATCAATGAAAAGATAGAGCTTACAGATATAGAGCTTAAAACGCTTGACATGACCGTCCCGTTCTACCTCGGGCAATACGGTAGATACTACGCTATCATATCAATTAAAGCAGAGGACACAGGTCTTTGCGAGTGTGAACTATTACAAATGGAGGTATACTATGGCAAATGCAGAAGAGAAGATACTCGATATTCGGGTTAATTACGATGATGCTATCAGAAAGATAGCAGAGTATAGAACGCAGCTCGATGTTTTAAAGAAGGTTGAGCAGACTTTAAAGGAAGATGTAAAGGAGGGAAGGATATCACGGGAAAAGGCGAATATAAAGCTTTCGGAGGCTAAGATAGCAACCAAGGAATATACCGATTCTATCAGGGTTCTGACGAAAGAGATAGATAATAACCGGAAAACAGAGAAGGAACAAGAAGGAAGCTTGAAATCTCTTCGATCTGAATTATCCAGTCTAACAAGCGCATACGATTCATTGAGCAGGGTAGAGCGAGAAGGTGCGAAAGGTCAAGAAATGGCAAATAAGATACGTGCTGTATCGGAAGAGCTTAAGACAGCCGAAGAGGAAACAAACAGATTCCAGCGATCAGTAGGAAGCTACGAAAAAGCCATCAATAGCGCAATATCTGCAAACGTCCCCATAATTGGTCAGCTAAAAGGAATGACGGAAGCAACCGGTGGTTTATCCGCTTCTCTTGTGGCGGGGGCACAGGCCGTGAAGGCGTTTAGTGTTCAGTTGCTAGCTTTACTCGCAAACCCAGTAGTTGCAATACTTGCCGCCATTGCCGTAGCCGTTATGGTTGTAGCGAAGGCTATCAATTCAAGCGAAGAAGCATCTAACCGTTGGAATGTTATAATAGCTCCACTTACCAGGGCTCTTAATTTCCTGCTGTCGGTTATTCAGTTTCTTGCCGGAGGGATATTGTCCGTTGTGGAACAAGGAGCGAAAATGCTAAATTGGCTTTCAAGCATGGCGGAAAAGCTCCCAATTGTAGGCGATTCAATAAAAAAGGTAAATGATGCAAATAGAGAAGGGATAGAAATTGCAAAGGAGAAGATAAAGATTGAACAGCAGTCAAGGAAAGATGAAGTTCAAAACGCAAAGGATGCGCTTACCGTAGCAGAGCTTAGAACAAAAGCAAAAGACAAAGAGAAATACACATCCGAAGAGCGTTTAAAATTTATCCGGCAGGCTGGCGATCTAGAAAAAGAGCAAGCAGATAGAAACGTGAAGTTAGCGGAAAGACGATTTGCGGCACTAAAGAAGGAGTCTGAATGGGCCGAAAACAACGCAGAGACAAACAAAGAGCTTGCAAGGTTAGAGGCTGACGTATTCCGAGCAAGGAAAGAATACTTCGACAAGACAAGAGAGCTGAAGGAACAAGAGAACACTCTTGCGGCAGAATCGGCAGCGGCAGCGAAAGCGGCAATCGATAAACAGAAGGAAGCCGCAGCCAAATCAAGAGAGATAAGAGACAAGGAAGTTGAAGAGATACGGAAAGCGCAGGACGAAATGTTTAAGATATTGAAGGATGGTGCGGATAAACAAAAGCTCGTTACCGAAGCGCAATACAGTAGACAGATAGACGATCTCAAAAAGCGACTGAAAGAAGAGGAGGGGTTAACCGAGAAAGCAAAGGAGGCGATAAACGCTCAGATAAAAGCGATCGAACAGCAGCGATCTAACGACGTTCAAAAGCTATCCGAGGAAAGTATACGAAAGGAATTAGATAATCAAACCAAGCTAACTGAAACAAGGTTAGCTTCCGTTAAGTCTGGAAGCGAGCAAGAGTTCCAACTTCGAATGCAGCTATTACAACAACAGCGTGATGCAGAGCTTTCAAACTCTGAGCTAACCGAGCAAATGAAACTTGCAATCAAAGATAAGTACAACAAAGAAATGGACGATCTTTCCATCAAGCACGAGAAAGATTTGTTCACAAAACAACAAGAGGAAGTACGTATTCAGTTTGAAACGCAAATCGCCCAGTCATACGGAAACCAAGAAGAGATACTCAGAATCAAAGCGGAGCAAAAGAAAGCCGAATTAGACTCCCTTCAACAGATGGAAGGGGAAAGCCTTGAAGCGTTCAATCTTCGAAAGTTGGAAATTGAAAACCAATACAAGGACGCAAGAAAGGAAATCGCAGATCAAGAAGTTCAAACCGAACAACAGAAGTTTGAAGCGATGGCGGCAGTTACCGGAGCGTTAAGCCAATTAGCAGAAGCAGCCGGAGAACAATCCAAAGAGCTCGCAATGGCTTCAAAGGTTTTGGCTCTTGCTGAGATTGCAATAAACACAGGTAAGGCAATAGCTGCCGGTGTAGCGCAAGCACAGTCAGTTCCGTTCCCCGGAAACATCGCAGCAATAGCAACTACGGTTGCGACTGTACTTTCTAACATCGCAATAGCAACAAAGACGGTAAAAAGTGCTAAATTTGCAACCGGTGGTTACGTGTCGGGTGTTGGAACAGAATCAAGTGATAGCATACCCGCACAACTGAGTAACGGAGAATCGGTAATAAACGCACGATCAACGGATATGTTCGCACCTATCCTTTCAGCAATGAACGTAGCAGGCGGAGGAGTTCCGATCAACGTCCAATCAACAAGCAATCAAACTATCGGTGAGGATATGCTTGCAAGAGCGGTAGCAAAGGGCGTGATGATGGCTCCGCCCCCTGTTCTCTCAGTTGAAGAATACACCACCGTTTCAAATAGAGTTAGATACGTAGAAAACTTAGGTGACTTATGAAAGTAAATGAATTATTGAGAATTAGTAAAAGCTTGCTTGATACGCTAAACAAATGCGGTGTTAAGGCTTTGGATGTGGATTACCTGCAATTGTATGATGATTATCTGCGATTGAAAGAGGACGGGTTTAAGATAACGTATATCGTTGAACATTTGGGAGAGGAGTATAGTATATCCGTTCGAAGTGTGTTTATGATTATCAAGAAGTTTGATACTGATATTTAAAAAAGAATGCCCACCATGATAAAACGGTGGGCATTTTCTTTACCGTGCCTAGTCTCTACGATGATAATATCGCCTTTCTCGTACTTTTCTTCGCATTTCGCCAAAAAACATTTGGCGCAAACTTGTAATAGATATTCATTGTTTCTTCTTATTAAATGATTATTTCACCCCTTTTACCCCGTAATACTCTTCGATATCCTTGCATCGAAGATACTCATCGTTAGCGTCGTCAATCTCTGCCTGATAAGTCTCTTCTGCATCTTCTTTCAATTCTTTTGCCGCTTTGAGATACAGGGCTAAAAACTCATCGGGGTATTCGTCATCATACCCTTCTACTTCGACGTTAACTATCTTTTTGCCTTTCATGAAAAAGTAAGCCATCACCTTACCATCTTCGCTGAGAGCTGCTACTTGCTCATCATTTAAATCTGCTGTTAGTTCTCTGAATTTCATAATCGTGTATTTTTAATTGTTACTATTTCGTTTTCTGATGATGCAAATGTATATCTTTTATTTGATTTAAGTATATACTAATGTCACTTTAACATAAGATTAACATTTGATTTTAGTATATACTTATAATATATACTATCTTTGCGGAAAACTTAATATAACAATGGTAGGAACAAAAGGAAAATCAGGTGGAAAACGAGATGGGGCAGGACGACCGTTAGGGGTTAATCAGAAACCTGTATTGGTAAAATTTGACTCTGATTTGCTCGACTATCTTAACTCTAAAGATAATAGAAACCGTTTTATTAACGAACGTATTAGAGAGAAAAAAGAGCGGGAAGAATAATATCCCGCTCACCCATTGATTAGCCCTTTGAATTTCAAACGATTTAGAATTTCGGTGTAAATATACTCGATATCACTTTGAAAATCTTTATAATTGTCGTGTAAAAATGTGACATCAGCGCAAAGTAATCTCGTTCATTTTTCTTTGTTTTTAAGTTTATATTATAAAGTAACCATACATTAAGCCCATTATCTCCCTCATACTACATTATAACTACTACTGATAATTTATAAAATAGAACGAGAAAAGATTTTTCGGTTTACCTAAAACCTACAGCAACATCGGCACTTCCGCACTCCCTTAGTTTTTCGTTTATTGCGTTTTTGTTTTAAGCATGAGGTTACGGGTCGTTCGGCTTCAACGTTGCCCGATTTTTGCAATATCCGATGTTACGATTATCACATTTTCGCTTTTAGGTCGCGTATGTAGTGTATGGATGATAAGAAACACTTTCCCGTTTAACATAATCTTAGGAACGGAAAAACCTCCCGTAAACAAGTGGCTCTTTGTCTACGGGAGGTTTCATATATGTTGAATCCCAAAATTCTATGTTTTGTATAATCGAGCCACTGATTTACAGAAGCAAAGATACGTGTTATTTTTGAATGTGCAAACTATTTCGCTATTATTTTTAATTATTTTCGTTTGCTAAGATGTATTCAGACCATTGAGATGCCATGGCGTTTGCAATTCCTTGGAATGTCTTTGAGCGAAGTCTTTGCCGTTCTTCTTTTGTTTTTGCAAACCTCATAGCATCAGCATACCATTTTGGATGGCTTTTACCGCTTGCAAAAACTTCTCTTTCTCCTTTTTCTACGATTTTAGTATGGGTTAAGTTTGGCAGATTCTTCAACCAAAGGCAAGTTGTTTTTGTTGCTTCATGACCAAATTGCCAGGGCTGTATTATTTGTGATGGTTTTTTAAACATAGAGCTAAGTAATCCGACAGGGTTTTCCATTGCTATGTATTTTATGTCTTGAAGATATAACTTTTTTGCAAATTCCAATCCATCATTCATATCCGCTCTTCTGTTTGGGTATTTTGGATGCGGCCTTCTTTCGTTGAAAGGAAGGTGTTTATCTTCTGGATGACTAAGCCATTGAACGCCACTTCCTGCCAAAAACGTACATGGCGGATGGGCAATCATTAAATCAAATTTTGGCTCTCTCTTGATCACTTCAAAAATATCTTCTTTAAAATGCCATTCCGGATGTCCTCCGCTACAATCTTGCAAGTCACACGAATAAGCCTCATGCCCTAACGATCTAAATGCTTTGCAAACTGCTTGACTTTCTTCGCACGCAACCAATACTCTTAATTTTCTTTCCATAATGTTTTTTAGTTTTTAATTTGATGATGCAAATATATAAATTTATTTTAAAACAAAAATAACATACAAAGTAATTAACATATATTTAACTAAACGTTGCTGCTGTGCAAAATAATTGCAGTCGTATCAACCGTATTTTTAAGATCAAACTACCCCAATACACTATCTTTGTATAAAAAGAACCCAAATGGCGAAACTTTACTTTAACAAAGACATAATAACAGACAGCGATAAATGCCTCCACTGGTGCTTGACGGGTGACGAGGGCATTTCTTTCGATGATATCCAGTCGTTTCTTGATTGGATTCCAGCAGAAGATAACACAATACAAATTGAAATCCATTCATGCGGTGGTGTGTGCGATGAAGCATATGCCATGTATGACGCATTAAGAGCAACAGGAAAAGAGATATCTTGCAACGTTGCTGGGCAATGCGCATCTTCCGCAACCATTATCTTATTGTCCGCCCCATTGGAGCGTAGAACAATGAACGAACACGCACAACTATTAATTCATTCGCCATACTTCCCCGGTGGTATATCCGGAGACATGAATCAAGCAAAACTAAGACAGTATGCTGACG
>JAAENC010000506.1 GCA_024224815.1 Chloroflexota bacterium
AAAAAATTAATATTTTCTTAAATGGTCAAAATTTAAGAAAATGGACCTTTTGGTCATTTTTAAAAAAATATTTCAAATTTTTTAATCAATTTTATTTTACACTTACATTAAAGTTCAAGTGATAAGCAACTATAAAACTTGAAAAAATATACTTCCAGCACCATTTATAAGGTCTCCAGCCGTTAAAAGAGATTTTCAAAAAGTGAACCCCTTGAAATAGTGCCTGTAATTCAGAGATTTTACAAAGATATCAAATTCCCGTCTTAACCAAAATTTTCGTTATGTCAAATCCTAATGTTTCAAATAGAAATAAAATGGAATTGGAAAAAAATATGGTGGCTAGCATTTTTTAAAGGTAAATCCCCAAAAAATTACTTATAAACACCATTTTCAAATTTAAAGAGATTTTTTTGAAAATTTTGCTCAGCCTGTTTGTTTTTACCAAGTTCTAAGACCCTTGATTCCTAAAATTAAATTTTGGGTGAAAAATAACCGCATTACAAGTAGGGTAATATGTGGTATTGACATCACTTTTGTAAAATACCTACAATAAGATCATTTTCATCTCAAAATCAAACTTTGTGAGTAGAGGGTCTTTTGTCAAATCAATATACATAATCCTGTACAAAGTTTACTAAAATCCGTTGATAAATAAAATAATGGCGTGAAAAATACTTTTTTTCAGACGCTAAATTTTCCGAGGCAGCCTACGGCCCAAATTTTTGAGTTTCAAATTTTTTACTTCATATTGCAACTTCAAAATCTATATAAGGATAATAGTGTGTTTTGATGTTACCCTTGTATTAGTAGTTTTCATATTATTTGACAAAATGTGTGTTATTTTCAACAAAATAGAAAATTAATAACAAATTAAAAAGTTATTATTTTTCAAATGCAACTACTCAAAACCTAAAACAGATTTTGAGGTCTAGTCTTCGGGAATGGAAAGATAAGAGCTTCATCTTAAAGAAAAACATAAACAAATGTTTCTTAAATATAATGTGTAGTCTACAGAACTCCCGTAAGTAAAGGCGACGAATTCGTACCTAAATGCTTCAAAGGGTTAAGGGGGCGGACGGTTTTAAGGGATAAATCGGTCAATATTTTAT
>JAAENC010000507.1 GCA_024224815.1 Chloroflexota bacterium
AATCATCCTGCACATATACATAGAACGGTTTATAGTCGAACAGAATCCGAGCCAGATCAGTGGTTAGATTTCTCGCACTGTCCTGTTCAACCTACACGTTTTCCCAAAAAATAATGGGACGCGTTAAGCGCGATAAATACAAACAGAGTAACTGTTTAAAAAAAGGGTGGGGGACGCGTTACTCGCGAGGCATACAAACAGAGGAACTGTTATAAAAAAAAGAGGACACTCGCAAGATGTCAGATTCGACTCACACTCTATACCTGTGTGCTAAGCAATATGGCGTTCGCTAAGTGCACTGAAATGACCTGTCTCCAATGATTTTGCACTGACATGACCTGTCACCACCACCTTCGGGATGCCATAATGTCTGCCGCACTGTGAGAGAGTAGAATACATTATTCATGTTCTTTAAAACAAAGGTTACAGCTCCACTGTACCGCATTGCCCTGGGGTGCAGCATAAATGCAGCACCCCAGGGCACAGCGGTCAGTGTTGGTTCATTTTTACCCATTTTGTGGCCATTTTTGTGCCATTTTTGGCCAGATTTGGGCCATTTTCCGCTGATCAACGGTGTTTGATGAGTTGTAGATGTGTTTGGTACGATACGGTATGGCCTGGCGTGTATATGAACCGTGTTGGAGTGGAATTTAGTCCGTTTCTACACGATTTTGGTTGATTTTGGCCCATTTTCAGCCACTTTTGGCCAATTTTGACCCCATTTTGACCAAATTTTGGCCCTTTTTGGCCCATTTTGCGCATATTTGCCGCTCTTTCCGAGGTTGGGAGGTGGCCAGTGCTGAATGGTATGGGTTTGAGTTGGTTGGACCCGTTTGAAGATGACTGGAGACCGTTTTTGGTCGATTTTGGTCGATTTTGGCCCATTTTGGGCCAATTTGGGCCATTTTCGGTCCATTTCCAGCCCATTTTGCGCTATTCTGGGCCATTTTGGGCCATTTCGGGACAATTTTGGCGTGCCTTGGTACTTGCCCATAGGCGTTTGGTTAGTTTGGGAGTGGTTCCGACCCATCCGCGACCACTATACATTCACTACCTTGCAGTTTTTCAGTTTTTTCGAACAGTTTTACCAACTACAGGGGGGTGCAGATAAACCAACTTCAGGGGGTGCAGAAAAGTAAAAGTGGTCCCGTAGAGTCGCCACGAGTCGATGGTGAGCGGAAACTGTCGGCGTTGAATCCGGGTCTCTCCACTGGGATGGGTCTCGGATCATGAACTCGCGATCCAATTTCGTTAGAGACACTTTTTTCCAACTACAGGGGGGTGCAGATATACCAACTACATTGGGGGTGCAGAACTTTCTGTTCCCGACAGGG
>JAAENC010000508.1 GCA_024224815.1 Chloroflexota bacterium
AAAAAATGGAAAAAAATATGGAAGTCAACATCGCATTTAGAATATGGAATCAATTAAATCAACTCGAATCAATCTTGTGGGATCGTTACCGCGATGAGTTTTTAAACCTAACCATAGAGAAAGATGATGCGAACATCTCAAAAGATGATAGCCAAGATGTAAACGATCCATTTTAGCCAATTGATAACGTAACGGATGGAAATGATCCGTTCTACCGCTAATGGCTAAAGCCATATTATCCAGACAGACTTTTTAACTACTATCATATTACTTGAAGCAGGCGCCACCCAATAGCGTATTTTGTCTCATAGGAACTGGACCTTTAATATCCATTATTATGTTAACAGCTTAATTGAAGCTTGAGCATAATTTGCTTGCATCTAATTGATATTATGAACAAATCTGCATTTATTAGAAAATTGAAATATTTTGTAGTATTCTCAATAGGATAGAATAACTCACAACATAATAGATGGTATACCAACTCTGCTAAAAGTACAGATATTGTAATCTGACATCACAGATTTTAAACGTCGGTCAATTCTGCGGGACTCAGTCTTTGGCAGTTTCTCGCCACATATTAATGTTAAAACATGAAAACCCGAGTTGTTCAAAGAAAGTATGACTTTCCTTATTAAACTCCCATGAATCCAATACGAATTTACTTGCTGACTCCCAGAATAATTGACCCCGAATATCCCGCAGTAGTTTACCCCGCCATCTCGCTACCCAGCTACCCCGCCTAGAGAAAAAAACAAGAGACTATCCCGCCCTGATTGAAAAAGTATCCCTCCCATATTAGAAGGTTGGTTTCACAGACTAACCTTAAAAACAGAAGGGATACCCAGATGCCGCCGACAGCGACACTTGCAGACATTAAAGCACACCAGCGAAAAGTAGAAAAGGATAAAATCACCCCATATAATTTGCCCCCATGCCCTCGCTGCCGTGTTGAATCGGAGTTTTTCAAGATTCACGCATACCGTGAACGCCGGTTTTTAATTATTATCGAGATGTTAATCAAAGCGGCTTACTGCAGCCTGGTTCGGTTCAAATGTCCTGGTTGCAACAAGACTTTCACTGATTACCCGGATTTTGCAATTCCCCACAAACACTATACGCGGCCAAGCATCACGGGGTTTTCTGCCAGTTACCTCCAATCCGATGACATGACATACCAGCAGGCTGTGATGGTCGATAACAGTGCTCCGGGATATCCGCAAAGCGATTCGTCAGAAGCCCCCACCTTGGCCCCAACAACGATACACCGATGGATCACAACCCTGGGCCGTTTTACCCAAACCTGCCGTACAGCCCTCATCCTGCTGCTGCAGGAAAACCCGGTCTCAAGCATTTGTCGGGACCTTGCCCGGCTGATTATCCCGCAGAGAAAATACAAAACCATTCAGCGCAAAAAACAGCTTACCGGTTGCCAACACCTGGTGATTATCGAAGCTTTTTTTCAAGCCACCTTCAAAACATCAATTTTCACCAAGTTGGCAACGCGCTGTGCCTTTAGCTGAGGTAAGTTTGCCTCCAGAGATTAAAAGGAGGCAACTGCTTGGACAAAAAACAGGAAAAATGGGCTATTTTCTGGTGTGATCTGCTAAGTCCGGTCATTTACGAAGAGATCGAACCGGAACTGACCAACTTGTTTCTTAAATCAAAGGCCGATGAAAAAATACAGTTCCCGGACGGACGTGTCGGCAAACCCTCGCTAAAAACTCTGAGACGCAAATTAAATCGCTACCGGCAGGGGGGATTTGACGCTCTTTCACGTAAGGGCCGATCCGATCGTGGCAAACCTCGAAACATTGCCGGTAAGATCATCGAAAAAGCCATTGAACTGAAAAAAGAACAGCCCTTTCGCAGTCCGAACACCATCAACCGATTCCTTGAAGAGTTGTATGGACAAACCGTACCTCGATCCACCTTGTACCGGCATCTTAAACAGGCCAACGCTACCCGTATCAAACTGGGTGTGCTTCGCAAAAAGGGCCGCAAACGATGGGGCAGGAATCACACCCACGACCTATGGGGCGGTGACTTTGAAGACGGACCGTATGTGATCAACAACACCGAGGCGCTCCCAACCGATCTGTCGGCTTTCATCGATTGCCACAGCCGCTTTGTTGTCGAAGCACGATATTACTTCAGGGAAAATCTGGATGTCTTGATCGATTCTCTGATCCGGGCTTTTTCCACGCATGGCGCTCCCAAACAACTTTATGTGGATAACGCCAAGATCTACCACGCAAACGGATTGAAAGCGGCTTGCTACCGACTGGATATCAAACTACTGCATCGACCGCCGAAAGATCCGCCACCTGGCGGCCTTATTGAACGATTTTTCCAAACCGCTCAGGATCAATTTGAAGCCGAAGTGCGTGCCGGTGATCTGTTGACCCTGGCCGAGCTTAATCGGATTTTGTCCGCCTGGCTGGCGGTCAGTTATCACAAAGACAAACACTCAGAGACCGGGCAACCTCCGGAACAACGCTATCAAAAAGGGGTGACGGTTATCCGTCAAGTCGACATGGGACGGGCGATTGAATCTTTCATGCAGTCAATACTGCGTACCGTCAACAGAACATTTTCCGATGTTCAGCTCAGCAGACGATTTTACCGCGTCGATCCCAAACTGCGCGGCGACCGGGTACAGGTCAAATTCGATCCCTTCTCAACCTTCGATACCGTACACATCTACTCGCTCGCCGGTGAATATCTGGGATCCGGTAATCTTCATGACCGTTCCAGCGTTATCCCACAAGGCCCCGAGCCAAAACGGGCAAAACCCAAACACAGCTATACCGACCTTTTGCTGCGCCAGCACAAAAAGATGCTCGCCGAGCAGACCGGTGGCATTGATTACCGCAAAGTCGTGGCAAAAAGATCCTGGCCCTTTCATGAGTTCGCCAAAACCGTGGCCCAGCTGATGGGTAGAAAGGTCGGCCTGGCGGATCTTACCGCCGGTGAACTGGAATCTCTCAAAAAAGTCTATAACCAAAGCCTCGCCATTAATCGTCATATGGTCAAAACTACTTTTGAAAAAGCCCCATATCCTACGG
>JAAENC010000509.1 GCA_024224815.1 Chloroflexota bacterium
GATAACGCGGTACTTCTTTTTGGCTCTCTCTAAAGATTGACTTGGCGCACCGTATTGCAACAAAGCGAAACACATTTCCTGTATACTACGTCCCATGTACCTCTTCTTTACGATAGGCATATTGTTTATATCAGTAAACAACATCACTTCGGGATAATGTTTTTCCATTCGCGCTTTTATCCCTGCATCGTCGGGATCAATAATACCCTTTTTTATAAGCTCAACATCATGCAGCACTCTATACAGCGGCTTTAATGGTTGTTCTGGTGGTGGCTCTGTTTCAACTGTCACAGGATAGGAAAAGCTGTCACCATTAGACAATTCGCCGGTCACATGCGAGTATGGTCCAAGAATATCAACACAATCGCTATCACCATAACAGCCGAGTAGCGATATTAATGTTGCTTCGCCTTCGATCTTCTCAAGGTATCTCTTAGGCGGGAAAAATCTCTCTATTGCAGCATAGCGCAAAACCCCTTCGTGCATAAAATGAGCAAATCTGAAATTTGGCGTTCTTGTTTCGCCGATAACATTTACCGTGTCACCCTTGCGTAACTTTCCTTTCCAGCCATGA
>JAAENC010000510.1 GCA_024224815.1 Chloroflexota bacterium
ATTTTTTTTGTGTGGTCTATTCGAACTCAAGAACCCGAAGATATATTGTTACTTTCAGTTTTAGAACTTGTGCAGTCTATTCATCACAACTGAACTAACCATTTTTAAAGACACAATTTGGCTTCTATTTGGCCACCATTGGACTCCTGAGATCCGTGCGGTCATTTTGAGGTGCATGATGTCGAAAATGGTGGTCTAGAAGTGAAATTATAGAAACAGAAAGTGTTGTATGTCAATCTGACCTATCCCCATATGATCTGAATTTTAATAAAAATCATTGATTTTTAGAGCTAATCTTTTGCGTTATAATTCGTCGATTTTGCAAGTAAATCTCAATCAATTTCTACAAATCTTGCACCAAAATGATCGTCAGGACCAGTTGTTTAATACTGGACCATCTGTTGAGGGTTTTTATATTTTTTTTGTGTGGTCTATTCGAACTCAAGAACCCGAAGATATATTGTTACTTTCAGTTTTAGAACTTGTGCAGTCTATTCATCACAACTGAACTAACCATTTTTAAAGACACAATTTGGCTTCTATTTGGCCACCATTG
>JAAENC010000511.1 GCA_024224815.1 Chloroflexota bacterium
AATTCAAATTTTGATGTAGAAAAGAGCCACTATAATGGCATGAATTGAATGGGAAAAAATAAATAAAAAAAAATAAACATTTTGATGGGGAAAAGACTCATTATAATGACGTGAATCTGATGGGGAAAACAAATAAAAAAATTTTTGTGACGTTGGAATGGAAACTGTCATTTTAATTTTGTGATTTGAATAGAAAAAAATCTAAAAATATATCTTTTTTTTTTAAATATTACATATCCTTGCACACAAGATTCAAGTTCATTCGATCGACGATGAACCACAGAAAACAATGATATCTCATAATTTTTTATTTATTTTTCCCATCAGATTCACGCCATTGTTATAATCTTTTCCCTGTAAAACATTTAATTTTTTTATTTGTTTTTCCATCAGAGTCTTTTCCCCATCAAAATGTTTATTTTTTTTTATTTATTTTTTCCCATTCAATTCATGCCATTATAGTGGCTCTTTTCTACATCAAAATTTGAATTTTTTATTTATTTTTTTTCCATTCAATCCATGCCATTATAATAGCTTTTTACCACATCAAAAGTTTGATTTTTTATTTATTTTTTTTAATCATATTCACCGCATTGTAATGCGTATTTCTCACTCAAAAATATTTATTTCTTCCAATTTTTTTCCTTCATATTCACCGCATTTTCATTATTATATTCATTACATTTAATTCCATTTTAATTTTTATTTTCATTTTCATATTCATTAACATTATATTATTATCACCACCTAAATATTTTTTACTTTTTTTTTTTTTTTTTTTTTTTTTTCCCAATTCTATTTTTACGCAGCCTTCTTTGAATCCCCTTACCAAAAATAATCTTATTACATTATCATCTAAAAACAATACACATAACCAACATAATAACAAACCTGTTCCACCGCACCACCACGAGCAGATTCAAACTGCCATCTCTGGCTAATGCCAGTGTTCTATCAATTTGAACTACGTGGCTATATTCTAAAAATTCCATGCTGTTTTACCAATTCCAGGTTTCATAATTGATCATCACCAGATCCATCACCATTTTTTTTTATTATGCCAATAGGACTAAGAAAATATCTTGGTTGATCCTACCAAAGGTATTGACCTGAAAGTTACTAATTCATTTCTAACTGACATTTTCGGCAATAGTGGTTGTTAATGTTTTGTCACGAACGTGTAAGCTCAAATCTCGCAATGCATTATTTGCTCTGTGAGAGTTTAGGATTTTTTTATAGAGAATGGCAACGTTTTTATTACTGATGCTACATCTGCGCATATCCACCAATATTGGGGATTTAATGCAACATTTGATTTTTACGACTTTGTCCACATAACCTGTGTTACGTGAAAATGATTAGTTGTGATTTGACAAGAAGAACATGAGCAAAAACTGCAGTAAGAATTTGTCTAAGATTGGATTTACACTGAATGTAACAAAAATGATTGAAAATAGATAACGTTAACATAAAGGTAATTAAGAAAACCTAAACATTTGTCAAATTGTCTAATTTCAACAGTTTTCATTACATTTAGTGTGATTTGAATCTTACTTCAGTGATGTCAAATCCATGGCCACAAATATTTCGTGGGCGCGGTTCTGTATATGCATTGGTTGAGGACACAAAACAATGGGAAACTAGAGGTACATCTGGT
>JAAENC010000512.1 GCA_024224815.1 Chloroflexota bacterium
AGTCATACTCATGAACTTTTATCATTATCCATTATTTTTCTAGCTGTAGCCAATTTAATTTTTTTATCTCCGTAAAAAGACTAAGTTTTTCAAGCAACCAAGGTAAAGGGTTGTTAAAAAAAAAAAATCAACGTAAAAATTATATGTTAAAGTATCACAAACGACCCAAAAAAAATGTAAACATGTAAAAAAATCATAATATTTTTTTCGTTTTTCACCTATGATATCATAATCATGATTTTCTAGGCGAAAAAAGAAAAAAAATTATAATTTTTTGACGTGTTTAAATTTTTTTTGGGTCGTATGTGATATTTTAAAAAATAATTTTTAAATTGATTTTTTTTTTTAACTACCCTTTACCTTGGTTGCTTGAAAAACTTGTCTTTTTACGGAGATACAAATTAAATTGGCCACAGCTAGAAAAATAATGGATATAATGATAAAAGTTCATGAGTATGACTAACCTTTATTTTTGATGATAAACCCTTACAGATATTTTTTTTCAAACTTTCGTCATTATAATTGGATATTTTACC
>JAAENC010000514.1 GCA_024224815.1 Chloroflexota bacterium
ACTTTTTTAATTGCAAAAATAGCACATAGAAACCATATATATTCTGAAAGCGATCCGCTTGAGCTATCCAAAAATGCATGTATCAATATGTAAAACATAATATAACACAAGATATGGAAGCTAAATTGTATTGAAATTACCAGAAATTACTTGCTCATTTTTGACAAAATTCTGCTGATCAAAAGTCCAGCTGCTACTGAGTTGATAAGCATAAATGAATTTTATGAAAATGCTTTATAAACAGTTTTTAAGTTAACTAAACTGCCTAAACTGACTAACATGACTAACATTACTAACTAACTAACTAACGGGAGGTTATGAAACTCGTATTTATACTAAATCAAAATTGCATAATTTCATTCATGGGAATATACAACTCAGTAGCATCTAGACTTTTGATCAAAATATGCGGTCTCGCGAGACCGTTTGTATTATAACTTTTTTAATTGCAAAAATAGCACATAGAAACCATATATATTCTGAAAGCGATCCGCTTGAGCTATCCAAAAATGCATGTATCAATATGTAAAACATAATATAACACAAGATATGGAAGCTAAATTGTATTGAAATTACC
>JAAENC010000515.1 GCA_024224815.1 Chloroflexota bacterium
CATATTAAGACACATAAAATTCATATCAAGACACAATCCAACCACAACAAGTTGAAATGCAATTTTGGTTGCTCCTTATATGGGATCAGCAAAAATGGAGAAATCAACTTTAAAGTCTCTAAAAAGAGCTGGAAAAAAAACAGAGATATCTAGAAACACCATAGATTACGTTTTTCGGCTTTAAATCCATTTTTAAGATGGTCGATTTTGATCGTTTATCCCCCCTTTTATCCCCCCCAAAGCTGTGGACATTTGGTACCATATAACAGATACCAAAATTTGAAATCAACGAGTTGTGATGAGTTTACCATAAGTGTAATAAAAATAGACAGAAACTATAAATATGTTGGCGTTTTTACATATGAAAATTCATATTAAGACACATAAAATTCATATCAAGACACAATCCAACCACAACAAGTTGAAATGCAATTTTGGTTGCTCCTTATATGGGATCAGCAAAAATGGAGAAATCAACTTTAAAGTCTCTAAAAAGAGCTGGAAAAAAAAC
>JAAENC010000516.1 GCA_024224815.1 Chloroflexota bacterium
TAAATGACTGAATTTTAAAATTTGTCTCACCAAAGTTGTACTATTTGATCTACTTTGCAAGATGTTGTGAATGAGAATTTTATATGTGGAGGTATGCAGGCTATAAAATTCGAGAAGTGATACATGCCAAAAACAAAAAGAAAAATGCATATAAAAATGCATATAAAAATGCATCTAATTCCATGAAAAATAGAGATATTAAAGAAATTCCAAAAATGTGATGATACTAGGACATATATCTATCTGACTGAGCCATCAGATTTATGTGAAAATGTTTCCGAATTTGATCGTGTGTATCGTGATCATCGGATTTTGGTGATGGCCATCAGAATGACGATCAAATTCGACTTCTCTCAACTGAGTCGAAAAATGCATACATAGGACAGTTTTTTGTGCTGTTTTCAAATATAAAAGAACTTTTTGTCGAAATTGATTTTATCATGTTCTGTGTGCATTTTAAAATTTATTTATGATCTACAGCCACAAACTAGAAACAATAAGAGGTAAACTATATCAGTCTTTAAAAATTGATAAATGACTGAATTTTAAAATTTGTCTCACCAAAGTTGTACTATTTGATCTACTTTGCAAGATGTTGTGAATGAGAATTTTATATGTGGAGGTATGCAGGCTATAAAATTCGAGAAGTGATACATGCCAAAAACAAAAAGA
>JAAENC010000517.1 GCA_024224815.1 Chloroflexota bacterium
AGCCTTTACCCAGGCTGTAGAATGAACGCAAACAGCAACAAATTTCCAGGGTGGACAACCACAACGGAAAGTTCACAAACAGGGTGACTGCAGTCTATTGAAGAAACTGTGAGAGGATACACTAAAAAAAAAAAAAAAGAGCACACCTAAAACAAATCCCCGTAGGAGGAATACACTTAAAAAAAAAAACACCCGTGGGAGGAAAGACTTTAAAAAAAAAAAAGAAGAAACAATCAGGTACCGCAGGGCTTTGCAATTGGGAGGATGGTAGATCTGCAGGGCACTTAACACCCCACCCCCCTAACACAGCTCCGCTCCCGCAGGGCCCGCACACTTGCTCATCGGAGGACATCTAGTTGGCCACATTGGTCAAGAAAGCGCAAAATGGCTAAAAATGGCCATTTTTGGCCAAAAAATATTTCGGCAATTCTGGCCTCAATTTTCCTCAAATTCCAAAAATTGGCCGATTGGTCCAAACATCAAACTGGGATCTATTTTACACCTATATACCTCCATATGCTTTTCTGGAAACTAGATGTCCTCCGATGAGCAAGTGTGCGGAGCTGTGGTAGGGTGTTTTTTTTTTTAAGTGCCCTGCAGATCTACC
>JAAENC010000518.1 GCA_024224815.1 Chloroflexota bacterium
ATGGTGAAAAACCAACAACAGTTGAACAAGATAAAGAAATAATAAGCCATGAGTTATATAGCATAGATGATATTGTGAAGTCTGATATATTTCTTGAGAAGCATGAAATAGAACAAATTATTGAAAAATTAAAAATCAAGAAAAACATAATCATTCAAGGCTCGCCCGGTGTTGGTAAAACATTTATCGCTCAAAAATTGGCCTATGCGCTTATTGAAGAAAAAAATGACGACCGTATCGAAATGGTGCAATTTCATCAATCCTATTCCTATGAAGATTTTGTCCGAGGTTATAGACCAAAACCGGAAGACGGCAGTAAATTCGTTCTTCAAGATGCAGTTTTTCATAACTTTTGTAAAAAAGCGGAAAATGATTCCGAGAACCAATATGTTTTTATAATTGATGAAATTAACAGGGGGAATATCAGTCAAATTTTTGGTGAACTGTTAATGCTTATAGAAGCGGATAAAAGAAATAAAAAATACGCTATGCCTCTTATGTATAGACGCACACAAGAAGAGCGTTTTTTTGTGCCTTCAAACGTTTATATTATCGGGTTGATGAATCTCGCAGATAGATCACTTGCTTTGGTTGATTATGCTCTCAGGCGGCGCTTTGCATTTATAACTTTAAGGCCTAAATATAATAGTAAAAAATATTATGAATGGTTGAAAACCCGCAATATGAATGATGAAATGATAGATTTGATTATAACCCGAATGAATGGACTAAATGAAGAAATTGCGAATGAAAACTTACTTGGGTTAAATTACCAGATCGGACATAGTTACTTTTGTCCAAACAAATCAGATTTCAGCCAATTAAATCGAGACTGGTATTTAGGTAATATTTTAGCTCTTTGAAAATCAGTCTACTGTTTGTAGGTCAACTTGCACCGGCGCATCGCTGTCGATGCATTTTCTAGCCAGCGCCAATACAGCCTCAACGGGATTCAGCTTTTGCAATCCTGCCGACTTGAACAGAGTCATCAAAATCGCCTGCGTTTTGGCACCTTCCTGTGATCGGTTCTGGTGCGATATCTTACGGTTTATCGCCGGCGTCCGCATCTGCTGTTCGGCATGATTGTTGTAAGGGCTAACGCCTTCGTATCCAAGAAACGTAAACAATTCGTCCTTGTGACGCCTCAGGCGCTTCTTGATGCGATTGACATCTTTGTCTTCTTCCGGCTTCTTTTGTGCAAGTTGAGCCAGCCTTTTGCGGAGCCTGGCGAGGCGCCTTTGAAATACATGGGCGTCTAATTGATCGCGTCGCTCGTGCAGGCGTATCGCGTCCCTCAACAACCTGCCCAGCTTCTTTCGAAAAGCCTTCCATTCTGAGGACTTGTCAGTCTTGTCGGTTTTAACCAGCGCCGTGAAGAAATGATAGAAACACTTCTGCTTCGCCAGAGCCCCGACAACATTGTAAGCGCCCCAGAAGTCCGAAATCAAAATGCCTTTGAACAATGCTCCGACGACTTCAACAATGACGGGCGAACCTCGGCTTCTGTCAACAATGTAGAAACATAGCTTTTTCGTTGCGAAGCACCATAGCCAATGAGTAATGCCGTTGATGCGCCAGCCGGTTTCGTCGCCGTGCAGCACGGCTGCTTCGGACAAGCTTTTACGTATCTGCTCGTAGCTTGCTTCCATTTGATCCGCCAGCCTTTTCCATGCCTGGGTCAGCCCGCCGGCCGTGATTTTGAATTTGGCAGAAAAATTGAGAATCCTGACGATATTGTTAACGCTGACGCCGATGAGATAATGAAGCCAAGCGGTGAAAACAACGACCCTGATCCCGATCATCGCGTTTGGCAATGCGTCCGAAACCTTGGGATAGACGATCTTTTTGCAGCAAGAACACCAATATCCATGGATCGTATGCTCCGTTACTTCGGTTTCCACCGGAGGGATGTCCTCCGTATAGCGATTGTAGCTTGTCACGGCCTTCCTCAATTCGTTCTTGCATTTGGGACAGCATGACAACGTATGCTCTTTGTGATGGTCGATCTTGTCGGGTTTCGGACGCGCCGCGCCGGGATGCCCCTTTTTTTGCCCAGGCTTCTTTTTGCGCTTCTTGCCAGGGGGCTTCGAATAAGGCGGCTTCATTCCGGAAGGGGTTGCGGGATCGTCGTCGGATGATTCAGACGGGTCGCCTTTCTTGGTTAGCTCGTCGTATTTCTCAGCCTTGTTGCCAAGCTCCACGATCTTCTCAATGGCATCCTCTTTCGGAAGCTCCAGTATTTTTTCGGCGTCTTCTCTGGTCATCTTTATTTGCTCGTTCGTTTTTTCCGACCCTCTTACGAACAACCTGTAACACATTGATGACCATTTGTCCCTAACTTTTATGATTTTTTTTCAAAGAGCTAAAATATTACCAATTGGGTGAATTATTTCGTCCAGTCCCCCACTGATAGTGTAAAGCACAAAAAGCCGTTCCGCGCGGTCAATACAGCAAATTCATTCCAAAGGTGTCATCATCATGCATTACTCAATTATTGCCAACCCGGTGGCCGGAACACTGAATGCCGATAAGAAACGCTCCGTATTAACTCCGCCGGCGGCTATTTTAA
>JAAENC010000519.1 GCA_024224815.1 Chloroflexota bacterium
GCTGAAAATAGCTTTAAATTGTGTCTAAAGAATTCATTGAGTTGTTATAGCAAAGATCAGGACACCATTTATGCATTTTGTAAGCTATATTTATTTGTAAAATCAAAAACAGGGTATTGTGCTATTTTTTCACCAAAAAGCGATAATCCAAAACATGTGATTTACTAATTGCCCAAAAATACTCAAAAATATGAAAATACCAACTTAATGTTTTTTAATTGCTTTCTTAATCAGTTGAAGAAATAGTACATATAAATTGTGTTCAAGTTTTTCAATTGAAAATATCCTCTGCTAAGGTCGAAAGTTCACCAAAAACTCAAATTTCATCGCAAGCGAAAACGGCTAACTTTTTCAGATTTTCAACCCCCCGCAATAAATATAAGTATTTTCCCTTTGGTTTTCCTTGGGTCTAAGAAAAGCAATAGATCTACATTAAAGTTGTTCTCTTCTCTGATAAAACACATGCATCTTAATGCTACAGGGGATCCTGATCATTGAAAAATATTTGAAAAACTTTTGGAAAATGATAGATTTTCTACCCTCTTACCCCGGTCTGCTGTAGACATAGGACAGATTAACTGCTGAAAATAGCTTTAAATTGTGTCTAAAGAATTCATTGAGTTGTTATAGCAAAGATCAGGACACCATTTATGCATTTTGTAAGCTATATTTATTTGTAAAATCAAAAACAGGGTATTGTGCTATTTTTTCACCAAAAAGC
>JAAENC010000520.1 GCA_024224815.1 Chloroflexota bacterium
AAATCAACAAAATGAACCACCTAGATCTAATTCTACATCCTATCCATCACTTGCACCCCATCCATCACCACCTGTGCCTTATTCATTACCAACACCATTGCATCTCCAACAATAACAAGGTATTCTATATGATAATATTTTGAATCATAATAATAAAAATATATTAAAAAAATTATAATTTGATAATTACAGATGGAATTACACGAGCCAAGTGGACCAAATCCACCACCTACATCTAATCTTACACATTATCCATCAACCGGTGCACGTATGCGAAATAAAGCAACAGAATTAAAAAATTTATATGGACAAGTTACAAAATTTCAAACAAATGAAAATACAAAAGAAATATTATTATTAAAAAAAATTTTGAAATTGATGAACAAAATATTGGTATTGTATCAGAACATAATATACCACCATGGATATCATCGTCTGATAATAATAATAATGGTTGGTATAATAATAGTACAATATAAACCAAAAACATTCAAATTATTTTATCCAAATACAGCAGGTTGGGATAGAATATTACGTGGATGTTATGAATTAGATTGCAATGATGAAGAATATATTATGGATTGCAAAAACATTGGTTAAAATAATAATGCAAAATAATTGGTTAAAATAATGATGCAAAATAATTGGTTAAAATGCAAAAAAATTGGTTAAAATAATGATTGCAAAAAAATTGGTTAAAATAATAATGCACAAAAATTGGTTAAAATAATAATGCAAAAAAATTGGTTAAAATAATGAGGGAAAAACATTTGCTGAAAATTTAACCAATTTTTTTGCATCATTATTATTTTAACCAATTATTTTGCATATATCATACACCTTCACCATCACCATTTGCA
>JAAENC010000521.1 GCA_024224815.1 Chloroflexota bacterium
AATATTAAGAATTGACATGATTTATTAGAACTATATGGGTGCAGAATGTGTAAAAAAAGGTCAAAATTGATGTATTTTTCCATAGACCAAGCATTTTGGTACAAAAAAGCACAAAATTGGAAAATCAGGCCCCCCTTTTGGATAAAATTTTGAAAGCTTTTTAAACCATTTATTTAAAAAGGAAATCCTGTAGACCTTATACATTTAGCATCAAATATTGCTTTTGTTTTCAAGAAAAAAGAGAAATTTTGGTTCAAATCACTCAAATAACTCGTATGAGAGGGGGTGAAAATGTTTTATACCTGAAAAAATGATTCAATTTGAAAATTAAATAATATTGATCTATACATCTAAGAGAAATGTATTATATTTGTTATATATAGAAATTAATCTGAATATTAAGAATTGACATGATTTATTAGAACTATATGGGTGCAGAATGTGTAAAAAAAGGTCAAAATTGATGTATTTTTCCATAGACCAAGCATTTTGGTACAAAAAAGCACAAAATTGGAAAATCAGGCCCCCCTTTTGG
>JAAENC010000522.1 GCA_024224815.1 Chloroflexota bacterium
ATTTTTTTGATCAAAAACATGTTTTGTGCAATTTACGACCAAAATTAGCTCATTTTGTGGTCAATTATGATGCAATCCTAATAATTTAATTCAATTGCATCGTGCTGAAAACAAGCACCTACGTACTTTATATTCTCGCCAGCATTAATTCACAATATGATAGTTAACCACCTCAAAAAGAATTTCAATCGCAGCTCTAGATGTTTCTAAACTTTGCAGTGAGAATTTTTGCAAATGCTCCAAACCCTTTAGATATAGTGATAATCATGTGATAATCATATATAGACTTAACTGACTTAACTGGCCATAACTGGCCAGTTTATTTATTTATTTATAGAAAACACTCATTCTAGTACTTATAGACACTGTTTTTGTCTGTTTTTAATCCATGGGAACAGACTTATCATCTCATTAATGTGTACTACATTATGCTCAGATGCACTCATATTTGCCAGATTTTTCAATTCTAAAGGGTTTTAAGATTTAATGAAACCTTTAGCTAGACACTTGATATTTGGTACAGATACATAAAATTGTCTTGCAAACAGAATTCATCACATTTTTTTGATCAAAAACATGTTTTGTGCAATTTACGACCAAAATTAGCTCATTTTGTGGTCAATTATGATGCAATCCTAATAATTTAATTCAATTGCATCGTGCTGAAAACAAGCACCTACGTACTTTATATTCTCGCCA
>JAAENC010000523.1 GCA_024224815.1 Chloroflexota bacterium
TAATCAAATTTCCGATAGCTTTCCGGATTTATTACCAAGAAACAAGCAAGATGCCCTGGCAACGAGGCAAAAAGCGCCAACACAAAACCAAATATGATCTTGCCACACAGATGCTTCAATGGGCCTTGCAAGTGGGCTTTCCCAAATCTATAGTGTTGGCAGACTCATGGTTTTGCATGGGGCCATTTATTAAAGATCTTAAACGCCTTGGGCTCAGCTACATTATCGAGGTCAAGGCCAATTACACGGTCAGGGTTGCAAGCAAAGAGCCGAAGTTAACCCCGAAGGGTCGACTGGCAAAGAAACAATATGATCAGATAGCGTTGCCTGAATTTTTCAAATCACTTTATTCTGTAGCCAAATACGGCTTTGCTGCAGACAAAAAAACTGGTAAAGTACAAAAAGTTCTTTATCATACCAAGATCAAGACGCTTCGAATGAATTCTATAGTCGGCAAGCATCGCGTTGTTGAGAGTATTGATCCCACCAAGCAAACCACCAAATATCTTCTTACCGATCAACTCACCTGGGAGGCCGGTAAAATTCTCACGACATACAACAACCGATGGGTAATTGAGGAGTTTTTCAGGAATGCAAAGCAGCTAACGGATATGGAGGGAGTCACTATCAGGAGCGAACAAGGCGTAGCAACAGCGTTATGCCTGGTGTCCTGGATTGACTTCCTCCTCCA
>JAAENC010000524.1 GCA_024224815.1 Chloroflexota bacterium
CTCGATGTGAAAAAGCATTGAGAAAGGCAATTAAGATATTCGTCTTTGCCTTCAATAAACGACAACTTTACAAACAACAGTATCCGAAATATCCAGCTCACATTATTGATTTCGCTTACACACCAAATTAGCCACTCCGGTAATATTGGGGCAGGGTTCTTTTCTTCTATTCCTTTGGCAATTGTTGGTGTGGTCGTATTTATTCAACTTATTCGCGCTATTTCATAGCAAGCAAAATTTTATAACAAGGAAAAATTATGTTCAAAAAAGCCATCGTTCGTACGCCGGGTAAAAGTATGCTCAACGGGATTAGCACAGCGGGATTAGGTCTTCCCGATTATGAGTTGGCACTTCGCCAACATGCCAGCTATATTGAAGCATTGAAAACATGCGGTCTCGAAGTCACAGTTCTGCCCGCAGATGAAGCCTTCCCTGATTCCACTTTTGTGGAAGATGTAGCTTTATTGACGAAAAAATGTGCGATCATCACAAATCCGGGTGCAGATTCTCGGCGGGGTGAAATTGCTTCGATGAAAGAGATCTTGAAAGACTTTTACGAAAATATCGAAGAAGTTCAGGAGCCGGGCAGAGTCGAGGCAGGGGATATTATGATGGTCGCCGACCATTTTTATATCGGTTTATCGGAGCGGACAAATCAGGAGGGGGCAGATCAAGTTATTGGCTTTTTGGAAAAATACGGCATGAGCGGCTCTGTGGTCACACTAAAAGAAGTGCTTCATCTAAAAACAGGCATTGCCTATCTCGAAGAGAATAACTTGCTCGCCTGTGGAGAGTTTTTAACGAAACCGGCATTTCAGAAATTCAATATCTTTGAAATTGATTTAAGCGAGAGCTACGCAGCAAATTGTATTTGGGTGAATGGCACAGTATTAGTGCCGCAAGGTTATCCAAAAGCACGTGCCACGATAGAAGCTGCGGGCTATAAAGTTATAGAAGTAGATGTTTCTGAGTTCAGAAAACTGGATGGTGGTTTGAGCTGTTTGTCACTCAGATTTTAGCCCACTTGCATGACAACCCCATAGATCAAAATAATCTGCCCAAGGTGATAGGCGGCCATATTCATGACGCGCCCGTTTTTGATGGGCTTGACAAATTTATTCCACGCTAAAATCGCGTCGGAGAGCATGAAGAGGGCTGCGCCGATACTAACGGTGATTGCGGCTTGGGTATTCCACTCCGGGCGGGAGAGGGTAATGAGCGCGGAAAGAAGCATAATGGCAATCACAGCGGTATAGGCAAGGACCGGTTTTTGAAGAGATTCTTTGCCTTGTTTGACCAAACCTGCGGCAATTTGCTTATAAAGTTGTGCAGCAATAATGCCTAGCAATACAGCCCAGACTAAAGCAGGCAGATTGAAAGCGGGAATGCTTTGGTTGAAGCCGATAATATAGGCTATATGTGCCAGTAAAAAAGCAACTAAACCGGCAATAAATTGTTCTTTGGGGAGCATCAGGAAGATGTCGCCTGCCATAGAGAGAATAATGCCTATCCCAAACCAGATCGCAATCCCACTTAGGCTATTTGTATTTACAAATAGAAAGATGAAAAGCAGCACTATTGTGAGGGGTTTGAGGATATATTCCAGTTTTCTCCAGCCTTTGTATACGGCGTACCAATCGAGTATGGCGGATAAGAAAATGGGGGCAAGCATCATGATCATTTTTGACTCCTGAAAAGCTTTTTAGCGTTTCTGTGTTTTTGGCGGGTTATAGCCAAAGCGGCGAAGATAAGTTTCGTTATTGCGCCAGTCTTTGAGTACTTTAACGCGGAGTTGCAGGTAAACTTTTCGTCCGCTCATGGCTTCTATTTCTTTGCGAGCAGCTGATCCGATCTTTTTAAGGGTTTTTCCACCTTCGCCGATGACGATGCCTTTTTGTGAATCGCGTTCAACGAAGACTGTTGCGGCGATATAAGCTCCCTTTTCACCGCGCTCGGTAAATTCATCTACGCGGATGGCGATGCTGTGTGGGATTTCGTGGCGTAAAAAGATCAGGCAGGATTCTCGGATGAGTTCTGCGGCAATATCACGCTCGTAGAGGTCGGTGACTTGTTCGGCGGGGAAGTCGGGGGGGCGTTCTTCGAGATTGTCGATGATTGTTTCGAGGAGTTTTGTGCGTCCGTCTCCGCGTGTGGCAGAGAGGGGCAAGATGATGTCTGCGGCGGGGAAGATGTCGAGGTAGCTGTTTTGACGGGACTCTATTTCGGGCTGGGATAATCTGTCTGTTTTATTGGTAGCAAGTATGAGTGGCGGGCGATGCGTAATTTCCAATAAGAGGGCGGCGATCATTTTGTCTTCTTCGGTTGCTTCAACGGAGGCATCCACCAGCCAGAGAATCAAATCTACGCCTTCTAGGGCTTCTTCTGCATTTAGATTAAGGGCTTTGCCCAGTTTATGGTGGGGATTATGCAGGCCGGGCGTGTCAACAAAGATGATTTGGGCTTGGTCGGTGGTTAAAATGCCAAGTTGGGCGCGGCGTGTGGTTTGGGGACGCGGGGAAACGGCAGCGATTTTTTGCCCAAGGAGGGCGTTTACAAGGGTAGATTTGCCGACATTGGGGCGACCAATAATGGCGACAAAGCCAGAGCGGTGTTCTTGATTCATATTTTAGGGTCTCTAGGTTATTTTTTCCCCCATCCTGGCCTTCCCCCTCATGGGGAAGGCATTAATTCTCTCCTCTCAGGGGGAGTTAGAGAGGGGCTTTACAGATTATCAGTTTACCATGCAGAACCTAGTCTATGCGAGGGGCTTTCTTCAGAGATGCGACAAGAGCATCTACTTTAATTGGTTTGCTTATATAATCGTCCATACCGCGTGCAAGATATTTTTCACGGTCGCCTTCGAGGGCGTGTGCTGTCATTGCAATAATATGGGGCTGCCGGTCTTTAGACCACTTTTCTCTAATTCGCTTGGTGGCTTCATCGCCGTCCATTTCTGGCATTTGGATATCCATAAATACAACGTCGTAGGTTTGGCGCTCGAGTGCTTCTATCGCTTCCAGCCCATTATTGGCGAGGTCAGATTGATAGCCCAGGCGAGAAAGGAGTTTTGAAGCAACTTTTTGATTGATCATATTATCTTCTACCAATAAAATGCGCAGGGGATTCTTGTCTGCCAAGGTCGCGTCTATTGTTTTTTCTTTGATAGTCTTCTTTTTTGGTGTTTTTTCTGAAGACGAGGAAATAATATTATTTAGCACCTTAAAAAGGTTCGATCTTTTGATAGGTTTATTCAAAAAAGCGGCAATTTTAGAATCTGAAGCACGTGTTTTTTCGCGTTTAATGGAGGTCAGAATGATCATGGGTAAGGCATTTGTAATATCCATATCACTGATTCTCTCTGCTAGCGTAAAGCCGTCCATTTCGGGCATTTGCATATCGAGAATAGCTATGTCAAAATCTTCCTGTTCAAATAATGTAAGTGCTTCGTCACCTGTTTCTACGGCTTTGGGTTTCATCCCCCAAGATTTTGTTTGTTTGACAAGGATAAGTCTATTTGTGGCGTTATCGTCAACAATTAAAACCCGTTTTCCATTAAGGTTGGGGTGCTGTTCATTAGCAATGAGCGGGGCTGCGTCTTCTGCTTTTGCGATAATCGTAAAGTGGAAGGTAGAGCCTTTACCTACGTCGCTTTCTACCCACATTCTGCCGCCCATTTTCTCTGCTAACTCTTTGCTAATGACTAAACCGAGACCTGTCCCGCCATATTTTCGTGTTGTAGAACTATCAACCTGGCTAAAACTTTGGAAAAGGCGATCCAGTTTATCTTCAGGGATGCCGATTCCTGTATCTCGCACGCTAAATTGAAGCTCGTATTGATCTTTTTCGAGCAACATGCTCTTGAGCAAAACGACGACTTCGCCCTTGTCCGTAAACTTGAGGGCGTTATTTAGAAGGTTTACCAGTATTTGACGGATGCGCGTTACATCTCCGATCACCAGAGGGGGAACGCCATCTTCGATAATATAGGCCAGATCGAGCATTTTCTTGGCAGATTTTTCAGCAAGCAGGTCTAGAACATCTTCTATACAACTTATCAAACGGAAAGGCTGCTCTTCAAGCTCCATCTTCCCGGCTTCTATTTTTGAGAAATCCAAAATATCATTGATAATACTCAGCAAGGTATCACTTCCGCCACGAATGGTTTTAATGAAATCTTGTTGTTCCTCGTTGAGCGGGGTATCTAGCATGAGGCTGGTCATGCCATAAATAGCATTTAGCGGCGTGCGAATTTCGTGACTCATATTTGCGAGGAAATCCGTTTTGGCTTGTGCTGCGGCTTCAGCTGCTTCTTTTGCTCTTTCAAGCTCTTCTGTAGCTTTCTTACGCAAAGTTATATCTTCTTTGACTGCTACATAATGCTTAATTTCACCTTCTGCATTCGCTACAGGAGATATAGAAGCTGATTCCCAGAAAAGTTTACCCGTCTTGCTTTTGTTTCGAAGATCGCCACGCCACGTTTTTCCGGTGGAAATTGTTTCCCAAAGCACTTTATAAAATTCAGAGCTGTGATAGCCTGACTGAAAAACGCGCGGATTATTTCCCAGCACCTCTTCTTCTGTATAGCCCGTTATTTTGGTAAAGGCAGGGTTGACATATTCAATGGTGCCTTTTAGATCGGTAATAACGATTGCAGCAGGGCTTTGGGTGATCGCTCTTGATAATGTTTGCAACTCTTCTTTGGCTTTTTCTGTTTCCTCCAAGAGACGTTTGTTTGCTGTAATATCTTCCATTACGCCAACAAAGTTGGTGATCTTTCCATCTGCATCAAAAATTGGGGCAATCGAGACTGCGTCCCATGTGGTTTCTCCGCTGCGTGTTCTACTGCCAACTTCTCCTCGCCACATATCTCCGCCGGAAACCTTTTTCCAAATATCCATATAAAATTCTTGAGGGTGTAAGTCTGAGTATAAAAAAGTTGCGTATTGCCCTAAAACTTCATCTTCAGAGTAGCCTCTTCCTTCAAGATAAGCGGGGTTCACATAGTTGATTTTGGCATCCACATCCGTAATCACTACCGAGGTGGGACTATAAGTGATCGCTCTTGATAGCTTATGTAGTTCCTCTTCAGCTTTCTTCTGTTCTGTAATATCACGAGCCACAATAAGTAAACGTTTTTCCCCGCTAATTACTTGGATGCGTGCCGTTATTGAGACTGGAAAAAGCTCTCCCTTTGCACGCATATTAATGGTTTCAAAATGTGTTTTTGAAACAGTAGTTTCATCCTGTACTTCTGGAATGGTCGCAAAAACATCAGGGGGAACCATATCTTGGATTGTTTTTGTTAGAAATTCTTCTTTGTCCCATCCAAACATTTCACATGCGCGTTTGTTTACATCCAGCACATCTCCTGTGGGTGTTTCTACTAAAATTGCATCATTGACCCCATCGAATATACTCCGGAATTGATCTTCGCTTTCTTTTAGTTTTTTATTTGAGACAGTAGATTCTTCTAGCGCTTTCTTTAGCCCTCGTGATGTAATATGCGACACCAGCGCAAGTACGAAAAAGATAATAATAGCCGGGATATTGGGAAAGGCTTCTCCCAACAGTGAGTGACTAATAAAGATAAGAATAATGCTACTTAGGCTCGCAGCTAAATAACTAAAGAGAGGGGGTAAGACCATCCCTGCAAAGATAATAGGGAGTGTAAATGCAATTAAGCTGCGCCCAAAAGCGACTTCATGTGGTAAGTCTGCAAAAGGAATAATAAATATTGTAAAAAGGATAAAGAAAGCTGTAGCTACTTCCCTTGATAAGAAACGATTAACCGTATATAGAAGGATAAATACAATGACTGTAAGGATGCTGATCGGGTAAATTAATTGAGTGCCCGCATCTAATGCTTCATCGGAACTAATATCGCTTAATAGGACACCTATAAAAATAAAGATTGCTGCTAATATTGCGACAAGCAGCACAATATTTAACAATCTCCTTTGCCTGGCATCTTCCTCATCTTTAAAATAAGGGACAGAAATTATTCTCAATAGGATGTTTTTTATATTCATAATGAATTTACTCTTTCCAACCATTTTCCTTGCGACAAGAAATTTTCTTACCGTAAACAAATGCCCGCTCTTTGATTGATGAAGATATGATAAGCGGTCAGAGAACTAATCTCTTTGCGAAAAAGTTCTCGGCAAAACCACTAAATAAAGATATTCTCTATATTATAGGCTACGTTAGCTGAATTTCTAGAAGCAAATTCAGCTCTAATAACTCTTCTTAGTGCTAGGTAATGAAAGCTATGAAGAATTTAAATCTAAAAAAAGAGTCCTTAAAATGATTATAGAGGATAGGAGGGAGAAAACCCTTGCAGGATACAGACAAAAAAGCCCTCTTTTTACAGAGAGGGGTATCTAAACTTAAAATCATAAAAGGGAATGTCTTTGCGAGACAGCTTTAGCGTCGACGAGTACTCCTTTAGGTGTAATCAATCTCCCTCCTAAAAACGAGATTGCTTCGCTTCGCAAGCTTCGCTCGCAAAATCATTTATATTTTGTGGTTTAGGCATTCTGCCAGAGAGCTTTTCTGTATTCTTTTTATATTATTTTTAACTACTACTTAATTTCTTAAGTGCTTCTTGCAAAACTTTCACCGCTTTCCCATATTCTTCCAATGAAATATGCTCATTCGGTGTATGGTCTAAATTTGAATCCCCTGGACCATAAACTACAGCAGGACAACCCCAAACAGGCGCGACAATATTCACATCTGCGGTGCCGGTTTTTACGACAAAGCCCGGTTTCCCGCCTGTGGCTCTGATTCCCTTCAAAAAGGCGCGCACAAGGGGGGTGTTTCTCTCCGCTTTATAAGCGGGGATAGCGAAACCAACGCGCTCCACACTTTCGGGCGCAGATAATTGTTCGAGTTGTGCGTACCAAGCCTCGGGCGGGTGCGTTAGGGGAAGGCGTGCGCCAATATCCAAACTGGCCCAGGTTTCAAATCCATCATCCCCCGAATCCATCCCGCGCAGCGAGACCAATATCTGCTCAAAGGCGCGTTTTTTATCTTCGTTGAATTCATCTGCCCACGCTCGAATCCGCGTCCAAACAGCAAAGGCCGCTTCGGGGGCTGTTTCATCTGCGCGTGCAGAATGCGCCATTTCACGCTTTGCAATCACCTTTGCGGATGCGCTGCCCTTATAGCCCAGCGTGACCCTGTCCCAGCGGGATGGCTCGCCGATGATGGCAAAATCGGGGCGATATTGATCGACGATATGCCGCGCGCCGATGGAATTCCGCTCTTCATCAATTGCGCCGATAACGACAAATTGCCAGCCACGCACTTGGCCCAAACTTGCTACTGCATCCACAAAACTGGAGAGGGGGCCCTTGGCATCTACCGATCCCCGCCCGTAGAGAATCAGTTCCTCTCCCCCCTCGGGGGAGGGGCTAGGGGAGGGGGCAACCCGAACATCGATTTCACCCGGAACAGTATCAATATGCCCCAACAAAACGACCTGTTTTTCGCCCTCGCCCATTATACCGATGGCATTGCCAACTTCATCTTTGTAGGCTTTGCTATAGCCGAGGTCTTTCATGCGTTGAACGAGATAGTTAACGGCATTTTCTTCTTGCCCCGAGGGGCTGTATTGTTGGACGAGTTCGATAAGCGTTGTGGGTTTCATATTATTGAGTGCTTTCGCTCAACAGATAGTAGATGAGCGCCTTCTGGACGTGATAAAGATATTTCTTCTGGCCGTAGCCTGCAAAATATTCGGAGAAAATAATCTCCGGGTGAATTTCGTTTTCGACATTAAAAGGCGGGCATGGAATTACCCAAGCATCCGGGTTGGCAGTTTTCAGGTCATTCAGCGTGAGTTGGAAAGATTTATCATCAAAATCCGAGTTCCAAGCATCGGTCAGGATCACATCTGCATCTCGCAAGGCTTCTTCTCTGTTTGTGGTGTAAAAATCTGCCTTATGCTTTTCAGCATACTCTTCTGGCAAAAGGTGGACAAAGTTCAGCCCCAATACCTTGCCAATGCGCTGCCATGAGTTCAATACATTTGTTGGAGGTCCCATGATGCAGAATTTCAAACTTTTCAAATCCCCTTTTTCTTTCTGGACAGAGTAGACATCGGCGATCACTTCACAGGGATGCGCATCGGAGGACATCGCATTGATCATTGGTCTTTGAGTGCTTTCTGCAAAGGAGACCATCCGCGCGTGATTTCTATCTCGTAGGATATAGATATCAAACCAGTGATCCATATATCCCGACAGATGTTGCACACCTTCGCTGGTTTTCAGGAAGTTGGGAATATCAAAAGCTGTAATACCCAATTCACTGAGAGCTTTGATAAAAGTAGCCCTGGTGCGAAGGCTATTCCCTTCAAATGAATAGCAAGCTGTTAAGGCCATATCTGCAGAAAATTTGAGTTGATCTGCTTTGTCGGCACGGTCAAATATCTGCTGGATTTCATCGGCTGAGAAATCGTCGATTTTTATGAAGTTTTTGACCATTGTCTAGTCTCCATTTTTATGAATGATAAATAACCTTTATATTTTACTCATTACTCGTCACCTTTCACTCAGCTAAAACTTCCTTCAAAACCGCCACAACTTCATCCAACTGCTCCTTCTCAATTACGAGCGGCGGCAACAACCGCAGCACCGTCATCCCGGCAGGGAGGGCGAGAACGCCACGCGCTGTGAGTTCTTTAAGGTAGGGAGCAACTTTCTTCTTTATCTCGATTCCGACCATCAAGCCCATCCCACGGACGCCGCGAATAAGCGGGGATTCGATCTTTTTTAATTCTTCAACCAAATATGAGCCCAATTCAGCAGCTCTTTCGGGGAGTTTTTCATCTACAAGAGCGTTCAGGGCTGCCAGCGATGCCGCCGCAGCGAGGGGATTGCCACCAAAAGTTGAGCCGTGAATGCCTTTATCCAGCTCGGCGACATTCTCTCCGAGTAGTGTTGCACCCATCGGGAATCCGCCAGCCATGGATTTTGCAACGGCCATAATATCGGGTTTTATCCCATAACGGTCAATGGCAAAGATCTTTCCCGTGCGCCCAAATCCGGTTTGGATCTCATCCATGATGAGCATTGCGCCACGCTCATTACACAATTTTTGTGCGCCGAGCAAATATTCCGCATCGCCGGGATGTACGCCACCCTCACCTTGCACAGCTTCGAGAATGACAGCGGCTGTGTTATCGTCAATGGCGGCTTCGAGTTTTTCGAGTTTGTTGTACGGAACGTGTTTTATCCCCGGTACCAAAGGTTGAAAAGGTGCGCGATATTTCTTATTCCATGTTGCGGAGAGTGCGCCCATAGAACGACCGTGAAATCCACGCATGGTGGCGATAATGTCTGTCCGCTTGGTGCTGAAACGCGCAAATTTAAAGGCCGCTTCGACGGCTTCTGTTCCTGAATTGGAGAGGAAGGCGCGATCCATGCCTTCGGGGGCGAGAGATGTAAGTTTTTCGAGCAAAGCGGCACGCGTATCGTTATAAAACATCTCGGGGCAGGAGATGATTTTCTGTGCTTGTTCTGTGATCGCCGCCACAACTTTGGGATGCGCGTGCCCCAGATTTGCTGCGCCCTGACCACCAACGCAGTCGATGTAGGCGTTCCCGTCTTCATCGTAGAGGGTCGCCCCTTCGCCACGCACGATAGTCAGTTCACGTTTGGCGTAAACACCGGAGGTGTGTTGGTTTTCGATATTTTGGATTTTAGACATATTTTTCCTTAAAATAATGATAAGTGATGAGTGAAAACAGAGCGAAGATTGAGTGATCCCGGAGGGATGTGTCGAAATCGCAGCGGTATTCTTATTTCGGTGGTGGCCAAGCACTAAGTGATGATGATTTCACCCTGAAGAGTACTCGTGCGAGGCAGTTTTATCGCCGAAGCAATCTCGCTTTTAGAGTGGGGGACTGCCGCGTCGCAAAAGCATGCTTCTCGCAGAATCATTTCATCACTTCAATTTACCCACGACCCTATTTCTTCCTTCTAAATATCCGGAACGATCTTCACAAAATCATTTTGCCAGTTCCAGAGTCGTTCCATCACGCGTCTTGCTTTCTTCTTTTGGTTTTCGTGAGCAAGTTCATCTGCATATTCTGTGAGCAGATATTTGAGATTCTCTTCGTCGCTCTCATCCACGTTGCGCAAAGTTACATCTGCGCCCTTGGCGATACGTCTGTGAATGGCTTCTCTGTTGAAATTAAGATGAGGCTGTAAGCGCAAGTATAGTACGCCTCCTGTCATCCCTGAGCAGATCCAGGGGCCAGGGTCTCCCATTACGAGAACGCGTCCGGCAGTCATATATTCGCAAAGGAAACCTTTTATATTTGCTCGTGCGCCAATAAAAGCCAAGCTGTCATTTATTGGTTGTCTTATTTTGCCGCCAATGATCACATCTGCGCCGGAGAGACGGATACACGCTCTAGAATCAGCATTTCCTTGAACAATAATTAAACCGCCCGTGGCACCGTAAGCTAAACCTTTGCCGACTGCGCCATCCAAACGTCTACCATTATGGTTATAACCCTTTAAAATAATCAGCCTTCCACCGCTCATACATTTTGCGACGCCATCTTGGGCACCGCCTTCAACCACAATGCGGATAGGTTCAATATTATAGGCGCCTAAGCCATTTCCGGGGACAGAACTGGCGTAAAAGCGTAGAGTTGCATCATCTAATTGTTCATCGACTGCGCCTAAAACAGGTTTGCGCCAGGTTTCGGGGATGCCTCCCACGCCTTGGTGGCCGGGCATCCAGTTCCAATCACGTCTGTGACGCGTTAGGGCGCCAGAGAGATGTGTCCCCAGCACACGATCCACAGGCGAGATTTTGTCATCTTCAAAAGAGATAATTTCCTCGCCCGTCATCGCTGTTTCCATCACCAAATTGGAAATAATCGTTGTCAGATGGTTGCGCGGTCGGCGCAGCGGACGTTGCCCTTGCGCCGGGGGCTTACGGGTTAATAATTTTTTTGCGGGGTAGAGCAAATCGCTCATATCAAGTTGGGCAAGATGTGTGGCCTGCTCGAGCAAATCGGTGCGCCCGACAAGATTTTGCACTTTTTCGACGCCTAGCTGAGCCGCGATCTTTTTCATTTCTTCGCCCAATTCAGTGAAGACGTTCACGATTCCATCCACGCCCCGATCAAATTCGCGTGGTACAAAGCGTTTTAGGCCTTTTTCATCGGCTTCTTCTTTTGTTTCAATTTGCGTTGAAATACCGGTATGGCAAGTGTTTGTGTTGCAAGATCGGCAAATTGTGCAGCCCAAAGAAACCATCGCCATTGTGCCAAAACCAACTCTATTTGCGCCCAAGCAGATCATTTTTACAGCATCGGCGGCGGTGCGCATGCCGCCATCGCACCAGATTTCGACCCGATTTCGCATGCGTGATTCTGTTAACGCCTGGTGTGAAATAGCAACGCCAATTTCGGCGGGCAAGCCAACGTGCTTAATGGCGTGTTTGCGCGCGGCACCTGTCCCACCGTCAAAACCGGTTATGTTGATAATATCTGCGCCCGCTTTGGCGATTCCGACGGCGATAACGCCTATCCCCGGCACGACCGGAATTTTGACCGCGATCCGCGCTTTGGGATTGATCGTTTTAAGTTCTTCAATAAATTGCGCCAAATCTTCGATGGAGTAAATATCATGGTTATTGGATGGAGAAATCAGGGACGTTCCTGCGTTGACGTGGCGTGCCCTCCCGATTTTTTCGGTTACCTTTTTACTTGGCAGGTGTCCCCCCTCCCCGGGTTTGGCGCCTTGCCCAACCTTGATCTCGATCAGATTCGTGGCATTTAAGAGCGCGGCATCCACACCAAAGCGCCCGGATGCAATTTGCATCCCCCGATTATGCGGATATTTGCCAAGCATATCTTCGATCTCGCCGCCTTCACCGTTCAGAGAAAGCATATTAAGTCTATAGGCCGCTTCTGCGTAAGCGCGGAACGCCGTCTCACCCTGCGAGCCGAAAGACATCGAAGAAATTACAAAAGGAAGATCGTGCCCTGTAATACCAGCATCTACTGTTGCGGCATTTACTTCACTATTTTCAGCATACTTAAATTGTAGTGTGTGGCGCAAAGCCAAGGGTGTTTTTTCTAAAAGATTTTCAACCTGGTCTTCAAAATTATCTTCGTTTTCTGCGCCCGCTTGAGCGAGCTGATGGGCTTTTTTCCAGACTTTGGGGTAAAGATGCGGTTCATTGAATAAGCGCGCTTTCCCTTCTCTATCAACAAGGGCTTTACGTTCTTTTACAAGATCGTCGAGATTATCCCAAGTCAACCCGCGTTCTGCGCTGCCAGCAAAATTCGTCGTATTCATCATATCTACGAGTGCTTGGCTCAAGCCAATACTGGAGAAAAGACGACCATAGCCACGTAATTCATGGATTCCCATTGTGCTGATAATTTTCTCTAAGCCGATACGCAAAGCACTGGTGGTATTTGTGATCTTGCGTATTCGCTCGGGGAGTTCCAGCTTATGTTCGAGATCGTTAAGGGCGCTTTCAAAAAGTAAATAAGGAGCAATTGCATCTGCGCCCAAGCCCAATGCCAAAATCAGATCATGCAGATTGCGCATAGCGCCCGAGCGCAAGACAATGCCCGTCATACGGCGCAAACTTAAGGGAAGGGGCGCGCCCTCCGGTGTATGGAAGGAATTTCGGAGGGCTTTATCTATAGCAGCGACAATAAGGAGCGGGTCTACCCAGCCATGACCATCTAAAAAGGCTTCTGTATCGTCGAGAATCAGCAGATGTGCACCTTTCTGCACAGATGTCAGGGACTCGGCAACCAAGCGTTGGGTCGCGGCGCGTACCGTCTCATCCGGCAGAGTATAAGTTCCTATTATTTTTGCGCGCTCGCCGAAGTTATCCATCAATTCTTCAAGGGTAGTTGTTTCAGCACGTAAGGCGGCAGCTGAAAGTTGTTTAGCATCTAGCAAGGGCGATTTTGGCGATCCGCCCAGCAAAATGGGCGTTTCGAGCACCCAGCGCTCTTCATCTCTGATCTGATAAAGAGAAGGACGCTCGCCAAGGATGGAGCTGGTGCCAAAAAGCTCCTGTTCACGAACACGATCCATGGCCGGGTTGGTGACAACAGCGACTGCTTCTTTAAAGTAGTTGGCAATATTTTGTTTTTTCTCAGAGAGCGCTGCCAGCGGACTATCGTGCCCCAGCGAGCCAACGGGGTCTTTACCTTCATCTGCCAGATATTTTGCCCATATTAAATCGTCACGACTCCAGCCAAAGGCAGCCAGAGATTTGGTAAAGCCCCCCTCTGCCCTCTCGGGCATCTCCCCCCTCTGGGGGGAGAATTTGCTCCTTCCCCCAGAGGGGGAAGGCTGGGATGGGGGCAGGAGCGAAGACGGGCGAGATGCATCATTAAGGCGTTGTACAGAGCCAAAACGCCGATGGGCGAGATTGAGCAAACGCTGTTGAATAGCGGGGTAATCAAAAACTTCGGAACGATCATTACGATAAATACGGACACTTTTCTTTTCGCCTGGGGAGAAGGGAACGGGGTCTTTGGTTAGAGCGTCGAGTTCGTAAACGCCCTTTTCAGAAGAGAAAAAGTATTCTTTTTCTGTTTCACCAAACCAAAGCGGGCGTAAACCGAGCGCATCTACACTAAAAGTACATTCATCGCCATAGCGAGCAATAATAGCAGCCGGCCCTTGTGCGTAGGGGCCGAGTGCCTGCCTGTAATAATTATAAATTTTGGCAAGCTCTTCAGGGAATTTCTGAATTTCACTTCGCACAGGTGGAAAAACCAATTCCATAGCTTCGGTGAGCGTAAAATCATAATGATGGATCAAAGTCGCCAAGAGGCGGTCTACATCTTGCGAGTCGCTACCGCCTTTCGTCAACTGAACGCCCGCCATCAGTGCCTCTTCGCGTAAACGGGCAATTGTATTTATCTCGCCGTTGTGTCCGAGCAAGTTGAATGGTTGAACACGTTCAAAGGCAGTAGCTGTATTCGTCGAGTAGCGGGTATGTCCCAGCGTGAGTGTCGATTTGAAATTTGGCTGACGTAATACAGGGTAATACTGATAAAGCGTCTCAACAGAACCACGCACCTTATAAACTACGCTGTGGCTGGAAAGCGAAGCAACATGGATGGGCGTTCTTTCTTCAATTTCCAATGCAATATCAAAGAGACGTTTTTCCACTTCATTCAATGGGATTTGCCCAATTATGCCGGCGACTTGCCAAAAAAGTGGCTCCTGCTGCTTTGCCAGCAAGCCAAGAGTGTAGGATCGCACTTGACCCGAATCTTGATACAAAATATCAGCACCTGCCGAAGTCAACATCTCAATTACGCGTTCTTGCAAATGCTCTTCGTTCCCCCGATATTTTCGTGAGATCATAAAATGTCCCACGAAAAAACGCTTATCTTCGGCCAACCAGACGGGTTTGCCCTCTTCTTCCAGCATTTCTGCCCAAATCTCACGGGGGATATCCGTCAGGACCCCACAACCATCCCCTTCACCATTTACATCCCCAGAGCGATGTCCCATTTTGCTGAGCGCATTTAAGGTTCGTTTTAGGTTACCGTGTGTGGCAGTGCCATCTTTTTTGACGGCAGCCACAATTGCACAAGCGTCATGTTCCTTTGGTTGGGCAAGTGCCTCCTGAAAAGGGATAAAAAGGTCTTCTACCTCTGGTTGCGATGTGATCATTTTTCATTCTCCTGCTATTTTCAATACCATATAACTTATATTGCGCACATTCTTCTTCAATTCAGACCTTCAGCCCCACTGCCCTCGCTTTGCTGGGTTGCAAGCAAAATAAGGGGACAAAGTAGTCTTGTCTTTGAACTTATTGAAACTTATTTCGGTGTGAAAAGAGGCTTTTCAGATAAAAGAAATCATCTTTTCAGAAGGTTTCATTGCCAAATACGCAGAAAATGAATTTTCTGCTCAGATAATAAGTCCGTTTAAAACGGACTTCTCGTCTAAGCAGAGATTTCAATCTCGCTAATTGTTGAGATGACAATTTTCTGGACATCGCTTTTTTTCTCACTAAAAGTTTCAAGCTGTTCTTTCTATAAAACACCTAAACTATCACCCAATAACTGTCCCATTCCCGGCCAGCGCATTTGATATCGGGTTTTCCACGCGCCCATCGGCGATGATGACTTGTTTAACACCACCATTTAACGCCTCTTGCGCACCGAGTACTTTTTTCTTCATCCTGCCTTCTGCGTATTCGATGGCTTTCTCAATTCCAGCTTGGGGGATTTCTTTAATCATCGTGCTTTCATCGGGAAATTCACGCATCAAGCCAGGGACAGCGGTTAGCAAGAGCAGCGTATCTGCATCCAGCGCGGCGGCGACTTCGGCGGCGGCACGGTCGGCATCTACATTGAGGGTTTCGCCTTTTTCGCTCATCGCCATTGGTGCTACGACGGGGACATAGCCCGCATCGAGCAAAGTGTTGAGCAAATCGGCATTTACATCGTTGATTTTGCCCGTGTAATCATCGCGGAGCATTTTCTTTTTGCCATTTTCAACAATGCGGATAGCAGATTTGCGTTTTGCTTTGAGTAAGCCACCGTCCACGCCGCTTAAGCCGAGGGCGTTTACGCCGAGCATTTGCAATTGCTCAACGAGAAAAGTATTCACTTTCCCGTTCACGGCCATCGCAAAGACTTCGAGGGTTTCTCGGTTGGTATAGCGGGAGGTGTAGCCCGAAGGCGAGGTCACAAAACGAGGTGGTTTCCCGACCGCTTCGCCGAGCGCATTCGCTTCGGATGAGCCTCCATGCACGAGCACGAGTTTTTGCCCTTCGGCGATCATTTTGGCGGCGTCTTGGGCAATGGCAGAAAAATCTACGCCTTCTGTGCCGCCTAATTTAACAACAGTAATTGAGTTGGTCATAAATATCCTCTACTATGTCTTTGCGAGGCAGCATTATCGCCGAAGCAATCTCACTATCGGTGCGGGAGACTGCTTCGCAAAAAGATGCTCGCAGAGTCATTCTTAGATGGGGTGAAAACCCATAAATTCGAGCCCCAATGTCTCTTCAAATCCAAGCATCAAATTCATGCTTTGGACTGCTGAGCCAGACGCGCCTTTCATCAAATTGTCGATGGCGCAGATCGAGATAACGTGTCCCGTTTTTGGATTTAAATCGAAGCCTAAATCAGCATAATTTGAGCCAGCCAAAATCTTCGGTTCGGGCACTCGGTAGATGCCACGTCTCTCTTTTACGACTCGCAAAAATGGATTTTCAGATTGGACTGAGCGGTACGCTTTCCAAAGATCTTTTAGGGCCACCCCATCCTTTACTTTCCCGTGGACAGTTGCGAGGGCGCCACGCACCAAACCGACAGAGGTCATCGTTAAAGTAACATCTGCCAATCCCGTTTCCTGGATCACTTCGGCGGTGTGGCGATGTCCGTAAGGGGCATAGGTGCGGACGGTGCTACTCCGTTCGGGATGATGAGAGCCGGGGTTTACGCTTGCGCCGCCTTCAGAAGAACCCACTTTGAGTTCGGCGATTATCGGTTGATGCTCGTCTAATAATCCGGCGCTCACAAGCGGAAGCAAGCCCAAATTGGTGGCTGTGGCGTTACATCCTACGCCACTGACGTATTTTGCTGATTTTAATTCTTCTCTGTAGAGTTCGGGTAATCCGTAAGTGAATTTATCGAGCCAATCGGGGGCGGCATGAGGCTCACCGTACCACTGCTGATAAAAATCGGCATCCCGCAAACGGAAATCTGCCGAAAGATCGACGATATGCTCGGCAGCATCTGCATATTTTTCGATATTATGCTGCGCCTGCCCATGCGGGAGGGCGAGAAAAAGAACATCGGTGGGGAGAAGCTCGGCTGGATCAGTAAATTTGAGTGTAGTCTGCTTTCGCAGATTGGGATGGGTTTGGTAGAGATATTCGCCGAGTTTTTGGCGGGATGTGGCTTGAATAACCTCTACTTTGGGGTGGGCAATGAGCAGACGGAGAAGTTCTCCGCCGGTGTAGCCTGATGCGCCGATGATGGATGCTTTTATCATAATAATTCCTTATTCAACGATAGATGTGCGTTGCATCTGAAAGATGCATTGCACATCGGGTTTCAAAAGAGCAGAACGGCAACGCACTTTTCACTTCGTTCCAAGTGCAATGCAGTTCTTAGAGAACTTCAATCTCTCTCCGCGCTACCTTCATCAGATAATCTACGATCAGACGTGGAATATCAACGCCCGTAGTGGGGGCAGCGGTGTGGAATTCCATCGTGTGGTTGATTTCGTTGACTTGATAGCCGCGTTCGGGATGTTCGATCACATCCACTGCGAGGAGGCCGCCGCCAACTGCAATAGCGGCATCACGAGAGATTTTGGTGAGTTCCGGGGTAAGTGGACATATCTCACCGGAACCGCCGCGGGCGGTATTTGTGATCCAGTGCGGGGAATGGCGGTATATGGCCGCAATTGGTTCATCGTTAATAACAAGTACGCGGATGTCGCGGTCTGGTTTATCTATAAATTCTTGAATATAAAAAATAGAGTGCTCATAAGAGCCTAAAACAGATTTATGTTCGAGAACGGCTTCGGCTGCATCGCGATCGTTGATCTTTGCGAGCAAACGCCCCCAGGAGCCAACCATCGGTTTAAGCACAACGGGATAGCCCATTTCTTCGATGGCATCGAGGGCTGCCGGAACTGTGTACGCAACACGAGTCTCTGGTTGCGGGACATTTTTTTCAGAAAGGGCAGTGACTGTAGCGAGTTTATTGCCGCAAATTTCCGCAACCTTGGCCGTATTAACGGTGGGAATACCCCAAGCATTAAGAATGCGCGTAGAGTAAAGTCCGCGGGCGTAGCTGATACTGCGCTCAAGAATAGCGTCGTATTTTAGCCATGGCTCGGGGTTATTCATGTCGAAAAAGAATTTTCGATCGTCGAGGCGGTCGTAGTCTATGCCGAGTTGCTCAAGAACAGTGAAAATCCACTTTTCTTCAACACGCACGCGTGAGTAGAGTACGCCGATTTTGGGTTGTTTTTTCATGGTGTTTGAGAGAGTAGAGATTGGAGAGGAGAGAGTAGTAAAGGTCACGTCATTGCGAGGCAGCTTTATCGCCGAAGCAATCTCCGCCACAGTGAGGGAGACTGCCACGTCGGGCTATCGCCCTCCTCGCAGTGACGTAGTTACTCTCTCCTCTCTATTTATCTTTTCTCTATTCTCCCCAATCTTCCTCTTCCATCGGGGCTAATTCGACGGTGGCGGGGTTGAGGGATGTGACTTCAAGATCAACGCCGCAATCGGGGCAAACGATGATCTCATTTTCTTCGGTGCCAGCTTCAAGTTCGATATCGGCGGCGCATTCGGGGCAAGTGGTTGTGGACATGTTTTTTCTCCTTAGTTGAATAATTGTTTAGCTTGTTTTGTTATTTGTGGTTGATTTTTCAACCTGATGAGTGAGAATTGATGAGTGAGAAAATCACTCGTCAATTTTTACTTGTCAATTCTCTCTTCGCACGCACTATCTGCGCTTTCACAGCATCAGGGGCCGTGCCCCCGATCGCTGCTCTTTTAGCGATAGATTCGCGCGCGTCGTAGACGGCATATACATCTTTATCAAATACGGCATTTATTTCTTTGTATTCTTCCAGCGTCAGTTCATCGAGCGCTTTTTGCTTATCAATGCCAGCCCGCACGACTTCTCCGCTGATGGCGTGGGCTTCCCTAAAAGGCACGCCACGTTCCACCAAATAATCTGCCAAATCGGTTGCCATCATATTTGTGTCGATCGCAGCTTCCATTCGAGCGGGTTTTACCGTCAGTGTTCGGAGTGCGCCAGCAATCACGGGCAACATCGCAATTAGCGTGTCGAATGCTGCAAAAACGGGTACTTTATCTTCCTGCAAATCCTTATCGTAGGTCGAGGGCAGCCCTTTTAGCGTTGCCATTAGGCCTGTCAAATAACCGAGCAGCGTGCCCGCTTTTCCCCGCGTTAGCTCAAAGGGGTCGGCGTTTTTCTTTTGTGGCATTAGGCTCGAGCCGGTGCTGTAGGCATCGTCGAGTTCGAAGAAGCCAAATTCCGCGCTCGTAAACAAGATAATTTGCTCGGCGAGTTTGCTCAAATGTGTGCCGATCATCGCTGCTACAAAAAGGAATTCTGCGGCAAAATCTCGATTGGATACAGCATCCAAACTATTCATGGCGGGTTTGGCAAAACCTAATTTTTCGGATAATGCGACTCTGTCTACGGGATATGGACATCCTGCCAGCGCCCCGCATCCGAGCGGTAAAATGGCAACTCTGCGGGACAATTCCTGAAGTCTGGCTTGATCCCGTTTAAGGGGCGGATAGTGGGAGAGCCACCATTGACTCAATAAAATAGGCTGCGCCCGTTGCAGATGCGTGTACCCGGGCATTATTGTGTCAAAATCTTCTTCTGCTCTCTCAACGAGCGCGGATTGCAAATCAACGAGAGCGGCATCCAGCGCAGGGATATGGTCGAGCATCCATAGCCGAAAATCGGTGGCGACTTGGTCGTTGCGGCTGCGCCCTGTGTGGAGTTTGCCAGAGAGCGTGCCAATGATCTCGCCGAGACGACGTTCGACGGCCGAGTGGATGTCTTCGTCGTCGGGTTTAACGGTAAATGCTTGGGACAGAATCTCCTGCTCAATTTGCAGCAAGCCAGCCTGAATTTGGGTGTGTTCCGCCGCTGTGATTACATCCGCTTTATAGATTGCTTCTGCCCAGGCGATGCTGCCACGTACATCCTGTTCTGCCATCCGAATATCAAAAGAAATGGATGCGTTGAGGGCGAAGGCGTCATCGTTGGTTTTGTTGGCGAAACGTCCGTGCCAGAGGGGTTGGTTTGTCATGAGTTATCTCTTGATTTTGTCATTGCGAGGCAGTTTTACCGCCGAAGCAATCTCCCAAATTGTGAGGGAGATTGCCGCGCCGAAAAGCATCGGCTCGCAATGACAAAATTGGGGTTAGTCTCTTTTAAATCTCGAGTAATCTGGCTTCGGCATATCCATTCCGGAGACGGGCAATTTGTTGAGGGCGCGCACTTTGAGTGAAAGCCCATAAATATTGATGAAACCTTCGGCATCAGATTGGTCGTAAACATCTTCTTGCCCGAAAGTGGCGAAATCTTCACGGTAAAGGCTGAAGGGGCTTTTGCTGCCGACGGAGATGATATTGCCTTTATAGAGTTTCAAGCGGACAGTGCCCGTGACAGGCCCCTGTGTGCTGTCTACAAAAGCGTCGATGGCTTCTTTGAGCGGCGAAAACCAAAGGCCGTCGTAGACGATTTCGGCGTATTTAAGGGCGACGACATCTTTATATTGGATAGTTGCGCGGTCGAGAACGAGTGATTCCAGGTCTTGATGGGCGGCCATCAGAATTGTGCCGCCGGGGGTTTCATAAACACCGTGCGATTTCATGCCGACAAGGCGACCTTCGACCAAGTTGGTACGCCCAATGCCGTGCAGACCACCGATATGATTGAGTTTGGAAATCAACTGCGCCGGAGTGAGCTTTTTGCCGTTAAGTGAAATTGGGTAGCCGCTGTCGAATTCGATCTCGACATATTCAGGCTTTTCGGGCGCGTTTTCGGGAGAAGCCGAAAGCAAATACATGGATTCTTGGGGTTCTACCCAAGTTTCTTCCAGATCGCCACCTTCGTGAGAGATATGCCAGAGATTGCGGTCGCGGCTATAAATGGATGCTTTTGTGTTTGGTACAGGGATACCACGTTCAGCAGCATAGTCAAGAGCATCTTCGCGGGAGCGAATATCCCATTCGCGCCAAGGAGCAATTACGGATAAACGTGGGTCAAGTGCCATCACGGTTAATTCAAAACGGACTTGGTCATTTCCTTTGCCCGTTGCGCCGTGAGCAATAGCTTGCGCCCCAACTTCGTGCGCGACATCTACAAGATGTTTGGCAATCAGCGGACGTGCCACAGATGTGCCGAGCAAATATTTTCGCTCGTAAATTGCGCCTGAGCGCAAATAAGGCATTAGATAATCTTTGGCAAATTCTTCTGTTAGGTCTTTAACAACGAGTTGACTGGCGCCGCTGGCGAGGGCTTTTTCTTCCAGCCCTTCCAGTTCGGGGCCTTGACCGACATCGGCAGTGAAACAAACGACTTCGCAGTCGTAATTCTCTTTCAACCACGGCACGATGACGGATGTGTCGAGTCCGCCAGAGTAGGCGAGAACGACTTTGGTGATTTTGCTAGGGTCAGGTGACATTTTTTCTCCTTGATTTTTCTCTCTCAAATTCTCAGAATTTGGGAGAGATGCCCCTGGCAATAGCGGGGGCGATGTGAGGGTAAATAAAAAGCCCTCCTTCATTTGGAAGGAGGGCTTTGATTTCAAAGTTTCTTTCGTGCGTCGCTAGTTATTCCAAGCGCAAACGCCCGACCTTCCAAAAGGGATGTCAGTGTGTTTACGACGGGGACGACGAACAAGTGTTAATAACATATTGGGCAGGAGTTTAGCACTACGAAATAGATAAGTCAACCTTTTGGCGCAAAACGAAGATAAAAATTGTGTAAAAATATCAAAAAACCTGTAAATCACTCCCTACTACAACTTCTCCCTTATAGCTTTCAGCGATCTCGGCCAATATCTCTTCTTCGTTGCCTCCCCAATAAAGTGTATGGTATGTCACGAGCAATTTAGGCTGGGTTTTCTCTGCGATTTCTGCTAACTGATAAGTAGATGTGTGATTAATAGCATGATATTTTTGCCAAAATTCATCCTTCTTATCGAAGGCTTTCTTGAAATAAACCTCATGGATCAAAATATCCGCTCCACGACTATATTCGATGATGTTTTCACAAGGCATTGTGTCCCCGGAAAGCACAATCATCTTATCGGGGGTCGTAAAGCGGTAGCCATAAGCATTAGGCCATGTACCGTGTTTCACGAGAAAAGCCTCAACCTTCACCTTTTCGTCTTCATAAATCAGCCCTTCGCTGATTTCATGTGCATTTACCCGCCAACCCTGATTATTAGCTGGCTCAAGACCATATAAACGATATTTAATATCGTCTCTATAGGCTTTCAGAATATTCTCTGTCATCTCAGCAATACCATCAGGCCCATAAACTTCCAGCGGTTTATTTCTTCCCATCACCCACGGCGTCAAAATCAAATCGGGATAGCCAATAGTATGATCTGAGTGCATATGCGTTAGAAAAGCGACCGTCAGGTTTTTAATCTTCAGCCCTTCTAACTCCCCGCCATATCTCTCCGTGAGCGCAGCCGCCCGACGCACAACACCCGCCCCAAAATCGACAAGATAGGGCTGGTCATCTACAAGAATCATTACCGCCGGGCCGGAGTGATTCGGGTCAGGGTTTGGATTCCCCGTTCCTAAAAGGATAACTTTTGTTCTAGATGATTTCATCTTTTGACTCCTCATATTTTCGGTTTTCGCGCTTGTCTCAAACTTGCTCATTTCAATTCTACAGGGTAGCTGTCTCGGGCGGTGTTGCCCAAATCCCGGCGATTGCCAAGCCGAAAAGAACGAAAGCGAAAGCAACCAAGGAGATAAAGAAATCGCCACTTAAATCGTAAGTGATGCCCATCAAAAAGGGGCCGACACTGCTTCCGGCAACACCTGCTGTCCAGACGCTGCCGCGAATTTTACCGAGATGTTCTCGCCCAAAATAGCGTACCCAAACGGTATTTCCTAACCCGCCCCATAATCCCTGCGCCAAGCCGAGAATCAGTGAATAAACGAGAATAACTGCTCCGACGGGAATATAGATCAGCGCACCGATCGCAATTCCGTAAAGCCCTAGCGAACCAAACGCCATCCAACGGAGTTGAACGCGGTCTGCCACGACCCCGCCTACAATTTGAAAAACCGCAGACGCGACCATTAGAATCGTAAAACTGGTAGCAGCTTGTTCTTCTGTGAGTCCTTTTGCAGTGAAGATGGGAAGCAAATTAAAGGTGATCGCAGTAGCGATGCCCGCCCAGGCAAACCAGCCGAGGGTCAAAATCCAGTAGGCACGGGTGCGCATTGCTTCTTTGAGATTGAATTCTTTTTCCGGGGTTTCGAGCACTTCAATTTCGGGCGATGTTGATGGGCGATTCCCGTCGATGATTTGGCCGATTTCTTCGGGTTTATTGATATAGAAAAAGTAGACAATCGGTAGCAAGATGAGGGACACGCTCGTTCCGGCGATGATATAGCTTTGTCTCCAGCCGACAATGCTGATCAATGCGAGGATGCTGACAGGCACAATCCCGATCATCAAATTAACAGCGACATTTTTGATGCCTGAAACGGTGCCTAGCTTATCGCGAAACCACATCGGGAGCATATTTACAGAGAGCAATTCGAGGGCGCCTTGTCCGAACATCCGCAAAAAGAAGAAGGCGAAGAAGAGCATCAGCAATGAGTTGACTTGGGAAATAAAAATGCAGGCTAGGCTGAAAAGGGTGGCGATGATGAAGACCGTTTTGCGGATGCCGATTTTATCGGCGAGTTGGCCGATATAAGTCTGGGGGATGGAGGCGAGCACTGTGCCGAACATATAGGCGCCGGTTAGTTGGGTGAGACTGAGATCAAGGGTTTCGCGGAGGGAGGGGTTAAAAACCGAGACCATATAGGTTTGCCCCGGGCTGGTGAAAAAGGCCGCTAGTGTGGAGATGGGGAGGATAATCCAACCGTAGAAAAAGTTGCTGCGCTTGGCGAGCCAGTAGTTTTGTTTTGTGTGCATTTTTGCTCCTATTCAAGGGCGTTGATTATCCCATAGAGCTAGTGTTTAAAGAAGCAAAACGCCGAGATGAATGTCTCGGCGTTCTTTTAGATAATCTACTTGTTTTCAGTCCAACGTTTTATTAACTAACCTGCCTGTCGTTTTTGTATTCTCAACTATTCTAGACTAGTGTCTTGATTTGAATTTTTACAGCCCTTTTCTTAAAGTTAGCAGACTCTAGCTCTTCAGGAACCCCCTTGTCTTATGAGAAAGGCCACGCGTGTAAAAAAATAGGGATTACTTCTATTCATAGCAGAAGCCTAATTGTATATTTCTTTGATAATTTCTAAGAATATTTTTACGATTTTTGGATCAAAGGATTTCCCTGATTGTTCCTGAATATACACTAGCGCATCTTGATCTGACCAAGCCTTTTTATAGGGGCGCTCAGAAAGTAGAGCATCCCAAACATCCACAATTGCAAAGATTCGAGCAGCTAGGGGTATCTCCTTTCCTGCTAACCCATAAGGATAACCCGATCCATCCCATCTCTCATGATGGTAGCGAGGGATATCTAAGGCTGGTTTTAGAAAGGAGATTGGTGCAAGCATTTCATAACCATGCTCAGGATGTTGTCTTACGATTGTCCACTCTTCATCTGTGAGAGCCGAGGGCTTCAGCAAAATAGTATCTGGGACACTCATTTTCCCAACGTCATGTAGTAAAGCTCCTCGCCGGATATTTAATAATTGCTCATCGGATACACCAACATTTTCGGCTAACTTCATTGTTAATTTTGTAACACGGCGGGAATGGCCCTCTGTTTCATAGTCTCGCAGTTCCAAAGCCTTTGCCCAACCTTCCAGGGTATTATCATAGGCCAAGCTTAGTTCTGTATTTGAACGCTGCATTCCAACAAAGAGGGTGGCGTTATCAATTGCAATGGCGGTTTGAATTGCCAATGCGTTTAGAAAACTCAACCACTCACGATCAGGATCTAGTGGACTACGATGGAAAATTTCCAATACCCCCACGATTTGACCTCTTGCTACCAATGGTACGCCATAATAGGCGATAATTCCTTCCTTTTCAAGTCTTGGGGAGTCTAGAAAATTATCAGCGCTTTCTGTAAGATCAGGAACGTTGACTATATTTTTCTCCAAAGCTGCCCGACCAGCTAGGCTTTCTCCTAAATGTAGACGGGTATTTTGTAGAGAACTGCTATTGTGAAAGCCATATCCAGTTCCAAAACTTAAGATCATTGTAGTAGGATTGAAGAGCAGTACAGTTGCAGCATCCACTTCCAACCCTGAAACAACATGTTCAAGGAGTGTGTCTAGCGTTGAACTTAAGTCGGTACTGGATGTTATAGCTTTGTCGATATTGTTCAGTGATTTCAGATATCTTAATTGCCGTAAGATCTGTGTATGATCTTGTTTTCGTTGTGTAATATCACGCAAAACACCTATACTATAGGACTCCTCATCACTCAATTCCATAATTGAAATATGAATTTCAAAGAAAAATTCGGAGCCATCCTCTCTTATGCCAACAGCTTCATAAGAAGTTGCCGTCTCTTCTCCTACACTGCGTTTATGTAATATTTCTGCTATGTTTTCTTTTTCACTTGGCGAAACAAATTCAGTGATAGATTTGCCAAGCACTTCATCTGGATGGTTATATCCAAACATTTTCAAAAATGCAGGATTGACAAGATAAAGTATCGAGTCTTGTGATACAGCAATCGCATCAGTAGAGCTTTCGAAAATCGCACGGAATCTGGTTTCACTCTCACCGAGGGAAACCATTGCATTCTTCAACTCAACGGTGCGGTCTTCAAGATTTGTATATAAGTTAGCATTTTTAATCGCGACTGCGGCCTGATTACTAAAGAATTCAAGGGGTTTGATATCATTTTGACTGAAGCGTCCCATATCCGTCCGGTTTTCAACGTATATAGCACCAATGATTTGATTTTGCGAGATCAAAGGTACACACATGACCGAGCGCAAACGCATTTGTATAACACTTGTTGAATCATGAAAGCGAGGATCTACCATGGCATCTTCGACAACCAAGTACTGACGATTCTCGATAACATGCATCAAAATGGAACGGCTGGTTGGTTCCCCCTGTGAAATGGGAATAGACAAGAGTTTTGTTTCTCCTGATAATTTTGTCTCTGGTGTCTGGATTTTCCGTTTCACCCTAAAATAAGTGTCGCCCTTATCATTAACGAGCACAATGTAGCCTCGTTCGGCGCCAACAAGCTGCATGATTTTGTCAATCGCATAGGTGAGCAAATTGTCCAGGTTTCTTATTTCTGCCATTCGCCGACTGACAGTTAGTAAATATTCGAGTAAAGCTGAACCCTTAAGTTTTTTGGATGGTGTCATTTGGGTAGCCTCTTTATTGAAATTTAGACGACTATTTATAACCGTCTGAATTCTCTTATTTGCATAATTATACTGAAACTTTAGGAAGTTCGTTTAAAAGCAGAGTGGCTAGTTTCAAAGGCATATAAATTCAATCACATGCTTCTTGTTGTAAGGGTGAGCACGATTGTGGATTTGTCTCTGGTTCCAGGCATGAGCAAAAGCTTTTAGGTGTCTATTAAGCCATTCAATACAACGAGAG
>JAAENC010000525.1 GCA_024224815.1 Chloroflexota bacterium
CGCGACCGGGACCTCCGGGCCCGTCCACGGTCTCGGCCGGGTGGCTGGCGGTCTACCCGGTCGAGGTGTGAGATGACCCACCCTCTGGGATCGGCGCACGGGAAGGAGCAAACCGCTTACGGTGACGGAACTTGGGGCGAGTCTGGAGCAAATACGGTTGGACTTTGGGCAAAACCAAAATTGGTGCTCACTAGAGGACGCTTCCCTCTAGGTCCCTGTCGGTCGTGAGCCTTCTCCTCCGAGAATTACGGCCTGGGGCGCGGAATTTCCCCGAGAAACGGAGTTTTCAGCCTACGGTATCGGACCTCCCGGCGTTGCTGGAGCGAATACGGTTGGACTTTGGGCCAAACCAAAAGTGGTGCTCACTAGAGGACGCTTCCCTCTAGGTCCCTGTCGCTCGTGAGCCTTCTCCTCCGAGAATTGTGGCCGTGGCGCCGTTTTCCGTGAGAAACTTTTTGCCTCCGGGGGAGGGGTACCTCGGAGGCCCCCTGGAGCCCGTGTCGCGAGAGGGAGATCGTCGGGGACACGCCAGCGTACTAGAGGAGGCCTTTCCCGTTCCGTAGCCACAAACCCCACCTTTCTACTCCAAAAACTCTGGCGTTGGCGCCCGTTTTAGTTCAACCGGACCGACCTCAACTTTTACCCGTTCGAACAGGTAAAAGTTACGGCCGAGTCCGTGGACCTGCTCGGACCTTAGAGCTTCCGCGACCGCGACCGGGACCTCCGGGCCCGTCCACGGTCTCGGCCGGGTGGCTGGCGGTCTACCCGGTCGAGGTGTGAGATGACCCACCCTCTGGGATCGGCGCACGGGAAGGAGCAAACCGCTTACGGTGACGGAACTTGGGGCGAG
>JAAENC010000526.1 GCA_024224815.1 Chloroflexota bacterium
AATATTAAATGTGTTTTGAACGAGAGACAATTCTGTCTGAATATTATTATTGTTTGAGTTTGCATAACATCTTGTCATTTTCCACAGTTCGATCGTTCATGTGAACCAATCATTTGAAATGAATTGTTGCATAAAGAGTATATAAACACATTATATGACAAATTCATAGCATACAAAATCAATAAAAATATTAAATGTGTTTTGAACGAGAGACAATTCTGTCTAAATATTATTATTGTTTGAGTTTGCATAACATCTTGTCATTTTCTACAGTTCAATCGTTCATGTGAGTCAATCATTTGAAATGAATTGTTGTATAAAGAGTATATGAACACATTGTATGACAAATTCATAGCATACAAAATCAATAACAATATTAAATGTGTTTTGAACGAGAGACAATTCTGTCTGAATATTATTATTGTTTGAGTTTGCATAACATCTTGTCATTTTCCACAGTTCGATCGTTCATGTGAACCAATCATTTGAAATGAATTGTTGCATAAAGAGTAT
>JAAENC010000527.1 GCA_024224815.1 Chloroflexota bacterium
ATGCTGTAAATTTTATATGTTATGATGTTTGTTTGTGAAATGAATTGATGAAGGTTAATTAATTTGTAAATTGGTTTCTCGAAAAAACTCAAGTTGTCTACAGTGGTGGATGGCTGTAGGTAAAATATGATATTTAATATAGTTTGATGATAAGGGATTGCCTACTACAATCATGAAATTAAATTGTGTTTAAATTGTGGGTTTTGGTGATTGAAATTGCTGCGCAAAGCGCAGCGGAAACAAAAATGGATGGATGGTTTGGTTGTTTCTCAAAACTCAAATCAAGCATATCAATCCATTCCCAGATGAATATTTTAAAATATATTCTCATTCTTATTAGTGTCTATTCTCATTCAATCAACTCATTTGCTATCGCCAGATGCAAAGATGTTATGAAAACTGACAGAATGATAATTTAAAAACACAATTATGTGTTGTTGGCAATATATTGAATATTTATATATATTTTGTATGCTGTAAATTTTATATGTTATGATGTTTGTTTGTGAAATGAATTGATGAAGGTTAATTAATTTGTAAATTGGTTTCTCGAAAAAACTCAAGTTGTCTACAGTGGTGGATGGCTGTAGGTAAAATATGATATTTAATATA
>JAAENC010000528.1 GCA_024224815.1 Chloroflexota bacterium
AAGTACAATTATGACCTGCAAGCTATATACAATGATATAGCACAAAAACAAAGACTATCCAGCCGAAAAATCGTAAACTTAAGTAAAAACAAGAAGCTAACCAGGTGCTCAACCGGCCCGTTGGGGGCTTCCGCTTCGCTCCAACCCACGCCGCCGGTTATGATGCGAGTTGATCCAATCTCCTGATTTTATTAAGTTTTGATCCGATTTCGACCACATTCAATTTCCTCAATGATTTCAGGCAGATAAAGACATTGAATGCAAACTGTCAAAAAACTCGCACCATAAAATCCGTAGCGCGAACATACTTGTGTCAGAACCTCATTTCATTAGAAATAGGTGTGTTAAATTATTTTAAAAATTTTATAAATAGTTATGTTCCAAAGCATCGATTTTGCCTTCGACTTTTAATTTCCTTCATACAGAAACACTCCGTCGTAAATAAGACTAATATAATAAAATCAATATGTAACACAATTCATACAAATTGATTTGACGAACATTGTTTATATGACCAAAAAAATGATCCGGAGTATTCGCAGCCATTTTTGTTTAATGACGTTTGCCGATCCGTTTTTACAAACTGTCAAGCCATTTCAATATTTCGTCTTTGTTGTTTTCCCAGTCGATCAGTTCGTCGATTTTCGGATCGTTTTTCAAAATCGTTTTCGTATACTCAATGAACCGTTTTTGGACTTCGCGCCGTCTGGAAAGATCGAGTTTCAAATAAATCATGGTTGAGCCGATGTCCTCATGGCCGAGGTGGTTTTTGATGTCGGATATGGGCGAACCGCCCATCAGCATGTGAATCGCACAGGAATGGCGAAAACAGTGGGCGGCGTTCAACTCTTTCAGACGATTTTCCGGCAACGCCTTTTTCAGATATTTTTGACAGATGCGGTACACGCCGCTCCGAGTGAGTCCCTGTCCGCGCTGATTGACGAACAGCCGGTTTTTGAAAGCCGGCATCGGCTTTTCCCTGTGTTCCTTTATATGGCGGACAATCAGATCGGCTGTTCTCGGCCAAATTTGAACGATCCGGAACCTGTTTCCCTTGCCGAGAATGCCGACACGCATTTCATTCGGGTCGAAATCGTCGACACACAGTCCGGCGATTTCATGCGCCCTGGCACCGGAATCGTACAACAGATGAAGTATTGTGTAATCGCGGAAGCCCTGTTTTCGTTTCAGATCGACGGAATCGAATACCGAAAGGGCCTCGTCATGCGACAGAAACCCAAAAAGCGGCTTGGGAGAACGCTTGGACGGTATGTTCAAAATTCGGTCTGCGGTTTCCCTGTCTTCGGGCGCCATGAGCCGAATCATCCGGGCCATGGAACGAATCGCCGCAAGCCGGTTGTTTCGCGTCACGATTTTGTTTCCCGCGTCATTTTCAAGATGATCCAAAAAATCGATGACAAGGTCCGTCGAGAGGTCGGCCACATCAATCCTCCGAATTTTCTTCGAAAGGTGACGAGACGCATACGGGACAAAACCCCGGAACGCGTTTTTGTATGTCCGAACGGTGTTCGGCGACACGCCGCGAATGTCCGGCAGGTATCTGGCAAAAAACAGCGACACGCATTCGGTCAGTTTCACTGAAGGTCTCCCCTTTTGTGTTTCACACAAAAATCGACCAACGCCTTTCCGTGTTCGGCGTCTGTGACTTTGAGATATTTCATGGTGTAACGCCAGTCCGTGTGCCCCAAATACGCGGCGAGGATCGGCAGCGCGTTTTGCGCGGACCGCCCCCTTTGCCGGACATCTCTCATCGTGTTGACGGCAAAGGAATGGCGCAGGCTGTGTGGGCGGGGATGACCGAAAGTCATGTTTCCGATGGTCGTTTTGGGATGGCGAATGCCAATCCGTTCGACGGCCCGGTGAAAATATTTGCGGGCCACATGTTTTGAGGCGACGACACCCGGTCTGACCGTCAGAAGCGGGATGTCATCCGCAGATCTGCCGACGAAGGCGTTTCGCACGGCCAGGAAATTGTCGAGAACCGGAATGACGATTTTGGGGACCGGGATCAGGCGGTCCTTGTTGAATTTGGTTTTTTCTATGTAAATGGTCATTTCGTCCCTTCGCCAGTGGCGGTCGCGAAGTCGAAACGGTTCGGAGATTCGCAGTCCGCATCGGGCCATGAGACAAAGGGCGGTGCATACCGCAAGGTCCCTGACAAAAAAGCATTCCCGGTTTTTGCGGATTTGGCTTTCGACCGCCGACAGAAGCGCGTCCGTCTGTTCCGGAGAAAAGACAAAAGGAATGTAATTGTTTTCGGAAAGCGCCGGGATGTCGGCAACAGGATTTTCAGATATTTTTTCCATCCGGACCATGTAATCAAAAAAGCCCCTGAGCCAGATGAATATCTTGTTGATCGTGCCCGGTTCCGCATCGATGTCTTGGCGAAAATCCAAAAACCATGCGGGCGTCAGGTCCGGGAGGGTCGAACCGTTTTTGACGACATGCCGGTCAATGGTCGACAAAAACCATCGCGGATTCTTGTACCGATACCCGGCGGCCTCGCGAAATTCGATGTAATCCTCCAAATCATGGGCCAAAAAACTCTTGAATTCAATCATCGAACAACACCTCCGTCTTTCTCGAAATCGGATTTTTTCCGTGCGGGAAAACAGACTTCCGTTGCCATAAAAAATCCGGTTGGCGAAAATCCGATTTCTTCTTTGTTTTTTCGTCCGAATTCGAAATTTGATTCGAATTCAATCGGGCGCAAATACGCTCATGACCCGCCATGAGAATCGACATAATGATGGTGGG
>JAAENC010000529.1 GCA_024224815.1 Chloroflexota bacterium
CACAAAATAAATTCTTGTTTTAATGTATTATCAGCTGTTTTTGTTTTTAGGTTCATCACTGGTGATGTAGATACATAAATTCATATCAATAGTAATACCATCAACATATGAATCCCACAAAATCTCGTTTTATTTAATATAAATAAAACGAGATTTTGCCAATCAATAATGAGATTTTGCCAATCAATATTATTGATTAGCAAAATGTCGTTTTATTGATTAGCAAAATGTCGTTTTATTTATATTATTGATTAGCAAAATGTCGTTTTTATTGATTAGCAAAATGTCGTTTTATTGATTAGCAAAATGTCGTTTTATTTATAGTATTGATTAGCAAAATGTCGTTTTATTTATATTATTGATTGGCAAAATCTCGTTTTATTTACTCTCTTTAATTAACCTAAAAAACACAAAATAATGCAATTCAGTTGCGATTAAAGATACAATTGTGTTGAATTGGTTCAATTATCGATTGAATACCAAAAGTGGTCGGACTTAGTTGACACTGTGTAGAAATAATGAAATTATTAAGTTGATCCCATAAATTGATTTGTGTTCAATAAAAGCATTTTAAAAGCAACTTGCTCATTCATAGTCAGTCAGTCAGTCAGTTAGTCAGTTTGTCAGTTTGTCTAGTTTGATAAATACTAACAAATACATGTCAATACTAATTTGGATTACTCAAATATATCTACTCAATGTATAAAGGAAATACTGAAATATGTGTTTTATTCTCAAAATATATATTATTATGGATTGCATTTGAAAATTGCAATGTGTTATCTGCACAAAATAAATTCTTGTTTTAATGTATTATCAGCTGTTTTTGTTTTTAGGTTCATCACTGGTGATGTAGATACATAAATTCATATCAATAGTAATACCATCAACATATGAATCCCACAAAATCTCGTTTTATTTAATATA
>JAAENC010000530.1 GCA_024224815.1 Chloroflexota bacterium
AATTGGGCAGTACTTCATTTTATTTGAAAAATGTTAGCAAATATCTCAAAAAATAGGCCATTTTTAGTAGAATTGAACAATTTTTGACTCTATTGTAGACCCTGCGGCTAGTTATAAAATATTGCTACTGTTGAAAAAAACAATTTAAAGGGTTCCAATGCCTCCTCATGCTCAAGAAATATACAAAATTATAGACTAAACATCACTTTCTTTAGCAAAATGATAATAGAACCATTCTTATGGTTAACCTGAGAGCAATATCTAATTTGGTTCCAGCTATTTTACCCAATATATCAAATAGTTCGACTGTGAGGTACAAACTAAGTAAAAATCGATATAATTTGAAATGCAATTGGAAATTCCAGCCATAAAAATACTAGGTTTCAATTGAATTGGGCAGTACTTCATTTTATTTGAAAAATGTTAGCAAATATCTCAAAAAATAGGCCATTTTTAGTAGAATTGAACAATTTTTGACTCTATTGTAGACCCTGCGGCTAGTTATAAAATATTGCTACTGTTGAAAAAAAC
>JAAENC010000531.1 GCA_024224815.1 Chloroflexota bacterium
GATAACTGAAAACAAACAAACCAATGATCTGTATATTGATCCGATATTTGATAGCAATCAAGACTGGTGCTGCTGGAGTTCTGATAAAGGTTCGTCGGGGTTGGCGTGGCTCGTCAGGTTCGACTTCGGCGGCGTCGACGACCACTTCATCGGCAGTGGCTACGTGCGTTTAGTACGCACCGGACAGTGATGGATCATTTGATTATTTGAATAATTTGATCATTGAAGTTATTTGACAATTGTGCGCCAAGCAAGCTTGGCGCTTCTTTTGGGGTGAAAGTCCCCATCGGGTAAGGCTTAACCAGCCACTCGTACCGAGTGTTGCGTGTGTGGCGGAGGTTATTAAGGAGATATGGGTAACTGAACAAAACATGCGAAGCGTACACAGGGAAACATGCAGACCACAGGGGAGACCGCACTCCCTGAAGCCTAATGCAGCCTCGTCAAAATATAACAAAGCGGTCGGCGACAGTCTAATTATGCTGGAAGCCTACACAAAGGAGTCGTCAGTTCCCTTGCAGGGCTTGCCCTGGCACTGGACAGGTGAGATTCCGGAGGGGCCGTCGTGGTCATCATAGGGCGTGGTATGTATGTAAAGAAGCGTCAGGAACTTGGGAGACCCCATGGATTCCCGATTAAGGAGCGGCGTGCCGGTCTACGTCGGGTAGGGATGCTCAACCGAAAGGGGAAGGTTACCGATGATTCATGGGGAGTCGGATTGCTTCATAGTACTCAGAGGGCGGGAAAGCCGTCCACATGGGGAAGGGGGTAACGGAAATGTGCAGCTCTCAAAGGAAACATGCGCCGGACAATGTAGGGTCGGGGAAAAGCATGCAAACCTCACTGAGGGGAATAGCAGACAAGGCAAGAGAGAACAAAGAACATCGGTTTCAAAACCTGTTCGGGATGCTTAACGAAGAAAACCTCATGGAAACGTATGGCAGGCTGAACAAGAGTTCTGCCCCAGGCGTGGATAGAGTGACCATTCGTGAGTACGGAGAGAATCTCGAAGAAAATGTCAGCGATCTGGCAGATCGTGTGAAAGGCGGTCGATACCGTGCAAAACTGATCATGCGGAAGAACATTCCAAAGGGAAACGGGAAACTCCGCCCTTTGGGGATACCGGCCACTGAGGACAAGTTGTTGCAAACAGCAGCCAGTGATATTCTCATGGCGATTTTTGAGCAAGACTTTCTCTCCGGCAGTTTTGGTTACCGGCCGAAAGTCGGAGCGCTGGATGCGGCTGGAAAATTGTCTGAGGAATTATATCATGGCGGGTACAATTTTGTGGTGGAAGCTGATATCAAAGGCTTCTTCAACAATATTGACCATGACTGGATGCTTGAAATGCTGAGACAACGTGTCGATGATGAATCGTTTCTCAGATTAATCAGGAAGTGGCTGAAAGCGGGTGTGCTGGGAGAGGACAAACGCATCAGGAAACCGGAATCAGGGACGCCGCAGGGTGGTTCCATATCACCGGTCTTAGCGAATGTATATCTCCACTACGCTTTTGATTTATGGTTTCAGAGAGTGGTGGCTAAACACATGCGGGGTAAAGTTTTCTTTGTAAGGTATGCAGATGATTTTGTCAGTCTGTTCCAATTCAAAGAAGACGCTGATGAGTTTTACAGTTATTTACCTCAAAGACTCGCCAAATTCGGATTGGAACTGTCGATGGAAAAGACCGGGATCATCCCTTTTAACAGATATCATAAGGGGAGCAGCTTCAATTTTCTGGGATTTGAATTCCGTTGGCGTTTCAGTCGGAAAGGTCGTCCGTATGTGTATCCGCGCACCTCATTGAAGAAAATGAGGTCGTCCTTGCGAGATCTTCGCCAATGGTGCAGGAAGAATCGGCATCTTGGCACAAGGGAGATATTTAAGATGATCAATGCCAAATTGCGCGGACATTATAACTATTTTGGATTTTCGTGTAATTATGACCGTTTATATAAGTTTTTCTATAGGGTTGTAATGGTTCTGAAAAAGTGGTTAAACCGCAGAAGTCAGAAGCGTAAATGTCCGTGGGAAAAATTTCGACGGATGTTGAAAAATTATGGTATTGAGAGGCCGAGAATCAGAAAGGCGCTGCCACCTGCTCATGAACAGCTCAAACTTATATCTTGCTGATTGCGGAAGCGAGCATTACCGAGGAGCCCGGTGCGGGAATTCCGCACGCCGGGATCTGAGCGGGGGGCGTCGAGTAATCGGCGTTTCTACCGCGACTATCCATTTAAAGGAACTGACATTTTACGGTCGCTTGCTTTTAATGAACAAATGAAACCGATTTATCGAGGAAGCTGGCCTGTTTTTTACTGTGAAGAGAATAAATTTTCTGTTTACTATGGTCAATTCAGTAATCCCGTTCAGTCATTCACATTCGACGGAACTCTTATTGACGCTGAGGCTAGAATCGAATCTGTGAA
>JAAENC010000532.1 GCA_024224815.1 Chloroflexota bacterium
GTCAAAAATGCTGATATTTTACAAATTTAATTTGATGTAGTACGGTACGGTATTGCACCAAAGGCAAGGCGGCGCTGCGTCGTCTGAGCGCACGCGCAGTCTAAGTAAAGCCAGCACTCATTATCGCAGTGTTCAAACGCGTGCGTGGAGCGCACGCAATGACGGCGGAGGTGCGTATTACAGCGGCTGTTCGAATAACAGTCCCTGCAATTTCGCAAACGGGACGCAATGTACAAGGGGCGAAGATATTTCTTTCAAACTTCGCGCAGCGTTTTTTGCTAATTTTGTTCCTAGCATATTGGGGATTTCTTTGCACAATTTTCGCGCAGAATTTGAATCGAAAATGACCTTTTCCTTTTTTTGCTTATCTTTTTCCCATTTTTTCGCTCGTTTTTCGCGCAGCGTTTTTGCCAACTTTTCGGCGTCGTATCATTATAATGGCGCTCTAAACTATGGCGTCGTAGCATAATTACTGTTAAGCTAATGCGGCGATTCCACTGATCCAATTGGATCAGGAGCATGACCCAAAAGTCGTTAAGCTAATGCGGCGAATTCACTGATCCAATAGGATCAGGAGCACCACAGAAGGTCACCAACAACCACAACAAGCATCTCAAAATTCCACAAGGATAAGAGGACGAAATTTTATCTGATAATCGAC
>JAAENC010000533.1 GCA_024224815.1 Chloroflexota bacterium
GTTTTTTTAAAAATTTGATCATAAATATTTGATATTGCTCGACATCGTTATATTTGACAGCAAATATAATTCTTTAAATATTTAATACTTACAACCAATCCAATGTTTGGATTCAAATATTTAATTTGCCTGAAATAATAAATATTTATTATCAAATGTTTTATGAAGTATATTTAATTTGACAGGCAATTCATATATTTGAAATCAAATATACAATCTCCAATTGAAATAAATATTTCACACCAATCATTTATTTTCATATATTTAAATTGGCAGGCAATTCAAATATTTGATTTCAAATATTCAATCTCCGATTGAAATAAATATTTGACATCAAACATTTGTTTTTATATATTTAATTTGGCAGGCAATTCAAATATTTGCAATCTAATATTTGATAAATTCATGCTGTCTACGTGCCTCGACAAAATCATATTACGTTTTTGTTGTTTTTTTAAAAATTTGATCATAAATATTTGATATTGCTCGACATCGTTATATTTGACAGCAAATATAATTCTTTAAATATTTAATACTTACAACCAATCCAATGTTTGGATTCAAATATTTAATTTGCCTGAAATAATAA
>JAAENC010000534.1 GCA_024224815.1 Chloroflexota bacterium
AACATTACGGATAAGATACTTTGACATATCACCATAACCGATAGTCAAGGCATTAGCCGCCGCACTTGCAACGCCCTGATCAATCACGTAAGTATCACCATCGATGGTGGATGGAACAACGTCTGCGATTGCAGGCTGCCACAGTGGTCGCCCTTCGCTATCAGATAAGCCCTTTAGAGCTAACAAGGTAGTATCGTTGAACACCCACTTTGCATTTGCTCTATACGCCGGATCTACTGAATGTTTCAACGATCGCATTTCTCCAAGCGTGAAGGCACCAGTGGCAGCAGCAGTGACGCCTACAGTACCCGCTGTCATTAGACCATTAGGCTGTGCTGTTCCCGTTCCCGTTGCATAGTAAGCAGCAGTGGCACGGCCAAGACGTTCACCTAATGCACCTGCAATATAGGCGTTAAGATCAAATGCTGAATCTTGCATAAGCTCAACAGACACACGAATAATTTTAGACGTGAATTTATACGCATTAAGTACCAGTTCGGCAAAGGTCAGATCTTCCTCGCCATCTTCCGTATTCTCTGCAAGCAACGCGCCAATATTGGCCGTGTCATTGCAGGTAGGCATCGGCAAAGCACCGCCGCCGCCAGTTGTCAACACAGTGGCATGATTAGCGATTCCACCGAACTGAGCCATCGCTGTCTCAATCTGTGAAGCCATCTCTTCCGGTACATTATAACCACCGGCTGAATCAGTACCAACTGACTGAGCACGAGCCTCAGCAGCCATCACGTTTAAGATGTCCCGATGATCGCCGGACAGTCCTGTAAGACCAGGCTGATCAGATCTTAACAGCGCTTCAAAAGCAGCGTGT
>JAAENC010000535.1 GCA_024224815.1 Chloroflexota bacterium
ACTTTGTTTCACAAGGTGAAATTTGGAATTCGTAAAGCTTTTTTTATTTGTTTTGAGATGTCTACTACAACTAAAAGTTTATCAGCAAGCTACGTTGGAGTGCGTTTTAGAGTCACGGAGAAGACAGCACGATTGTTTATGCATAAAATTCGGGAAGTAATGAAATCGAGCAAATAGCATCCTATGAAAAGCGTTATTCATGTTGATGAATTCGTTATTACAGGTAAGGAAAAAGGGAAAGTTGGCCGTAGTTATGACAGTGTATCCCTTCGGCCATCGACATCTTGTCCATAAATAAGATTTCGTTTATTTTCGCCCCAGCAGAAGTCTATACAGCTGATTTTCTGAGTAGTCGGGAATTTTAGAGAGGTTTTTTTTTAGCCATTTGTGAGATTCGATATTATTCATTTTGCATGAGGCCAGTAACGAGTAGATAATGGCGGCATGCTGGGCCGGATCATGCGATCTCGCGAACAAATAATTTTTTCTTCCGAGTGCTATCGGGCGAATAGTATTTTCTATAGGATTGTTGTCGATCCGAAAACGACCATCATCAATATACCTGACCAAGCGGGGCCAAAGCCGGAGTGTGTAGGCAATGGCTTTGGTAATAGCACTTTGTGGAAGTACTTTGTAGATTTCTTCTTTATACCAGGCTTCTATTTCCGTTAATACCCCAAGGGCTTCTTCATGGCGCAAACACCTGGTTTCTTCCGGATTTAATCCCAGAATACTGCCCTTA
>JAAENC010000536.1 GCA_024224815.1 Chloroflexota bacterium
AACCCTCTTCCAGCTGGACTGTCCCTCACCAATCTCTTGGTCTTGTACATTGCCTTGTTGGTGCTCTACACCTCGAATCGTCCTAGAGATCATCGCTTTGTCTCTCCCAGTCTTGAGCAACACCACACGTTCTTGGGCAAGGTCGTCTTGGAACTTACCTCTGTCTTTGTGTAGGTAGGATTGTTCCTCACCAATCTCTTGTGATCTATGTACAGTACCTATGTACATGTTTGTCGATTCGTTCGTTCAGATAACGAAGCCGCCGATTGTTGCTTCCTCTGCCTGTGCCAACGTGTTCATCGACTTCGAAGGCGCCATCGAGAGCATGGCGTCATACGTGAGGGAGGGCCGTCGCCGCGCCACTCAATCTCGAATTGTATATCGCTATGTTTTGACTCTAACGACCGCCGACTATAAGCGGTTCTGGTGGAGACAGCCGTCTAAACAGGGTGAGATGGCCTATTACTACTGTACGTACATACACCTACCAAAAAACCCTCTTCCAGCTGGACTGTCCCTCACCAATCTCTTGGTCTTGTACATTGCCTTGTTGGTGCTCTACACCTCGAATCGTCCTAGAGATCATCGCTTTGTCTCTCCCAGTCTTGAGCAACACCACACGTTCTTGGGCAAG
>JAAENC010000537.1 GCA_024224815.1 Chloroflexota bacterium
CTGGGATGCCCAGACTCTAGAAGCCCTATCTTTGTCACAAAATACTCCTTGCCAACTTTGTGTCAAAGATTGACAGTACTGATGATGCAAACTCCTGATCCTGCCAATTAGGGCTCTAAAACAGCATTTTGGTACCAGTAAAACTATGTATCAGAAAGAAAAACCATGTGTGATATGTGGTGCAAACTTGGGATTTGTATCATCACTGTTTTCACATTTTGGCATACATTTTTACCATTTGTGGGTTGCTGTAGTTTGATTGTATTTTGACTCTGCATTCTCTTTGTAGTGTAATGAATAGCCACATGTATCTTTGAGTAACTCACAACTACAAAACTAGTGAGTTTCATGCAAAGTACTTGTAATGTTTTATCATTACTATAACTGGGATGCCCAGACTCTAGAAGCCCTATCTTTGTCACAAAATACTCCTTGCCAACTTTGTGTCAAAGATTGACAGTACTGATGATGCAAACTCCTGATCCTGCCAATTAGGGCTCTAAAACAGCATTTTGGTACCAGTAA
>JAAENC010000538.1 GCA_024224815.1 Chloroflexota bacterium
AAAAAAAAAAAAAAAAAAAAAAAAAAAAAAAAAAAAAAAAAAAAAAAAAAAAAAAAAAAAAAAAAAAAAAAAAAAAAAAAAAAAAAAAAAAAATAAAAGAAATAAATACAACAATAAATAAAGAAAAACCAAAAACAAAAAATAAACATAAAAAAAAAAAAAAACATAAAATGAATGAATTAAATTTAGGCGATTCACAATCAAATTCAAAACCAACAACAATTATGTCATTATTAAATGAAAATGATCCACCAACACAAATTAAAAGTAATAAAAATAAAAATATAAAAAAATTACGTAAAATAGTATCAAAAAGATTAAATTCGGTCAGTTGTCCATTTATGAAAAAATATTTCGTGGATGTAATTGATAATGGTATAATATTAAATGGATTTGATAATAAACAAAGAGTATGGAATTTTGAAGAATTTAATGGGTATATGAACCATTTTGAAAGATTAATTAATGATGGTTTTGAAAATGTAATATCAAAAGCAGGTACAATGGGCGAAATAAATAAAACATGTTGTCCTGAAAATGTATATAATACAATTGCAAAAAGCTGTGGAGGGGATCAAATGTTTAAATCATTAGGTAGAACATCAACTACGGTGAGAAAAAAAAAGTAAGATTTTCAATTGATAATTTCGATGATATGGATAGTGATAATTGGGCATATAGTATTATTTACGGTATTAATGGTAAAGAAGTTAGAAATAGTAATGAAAGTAAAACATGTGTTTGTGATGAAGGTAAAGCCGCAATATGGGGTATGAATGCTGTTTTTGGTAGAAGTGATTTAGATGCAATATTAGTTGTAAATGCAAGTATAGCAGAAGAAGAAGCACATACAGGAGGTGATATATTAGGTTATCGTTATTTACAACCCCTTGGATTAAAACCACATATTGGTGAAATATCACATTATGGAATGAGTTTAACAATCACAAAAATGGAATGGGGTCATAGAAATCAGAGAGAAAATGCGTATGTAGTAGGTGATTTAGATAAAGAATATACGATGTGGACAAAAAAAGCGGGAGTTGATTTAAAATGTGCAGTAGCAAAAGAAAATAATATTGGTACAACAACATATTTTTTAATTGGTTTAAACACAAAAGAAAAAATTAATAATAAATTTAACCAAAAAAATACAAATAAATGGAATTTTAGCAATAATAATAATAATAGAGGTATAAATATATTATATTACAAAATAAAAAAAATATATATAAAAAAGATAAATAATAATAAGGAGGAAGAAGAAATCGAAGATGGGGTTTTTAAAGACATAAAAATATTAATAACAATTTTAGGGTTGGGTTTTGTTTTAATGAATAAGGCGAATTATATTTTGAGGGTTCTGAATTTAAAAAATAAAATTAGTTCCAATTCGTCAATCATTTTCACATGTGTGATTTTATTTCCATATGAACTTTTCTTTTTTTTATATATCTCAAAATTATTTAAGCAAATGTTTGATGTGTTTATTTTCATTAAATTTATTAAAATTAAGAATTCAATATCCTTGCACAACAAAAACACTAAAAAGCAGAAAAACAACCAAAACAAAAAAATAAAAATCATAAATAAACAAACACACAAAATATTAAATAACAGAGACAAAAAAAACACTTTCAGAAATAAAAATCAAAAAACAAATAACCACAAAAACAAAACAACAAAACATTATAATAATAATACCCACAATAAGAAAAAAACCAATAAAAAATCTTTCGGCATTGAAAATTATTTCAACCACTTCAGACACCTGGGAAAAAAAAATGAAAAAAGATTCTTTAAAAATGATTTATGTGATTGTGAGACAGAAAACAAAATTTCAAATAATAATCACAACCAATCAATAAATAAGAATTCAGGATATTCCATAAATATTTATAAACAAAAAGGAAAAACAAATAGAAAAGAAATGAATGAATACTGTAAAAAAATGAGAAATTGTATAGAAAAATCACTAAATAACTCATATAAACATAAAAATAAAATAAATAAAGTGAAATTCAAAATTTCAGGCAATATTATAAATATACATATAAACAATGAAAACACAAATATAAAATGGTTAATTTTTGACGGTTTTATTAATTTTAAAAATACTTATAAATGCACAAACAACTGGAACTGGAAATCAGGTTGGTGTATTAAAGACGAGGAAAATGAATCCGGACAAATACAGACAAACCATAATTGCAATAATTGTAACCATGACAAAGAATGTAACCATAATAAAGAAAAACTATATATTAAAAATAATAATATGAATAAAAACTGGAAAACAGATTCGAAATATAAAAAAACAAAATATAAATGGCAAAACTTAAATAATAATAATAAAAACAATAAAAATAATAATTTAAAAAGTAGAAACTATCGGAAAAACAAAAATAAAAACGCTTACAGAAAAAAGAACAAAAACAAAAATAAAAATGAAATAAAACATTACTTTATTATAAATAATATAACAGAGGACGCTTGGAAAGAAAAAATTGAATTAGACATAAGAAATAATAAACAAATGAAAGTAATAGATTGTTGGTTTTACTACGAAGCATACAGAAAAGAAGAAAATATTGGAAATATTATAATAATAACGAAAAGAAAAAATAAAATTATAAATAAAATGAAAGAATATGTAAAATGGGGGATTATTGAATATGCAAGCAATATTAAAAATATATCAAAAGACGATTATATAAAATACTATAGTAAAAGTGATAAAAGAGAACATAAAGCCATAATAATAGGAATGAAAAATGAAAAGGATATAATGGATTGTGAGAAAAATATAATAGCAATGGAAAATAGATTCATAAAAAAACAAATTACATACCCAAACAGTGAAGGAAAGTGGATTAAAGAGATAACCTTTAATAATAAAAAAATAAGAAATAAATTCATAGGAAAATGGATTAAAAATAATAAAGAAAACACTGACAATATCCGTTTCAGAATTTATACAATGAAATCATCGTATAATAAACTGAAATATTTAAGAATAGCAAATCAAGCAAGGATACTGATAAGTAATAAAATTATAAAAAACCTAAATAATAACATTATAATATCAAAAAAAAATAAAAATATAATTATGAAATGTATAAAAGAAATAAGCCCGAATAAAAATGAAATAATAGATGAAGAAATTGAACCACATACCCTTGACATATTTAATATACATGAAATTGATAATATAACTGAATCTATTGAAATAACAGAAAAAAAAGGAAACAAAACCACAGTAAAAAAAAACTTCTCAATTATAAACCAAAATATTGGAGGAGCTATTTATAAAAATATGCATGCAGAAGCTCCACTCCAAAAAGAGATAGCACTAAAAAACCCTATATTCATAACAATCCAAGAACACCAAAAAAATAATCTCACAATAGAAGAAGCAGTATATAATATTGAAATACCAGGCTACACTCTCATAGCCTTCAGTAAAGCAGAGTTTTCTGAAACACAAAAAAGCAAAAAAACTGAAGACAAAGGTAGACCATCAGGAGGACTAATAACTTGGATGAGAAATGACTTCCATAATGACTATAATATAAATGTAATTAAAAACACAAATTATATACAAAACATTGAAATAAAACATAAAACAGATAACAATCTGGAATCTTTCAGTCTGACAAATACATATTTAACAACCTTTGAGAAAAAAATAAAAGAAAAAGAAAAACAAAAAAAAAGGGAAAAACACTATATAGAATTAACAAATATAATGAATAACACAACAATGGACAACATAATAATAGTAGGAGATTTAAACAGTAGAAATAAACAAATAGGAGACAAAATAACAAACAATAATGGAAAAGAATTAATTAAATTTATTAATAAACAAAATGCAACGATAATAAATGAAACTGAAAAGTATGGAATAAAAACATACACCGGAATGAATGAAAACGAAAGTAGTATCGTAGATATAATAATTATACAAAACAAAAATAAGAATAAAATCGTAAAAATGGAAATAAATGATATACATATGGAAAAAAAGATCCTAGAAAATGAAAAAAACAATAAAAAAAAAGAAATAAAAAGATTGAAAGGCTGCAGACACTCGACAATTTGGACAGAATTAGACATTAAAATGAAAGGTCAGGAAAATATAGGAAGATATAAATACGCTATAAATATAAACAATGCGGATAAAAAATGTTTAATGAATTATCTACACAATAGAGGTTCAATAATACATAATAAAATACTAATGTGTGAAATAAACGAAATAAAAAAGGCAAATACAGAAGAAGAAAGAGAAAAAATAGCAGAAACAATACAAAAAACCCTATTCGCATTTCACCAATTAATTGCAATTAAAATTTTCGGAATAAAGAAAGTAAATATAGACTGCACAAAAACAAATTGGAAATATAAAAAAATAATTAACAACTTGAATAAAAAATATATGAATGAAATAACAAAAAAAAACCCAAATAAAAATAAAATTAACTATATAAAAAACAAATTAGAGAAAGAAATCCAAAAAGAACAAAAAAGAATAAACAAAAACAGATTCGAAAATAAAACAGAGACAACACTAAACGAAATATTTCAAAAATACCAAAATAATAACACAGCAAACAAAATAAAAATACCAAACAAACTAAAAGGCAGAAATGGGAAACTAATAAGAGCCGAAATTGCATACGGAGAATTTGTAACAGATCTAATGAACAAGATAGAGATATCAAATAATAAAAATAACAAAAAAAATAATAAAGCAATAAACAAAAATAAAATTATAAACAATACAGTATTCCTTAATAAAATTAAAATATCAGAGAAAAACGATAATAAAAACATAAACAATAACGAAATACCTAAAGATTTTAAAATAAGAACAATATACGACAATAAACAAATAAAAAAACCAAAAAATAATAATGAAATTGAAAAACTACACAACATAAAAATTAAAAGAATAAAAATAAAAAATATAAAAATAACAAACTTTTTCCAAATAAAAAAAAAGAATATAATCACCATGAATAAAAATAACGAAAAAATAGAAAACAACAAAGAAAACAATAATAAAACAGAAAAAATAAATATAATTGATATTATAAAAAATAAAACAAAAGAAATAGAATTCTTAAATAGTGACGAAATTTTTGAAAAACAGATTCTAGATAAAATAATTGAAATCGGAGAAACAGAAATAAATAATATGATAACAAAAATACGAAAAAATAAAATAAAAAAGAAAAGAGACAAAAACTGGTTCAATAAAATAAAAAAATATAAAAAAAATGCAAAAAATAAAAACATAAACAAAATCAATTACAAAAAAGCAGAAAAAGATAAAACAAAAAATGGAAGAAATTACTGTGAAAAAGGAATAGGAATGCAGAATTTCAATAAATTAATAAGAGGAGCACTGGCTTATAAGTATTATTATGACATAGAACATAGTAAATTGTCACCCAGTGATACTCAATGAAATTTGTAAAAAAACAAAAATAAATTGTGAAATATTAACAGAATACACAAATAATAGGAAAAAATATCTCGATACTCTATGTTTTTACAATAATATAACAAAACAAAGAGCAAAAGAAATTTACATAACATGTATGAACGGAGGAGAGATAAATAAAAGAGAAATATGGATGATACCCAAACATTTGATAAAATTTAAAAATCAAATGAATAAAATAGCAATGAAAATAATCAAAAAATTCCCAAATATTAACGAAGAAGTAAATGATAAAATTAAAACAAAAATAAAAAATAATGAATATTACACAAAAAACGGTATGATAATTTCATTAGTATGTAATAAAGTCGAAAATTATATAATAAATAAAGCCATCAAACACATCCAAAATAATAAACCATGGATAAATAATAATATAGTACCATGTTTTGATGGATTTATGCCATTAAAAAGCACTTTCATAAACAAAATAGAAGCAAATAATTATGTAAAAAAACTAACAAATTATATAAATAAATCAATGAAAATAAAAATTGAATTTACCATAAAAGATCTGAAAAACAAACTGAGAAACGAAATAATAAAATATAACCCAAATAAAAAAAAAAATGATGAAAAACAATCCAGAAAAGAAGGGAAAAATATAACCAAACAAAACAAAATAAATTGTAAATGTAATAGAAATAATTGCCAACACCATAAGGACAAGATAGCATTAAATATAAAAAATTATAAAAAAAACACAAACAAAAAAACCAAGAATAACAATAACATAAAAAAAATAAATAATCATAACAAAACTAAGGAAAATACACACAAAAAACAAAAAAAAGAAACAATTCACCAAAATAAATATATAAACAATAAGGAAAATAGTAACAAAAATAATGAAAATAATAACAAAAATAGTGATAATAAAATAAATATGGAAATGACGATTGCATTGTTTAACGATAATAAAACAAAAATAATAACAAAGGAAAGAATAAAAAAAACAATTGGAAAACTAATGGAAAAAAAAGGAGCACCAGGTCTGTCAGCAATTCCAATACAATACTATTTTTGGGGAGGTAATCCTATGATTGAAATGCTCTATAATTATTATTCAATTCTTGATAAAATAAAAATAATTCCACAAATTTTAAAACTAGATATAAAAGCACCAATACCAAAATATGATAAAAATGCCAATAATAAAATAAAACAGGACCCAGCAAATTATAGACCCATTGCTTTACAGAATATAATGTATAAAATATTGGATGGTAATATCAAAATAGAATTAGATCAGATTGATAAAAACAATAATATAATCCAGATTAACCAAGGAGGATTCAAACAGAAAGAAGGTGCAATTGAACACTTATTCGTCCTAAAGAATATCTGGCACTATAATAATAAAATATGCTGTGCGTTCTTAGACTTGAAGAAGGCGTATGACTCTGTTTGGAGAGAAAAACTCTACAAAAAACTTGAAGTAGAATGTAAAATCAATAAAAACACAATAGACTTCATAAAAGCCATGTACAAAAATACATGGTCCACAGTCAGAATAAACAATAAATTAAGTCCCAAAATACAAACACACAAAGGTTTATTTCAAGGAGCACTTTCAAGTCCGATTTTATTCAATTTTTTCATAAATAGCCTAATAAAAGAACTAAATAAAACAAAAATAGGACTTAAAATAAATAATGTGAATATTTCTTCATTAATGTTTGCTGACGATATATACCTTAACGCAAATAATCCAGAAAAATTACAAACACTCTTAAAAATTTGTGCAAATTGGGCAAATAAACATAAATTAACTTTTAGCAAAAAAAAATCAGAAACACTATCAAATTACATAGACAAACTAAAACCATTAAATTTTCAAAACGGAGAAATAAAAAATGTGAAAAAAGGATCTTATAAATACCTAGGAATCCCAATTTTTAAAAAGGGTTTCGATAAAAAAAACTACTTAAGAAAACAAAGAATGAGTTTCTTTATGAAAAGAAATATGATGCAACATTTTTGTGATAAATATAAATTAAATACAAAACATAGAATTATAATATATAAATCCGTAATCAGATCTCAATTTGATTACGGAACAAGCATAATAAACTATTCAAATGAAGAAATAAATAAATTAGATTACTACCAATGTATAGTGTTAAAAAAATTATTAAATATTAACAAAGACATCAACTATCACACACTATTATATATTTTAGACATTCCAACAATGAAAGAAAGAATAAATACAATTAAAATCAAATTTTGTTATAAACTAAGAAATAATAATAGCAAAAGATCAATGGCTAAAAAGATATTTGATGAGTTATTTGATAATAAAAATTTAGAAAAAACCCATAAAAAACAAACAGCCCCGATAATAGAGTATAAGAAAATACTACAAAATTATAATTTAAGCCCAATATTCTCAAGAAATAATGATATGAACGAAAAAGAAATAAAAGAATTTATGGAAAATAAATTAAAACAAAACAGATTAAAAGAGACAAAAAAAGTAATAAAACACATACAAACAAAAAAGGTCAAAAAATACAATAAAATAATAATACAAAAAAAACCCCCACTTTTAAAAAGAATAAATAACGAAGAAAATTGCAATTTTAAATACGATAAAAACTATATAAATGAAAATAATATGAACATTTCTAAAACAATGATAAAAATATTAACAGAACATGACAACAATCCGTTATGGCAAATGGAACATAAATGTAAACACTGTAAAATGAAAAATATTAAAAAACCAGAAACTCACAAAATGCTACGTTGCAAAAAATATAAAAATACAAGAACCAACATTTTCAGAAGTCTAAAAAAAGAGATTGAAAATTATAGAATATACAGAAACAATATATGTAAAAACATAAGCAAAACAAATGACATAAAAAAAGAAGAAGAAATAATAATAGACTCATACTTACAAAACAACCATAATAACATAAATATAAACGAAACAATGAATATATTATTAGGCAATAATATTAAAAATAGTAATATACATAAAAAAAAATGGAAAACAATATTAAATTCACATATGAAAATTCTGATGGAAATGGACAAAATAGAAGAAACAGACACAGAAAATTACATTAAAATAAAAGGAAATAATTTCAATGAAGAAGATATAAAAAAAGGAATGATAATAGTAAGACAAAAAATAAATAATAGAATAATACAAACGAATATAAGAAACCTAATCGATAAAATGGAGATAAGCGACCTTCATAAATATAACGTAGGCCTAGGAGCAGCATCATCTAGAACAGATAAACAAAAAATTCTAGCACAAGAGTATACAAATAAAATAATATCCAATATAAAAACAGATTGGATAACTTCTGATGCATCAATCAATAAAAAACTTAAACAAGGCGGAATAGGGATTCTAGCAATAAATAAAAACAATCAAGAAACTTTTAGAATGTGTGAATCCTTGGAAACGGAAGATGCCCAATTCGGAGAAATTTACGGAATAAAAAGAATTTTAGATATGATAATAAAAAATAAAATAAAAAGCAAAAATAACATAGCAATTGTGTGTGATTGCAAAAACGCAATAAAAATAATCACGAATTATATGAAATGTCCGAGTAATTATAAACACATAATACAAAATATAAACGAAAATTTATTCATAATTAATAAAAAACTTAATATAAAAACAAAATTCTTATGGATTCCAGGACATACAGAAAATAAATATAACGATATAGTAGATGAAATGGCTAAGGAAGCAGCCAATAAAAAGCTTCCTACTCAAACACAACAGCTTAGCTGTCCTCTACGGAGTCTGGTCTTGTACCAAAATACTACGAATATCTCGTAGTAAATCGGATTCACAATTCATTATTATATTGCATCACCAGTTGATCCTGTATATAAAAAATCAAAACGAAATAATATTAAGTTTCAAACTGAAAATGTGCGTATAAAAACATACATTAATTTTATCATCACTTGGTGAGTTTATTGGAGCATTGGTGGTTGATTTTGTTGGCGATTGTGTTGCTACATTTGTTGGAGCTGATGTTGGAGATTTTGTTG
>JAAENC010000539.1 GCA_024224815.1 Chloroflexota bacterium
CACCGCAAACCTCGATTCGTCGAATGGATATGCCCATCTTTTTGGAGTGATAAATATCTTTCATCTTGTATCCCTGTACAATTTCCAAGGATAAGAATTCGCTTTTTGAGAGCGGATCAAGCAAAAAATCAAGGTTGACAGGGTTGTGTGACGGCTGGGGATGAGTAACAACATATTGGGCCGCTGCTGATGCGGCACTAAGCCCCAACCGGCTCTATCCAATAAAGACCCATATACAGAATGAAGATCGTAATGTCAATCCGGCAATTGGCTAAAATCAGCTGGAATTAGTGGATTTTGGATATAAGAAGCCTGTCTTCCCGCTTAAGATTTTTTTAAAAGTAGGCTTCGGCAGGGTAATCCGGGTCCTTGATGTAATCATCCGCACTGGGTCCCGGCTGTTGGTCATATGCGGGAAAAAAATCGATGGGCGGGGCATTTGCAACAGGCCTCGGCTTGCGCTTTACATCCCATAGACCCAAGTGTTTCAAAATCTTTTTCATCACATCCGGCTCCTCAATGAATGCAATTATCCGCATAGCACCGAAACACTTAGGGCAAACGAGGGGATCGACTTCGTAGATTTTTTGTATCAATCGCGCCCAATTTCGCCGGGAAGTCTTGCCGGTCAGTTCCGGTTCAAGAAAGCAGGGGATTTTATTGTCGGCGTCTGTCTTTTTTCGTTTACCACGCGCAACATTGCTATAAAATCCGTAATAACGAGCCATCTGCTTACCCGTGTTGGGCACGTGGGAGCACATGGCAGCCAGCCATTCCAGTGCGTCGAATACCTTGATTTCCTTCCCGTCTTTGGACCGGTATTGCACCTGACCGGTTTCCCGATGGTAGTTCATACGTTCCTGGGAGAAAGCTGCTCGGATAATATACCGGGCCAGGGTTTCCATGGATTTTTCTTGCCGGGGCAAAATGCGTGGCCCAAAGAATACGTTGAATCCGGTATGTCGCCATTTGTCCAGCAGCATGATCATATCCTGTGTGATCTTTCCCTTTGCCACAAGCATCTTAAGCAGCTTGTGTCGGAATATCTGCTCCAGTGCTTTAGTGTCAGCAGTGGGTGAAACGGAAAACATACCGTTTCCGTGGAAACAGCCGTCTGAAACCAGTATATGCAAGTGGGGATGAAATCCTTGTGGAAAATCCCCGAACGTCTGAATGGCGACAACCGCACCTGGCACCGCCTTTTGATCCCGCGTGACGGCTGTGTAAAATGCTTTTAGAGCCTCCCACCCACAGCGGCTTAAATCGGAAAGCAATTTGCGGTCATAAAGAAAATACCGCCGCAGGATTTTGGGAATACTGAGCACTACATGCCGGTGAGGGACTGCCTTTACCACCTCCTGACACAACCACTCACCGAACTCCACCACACGTTTCTGATGGCAAGATGGGCAAAAATGGCGCCTTTTGCATGAGTGGGCTAATAAATATTCGTGACCACAATCCTCACATCGGACCCTGGCAAAGCCGTTTTTCAGAATGCCGCAGTCCAGATAGCGGTAAATCACCTGCCTGACATAAGGGCGGAAAAATCCATATTTTTGTTCAAAACGCTCTTGGTAAACCTGCTCGAATGTTTCAAAACAATCTTCGACACAACGGTAGTAAGCGGAATCCTGGGGCTTACGCGGTCGATAAACCTTTAAATTGATATGGGTCGGGCACGGATTTAACATATTGATCAATCCAATATAGTAAAATACGAATACCCTAACCGATAAAAATGTAAGCGTCAATGTAAACATTTATGTATAAATCTGAATCAACATTTTGATTGTACCCTCATCATCGCAAAACAAAGCGTTTTAAACCGGCAATATGCGGCATATTCACGGAAAATATGCTTGAATTCCAAAAAGAGTTCTGAGAAAATCAAAGCAAGGTTAAATTGATAATAGAATGAATACGAAAAAAATTAGCGCATCAAAAAATCAGACTCCGAATTTACAATTTCAGCAACCAGAGACCAGAGACAAAAAGATGGCAGCCGGCGGCCAATATCGAGAATTGAGTATCCCCGCTGAAACGGGATCTCCGTTTCACTCCGACCAGCATCGAG
>JAAENC010000540.1 GCA_024224815.1 Chloroflexota bacterium
GTAAGATAGATGAGTTTGAGTTTGTCGGGCGCATATCTGACATTATAAGAGACCAGATGCGGCGTGCTTATAACGAGGGATTGCGGCGCATTGGTATTGATCCAAAGAATATGACAAGCGCAATGCAAGCGGAACTTTCAGCGTTGATAACGAACGAAGAAACTTTCGCTTTAGCTCTCGCCGCAGACATTCTAAAGCAACGCGATATAGAAGGCGCAACATCCGCGCAATTTAAGTCTCGCCTGGAAGTGTGGCGCAATCGCTATGATGACGTTGCCAACAGAGCGGCGGTGACAGGCGCGGAGAAAAAAGGCTATAATCTTGAATGGCGAATTGGCGCAACAGAGAAAAGTTGTAAAACATGCTTGAAATTAAACGGGAAAGTTGCAACGGCGGCGCAATGGCGCATTAGTCAGTATAAACCGCAATCCCCACCAAACGCGGAATTAGAGTGCGGTGGGTGGTTGTGCGATTGCCGCCTTGATGTAACAGATCGCGCCGCGACTGTCCCCGCAGATGGAGCAATAACGATATGAAAGACGAACACGGAATCGAACGCAAATACACTCACGGATTTTCTGGAATAGATCCCGAAGTATGGGCGCGAATATTCGGAGATAAAAAAGAAAAAAACCCAGAGAGAATGTGTCAAGAAAATGGTGACGTTGAAATAACAGTAACCGAAAAAAAAATTACAATAAAAAACAAGACGGACAAAAATATTTTAGTACCGCTCTCGGAGATAAATAATGCTGTCAACAGAAATAAATACGCGGGGGCTGGGGAAGAAACTGCGGTTACTACCTAGAAAGCTAAAAATGGAAGTGCCGCTTGCGATGGCAACGTATCTCGTGGGGAACAGCAAGCGAGGTCTAAAGCATGAGCCACGTTATAAAACGGTAAGCAGAAAACGCGCATATGGGAAAACATTCTTCACAGATAAACAACGCCGCTATTTCTTTTGGGCGAAAAAGCAGGGAATTATAAAACCCGGCAGGAATAACAGGACGCATGAGATGTCTAAGGGTTGGCGCGTTGTGCCTGTAAAGTCGGGCGCAAGAGTTGTTAACAGCGTACCACACGCTAAATGGTCACACAGCAACACGGAGCAAGCAAGGCTAAA
>JAAENC010000541.1 GCA_024224815.1 Chloroflexota bacterium
AACATTACCACCTTCTGAAGAGTCTAAAAATGATATTTATAAGGATATTTATTCGTTAGTGCAGGTGCTGTTTTGCGGACAAATTTTAACTTTGGATTCAAGGGACATTATTTATGGACATATTAAAGACAGAAGGAGATGGATTTGAAAAAAAATAATATTGGAAATAGATAGAATATCGATAGGAGATAGTAAATTGCATAAGCTTTTCTTTTTTGAACAAATATGAGGTGTATAAAAAAATGCTTGAAAAATATGAAAAAAACGGATTGCAAGGTAACTATTATACTATATAGAAGATATAGAATATATTGATTTAATTGGTTTAATTGATTATTTGAATTATTTTAACTAATTAATTGGTATACTTTTAATTTTACTAATTAATCCAATGGAAAATGCGTTTAGTAATAAAATATGAAATAAATAATTAATTATTTACAAATTTATCATAATCAACAATTTAAAATCGAAAATAATTCAATTATTTATTTCATATTTTATTACTAAATGTGTTTTCCATTGGATTAATTAGTAAAATTAAAAGTATACCAATTAATTAGTTCAAATAATT
>JAAENC010000542.1 GCA_024224815.1 Chloroflexota bacterium
ACCCACGCCAGATGAAACACCCACGCCAGATGAAACACCCACGCCAGATGAAACACCCACGCCAGATGAAACACCCACGCCAGATGAAACACCCACGCCAGATGAATAAATTCTGAAGTAGATTCCAATAAAACCAAAATAGCATCCTGTCGGATGCTATTTTGGTTTTATTGCTGGCAAAAAATCTAACAACTAACGCTGAATTTGATTAAAATCACTGTATCCAGCCCATGCATTCACTTTTCCATCATAGCGCTGAAGATAACCTCCATATTGAATATCATTGCCAAACAGCTTCCAACCATCCAAAACGAAAGGATTTTCACCTTCGGCAGGTATCCATTCACCATTATATTTACGAGCAAGATGAACATGTGCTGCGGTTGCAACTCCTCCTTCACAAGATGGATGTCCAATACGATCCCCTGCTTTCACTTGTGTTCCAATGGCGATACGGTCACGATTTTCAATGTGCATATAAAACACTGTCCATCCTGTTTGCTGGTATCCATCTCCATCTAAATCTAATAATACTATCCCTCCTTCAGCATAGACAATAATTCCATCTGCTACCGCTACCACCCATGCATCACTTGGGCTACAGCCACGTGGCTTTCCTGGAGGCGCAAAATCCAATGCCGACCAAGGGGAACCGGTATCCCAACCACCATGCGGCCCGCCTGTAAAGGCCCAAGATTCTCCTCCCGAAAAGGGTAATTGAATAACGGGCTGATCCAAAAATACAGGTAAAAGAGGTTCTTTTGCAAATTCAAAAGGATATCCATACAAATCAAAATAGGTTTTAAAAAAGCCCTCTTGACTTACACTCACATACCACTCTTCTTCTCCACAAGTTTTTGCAAAGAAATTTTGAACTCCTGCTGTTCCTGCATTTATCGTTGGCTCGATCATTACCATGCTGTTATCTGACAGAGTCCATGTAGAAACATTTCCTGCTCGCCACAAATAATATCCACGATTAAGTTCATTAGCCCCCCAAAGTAATTGATTATATAGCCCTTCACTCCACCATTTTTCATAACCAAGTGGGTATTCTCTTGAAAAAGGAACAGCGTTATCCAACCACCCGCTTTGATATTGAATTAATGCAATTAACAAGCGTGGGTTTACAGAATATCTTTGCGAAACCAAGTTAATAATCTCGGCAGAATTTAAATATTTCCCTTCTACTTCCTGACCATAATTTGCTAAATAACCACCTCGAGATTTAATAAAAGCTCTCGTATCAAAATTAATGCTGGCAGGGCCATAGACCAATTCAGAATTTGGAATGACCTTAAAATTTGGTCCTAACATAGGAGCTGGTATTTCAATTACTGAGCCGGCGCTTATTTGATTAGTATCCTCCAAATGATTAAACTCTGAAATCCAAGCAGAATTTAATCCATAAAGCTTAGCTATTGTCTCAAGAGTTTCACCGGGTAATACAGTATGTTGAGAAGGTGCAGAGAGTTCAGGGTATGCAATATGCGCTGGGTCTGGAGTTGGAGATAAAAAATCCTTATCAATACCATCTTCTGGAGAAAGTGTATAAGAAAGAGGCGTACTCATCATTTCCCGCTCGGGGGCTATTGTTGATGATCCAGATGTAAAAGGATTATTTATGGCCTGACAAGAGGCAATGAATGGCGTAATAAAAAGCATAGGAAAAACAAACCCACTCATAAGCATTTGTTTAACTAATCTTGTTTCACCGCTACCCTTTTTCATTAGATTATCTTCCCCACCCCTAATATCTGACAAAATCCCCTTCAATATGCTCTTTGTGTTCACAACCTAGCTATAGCTCTTGCCGTTAAGCTATATTATATAGTTAAATCGGAGATAAACAAATCATCATGCTTATCTCCGATTATTTTTCTATTCTTTCACACGCTCTATTTTTGCCCCCAAGGCTCTTAATTTTTCTTCCACATTTGCATAACCGCGATCAATTTGGCTGATATGCCTGATCGTAGATTTTCCTTTTGCCGCTAATGCTGCGATAAGTAAGGCCATGCCTGCGCGGATATCAGGGCTATCTACTTTTTCACCGTAAAGTTGGGCTGGCCCCTGAACGATGCAGCGATAGGGATCACAGAGAATGATTTTCGCGCCCATGCTGACGAGTTTGTCGGTGAAATACATGCGCCCTGAATACATCCAATCATGGAACATGACCGTGCCTTCAGATTGGGTGGCGATGGTGATAACGATACTAATTAAGTCTGTGGGGAAAGCGGGCCAAACATTGGTTTTTATCTCGGGGATTGCGTCACCATAATCGGGGATAATTTTCATGGATTGTTCATTGGAAACGAGCAAGTCATCGCCATCCACTTCCCAGATCACGCCGAGTTTTTCCATCACAATTTTGACCATATCGAGATATTTTACGCCCGCATTACGAATGCGGATATTCCCTTTTGTGACCACAGCCGCGCCAACGAAGGAGATTACTTCGAGATAGTCTGCACCGATGGAAAATTCGCCACCGTGTAAACGCGGGACGCCTTCAATATGCAATGTGTTTGAGCCAATTTCTTCAATTTTTGCACCCAAACCGTTTAGTAAATGACAAAGTTCCTGTACATGTGGCTCAGAAGCAGCATTGCGGATGACAGTTTTTCCTTCAGCAAGTACCGCTGCCATTACCGCATTTTCAGTGGCGGTCACGCTGGCTTCATCAAAGAGGATATTTGCGCCTTTTAAACCCTTGGCATTAAATTCAAGGATGCGGTCGTAGTGTACTTCTGCGCCGAGGGCTTCCAGTGCCAGAAAATGCGTATCCAGCCGACGGCGGCCGATCACGTCTCCACCGGGGGGAGGCAGACGAAGTTCACCACAACGAGCTGTTATGGGGCCAGCAAGCAAGATAGAGGCACGTATGCGCCGACTGAGTTCTATATCCAAATCAAGTGGCTTTAGTTCTTTTGCGGTTATTTGCCACGAGGTTTCGCTTAGATCCTGCACATCTGCGCCCATACTTTCGAGCAATTTTCGCATATCTTGTACATCACGAATTTGCGGCACATTATGCAAAATCACCGCTTCTTCACTGAGTAAAGTTGCTGCCAACATTGGCAGTGCTGCATTTTTATTACCGGCGGGCGTTAGCTCGCCTTTTAGCGGAATTCCGCCTTCGATCAAAAATTTTTCCATGAGAAACTCCTTTTTAAGAGAAGAAAATTGTAAAGCAGATAAGAAAAAATAGCCAATAAGTAGGGGGTCAACATTACAATAATGAAAGCCATCCTTTTTATTTCTACTTTCTTTTGTCTTTTTTTACTATATAATGAAGACGTATGAATATATCTATTGGTATTCCTATTTTTCTTGGATGGTTTTCTGCTTTGCTCGTCAACTATCTCGCCGATGTTTTGCCTGCTACCCGTAAACTAACATCTCCTGCATGTAAAAACTGTTCCGCTAAATTCGCGTGGAAAGATTATCTCTTGCTCAAAAATTGCTCTGCTTGTGAGCATTCACGCGGCTGGCGCGCATGGCTTACTCAAGGCCTTGGTATTGCAGCAACTGTATATATGTGGCTATACCCGCCTTCGGCTTTAGGTTTTTGGCTCGGTTGGTTACTACTTATTTATCTCGCGGTTGTTTTTGTTATTGATATTGAGCATCGTCTCGTTTTACATCCTGTTAGCTATTTTGGTGTTTTGCTCGGTCTAGTGGTTGGCACAAAATTACATGGCATTCTTATCGCCCTACTCGGCGGTGCGCTTGGCTTCGGGATCATGTTCAGCCTCTATTATTTGGGCGTTCTTTTTGCCCGCTGGATGTCTAAACGGCGCGGAGAGACAGTCATCGAAGAAGGTGACGCACTTGGATTTGGTGATGTCAATTTAGCTGGCGTTTTAGGTCTTATTCTCGGCAGCAAACTAATTTGGATAGGTATCCTGACTGCCATTTTGGCAGGTGGTGTGGTGAGCCTGATTTTGATAATAGGCATGTTGGCATTAAAACGTTACGAAGCTTTTGCCGCAATTCCATACGCACCTTTCTTAATTTTGGGTGCAGTGTGGTTACTCTATTTTTAGGAGTGACTTAAGCAGGATGTACAGACTGAGAATGAAAAGATTATGATTGTCATTTAATGAGTGAAATTATGAAAGAAAAACTAAAAAACTACTTTAGGCAAAAAACAAACAGACAAAAAACCAAAGGGCAAAGCTTGGTTGAGTTCACTTTAACACTTCCCGTATTGCTGATATTGCTCTCAGGATTAACCGAATTTGGTTTTATGCTTAACTATTACCTTTCTCTGGTAGATGCTTCTCGTGAAGTTGCACGCCTATTCAGCAATTATGACCATGAATATGTTGACCCAGACACAGGAAGAAATTTTTATGAAATCGCTGCAGATCAGGTAGTTCTTGTTCTTGAACCCAGCGACTCTAATGATACAACTCGAAAAATTGAAATTCACGGAAATCTTGTTGACCCAACAAAAAATCATCCCAACGATATTATCGTATCAGTTTATAGTGTTTCCGGAGGGGTTGCTGTCCCGCTAAATGTGTACCATTGGAGTGGTCATCAGACAAGTCGCCTTAATACGGCAGAAATTAATAGCCGCCTTACTGGGACTCCCCCAGATTCAGGGGTTTTAGTTGTAGAGATTTTCTACAACTATGAACAAGTTTTAAAATTACCTTGGTTAGAAATGATGCCGGACCCATTTGTTATTCATTCCTTCACTATCATGCCACAATCTTCATCAGAACCAACACCTACACCCTATTAATCTCCTAGCAATCCTCTTCTACCTGTCAATTATTCAAGGAAACTATAACTATGCTTTTCTCCCCAAAAAAAACTCGCCAACGTGGTCAAGCCATCATGTTAGTAGCGATAGCTCTAGTTGGGTTACTTGCTATGATTGGTCTTTTGATAGATGGAGGCGCTGTTTTCATTCAGTCAAGCCGCCTTAAGCGAGCAATAGATGCCGCAGCAGTATCTGCTGCCTTGCAATTTAGAGAAGGCTATAGTGATGCAGATCTTGTTGCCGCTGCACAAGAGTTTGTCCTCCTTAATGAAGGAGAAACTTATGATATTGAAGTTTTCATCTGTGATGAAACAGAGCTTGCGACTAATCCCAATTACGAACATACAGACTTATGCACAACCCCACGACGAAAACTTGTCCGTATTAGGGGAACAAACGATATTGATTTCAATTTCTTACCCGTTATTGGGATTGATGGAACAAGCATTACAAGTGATTCTGTTGGTGAGGCAGCTTCCGTAGATGTCGTTATCGTTATTGATGCTTCATTATCAATGGCAGATTTAACAGATGGCACCCCAGGACCAGGCCCTGGAGATGATCCAGCCCTATGCAATGCAAATGATAATTGCCAACCTTTTAGAGATATTAAAAACGTTGCTAAAGATTTTATTGATACGCTTTTCTTTCCATACGACCGTGTCGCTGTCGTTACTTTTGATCGCTCCCCTCATCTTGCTACTTTTGGAGGAACGAGTTGGCAACAAAGCCGCTCAGATGCAAGGAACTTGATCGATAGCTTAACTGTATTTCAACCAGAAACTTGCGACTTTCCAAACCACACGCCACCCATTGGACCTTGTTTAAACCGTCTGGCAAATGGCAGTTATACAGGGCAAGGTTGTGTGCCTTGGACTGACTCAACAACAAACCCTAAAAATCCAACTTCTTGTACATCAAGTAATATTGGCGGGGGCTTGGCTGTTGCAGGAAACCAATTTGCGCAAGTACCTATTAGAGAAGACTCTCTTTGGGTGGTCATTCTCTTGGCTGGTGGACCTGCAAATGCCACAGATCCCATAGCCGGATTTCCCTATGGAGCATGCCCACAAAATACATGGACCCAACCTCTTTGTCGCGACGACGACGCTTCTGTTCGTCACTCATCCGGCAATTTAAATTTCGATGGTGATGATTACGCCCGCGATATGTCTGACTTTATTGTCGACCCTATTAACGGTCAAGGGGCTGTTATTTACTCAATTGGGCTTGGGGAAAAAGTTCGAAATGATCGTATCAGAGGTGCTAGTGGAGATTTCGATATAGCAGAGCAACTTTTAGATTATGCAGCAACAGAAGCTGGCGGCGTTAATGATCAGGGCATTTATTATTACGCACCGAATGCCGCCGAATTAAGAGACGTGTTTCGAAGTATTGCAGAAAATATTGCAACCAGAATTTCTCAGTAATTTAAAAAACGGAAAATATTATGAATAAACCAGCTTATATCCATAAACGAAAAACCCTTGGACAAAAAAAAGCGCAAAGTATGGTTGAGTTTGCGCTCATTTTACCAATTTTATTATTACTGATTTTTGGTATTCTAGAATACGGGCGCCTATTTTTTGCCTGGATATCTATAGAAAACGCAGCACGGGTCGGTGCGCGCTATGCATCGACAGGAAACTACGATATTGTTCATTGCCCAGACTTAAATGGTGATGGGCTTTTTTGTGAAGGCAGCGCAAAAGATGCAGAAATAGATCAGGCTCGCATTGCCTCCATCAAAGATGAAGCAGATGGTCTTCTTTTTGGTAACCCAATTGTTCAAGCTGCTATAAATTCACAATCATCTTACTTCAACATAACTGTCTGCTCTGATAACCAAGGTAATAATATTTTTACGCCTCCTAAAATGGGGGGAACAATCTACAGTGGATGCACAAGACAAAGCGATGGGGCATCTGAAGAGCATCCAGGGATACCTGGTGACCGTGTTATTGTCTCTGTAGACTACAACTTCCCCTTTGTTGTTCCATTTTTTGAAGATATACAAGAATATTTCCATTTAGGGTCCTATAAAGAAGCAACTGTAGAGCAATTTCGTGTTTCTCGCGTTGTTAACGTTCCCCCTACAATTACAATACCTACGGTCCCCACGAGCACTCCCATGCCAACGGCTACCCCTGACTGTAGCGGCTTGCGTGTTGATAGTGTTTACATCTCTGGAGACAGAATACGAGCATCTGTTGAAAACAATGGAAGCTTTGATATGCCTTTAACAAGCGCCTCATTTACATGGTCGAATGTTGGCGGAAGTAGTCCAAAAGTTGATTGGTCTGTATGGAACGGTCAACGATTTTACAATGGTGATGATACAGACTCGCCAACCGATGCAACTTGTATTGGTAGTAAGTGCGATTTTCCTGGTGGGCAAACATACCTTTGGGAAAGTCGTTTCAAAAATGCGGGCAACCCTATTTTTGGTATTTATGATCTTGAGCTCACATTTGCAAACTACTGTACGATAACAGGAAACACTGTCATCATCCCAACACCGACACCAGACTGCAATTTGATTGAAGTCCGGAAGGTCGCACTTAATAAAGATGATTTTTATGTGGACATAAGAAATAACAACCCAATTGATGTTCCTCTTACTAGCTCTAGACTAACTTGGCCTCAAGAACCTGCTAATGCATTAATTGACTTTTTCAAATGGTATCGAACAAAGTACTATGGAGGGAATACTGGTTTATCACCCTATAGCGCCGATTGTACTGGCATTGATTGTACCTTCCCAGCATTCAAACAAAGAAGGTGGTCCGTTGACTTCAAGAATTTATTCAACAATCGTGCTACAGGCAATCATGAAGCAGTACTTACCTTTGGTGGTATTTGTGATATCCCCGTAACCATTGGTCCAAACTGTAACGATATCTCGGTTAGCAATGCCCTTACTTTTATTAATGGCAATACGCTTCAAATGTCTGTCAGAAACGATAACGCCATCCCTTTACGCTTAGATTCTGCAAAAATCACTTGGCCACACAGCGACTACACAATAAGCAGCATCTCTCAACGCATTTGGAATAACAGCAATGGTTGGCAAGATTACACTGGCGATACAGACGGTACATACACCTCTCCATCCACATTCACTGACTCTTTCATTTTTGAGAAAAACGAAAATCACCAATGGGAAACAACTTTTAACAACCCAGACCCTTCCCCTATGTATGGTGAGTACGAAGTAGAACTTAGCTTCGATAACACTTGTGTTGTAAGCGATACCGTAATAGCCCCCACACCAGACTGTAACCTGCTTTCTATTAATAATTTCCGTGTTGCTGCAACCAGTGGTGGAGATGGTGATAATATTAAAGCAGAAGTAAGAAATGACAACCCCATGCCAATGACTCTCACAGGCACAAGCTTTACTTGGCAAAACCCATACGGCCAAGGTATAGATTGGTTTAAGTTTGGCGGCACAACATACTACAGCGGCAATAGCTATAACTCTCCAACAACAGTCAGTGATTCAAGTGTTGTGCTTCCTGCAAACACTTCTTTTACATGGGATACAGATTTCACGGGCTGGCAATATCCTCTATACGGGGCTTATGGATTAGCACTGGAGTTCGAGTCTGGGATTTATAAGTGCGAGATTTCCGACTTAATGGAACAAGGATCTCCGACACCTACATTTACCCCCACGATTACTCGGACACCAAGCAATACGCCAACTCCAACGCAAACCTTTACTCCATCCCCAACCCCAGACTGTGATGATATTGTTGCTGGCCCTGTCTATGTTAGCCGTGATAATGTAAGAATGAAAGTGACAAATAATAACCCGCAACCCATACAACTCACATTCACCACATTTAACTGGAGCAATTTCTACGGGAATGGCATCGACTGGCTAAAATTTGGTGGCTCTACCTATTACGGAGGAAACGACTACACATCCCCAACCACGGCTACATCCAGCATTTGGTTACCCGCTGGCAGCACATATACTTGGGATGCAGAATTCACTAGCTACAATCACCCTCTATATGGCCCCTTCGATGTTGAACTTACCTTTGAACAAGATGCAAGATGTTCTGTGTCTGGCAGCTACAGTAAAAATACACCAACACACACAACTACGCCTACAAATACAGCAACACCGACAAATACGCTTACGCCAACTAAAACACCGATACCTTCAAACACACCGATACCGACATATACAAATACAGCAACCAACACACCAATCGTGACACCTACCCATACACCATCACCAACGGCAACGCAAGATTTTGATTAGACTATTCACATAACTATATTCAATCACGCAACAGCTCACTCAATGTGGGCTGTTGCGCTTTTTGATATACAGCCCCACTCTTAATTTGAATTTGCTACCCGTATTCAACAACTACACCAGCTCAAATATATTCCCTTTCAAATCTCTCTCCCCAAATTATTTTCGAGTATAATCCGCCCTGCTTGCGGAACACATCCCCAAGCGGGAAAGCCAGCGCATGGGCTTGATTTTATTCAAATCAAGTTGACGAGGAAGAGGGTTGCCCATTTCAATATGGGAATAGGCCGCATAAATGCGGTTAAAAATCGAAAGATCAGCGGAAGCCCTCCGTGGTGTGCCACCACCCGACCACCTTTCCCTCCAAATAAAACCTTGTTACAAAGCGCGTAAGTAATTGCGTGTGCAAAAAACAGAGGAGTGGCGTGTTCAAAGTTAGTAGACCTGCATTGCACCTTTCGGGTGCGTTGCAGGTCGGGTCTACCAAAGACCCAAGTGCAATGCATCCAAAAACAGATGCAATGCACTTTTCGCAACTTAACACCTGCACACAAACACTGGAGGACCCTCATGTGTGGAATCGTAGGTTATATTGGCCCCCGCGACGCAACCCCGATCATTCTCGGCGGACTTAAACGTCTTGAATATCGTGGTTATGACTCAGCGGGCGTCGCTGTCTTGCAAGAAGACAGCATCGAAGTACGCCGAGAAGCAGGAAAACTCGCAAACCTGACTGAATCGGTGCAAAAATCCCCTCTTAGCGGACAAGTTGGCATCGGACATACACGCTGGGCAACGCATGGCGCACCCAGCCAACAAAATGCCCACCCCCATCTCGGGCAGACGGGCAAAGTTGTCGTTGTCCATAACGGAATCGTGGAAAATTTCCTCGAGCTGCGCGATGAACTCAGCGCCGAGGGCGTCGATTTCAAATCGGAAACCGATAGCGAAACCATCGTCCATCTTGTAGAGCATTATATGGCCAGCGGACTTGATCTCATCGAGGCCGCGCGCGCTACTTTTGGGCATCTCGAAGGCGCAAATGTCGTCGTTGTGATGGCTGTCGATGAGCCGGACAAAATCGTCACCGCACGGTTGGGCAATGCGGGCGGCGTGGTCATTGGCTATGGCGATGATAATGAAATGTACGCGGCATCCGACATCCCTGCTATTTTGGAGCATACCCGTCGGGTTGTTTTCCTTGAGTCGGGGCAGATGGCAACGATCACACGTTCGGGTGCGGCATACGAAACTGTAGACGGTAGCAAGTTAGAAATAAGTCCGCAAACGATTGCTTGGGATCCGGTTGCTGCTGAAAAGGGCGAATATCGCCATTTTATGGAGAAAGAGATCCACGAACAAGTCCGCGCATTAACCGACACCCTTGCCGGGCGCGTCGATTTTGACGAAGGGCGCATCCGTTTACCCCAACTTAATCTGACCGAAGAACTCGCGCAGCGCATCCAGAAAATTTATATTGTGGCTTGCGGCACGGCGGCTTACGCGGGCATGGTCGGCAAATATCTGATCGAGAGCATCGCCCGCATCCCCGTCGAAATTGATATTGCCTCCGAGTTTCGCTACCGCGACCCAATTGTGGATGAAAACACCGTCGTTTTGGCGATTTCTCAATCGGGCGAAACGGCAGATACACTCGCCGCGATGGAAGAAGGGCGCAGCAAAGGCGCGATTTTGTGGAGCATCGTAAACGCGATCGGCTCACAGGCGATGCGCGTTGCGGATGGATTTATTTCGATGCAAACGGGACCCGAAATTGGCGTGGCTTCGACAAAAGCCTTCACCGCACCGATCGTGGATTTATACATGCTCGCCATTTTATTGGCTGAGTTGCGGGGTGAGCTGGATACCGCCAAACGCCGTCAAATGGTCGCCGACCTGCGCCTTGTACCCGATCTGGTTGGACAGGTGATCGAGCGCGAAAGCGATATTGAAAAAATAGCCCACGCGCTAAAAGATATAAAAGGCTGCCTTTATTTGGGACGCGGCATCAATATGCCGATTGCCTACGAAGGTGCACTGAAATTGAAAGAGATTTCCTACATCCACGCCGAGGGCTACCCTGCCGGTGAAATGAAGCATGGGCCAATCGCCCTGATAGATGAAGAAATGCCCGTCATTTGCCTTGCGCCACGTGACCCCTGGCACGAAAAAATGATCTCGCAAATTCAACAGGCAAAAGCGCGCGGCGGCCCCGTTGTAGCCGTCGCCACCGATGGCGATGAACTGGTCGCGGACATGGCCGACCACGTTCTGTGGATCCCCGAAACCCCGTGGATGCTCAGCCCCGTAATTACGGTCATCCCGCTGCAGATTTTGGCCTATCATATTGCATCGCTCAGAGGGCTAGACGTTGACCAACCACGCAATTTAGCAAAGAGTGTGACGGTGGAGTAGAGCAGTATTTAGTAGTCAGTTTTCAGTAAATCAGTAGCAAAGCCTTCCGAAGTTTTAAAAACTTCGGAAGGCTTTTGATAACACCGAGTGAAAATCATTCGGCGCTATTCTTTTATCAACTGACGTTAGGCAAAACTTGGATATTAGCCCCTCTGTCCTATCGGAGAAAGTACTCTTCAGGGTATCTCCCCCTCAGGAGGAGAACTTATCCCTTCCCTCTTCGGGGGAAGGTTAGGATGGGGGAAAGCCAAGAGAACATCTTGTTTTTTGATTTATGCCTAAGCTCGACTTTATCCATTTGAGATGTTCTTTTTTGCAAAGAACACTTTCAGCACAACATCCTCTACAGAGTAAGAATATTGAGTTGTTAGTGCAACAGAAAACATCAAAACACTTTTTGCATGTCTGTATTTCATACCGATATTCAAAAAAGAAAATCTCTTGAAGTTACGCTACCCACCCGGACGTAAACGTCCGGGCTACATAGCCAAAGCCCTTTGGGCTAAAAAGACAGGACGATTTATCGTCCTTGAGCCTATAGCCCGCCGGGTTTAGCGGGCAGATTAAATGGATAAAATCCAGATAAGATCAGCTAAATAACACATAGCCTATCTTTAATAACATATTACACTATAATCCTTCAGAACTTATTCAACCAGACCATATAGAGAGCGCCCCATGACCTTCAAAAAGAAAACCCTCAAGCTTTTTTCCCTTTTACTTATCACCGCTATGATGCTTACAACTATGCCTGCTCAACCTGTTTACGCGGCATCCATCGTGGTTAACGATGCGGGTGATGTAGTAGGAAATGATAGTGTCTGTACATTGCGTGAAGCCATCACCAATGCCAACAATGATGCTGCTACCTATACAGATTGCGCCGCAGGCGCGGGCGCAGATACGATCACCTTTGCCGGGAACTACACGATCACGCTGGTTGGCAGCCAACTGCCGGTTATTTGGACCGAAATAACCATCACCGGCAAGGGCATAACCAACACCATTATTCAGTCAAATGTGGCCCCTAACACCGCCACCTATCGCGTCTTTGAAGTGAATGCCAGCGGCGACCTGAGGCTTAACGGACTGACTGTGCGAAACGGGCGCTGTGACGGCTCTTGCCCCACATCTTCCACCGACGGCGGCGGGATATACAACACCGGAAATGCCACACTAACCGATGTGACCCTCAGCGGTAATACGGTCAGCGGCGGTGGTGGAGGGATATACAACCAAGACGGCACCCTCACACTGACCGATATCACATTCAGCAATAACAGCACCAGCATCAACGGGGGCGGGTTCGAGGGGGGTGGAGGAATAGTAAATGGAGGAAATGCCACGCTGACCAATGTGACATTCTCTGGCAATTCTGCAGCTAATAGCGGCGGTGGAGGGATATTAAACTTCGACAGCCTCACAGTGACCAATGCGACTTTCTCTGGCAATTCTGCAGGTAATGATGGCGGCGGAGGGATAAATAACTTCGACACCCTCACAGTGACCAATGCGACTTTCTCTGGCAATTCTACAACTGCGGCGAGAGGCGGAGGGATATTAAGCACGTCTGGCACCCTCACGCTGAACAATGTAATCATCGCAAATAGTAATGCATCTCTAGCCCCTGATTGCTTTGGAAATGCGAATACTACTACATCCGCTAACAACCTGTTCGAAAGTGCCGCGGCTTGCGGCCTGAGCAATGGCAGTGATGGGAATATTATCGGGGTCGACCCCATTCTTGGCCCGCTGGCAGATAACGGCGGCAGCACTCATACACATGCCTTGCTAGCAGGCTCCTCTGCCATTGACAACGGCGCAAATTGCCCGGCAACCGATCAACGCGGCGTGCTACGCCCACAAGGCGCAGGCTGTGATATTGGCGCTTACGAGCTTGATGATACAGCCCCTACAGTTACGACCACTGACCTGCCCCCAATAGTTGTACCAGTTATTGTGTTACACCAGCAGGCTGCAATTGTGAAGTAAGTGGGAGAAAAGTTGCTGGGGTTGGGGGTTTGTAGCCCAATGCACTGTGTGGTCTGACCTGATTGTAATGCCACCTCCATTGCTCAATGATGACTTGAGCTTCTGTGA
>JAAENC010000543.1 GCA_024224815.1 Chloroflexota bacterium
AAAAAAAAAAAAAAATCGCGTTTCTGACGTTGTTTGACCATTTTTGGGGTCCGGAAAAATGTGCACTTTTTTGGGAATTTTTTTTCGCGAGTTTGCAAAAATCAAACAACGTCAAAACCTCATTTTTTATGTTTTTCGGGGAAAAATGTCGGAATTTCCCGGAAATTTCGCGCGCGCGCGAAAGTCCGAAAAACATGAAAAAATGACCAAAATATTAGCTTTTGCTTCGCAAACCGAGTTTTGAAAAACGTGCAAAATTCGGGGAAATTTCGCGCGCGCGCGGGGACCTCCCGAAAAGTAAGTCACCCGCTAGCGCTCTCGACGAAAAATCGGGGAAATTTCCCGCGCGCGACCGACGCGCGCGTGACACACATTGTCCCGAGGCCAAAAAAGGGGCCAAAATATTGGTGTTTGGTACGGGAAAACGCTCTTTTTTCGACCATTTTTGACCAAAAATCCCGAAAATCGGGGCGAAAACCACCCGAAATTATTTACTTTTGCTACGTGAAAACGCTTCCCGGACCCGTGTTTTTTCGGCCTCCGGGGCCGATTTTTCCGGAAATTTCGGGGAAAAAGTGACCGCGCGCGACGAAAAAAGTGACCATCGGACGAAAAAAAGTGTGCACGCGACGATAATTTTATAATTTTCATCATTACGTGTACATACAAGCAAACATAAAATTACACTTAATTATGTACACCCACTAGCACGTTCGAATGGGTGCATTTTGTCATTATTCACGAAAAAAATAAAATGATTTCTCCCAAATGTGGTTGTGTGCGACTTATTTTTCGCCGTGCGCGACGTGTGTACACACACTTATTTTGCACCTAAAATGCAGCTAAAACACAATGTGTTTTTGCACTTAATTACATTGATTTTCACCTTATTTTTCGCGGCTGCAAAACACGTGTTTTTTGGTCGATAATTTTATGAAAAACTTATCTGTCGAAGATGTGTAACATCTTGCATGTTATGCGTGCAACATTGTTTATAAAGTATGTTCATCATTACATGCATTATGTACACATACTATGCATACATTATGCATGTACACCCTCTCGCACGTTCGAATTGATTCATTAGGATATGTTATACCGTAAAATGTTATTCATGTTATGAATGCATTCTCTTCACACACATATGTTACACACTATTCATAAGTGTAACACATCACAAAAAAGTTGTTAACACAGTCAGAAAAATGTCCCTTTTTCCACTTTGTGGGGCACTACAGGCAAAACACGAAATTCCGCTTTTTCGTGTACACCCACTAGCGCTCTCGATGGGGTGCATTTTGTCATCTGGCACGTTCGACGATGTGTGATTTTCTCCCTCGTTCGACCATTTGTACACAATTGTGTTTTGTGTGTGTGCATGTTGTTGCATGTGTGTGTGTTCATGCTATGTTACAATCATTACATATGCATGTTG
>JAAENC010000544.1 GCA_024224815.1 Chloroflexota bacterium
AGTAAAACTTCACAACTTTTTATGAAATTCAGTTTCTGCATTCTTACAAGAGTTGAAAACGACCTAATAAAAACTGAAATTTTAAAGCATTTTAAATGCCACTTTTATGGCATAGCATCATTTGGCACTTTATCATTTTAAAATATGTCAAACTTGAAATTTTTAAATGATTTTTGCAGACATATTAGATCTGGTGTGTATCTATCATGCCATATATTTACAGCCAATTCAATACACTTTTAGTATTTATTTGGTCTAAAAGTAATAAAGTAGCTAAAAATATTGATAAAAAAGTACTTTGAAAATATCTTAAATTTATCAGAATTACAGTATCTATTGAAAATGTCAGCAACTATGTCTCCCTAAACTTAGAAAACAATTGCTCCATATTTCATATGCATAAATAAATTAAAACTCAAAAAAAAGTTTTTTTACGATTTTAGGGCCTCAAATTAATTTTAAATGTACAAAAATTACTTTCGTATCTCATTTAACCATCAAAAATGTATCATGTGATTTTTATAAAAAATATATCAAATTTTGATACCTAATTTGCTTAATAACTGATTTTTTTCAAGTTTTAATGAATTTAAGCATATGCGTTATACTGCCATTTTTAATTTTGATTCAACATGACAAATAAACTTATATGCTCAATGAATAA
>JAAENC010000545.1 GCA_024224815.1 Chloroflexota bacterium
CCATGACATTTCACCCAAAAAAAGTGACATTTCAATACCTACTATGTCTACACCCCCTGGACTATTTTTCAACACTACTACTCCCTGGGACAGTAGCTAAGACATCATGTCTTAAAAATTTTGGGCTTTTTTTTGCACCATGTCTTAATTTAATGTACTGTAAAAAAAATATATACGTAGAGGGTTGGACCGCGTAGAGGGTCGGTCCAAAATGGACCAATTGCGCCAGACACTTTGCGTAGAGGGGTGGCGCGATTTTCGTAGAGGGGTGGCATGATTTTGCGTAGAGGGGTGCCAACCCTCTACGCAAAATCACAATTTTTAGGGTTTAGGGTTTGGGATTTCAAAAGTGCATTTTTTGCAACTTTTTGAAGCTCGTTTTTAGAATTTCGCATTTCGAAGTGACTTTTTAGCACTTTTTATGTTTTAGGGTTTGTGATTTCAAAAGTGCACTATTTGCAACTTTTTGAAGCTCGTTTTTAGAATTTAGCATTTTGAAGCGATTTTTTAGCACTTTTTATGGTTTAGGGTTTAGGATTTCAAAAGTGCACTTTTTGCAACTTTTTGAA
>JAAENC010000546.1 GCA_024224815.1 Chloroflexota bacterium
ATTCTTCTTCTTCTTCTTCCAAATACATCCATAAACTAATAGGGCTTTTAATCTGGAGATAATAAGTGAAACGATTTATCGCCTGGTTAAAAGTTCGATACCAAGTTTCCTACTTTAATGATTCACTATGAATAACATATGTCAAAGATTTCTTCTGGACAATTGCATGACATATTCTCTCAGAGAAAGTTTTCTGATTCTTCACTGTGCCACACTTCTTCACTCCTCCTTTCATTCTCTCGTTACTGCGTATATTATATCAAGAGAAAATTATATTTCGATTTACCCACCCTATATCTATTTTAATTAAATTTTATCCCACCCTATATAATCTATTACATTATGTTTCTCTTTATTATATCATTCCCTCTTGATTGGTTGTTGGCCTAATACCCCCAATCAATCATTCTGTCATTTATTTATTTTATATAATTTGATTGGTTTTTCTTCTTCTTGTTGATAGAATTAAAACATTCAAATTTATATAATTTATATCCCGTTTAGCTTTTTAATGCATGTGAACTTTTCTTCTTCTAATATTGTAATTTATTTATTATTAATTATAATATTATTCTTCTTCTTCTTCTTCCAAATACATCCATAAACTAATAGGGCTTTTAATCTGGAGATAATAAGTGAAACGATTTATCGCCTGGTTAAAAGTTCGATACCAAGTTTCCTACTTTAATGATTCACTATGAATAACATATG
>JAAENC010000547.1 GCA_024224815.1 Chloroflexota bacterium
GTGATTATAACGTCCGATTGTTTAATAGAACAAAAAATCACCACGCCAATACTGTTTAACATATCTTGATGCGGTTTGTTTTGTCTCGTTGCTAAAAATAGTACCAACAATATCCAATAAACAAAAAACCTGTATCTACAGCAAAACTTACAAAAAAATTGGGTTATACATATTGGCCGAAATATGCAAGAATTTGAGATAATTTTAATATGACCAAAAAATCCTAAAAAATTTAAAATGAAAAAAAAAACTTTTTTACTCATAGTTAATAAAATATATGTTAAATGCATTCAATAACCACTTTGTCCAAAAATAAAATATCTAAAAAACAAAAATTTGACCCGTTTATTATTTAAATGGTGCAAAATCACGAAAAATAGACGTTAAACTTTTTTCCGCATAGATTTCGAAATATGTGGCATGCGTCAAATATAGAAAATTATACACCAAATGAAAGATAAGATCAAAAGCTTCCACTTGGCATACATTTTTCTATATTTTATGAATGCGGTATGTTCCAAAATCTATGTGGAAAAAACGTTAACGCCCATTTTTCGCAGTTTTGCACCATTTAAATTATAAACGGGTCAAATTTTAGCGTTTTAGATATTTTATTTATGGACAAAGTGGTTATTGGATGCATTTAACATACATTTTATTAACTATGAGTGAAAAAGTTTTTTTTTCATTTTTAATTTTTTAGGATTTTTTGGTCATATTAAAATTATCTCAAATTCTTGCATATTTCGGCCAATATGTATAACCCATTTTTTTTGTAAGTTTCGCTGTAGATACAGATTTTTTGTTTATTGGATCTTGTTGGTACTATTTTTAGCAACGAAACACAACAAACCGCATCAAGATATGTTAAACGGTATTGCCGTGGTAATTTTTTGTTCTATTAAATAGTCGCATGTTATAATCACCCTATGATATTTTTAAAAATTTTGAAAATTCTTAAATCATTCAATAAGGGTATTATTATTACAAACTATGTCATTCTTAGAAAGATAAGAACATAA
>JAAENC010000548.1 GCA_024224815.1 Chloroflexota bacterium
CCCATCGATGTTGTAGCCCGAGCCGCTGAAGCTCTCCACAAGACTCCCGTCGCTCTTGTCGTAGATGTACACACGGCTGGGATACAAACGGTTGATCCCCGACCTCAACGGGATGTACGTCACTTCGTCCACCGAGAAACCAACTCGCTTCGACGTAATCACGTGCACCGCATCGGCATTCGATACGCCGATCTCCGAGAGCTTGAACAGTAGTTTGATCTTGCCGTTGTTCGAGTTGTACTGGTAGACGTTCGCTGGAAACAGCCGCTTCCGACGACCCGCACCGTCGATCACCGTCTTGCGCTCGTCCACGCTGAAGGCCCACTTGTTGGCACTCAACCGGGTCACACCGTCCAGCGTCTCCACGTCGATCCCCTCGGCACCCCATTCCAGCGCAGGCTCGATCACTCCCGTTCCCATGTGGACGCGGTAGACGTTGCCTTCGTACAGCTGGATCGTGCCGCCGGGGTGCGCCACGAAACCACCGGGCTTGACGCTGAAGTACAGGTAGTCCCCACCGTCGTAGTCCAGCGCGTCCAGCTCCAGCTGGAACGGGATGAACGTGGCGATGAAGTCCTCGATCGAACCCGTCCCCGGAGGGGCGATCCCGTAGACGCCTTCTTCGAAGACCTGCCGGCTCGGAAGCGTCTGGGTCTCGCTCGGCGAGAACAGTAAACCGTCGCCGGCGTCGCACAGGCCGTCGCCGTCGGCGTCCGGGCCGTCGTTGGCCTGGTCGTTGTCGGCGAGCGGGCCGAAACCGTCGACGCCCACGGCGCAGTCGTCACAACTGTCGCCGTCGATATCCTCGCAGATCGTCGGGTCGAGGGGAGCGGTGTCGTCCCCGTCGTCAACGCCGTCGTTGTCGTCGTCGGCGTCACAGAGGTCGCTCGAGCCGTCGCCGTCGGTGTCGATCCCTCCGACACTGATCGTGAACATCGCGCTGGACGTTTCGCCGTGCTCGTCGGTCACATCGATAACGACCAGGTAGTCACCGAAGGCCACGTCGCAGTCGACGTCCACGTCGGCGGTGATCGTGCCGTCGGTGTTGGTCAGGTCCGTGATGTCGATGCCCGGCGGCAATGGGCCCGGAAGGTCAACCAGCAGATCATCTGAGGCCGTGAGGTCGTCGATCGTGGTGGCCAGCGTGCCGTCGTCAACCGATCCACCCTGGTCGACGACGACCGTCTGCGGGGAGACTTGCGGCGGACAATTGACCTTGAAAAAGTACGCAGCGCCGGAGTCGGAGCCGGGATCGTCCTCAAAGGGTGCGCCGACGATCGCCGTGTCGCCGCTGAGCGCCACGGACCTGCCGAATACGTCATCCGCTTCCTTGTCCGAGGCCTCGAGCTTGGCCACCTCCCCCCAGTTCTCGGCACCGCCTGCGTTGCGAGAGAAGATGTACGCCGCGCCGGAGCTGGAGCCGGGATCGTCCTCACCGAATGCGCCGACGATCGCCGTGCCGCCGCTGAGCGCCACGGAAAAGCCGAAATTGTCATCCTCTTCCTTGTCCGAGGCCTCGGCTTTTTTCAACTCGACC
>JAAENC010000549.1 GCA_024224815.1 Chloroflexota bacterium
CGTTAAAGGACAAGACAGTATATTTATCCGTAAAACGTAGGCGCTGGAAAGAGCGTGGGAAAACGGACAAGAGTTATCACAACACCCACGACTTGCAGCGTCAAGGGATGATGACCACCAATGAATTTGGTGATTTTTTAAAAGAGGAGGTCGGACTCCGCCCCTCGAAATATAACAAGCTTTGAAAAAGCATAACGGATCAAGGGCAGCCCAATCTAGAAATAGTATAGGGACGTATTAAGCTTTTACGCACAGGACGGTGGCGCAAGTGTCCATAAAAATGATGTTAAAACAGGAAGCTCCGACAAGCAGAGGACTATTGATGTCCTAATCTTCGAGGAGGCCATTTTTTGCGAAAAAATGGCCATTGACGAAAAGTACATAGGTGAAGATTTCTATATAATTATAAGTAACAGAGATACCGGCAAAATAGCTATGTTTTCCGACAGTTATAACTTCACAGGGTTGGTACAGGTGCTTGTAGGCCATCCATCTGTCCTATCAAAAGTAAAAAGCATCCCCCGTGATTTTTCAGCATTGCACCAAAAACGATGTGACCGGTTATTCCCTGATGCGGTCCAGGTTTGAGATAAATTCCACATAATACACCATTTGGTGGAAGTCCCCCACGCAATAAGAATAAAAATCAAACAGAAGGAACTTCAAAAATGCAGGGAGGCTTTTAATGAGTTCAAGGGGGCTGAAAAATTACGGTTGGAAGAATGTGAGAGAAATGGAAAAGAATTTAAGCCCAGGAAATTCCACTACAAGGAAGCACGGCTTGAAAATGGGGAGCCCCCGTTGGAAC
>JAAENC010000550.1 GCA_024224815.1 Chloroflexota bacterium
ATATATTCGCTTTCTGAGAAGGCTTGCAGTTCCAGAAAAACATCCGTCAGGCTGCTGGAATTCATATCAAAAAATGAGCCTGTCCAGACCCCCTCCAGATGAAGAGTTTGAGAAACTGTCTCTGCACTATTTTCCGACATGCTCCAGAATGATAGGCGAAAATCGAGCGAAGTATGAGGCTGATGATCGCCACCATCTTTATAAGCAATATTTGAAAATTCTGGCAAAACATCAACCACCTGTTTTCATCATGGAAAACGTAAAAGGACTAATTTCTGCTACTCTAAATGGAGAAAATACTTTTGAACTAATACAAGCAGATCTTAAGAATCCAACAGAAGCAACACAAATTAACACAGACAAACCGGCTTTCTATAAATTGTTCTCCGTGGTGAAGGAAATATCACAAGATGAAGAAGTGGGTTCAAGAGATTTTGTTGTTAGGGCTGAGAATTATGCAATTCCACAATCAAGGCACAGAGTTATTATTTTGGGAATTCGAGAAGATTTTCACGATACTTCACCAGATATTTTGCAGGAAAAGCATCAGGTTTTCATCGAAGAGGTTATAGGAGATTTACCAAAATTACGAAGTGGTTTATCAAAGGAAGAAGATTCACTACAAATTTGGCATGAGGTCATAAAAGAGATCCCCAATCAAAAATGGATTGAAGATTTAGATATTGATGTACAAAATGAAATCAGGGATTTCGCAAAACTGGGAAAAGTAACTCTTAATCGGGGAGGAAAATGCGTGCTTCGAACAGCCTCTCCGGAAAAACATACTGATTGGTATCTGGATGAAAAATTAAACGGGGTTTGCAATCACGAAACCCGCGCCCATATTCGCAAAGATTTGCATCGTTATTTTTTTTCAGCAGTATACACAAAAGTACATAAACGGTTTCCAAGACTTGTTGATTATCCCCTTGACTTGCTCCCTAATCATAAAAATGCATATGAGGCACGAAAAAACTCGAAGTTTGCAGATCGTTTTCGTGTTCAATTGGAAGGGCAACCTTCAACAACCATTGTTTCCCATATCAGTAAGGATGGTCACTACTTTATTCATTACGACCCTACACAGTGCAGAAGCTTAACCGTCCGAGAAGCTGCTCGTCTTCAAACCTTCCCTGATAATTATTTTTTTGAAGGTCCAAGAACACATCAATACCACCAGGTTGGAAATGCCGTCCCTCCATTGTTGGCAAAGCAAATAGCTGAAATTGTTGCCAAATTATTCGAATAAAAAATGAGTGATGTATTTACACCCAAAAAGCGTTCAGAAGTAATGTCAAAGATCAAGGGGAAGGGAAATAAGAGCACTGAACTATTGCTGGCAAGCATAATGAGAAAACATCACATAACCGGCTGGCGCAGAAATCAACCAGTTTTTGGAAAGCCAGACTTTATATTTCGAAAACAAAAAGTGGCTATCTTTGTTGATGGTTGTTTTTGGCATTGTTGCCCACAGCATTCAAATGTTCCGAAAAACAACAGAGAGTTCTGGGAGAAAAAGCTGAATGCGAACAAGGAGCGAGACCTGTTGGTCACAAAAACTTTGCAGAAAAAAGGGTGGAATGTTATTAGAATATGGGAACATGAACTAAAAGAGCCTGATATAGTAGCAAGTAAAATTACATCTACTATAAATCAATAAAAAAAGCCGAGCATCTCAAAAGACCTCGGCTTTTCACTTTCTAACCTTAAACCTGCAACCTAAAATCCCCCCAACAACTCTCTCCAAAAATCATCCTTTTCACCTGGCACAAAAGGCGTATAAACCGTGAGTCTATCGACCAGACCCTTATAGCGTTTTTTCAGCGCAGCGGGCAGCTCGGCGGGCGAATCGGCGTAGGTCACAAATTCTTCGAGCATCTCGTCCGTGATCAACATCGGCATTTCTGCCCATTCTTTTTTCGCGGCGTGGCCGGTCAATTTTTCGGCGGTCTCGCTCCAACCGTGATGCGCCATGACCCGTTTATAGGAAGGTGTCGAAGCATAAAAAGCGATCTGCATCCGCGCGAAATTTGCCTCCTCGGGCGAAGTCGCCACGAAAGCACTCAATGAGACAGAAATATTTTCGCGCTCACGTCCATTTTTAGATGCCCCCTCTACGATAACCGGATTCAAAACCTCCCGCAGATAACGTGGCGAGTTAAAAGGATGCGCGTGGAAACCATCGCAAACTTCACCAGCCAGACGGGCTAATCCCGTATTCACGCCTGCAATATAAATTGGGATTTCAGGATAATCAATTTTTCCGGGATTGAAGAAGGGCGTCATCAACCTTAATTTATAATAGTCTCCGTTAAAAGAAAGTCTTTCGCCAGTCTGCCACGTATTCCACAAGGCACGCACCGCGCCAATTTGCTCTCTCAACTTCCCCACAACGGAATCAGGCCAACTCATCCCAAAGCGTTTCGTGATATGCCCCTTAACCTGCGTCCCCAACCCAAGGATAAATCTCCCCTCCGATTGAGCGGCCAAATCCCAGGCTGTATAGGCAATATCCCCGGGCGAGCGCGCAAAAGAGATCGCCACCGCCGTGCCCATTTCCATTTTCGATGTATGCTCGGCAATCAGCGCGTGTGGCAAAAAAGCATCGTGCTGAGTCTCGGTTGTCCAGAGTGCGTCAAATCCCATCTCCTCGGCGGCCTTCGCCACAACGGGAACATCTTTCAAATGCATCGGGGGCAAAACGGCATCGAATTTCATTTTGATCTCCTCTAATTTATGTCATTGCGAGGACGGTTTTATCGTCCGAAGCAATCTCCTGTACTGTGCGGGAGATCGCCGCATCGGGCTGAAGCCCTCCTCGCGATGACATTAACTCTACAGAATCCCTTTTAAACAATTTCTGAACGCAAAGAGGCACAATTTTTAAAAGCTTTTCTTAGTGATTCTTTGTGTTCTTCGTGTTTAATATTTTAATCTTTTCTCCGTGCTCTCCGTGCACTCTGTGGTGAAACACTAACTCAATAAATAAGCCATCACCCACTGAGCCGTAGCCACCAGAGCATCGGTGTGCGTGCGTTCATAATTATGCGAAGCCTCCACCCCCGGCCCAATTAGCGCGTGCGCAACATCTGCACCGGCACGCATCGCCGCGCTCGCATCTGAGCCATAATAAGGGTAAATATCCACTTTATAGGCAATTTCATTCTCATCCGCCAACTTCCGCAAATGATTAGACAAACCATGATGATAAGGCCCGCTGCTATCTTTGACACAGATCGTTGCATGAAACTCATCGGATGTCTGCCCCTCACCAATCGCCGCCATATCGACAGCCACCAATTCGGATATTTCGGATGGAAGTCCCGCCGGAGCGCCATGCCCCACCTCTTCAAAATTGCTGATTAAAAAATAGACGCTTCGCGCCGGTTTTAGGCCTGCTTCCGTTAAAGAGGCAACTGCCGCCAAAATAGCAGCCACCGAGGCTTTATCATCCAAAAATCGTGAGCGGATAAATCCATTCGTGATCTCTGTCCGCGTATCAAAAGCCACATAATCCCCAACTTCGATGCCCAGTTCACGCGTTTCTTTAGCTGAAGTCGTCCGCGCATCCAAACGGATTTCCATCGTCGCGGGGCTGCGTTCTTCCTTATAAACCTTATCCGCATGAACGTGCGTGGATGCTTTATGGAACATATAAGAACCGCGAATTTTCTCCCCGCTCTGCGTAATAACCCAACACCCCTCGGTTTCTACGCCATTTAACATCAACCCGCCAAGCTGCGTGATCTGCAACCTGCCATTTGGCTTGACCACTTTCACCATCCCACCGAGCGTATCGGTATGAGCCGTCAACGCGCGCGGCGATTCATCGGATTGTCCCTGCCATTTAATAACCAACGAACCTTTATTTGTCCGCCGCATCGTCAAATCAGGGAATGTGGAAAAAGCTTTTTCAATCAACGTAATCGCATTATCCGTATATCCCGTTGGGGAGGGCGTATTCAACAACTCGACCAGAAAATCGAGCATTTTTTCGTTGTTTATTTTGGGTAACGTCATTTTATTTTCCTTTTAGTTATGCTTTTTCTCCCCTAAATTCCACGTTCTCGGAATTTGGGGGATGCGAAGCAGTTTCTTTTCCAGATGCCCGTTAGGGCAGAGGGGGCTGCTTTTTTTGCAAAGCCGAACTGCAACGCACCTTAAGGTGCAATGCCGTTCTAACCTTAAGGCGCGAAAAAAGACTTAGAGCCTATCCTAAAAACAATTATCAAGAATTGCATTGCACTTGTAGCGGAGCGGAAAGTGCGTACCACAAGGGCATGATATTGCAAGTCGGGGCATCAGTCAATTTCTCTAGCTAGACTCGCTGTGCAACGCATCCATTCGGATGCAATGCACAGCTCCCCGCATTTTTAGAATAGATACTTAGAGATCTGCGTCTTGGCGGTTAATCACTTAAACCTTCAAACTCAGAAATCTTCTTCCTCATCACATCGGGAATGGGAATCGTCTTCTGCTTATGATAATCAAAAGCTACCAAAATTACATATCCCGAAGCAAAAATTTCACCGCTTTCTGCATGAACAATGCTCTGCTCCACCGTCATCGATTTATTCCCCAATCTACAGGTGCATACACCGGCTTTGACCGGCATCCCATACTCAACGGATGCGTGATAAGTCACTTTTGACTCAGCCAGAGTCACGCCGACATCCATAAAAGATTGCCCGGGCGTAAACAGCCCCAACTCAACAAAATAACGAATACGCGCCTGCTCGAAATAAGTCAGGTATTTGGAATTGTTCAAGTGTCCCTGCGGGTCAAGGTCACCATAGCGAACTTCAATAGGGTGAAAGAATTTAATTTTGGACATAGGTCTTATTATATCCCCCAAACTCATAGACCCGAAAGGTTTTATTAGTAGGACTTTCGCTTTCAAAGAAAATGAGAGAGTGCGTCGCACCTATTTCGACAAAATAATACTTATCGATAAGCATTTTACTGATTTATCGGCAAAATCTTACCGGTTAGGTGCGACGCACTCCTGCACGAGCGAAAGCCCTAATTAGACGCTTTCCTGAAAATCTAACCTTGAAAAGGCAAACTCTGCTCTCTTATGGAACTTCTTGAAAGCTTTCGGGTCTTTTTATCGACAATAATTTGCCAAAGCCTTCTTATTGCAAACCTTGATTTTCCCTTTTTCTGTCATTGCAATTAGCTCTTGCTGCTTGAAAAGCGCAATCGCCTGGTTAACTCGCTTTCGAGACGCCCCAACCAAGTCCGCAATATCACCCTGTGTCAGCCGAATCGGGATACGCACCTCGCCGATTTCGTTTTTCTGCCCATATTTATCGGCAAAAGCCAAAAGTTGACGTGCAACACGCCCGTTCACGTCAAGCGTGGCAAGCGCCTGTATCAGCTCATTGGCCAAGCGCACTCGCGCAGAAAGTATCCGCACCAAATTAAGCGAGATTTGCGGAAATTCCTCCAGGCAAAGCTGAAAAGCGCGGCTATCCATCCATAATAAAATCGAATCTTCCAGTGTTACTGCGCTGGCAGAACGGCCGGCGCTATCGACCAGACTCATCTCCCCGAGCGTGTCGCCAGGGCCTAAAATCGCCAAAATCACATCTCGCCCATCTTCCTGCTCCATATGAATTTTGACCGTCCCGCTCAAAATCAGATAAACGACCTCGCCCGGCTCTTCGGCGGTGATAATATCTGCGCCCGCAGGGCTAACCCGCCGGTGCGTATATTCCCCCACACGCGCCAAATCAGTGGGCGATAGTCCCTGAAAAAGATCAATATAAGTGAGCAGGTTTTGGGTATCTTCTGTATTCATCTTTAGCATTTTACATCCTCTCCGCGATACTGTCAGCCTTTTGCTCGTGCAATTTCAAAAAGATCTTTTCTTCATCAAGTCTTATCCGCAAACCCTCACGAGCCGCAAGACTTTCAGGAAAAATACGTTGTGCGCGCGCTTCGTTTTCAGCTACGGCTTTGTCGTCATAATTGGGATCATGATGAAATAAAAGCAACTGCCCCACATCCGCTGCTTTTGCCATTTCGCAAGCCATTTCTACGGTCGAGTGCCCATAGCCTTGCGTAGAAGGTATGCCATGATAATGCGCCTGCGTATACTGCGCATCGTGGATCAGCAAATCTGCGCCGCGCGCAAAATTCGCCAAACGTTGGTCAACGCCCGCATATCCCTCTGTATCTGTCGCATAAACGATGGATTTCCCGCGCCATTCCACTCTATAAATTAACACCCCACCCGGATGGGCATAAGAATGATGGGTTTTGACAAGCACCGCGTCGCCCGTAAGCCCCGCGTCGCCCGTGTTCCCTTGGCTTGCTCCCGTTATATTGGCATCTCCCGCGAAAACAACAATTTCGTCATGCTCTCGCACAGCCTTTATCGTTTTCCTCGACGCCATTTCATTCAACGAAATCGGAAAACTCTGTGGAGATTGGTTGCTTTCCAATATGCTCCTCAGCTTTTTATCCGAAGAGGCAGGTCCGAAAACTTGTATATGTGCCGAAGGTATATAAGCGGGCACAAAAAATGGAAAACCCTGAATATGATCGTGATGTAAATGGCTCAAAAATAATGAAACCTTAATTTCTTTTCGGCTTTGTGCGGCTTCTCTGGCTATTTTTCTCCCCAGAGGGATAATCCCCGTTCCCGCATCAAAAATGAGCCGCTCATTTCCTGCACGAATCTCCACACAGGATGTGTTTCCGCCAAATCTCAGCGTATCTTTTCCAGGTGCGGGGTAAGAACCACGCACACCCCAAAATAGAACTTCCAAATTCTGATTCATCTTTCTGCCTCCGTTATCTCTAAATCTACTTATATTATCTTTGGGAGGCAGGAGAGGCACAAGGAAATATTTCCCACAAAAACTGGGAAGTTGGGGATGAAGCTCCCACTCTTGTTGAAAGAATGGGAGCAAGGGAGTGTTTATATCAATTTCTCAACAATCAGCAAAAAATCGACGGAGGCAGTTGCGCCCATGAGTTGGAAGGTGGGCTTAACGTTGGGAATAATTGAGACCACTTCGCCTCTAAGCCTGTTCAGGAACTCTTCTAATCGATCTTGATCTTCCGTCATTTTCAGTGGGAAGCGGTGGATTTTGTATTTCATTTCATTTTCTCCTTTTGCCCTTTTATCAGGGTAGGGCATCTTATTAACTGATGTTACGCAGACAGGTTGTTTTTAGGTCTTTCTTGCGTTTTGCCCCCATCCTAACCTTCCCCCTTAGGGGGAAGGGACAAATTCTCCCCCTGAGGGGGTAATCTGCATAACATTTAAAGTATATAAAATCCAGCATCAGAGAACAAGCGGATTTTTTTTAGAATAAATGTGCTAAAATGTAAACCCTATGAAAATAATCCGTTCTTCAGAGATTGGTTCCTATCTTTATTGCAAACGTGCCTGGTGGTATGCCCGCAAAGGAAAGGTCTCTGATAATCAGGCCGAGATGAAGGCCGGCACAGAAATGCACGAGCAGCATGGTCGGCAAGTTGTCACATCTAATTTGACGCGCATATTGGCAATTATTATGCTTTTGATCGCCTTGGTGATGTTGGTCTCTTATTGCACGGCACAAATTTTATGACGATCCTTGCGGAAACGCTCTGCGTTGTCGTTTATGTAAAGTAACGACGCAGAGCATCGTCACTAGATTATATTTACCCTAAACAAATGCCTCTTTATCTCCCCTTGGCCCTCCTCCTTATTGCTATTATTCTCTTTTGGCAGTCGAATCGACAGCGTAAAGAAACCGGTTTGCCGGGCGGACGTGTCATTTATACGGATATGGGTGAATGGGGGCGGGTGCAGAAGCCTCTTTACGATGCGAAGATGCGTCTTACCGGCAAGCCAGATTATCTTGTGGAGCGAAGCGGGAATATTATCCCCGTAGAGGTGAAATCGGGGAGAGCGCCCGATGCGCCTTATGATTCCCATATCTATCAATTGGCATCTTATTGTTATTTAGTGCATAAAACGATGGGGAAGCGTCCGCCTTATGGCATTATCCATTATAAGAACAGAGATTTTGCGGTAGATTACACCCCGGCATTGGAGGAAAAACTTCTGGAAACCCTTAGCGAAATGCGCACGGATGATCGGCGCAGAAACGTAGCTTGTTCACATTCTTCGGCTGCTCGCTGCAGGAGCTGCGGGTACAGAAAAATCTGTGACCAACGACTTGCTTGAGTCCTGTATAATAGGGGCGTTATGTCTACTTCATTTATCCCGCGAAAAATAGCTGTTGCTGTTCATCCACGCTTTCCAAAAGCTTTAGATGAAGCACAAGTGATCGCAGATTACTTGCAGGGAAAAGGAGTAGATGCGCCCATCGGCTCACTCAGAGATGAAGCTTTGCGCGAACGCGTTAAAAAAGGCGAGTTTGATCTTTTGATCGCCGTTGGTGGCGACGGGACAATTCTCCGCGCCGGACATTTATGTGCCCCTTGCGGCGTGCCTATTTTGGGCATCAATTTGGGTAAGTTGGGTTTTTTGATCCAGGTGCAGCGTGATAGCTGGCAAGAACAGTTAGGAAAATTACTAGCCGGTGAGTTTTGGATTGAAAATCGCCTAATGATCATGGCAGAACTATTCCGTTCAGGTGAAAAACAGGGAGCCTGGCACGCGCTCAACGAGGCAGCTGTGAGTCGTGGGCAATATCTTAACCCCGTCCATATTTCTGCCAGCGTAGATGGCCTGGAATTAACCACCTATGTCGCCGATGGGCTTATCGCGGCGACAGCAACCGGTTCTACAGCTTATGCGCTCGCTGCGGGTGGCCCGATTTTGCCGCCAGAGTTGCGAAATATTCTAATTGTGCCTATTGCGCCGCACCTTTCTATTGATAGAGCCGTTGTCCTTGCGGAAGGAGCATCGGTTGAGATTACTGTACATAGTGAAAATGCAGTATTTAGTGTTGATGGACAAACGCCAATAGGGCTAGATGCCGGTGATCGTGTTGCTATTTGCTCGGCAGATTATTCTGCTAAATTTATTCGCTTTGGCGATTTAGGCTATTTTTATCGCAACCTGAGAGCACATATGAACCAAAATCCCTCAACAGGGAATAATAAAGAGTAGTTATATAGCTTTTCTACAACTCAAATAATTTCGTGGACAAAATAATGCCAACATACGAAACAACTTATTGTATAAACCATCCTAAAACCGAAACAAAACTGCGTTGCAATCGCTGCGAAGAATATATCTGCGCAAGTTGTTCTGTGCATACCCCCACTGGATACAGATGCAAAGATTGCATAAAAGAACATGAAAAAGTCTTTAACACATCACTTTGGTATGATTATCTGATCGGTTTTATCGTTGCAGCAATTCTTGCCGCTATTGGCTCTGCTATAGTAAGCTTGCTCTCGAATTGGTTTTTCGGCCTTTTTGTCTTATTATTTTCGCCTTTCGCCGCTACGATCATCGTAAACGCTGTTCAGGCAGCAACCCGCCGCCGACGCTCCAAAAGCCTTTTTATCACCATAGCGCTTGGCGTTCTTGCAGGTGGACTCCCCGCTATTCTTGGCGGCATTAGCTCTCTCCTGTTTATTTTTTCTAGCCCTGAATATGCCAGCAACTTCTCTATCTGGTGGATACTCCCCCTTATCTGGCAAGTAGTCTACCTTTTTATTACGGCACCAGCCGTATACGCAAATCTTTCAGGATTTACCTTTAAATAACCATGCTCACAGAACTTCGCATTTCTAACTTTGCTATTATCGACCAACTCGAATTAAATTTCGAAAATGGACTTGTCATTCTCACCGGTGAAACGGGTGCAGGCAAATCCATTATTCTTGATGCTGTCCAAATTCTCGTTGGTGGACGCGCCGATACCACTATGGTACGCGCCCAATCCAAACAAGCCATTGTCGAGGGTACTTTTCGGCTCATGGGCAACGAGCGAAAGGCCGTCCATGAAATCCTTAAAGCAGAAGACTTGCTCGATGACGAAAATTATCTGACACTCAGCCGAGAAATTAAACCGGAAGGGCGCAGCATCGCCCGCGTTAATGGGCGCACAGTTAACGCAGCAATGCTTAAATCGCTAGGCGCATATTTGATAGATATTCACGGGCAATCCGGACATCTCTCCTTGCTCGATACGCGCGCGCATTTGGGCTTGCTCGACCGCTATTCAAACGCCGATTCGGCCCTTAACAGCTACCGCACGACCTACAAAAAACTCCTCACCCTCCGCACCGAACTGGACGAATTACGTCGTCTGCAAAAAGACGCCCAAAGCCGCGTTGAACTACTCACTTATCAGGCAGAAGAGATCGATGCAGTCAACCCGCTCCCAGATGAAGATGAGATTCTCAAAGAAGAACGCGATAGGTTAGCAAATGCCGAAGCCTTAGCATCTCACGCGCAAGAGACTCTTGCACTGATTGACGAAGGGAATCCAGAAACACCTCCTGTAACAGACGCTTTTGGGGAATCCATTACGCATCTTGCCGCACTAGCGAAAATAGACCCCTCCCAAGCCGAAATCCACGAGCGAGCCGAGCTTATTCTTGAAAATCTCGGTGATATTTCCCGCGACCTACGCCTTTATCTCGAAAAAGTTGAATACAATCCCTCTCGTCTTCAGGATGTAGAAGAACGCCTCGATTTGCTTCAGAATCTGAAAAGAAAATATGGCGGTTCTATCGAAGCCGTAATCGCCTTTGGCGCAGATGCCAGCCGCGAATTAAAGACGATCTCTACAGCATCTGAGCGGATGGATGAGCTTGAAAAAGAAGAGAAGACCTTGCTCAAAACTTTATCTGCACACGGTAAAAAACTCTCTGATAAGCGTAAAGCCGCTGCAAAAAAAATGAGCAAGGGAATCGTTTCTGAGCTAGGCGATTTACGCATGGAAGCAGCAAATTTTGCAGTCGATTTTAAGACTTTGCCTGATGAAAAAGGACTTCCGCTAGGAGGCGAGCGCGTAGCTTTCGATAGAAATGGTTTTGACCAAGTGGAATTCTTGCTCGCTCCAAATCTTGGTGAAGGTCTAAAACCGCTCGTAAAAGTTGCCTCTGGTGGCGAAACCTCACGAATGATGCTTGCGCTTAAAAATATCTTGGCACGTGCCGATGAAGTTCCCTCGCTGATTTTTGATGAGATCGATCAAGGCATCGGCGGAAGGATCGGGATGGTTGTTGGCGAAAAACTTTGGCAATTGGGCAGAGAGCATCAGGTTTTTTGTGTAACTCATTTGCCCCAGCTAGCCGCTTTTGGTGACCAGCACTTAAAGGTAGAGAAATTACTCGAAGAAGGACGCACGCTGACACGCGTTGCGCCGCTAGAAAAAGATGCACGCCTATTAGAACTTGCTCAAATGCTTGGCGATGTAGGCGAAGGAACCCTGCGCTCGGCTCATGAAATTTTGCAGGCCGCGCAGGAAGTTAGAAAAAAGTAATTTTCGTTTAGAATAAGAACAAGATAAGGGGCTTTTGCCCCTTATTCTTTTTAAGGATAGATGTATTTTTTTATGATTTTTGCTGAGATTTCAGCATAGAGAGAATAAATGTTAAAGATACGCTTGCTTGGTGTTCCTCTTGTAGAATTGGACAATGAGTTGCTCGAGATCAATAGACGGACGCCTCGTGCATTGCTCTTTTATTTAGCCATGCACAAAGAACCAATTGGGCGTGACCGACTTTGTGATTTTATTTGGGCAGATGATGGGGGGGAAAAAGATCAAAAGAGAAAACTGCGTGGGGTTTTGAATAATCTTAGAAATTCCTTTCCTGATAAAGAAGTAATCAGAACTTACCATGATATGGTCGGTTTAGTGCAACATGATCTGGAAGTAGATGTATGGAAATTTAATGCTGCGATCAAAAAAATGAATCATTTTAAGTCTATTACCACTGAAGACAAAACTTTGCCTCCGGGACTTTTTCAGGACTTGGTGAGTGCGGCAGAGCTTTGGCGAGGAGATACTTTTATAGAAAGTAGTGATATGCAGCAAGTTTCTTCTGAAACAGAAAAGTGGTGGTCAGAAAAAAACAGAGAATTTAAGAAAGATAGACTTGCTCTATATAAATTTGTTGCGCAGCAAGTAGGGGGAATGGGAAGGGATGATCAGGCAGTTTCGTGGGCGGAGAAAGCCTTAGCGATAGAGGAATATGACGAAGAAGCTCATTTTCTTTTGTTAAGAAGCTTGCTTCGTTCCGGGCAACGTAAACGGGGCTATCAGCATTATCTTTCGATCAAGGATGATTTTGAAGAGGCATGGGGAGGGGATTTTGTTAAAGATATCCATGCTTTGGGTAGAGAATTTGCTCAGGAAAAGGTAGCAAGCCCAATACGCGTAGGTCCCGAATGGTCTACTAAAGGGCAGGCGCAGGTTTCTTTTATCGGTCAAGAGGATGCTATCCAGATTTTGCTGCAACGATATTCTACAGGTGGTACCGCGCTTGTTTTAGGTGAAATAGGTGCTGGAAAAACGCGTCTTGTGCAAGAGTTTTATCGCTCTTTGGAGCTTTCTCCGCGCGTATTGTTTTTGCCCTGCCATGAGAGAACGGCGCATATCCCTTATCAGCCTTTACGAGATATGCTCTGGCAATTGACAACGGTAGATATTTGGAAAGAGTTGCCTATTGAGTGGATAGAGCCTGTGATGGCTCTGATGCCAAAAACAGATGAATCTAGAGCTGAGTTAAGTGAGACGATGGGGAGGTCTTATGCAAAATCGAATGTTTTTGAAGCGGTAAAAAATATTCTTTGGTTTTTTGCACAAAAAGAAGATGTTTTTCTTTTTGTGGATGATGTTCATTGGGCAGATGAAGCCACACTTTCTCTTTTGATCTTTCTTTTAGATGAACTTTTATTTGAGGAAGAAAATATCTTTTTAGTAATGGCGGCTGATATTGATGGGAAAAACTCAAATTTAGACAAGTTGTTGTCTCATACAATAACTGAGAATTTGACTACGGTTGAAGTGCTTCCGCTAAGTGAAGAAAATATCTCAGAGCTGGCCTTTTATATTCTGCAAGAAAAAATATCTAAGAAGGCTGTAGGGCGTTTATTGGAAGAAACAGGAGGGAATGCCCTTTTTGTTTTGGAAACGTTGCTGGACGCCTGGACTCGTTCAAAGGAAAATAAACTTAGCTTTGATTTTCCTACGCCACCCAGCATTAAAAGGTTGATCGAGGAAAAAGTAGCGAAGCTTTCAGAAAACGCAAGAGAGTTTTTATCTCTTGCCGCAATACAAGGGAACCCTTTTGAAATTTCTGTTTTAGAAAAATCTGTTCAATTCTCTTCTCAGGAGTTGTTTTCTATTATTGAAGAGTTGCAAGAAACGCGCTTTATTGCCCGAGCAACAGAGCAAGAAAGCCTTTCTTACTCTTTTTTACAAACAAAAGTATATGAGGAGTTGAATGATTCTTTGCCACCTATAAAGAGTCGTTCACTTCATAAAGTAGTAGCCCAGACCTTAGAATCACTTCATGAGGCGTACCCTGATCCTCAAGCCTCTGTTATAGCGGAGCATTATGAAAAAGCAGAAGAATTTTTAAAGGCTTTTTCATGGTGGATCCGCGCCGCAAAATACGCTTACCAGCTCTATTCTATTGGAGATTCTGTTGTCGCTTATCAGCGCGCAGAAGCCTTGCTTTCAAAAGTGACTTTTTCAGAGAACGATATTTATGCGCTTTATGCACCTTGGGGCATTATGCTCTTTGAAAGTGATAATCCTGATGCGCTAGAAATCGTGATGAAAAGATTCCTGCTCCTAGGAGAAAAGCGAGGGAGCAACCTACTCACTGGCGCTGCCTTAGATGGCTTAAGTGATGTTTATATGGCGCGAAACCAATTTGAAGAGGGTTTGGAATATACAAAAAACGCACTTTCTTATTTGGAAACAAGCGAAAATATCCAGGCAAAGATGTCTGCATTAATTCACCACGGTGTATTTCTTTATATGCTCAATGGCTTTTCTCCTTCTCAAAAAAGTTTTCAAGAAACACTGGTTTTGGGAGAGGGTAGAAATGATAAAGCCTCCCTATATTTTCTAGGAAATGCAAACTATCAGATGGCAACGGTCCTCACGGGAATGGGTTTCCCTATGAAAGCAATTGAATACGCCGAAAAATCGCTCCACCTTATGCGGCTTGCAAAATCGGCTTATGGCACAATTTTGCCTCATACCATGTCGGGATTGGCTTATTACTTTTTAGGGAATTATGAAAAAGGCAGAGAACATGCCCTTAAAGGGATCGAAATCGCAAGTCAAACTGATAGCTGGCGCATGTTAGGTTACGCTTCTGTCCATGCCTCCATGAATGAAGTTGAGCTGGCTTCCTTTGGCGCAGCTTGGGCGCATGCAGAAAGAGCTATTGCCCTTGGGAATAAATATAAACACACTGAAATCGAATCTATGGGATATAAAACCCGAGGCGATATATATGCTCGATTAAACGCCTTGCCCCAAGCTGCAGCAGCTTACCAAAAAGGGATGGAAGTGGATAAAGGATCTTTTGCCACGCTCGAAAATATGGCGCGTCTCGGCTTGACCCTCAGCTTGCTCGGTGACCCCCAAGGAGATGCCCTGCTTCAACAGGCTTATAGCTATACAAAAGCAGCCGACCTAGGATCTATTTTTTATACTGCAAAAGCTATAGAATTAAGTATCTTCGTCTTGCGTAAAGACTACACAAGCTTCGAAGAAAAAGCCCCGCTTATTAGAAAAGCAATGAAAGAGCGCTCACATAGCACCGCCACTCTCTGGGTAGACTATTTAGACGCACTCGCCGATTTTCAGCGCGGGGATTTAGAAGAAGCCCAAAAGGAACTGGAGCTCTTGTGCTCAGCATCTGCTCCCACATCTTTCTTTTGGATCAGATTCCGCGTATTGAAAGCATATATCCAGATACTCCAAAAATTAGGAAGAGAAAGCTCTGCTCCACGCGCTGAACTAAAAGAAATGCTGCTAATAATTGAGAAAGGATTAGGCAACGCCCCCCTTGAAGCAGAGTGGAAAACTTTTGCGACGAATATCTAAGAGCTTGGTATTACCCAGGGAGGATAAACTCTTGTTTTCCATCTACATTTATTATTTCACCGCTCGCGCAATACCTGCAATATGTTCGGGAGTAGAACCACAACAACCGCCCACAACACGCGCGCCCAAAGCGATATATTTCTTGGCAAACTTACCCATTTCTTCGGGTGTCATATCGTAAATTGAGTTCCCCGTTTCTACATCTACGCGTGGTAAACCGGCATTGGGTTTTGCCCAAAGCATTGTATTTGGCTCGCTTTCTGTATATTCTTGAATGATTTTTTCCATATTTTCAAGACTTGTGCCGCAATTTGCGCCGACCAGCACTGCTCCTTTTTCGCTATATTTCTTGGCCACTGCTTTTGGCTTAACGCCCATCATAGTCGCTACACCGCGATCATAAGAAAAAGATACGACAATGGGCAAATCGGTGGCAGAGCGCGCGCCATCGAAAGCGGCATCAGTTTCTTCGAAGGCAAACATGGTTTCGATAACGAGCAAATCTACACCACCATCGGCGAGGGCTTTGGCTTGCTCGGCAAAACTTTCGAAAACTTCTTCAGGGTTTAATGGCCCAAAGGGTTTCATTAGTGTGCCCGTTGGACCGATCGATCCTGCGACCAAAATATTTTCTCCCTTCAATGCGGCTTTTTGCGCCAACTCTACAGCTCTTAGATTAACTTCTCTGGCTTTGCCCGCATATTTTGATTCTTCCATGCGGATACTTGTTCCGCCAAAGGTGCAGGTTAGGATAATATCTGAGCCAGCTTCTACGAAAGAACTTTCGAGATTCAGAATAATATCGGGGTCATCCATCACGAGTTCTTCTGGTGGGGTGCCGGGCTTGATGCCCATCATTTGCAGATTTGTACCTGTTGCCCCATCCGCGACCATGATGTCGCCTGCGTTTAGTCTTTGCAAGAATTTATTCATTTTCTCTCCAAAAAAATAATGTGTTTAGCTTTGGATATTATACCGTTCAAGATGATGTCGTCTTTATTTACCTTGATATATTTTCATCGCGATTTGATTAAGATTGGGGAATAAAGCTTTCATCACAAATCTTGTCCCCCATTCAAAAGGTTTTAGCATCAGATAGGCCATATCTGCCAAAAGAGGATGATTGATTCTTTGTGCAAGCTTTTTGCCTACAAGATCGTATATTTTGCGCAAAATTTTATGGAAAGAAGGGACAATTATCACCAGGCATATTTCAGCAAATTTCAGATAACGCAATTGGGGATTAATGTTAATTATTTTCCCATTATTTGCAAGAACAGGCTCAGATTTCACAAAACGTGGATGTCCCTTTGCGGCGGCGGTGGCGATATAGCAGGGTGGCTGCGTTGGCAGAGAAGAATAGACTTCCATCATTTTTAGGATAGCCAATCGCCAGGCAGCAACGTAGGGGAAGAGCCAGGCTCCTAAACCCAAGACTTCCTTGCGTGAAAAGGGATATTCTTTTTGCAAATGCCAAGAGGTCAAGGTCGCAATCACGAGGACGGCAAAGGGTGCGGTGGCGAAGAAAAAAATGACGACCAAAGAAAGTGCGCTAAGCGCATCTCTAAAATCTGTTGCAAGTGCCCAAATTGCATAGAAACCCAAGAAGAATGCGATATAGATGAGCACCGTTTTCTTCACCCCAAATTTGCGATAGAGAAAACGCGTGCTAAAGAAAAGGGCCAGCCCGCCGACAATTGCAATAATTGCGCCGACACCGTTGGTGAAAACGCTCAAAATAATAACGTATTGCAAAGCAAGGATGCCCCCTGTGTAAATCCCAAGCCGAATAAAAAATGATCTTGAAAAACCTTTGGGTGCAAAGAGCAGTAGCCCAAAGGCGATTATTGCATAAATCAGGAAGGGGAAGAAATAACGCGAAACTGTCCCGCCGAGCAGAATACCTGCGTAGGATGAGATATGCCCATCCTGCCAGTCGGGATTCAGAATATCGTCATAGGTGATTGCAAAGGAAATGATGGGCATCGCGATTGTGATAAAGGCGTAGAGGATGCGCTCCCATTTGGATGCGGGGACGAATTGGGGTTCGGTAATTTCTTCGAGTTCGGTTGTTTCTTTGTTCATTTTTTCTCCTTTACGACAGCCCAGCCCCCTCTGTCCTTCGGACATCTCCCCCAAATTCTAAATGCGGAATTTAGGGGAGACCAGCTAAAAATTTAAACATCTGTGAAAATCAGTGTCATCTGTGGCAAGTATTTAAAATCTTTGCGTTCTTTGCGCCTTGGCAGTTAGGAAATCGTATCCACATACTCACCAAACAAGCCCAAAACCTCGCCAAAATTCTCGCGCCCAAAGCCGAGGCGGAAGTGTTTATGCCCATAATCGAAAACGTGCGAGGGGGCGATCATGATGCCCGCTTCTGCGACAAGGGTATCGGCGAATTCGAGGGTGTTTTCTACGCCCAAAATGCGCGGAAAGCAGATCGAGCCGCCGCGTGGGCGGTTTAGGGCAAAACGATTGGGGCGAGCGGCCATAAACTCATCTAAAATGGCAAAGTTGCGCGCTAAACGAGCATTCTGCATTTCGATGATGGCGTCTTTATTTTGCAGGGCGATGATGGATAAAATCTCGCTCGGGGCGCTGGAGCAGATGGTGGTGTAGTCTTTGAGTTGGAGCATTTTTGCCAAAGTGGCGGCATCCTGCGTGGCGATCCATCCGATGCGTAGGCCGGGGAGGCCAAAGGTTTTCGACATGCCGAAGAGAGAAAATGCTTTTTCGTAAGCCTCGCAAGCCGAGGGCAGGGTCGCTCCGGCTTCTATTTCCAAATATCTATACATTTCATCCGAGAGCAGGTAAATCCCTTTTTCTCGCAGCAGATTAATTAAATCTGCAAATTCTTTTTGGGATGGAATGTAGCCGGTGGGATTATGCGGAAAGTTGACGACGACGAGCTTTGTTTCGGGGCGGATGAGTTCGGCGAGACGCGCCAGATCAAAATGCCACTCGGCGGCTTCATCCGGTTCCCATGTGGAAATTTGGCAGCCGCCCGCGCGCGCGATCTCGTAGAGTGACTGGTATCCCGGAAAGGTGGAAATAACGTGGTCGCCGGGCTCGAGCAGGGCGTTCATGAATATAAAAATAGCTTCTTCGGGCGCGGCGATGAGCAGATTTTCGGCATTTAGCCCATGGTGAAGTTTAGCGGCTTCTGCCCGCAATTGCGGATGCCCCATCGATTCGGTGTAGCCGAGTTTGAGATCGAAGAAAGTTTTGCGCATTTCGGGGGAGGCCATTTCGAGCATCTCGGTTAGGCTCAGCGATTCGCAATCTGAGCTGGAGAGCAGGTATTTGGCGGAGAATTCGTGTTTGGCGAAATATCGTTCGAGGGTAAAGGGGGGGATGTTCATTTTTAGACCTTAGGTTTGAGTTTTAGTACACGGAGTTATGGGTTGAGTTTTATCTGTAGTTCTTCTATTGTATAGGGAGGTTTTTTCTTGTGGAGCATAGCGTGACAGTTTGGGCAAACAGGAATTAAATCTTTGATTGGGTTAACTTCTCTCTCTCCATCAGCATCAGCAATCACCGCTTGATGATGAACGTGGATGAAGTCTTTTCCGATTCCACCATATCTGTCGTGAAATTTTATTTCACAAACTTGGCATGAAAAACCATAATATTCTAAGCATTCTTTACGGGCATGTGGGTTTCGTTCGTAGCGTGTTGTTACAACTTGATTTTGCTTGCCCTCTGTTAGTTTATGTGTCCCCGAAAAAGGTTTAGCATGATGTTTTTGTTCTTTTAGAAAGGAAAACCATACATCTTCAAGTTCATTGATAACTTCTTGTTTGATTGAAATGCCAGATGATTGTGATAGCCAAGTTTGTCTTGCGAGATTTCCATGCGACAAGATATCTATATCAAGGATAGGTTCTCGTGTTGCATTAATTAGAACATCGAATTCGATAACAACTTTATAGATTAGTTTGTCTTTGCCTCCCCAGTGCTCCTGCAGAAAAGGATATGAAGCTATATAACCAGAGCCAATAATTCCTTTTGGCTCTTCACCTAATCGTAATAAAAATGCTCGGTCACCTTCTTTGATTTTTTTATGACTAACACAACTCCATGTATCAGACACGCTACTAGTATTGCGTAAGATATTTATTTTTTCATCAAGATCATGCCATTTCCATTTGCCAGGATTCCAAATAAATAAAAATGCACCCATAATTTTCCCTTCGCTCGTTACTTCTCAATCGTCACTCAAATTATACGCCAAAATAAAAGCAGACTCTCCTCTCAAAAAACCCGCACGGAACCCGTTGAATATCCCTTATCCATAACTCAGATTTTAAGATATTGTCAAAGCTCAAGTGACAGAATCTCTAACAATAGTTGACACGGAGTGATAGCTATAGTAGATTTACTCTGTCTTATTTACCTTGTTTGCCTTATTAAAGTGACCGTTACATGAAATTTCCCGGAAATTCTTAAACTTCTGGAGAACTCAATTTTATAATTCAATGATTGCGTTGAAAACGATGGTAATCGTAGAGATAGTGAGGAGATAATAAAAATGTTAACTGTGAAGAAAGAACTATTAGCTACTACTTTAGTGTTAGTTTTTGCAACCCTTGCTTGCACCCTTGGCACACCTAGCTCCAGCCCAGAACCTAATCTGGAAGCAACCATCGTAGCTCTGCAACAGACCCAAAGTGCGCCTGCCGCGCCTGCCGCGCCGGCTGCTTCGCCCGTTGCACAAGCACCAGCAAGCCCGACAGCCGCTGCACCGGCAGCACCGGCTGCACCGGTAGCAAGCGCAACACCCAGTACACCGATGTTATCGGTGAGTGTAAATACCAACTGTCGGACAGGACCTGGCATTAGATGGGCTATCACGGACGGGTTAACAGTTGGAACTTCTTATCAGGTGAAGGGTCAAGCCCCCAGTTCTAATCCTTATTTAATTGTTGATCCGGGCAGCGGTAAGGACTGTTGGGCATGGCTTGAACACGCCACTGTTACTGGTAATACTAGTGCCTTGCCGGTTATCCCCGTGCCGCCAGTTCCGGTTGGTTCGATCAGTGGTTTTGTTTGGTTAGAAGACTGTGATGACTTATTTCCTGGGAACACTTGTGTAACAATTAATGGTCTTCCTGAAGGTGATGGCAATTTCAATGGTGAACCCGGCATCTCGGATGTCCCCGTTGAGTTATTCTCCGGCGTCTGCCCACCTACAACGTCCGTTGGAAAAACAAAAACATCAAATGGCACCTTTAAATTTGAGAAGCTTGAAGCTGGTACATACTGCATCAAAGTAAATGATTCATTCTTAGCGAATACTGCCGCCCTTGGTGGGACTTTCACTTTCCCCAGTCGCGGTGCACCGGTACAAACACATCAGGTTGAACTGCTACCTGGCGAGAACAAAAATGGCTTTAACTTTGGCTGGGATGATTTCGAGCAATAGACAAAATCTTTTATTGAAAGTCGTGAATATCTTCACCCATAATTTACTATGGCATGAAAAAGAATAAAAACCAAATCTCATACGATCTCAAAAAAAAGGAAAATTAAATATGAAACGGATATTAGTCATTCTGGGGACATTTATACTTTCAGGGTGTAGTGCGCTTGCCCAGCCCACAGCAGTACCAACTATCGAAGTCGCAGCGCCTGAACCTGTCCAAGCCACGGCAGCCCCGGCCACTGAAGTGGTTGCATCAGAGCCAGCTATCCTCAGCGAAATTGAGAACGGCGTGGCTGTGCGCGCGAAGAACGAAACAGATTGGAAAACTGTTACCACTGTGGAACTCGTCAGCGATGGTAGCAGCATACACACACAGGCGGATTCAACCGCGCGGCTGGATCTACCCAACGGAAACGTGTTGCTGATCGGGCCGAATACGATATTCGAGTTGTCAAATTTTGATGGCCAAGACTGGGTGATCTTTCTGGAACAGGGAGACGTAGTGCTTGAAGTTACTGCGAGTAATCTTGGTAAGTCGGTAATATCCACACCGGTAGGTATTGCCTGGCCGACAGGTTCTACTATAGGTGTTAGATGGGCCCCTACTGCAGGCCTAACGATAGAAACGGAATACGGCTACAACTGGCCCTACATGGAAGTCGGCTGCTTCACAGGCTCTTGCGCGGTGGCTCCAGAGAAAACTTTACAAAAGAGTGCTTCAAATGAAATAACAATTGCGGACAGTTTTGGTGTTGGAAGTACTACTCCTTTCATAAATTTGGATGTGTTGGGTAGATACACAACCAGATCTTTGAAGGAAAAGGAGCAGATCACTGTTAAGAAGCCAACAGAAAGTGAGGTCAAGGTGTCAGAAATCAAAATCGGCCTCAATATGGATTTCGGCGGCGACTCTTCGACCGTCCACATAGGAGATTGGGCTACTTATGCACCTTTTTTTAATAAGGATACTGGTGAAATTACCATACCTGTCAACCTGGCCCAATGCGATCTCTTCCAAGGCGCAGCGTTTTCACATGTTTACGGGGAATGGCTGCCCGGCGCTCCCCTGGCTGTGAATATCAAAATGCCTGCAAACCTTGCCTGGCAGGACCTGAACTACAATATGAGAATCGGCGATGTGGAAGGCCAAGTCTGTGCGCCCCTCGAAGGGAATAATACACGTCTCTCCTGCAAAATTAAACTGCCATCCGAATACGTTAGTACATATAAGTATCACCTTTCACTACACCAGGAAGGTTGTGAGGAGCCTATCTATACCAAAGGTCCACTATCCCTGCCTGCGCCCGAGCCTTCAGATGAGCCAAAGGACGAGGGTGAAGAGGAAACAAACTCCTGCGATGCCTATGCTCCTGACCAAATTGCTTGCGAGAGTGGAGGCGGCATCTGGGATCTTGTATTTTTCTCTTGTACTTGCCCCTAATACCTGAAGAAATACCAGGTCAGAATAAAAGAAAAGATGACTTGTCCTTAAATATGGGATAAGTCATCTTTTTCTTTTATGGGACGTTTAGCCCCCTGCCCCTCGCTTCTATTTCGACAGGCGGGGCATCCCCCATTTTGCAAGCAAAATAGGGGGATAATGAAACGCGGGCTTTCTTCTCGGAAAACCTGCGAAGAGATTTTCCTTCTTGTGGACAAAACAACTAGATAATCTCAAATTTCTCATGTCATTGCGAGCGGAGCGAAGCAATCTCCCTCTCGGGGGGAGACTGCCGCGTCGGGCTATCGCCCTCCTCGCAGTGACGCAGATTATCTAGGTTTTATATGTTTGCTCTATTAGAAGCGTTCTGCTCGTAAAGGTTTTAGGTCAATGGATGGCTCTTCTCCGGCAATGATTTGCGAAACCAGTTTTCCCGTGATCAGACTATAGGTCATCCCTAAAGTGCCGTGACCGGTGGCAAAGATAAGATTTTCATATTTATCGCTTCGCCCAATGATGGGGAGATCATCCGGCGTTGCGGGTCTAAACCCGGACCAAATCTCTTCTTCAGTCAAAGCTTCTGTTCCCGAAAAATATTCTTTTGCCGAGCGGCGAATGGCATCCACCCGCGGCTGATTGATCGTAGAATCAAAACCTGCCAATTCCAGTGTGCTGGCAAAACGGACTCGATCCCCCATCGGCGTGGCAGCCGCCTTGCGCTCTACCAAAGAAATCGGCAGCTTCGGGAGAAGTTCTGGGGGGCATTTATAGGTCAGGCTATATCCCTTGGCAGGCTGAATAGGAAGTTTTATTTTCAATTTACGTGCAAGCAGAGCAGACCAGGCCCCCGCAGCCAAAACAACCTGATTAGGGGTGAAAGTCTCCTGTGTTGTTTCCACGGCTGAGATCTGCCCGGCTGTGATTTCAAATCCCTTTACACTCACACCCTTCAAGATCTCTACGCCCCGATTTTCTACCAGGCGAGCCATTTCCTGTGCAAAGCGACCCGGGTCTAAATGGGCGTAATCCTTGCTATAGAAGCCATGCTTAACAGATGTCGAAATAGTAGGCTCTATTTCACGCACGCCATCAACATCCAGCAAGGATACATCCACACCATATTCGCGCACAAAGGCGACATCGGGCATAGATTTTTCAAAACTCTTTTTACTGGTAAAGAGGCTTAACCGCCCCTTGCTCTCATAGCCAAAATCGACATCTTCTTGCGAAAATATTTCATCGAAGAGATCAAAACTCCCCTGACCTAAAGATAATAAAATCGCGTAAGATGCCCTTAAATCCTTTTCATTGCAAGCACCGATAAACTTCCATAACCAGCGAAAGAGATCGAAATCCAGACGCGGTTTGATATAAAAAGGACTTGTCGGATCAAAGAGCCATTTCATGCCCTGCAAGGGGATACCCGGCGCAGCCATCGGGATCGAGAATCCATTCGCGATCCAGCCGGCGTTGCCATAAGAGCTGCCCATACCAATCTCATCTTTCTTTTCTATCAGCGTTACAGAACGCCCCTGCTGAGAGAGATAATAGGCGACAGAAAGACCAATGATCCCGCCGCCGATCACGATAATATCTTTTTCTTTTTTCATCATTCTCCTAGGGTTTGCTGGATTTCTAATGGACAAAATTATATATTAAAAGTCTCGTACCATCGTGATAGAGTCTTCTATTTCTGAATAGATTTTAAATCCCTGTTGCTGATAGAGCCTGAGAGCATAATTATCTTTTGAGACCATTAGACTGATGCGCGGAACGCCCTCCTTTTGGGCTTGCTCGATCAGCCCGGAAAGGAGCCTCCTCCCGATCTTCTTAGCGCGAAAATCCTCGTGGACACCGATCACGATCACTGGCACATTATTGTGCATATAGCCGCGTATTTCGTCCTTTTCGTTCCAATAACGGTACCAAGCCGCACCCACGGGCGTTCCGTTAATGGTGGCAATCAGGGCTGTATCCCCTTCTCTTTTTCCCCAATCCGCGAGGGCTTTATGCACATCCGGCAGGGCAAGGGCTTCTTCATAGGCAGGCCGATTTTCCACATCCCGCCAAAAGACGGCTTCGTAGAGCATCGCTTTCATAAAAGGGAGGTCAGCGGGGTGGGAGAATCTTAGTTGGGGGTTCATATTTCTTGTTTGTTGTTATTTTCCTGTTGCTATACTAAACAAAAGAACCAATTTCCTGTGAAGAAATTGGTTCTTTTATGGTATCAATGACTTTCTCTAAAATCCTTCGAGATGACTCATATCTGCTAAGCCATCGGCCAGACTAGCGATTTTCCCGACCAGTGCCAGCCGATTTTCTTTCACCGCTTCGTCTTCATCCATCACCAGCACATTATCAAAGAAATTGTTGATGGCAGGGATGAGATTTTCGACCACGCTGAGCGCTTCATCCACAGTATTCAGTTCTTGGTTTTCAGTTTTCAGTATGGCTTCGTAAAGCTCTTTTTCAGCGGATTCGACCAACTTATCACTATTCACTGATAATTGCTCGCTACTTACTTTCGCTGAACGCATAATACGCACACAGCGGGAATAAGCAGGCAGGATGGTCTCCCAATCATCTCGCGCAACCCAGGCGGATAGCTGCTCAACAGCTTTGGCGGCACGCGCGGGATTTTGACTTGCTTGCCCTAAAATAGCATCTACCACATCGTGAGCATATCCTTTTTCCCGAAGAAGAACGCGCAATCTGCCTTCGAAAAATTCCAAAACTTTGGTTTTTGTCTCGTCGCTGACCTCTACTGGTTGTAGTTTTGCAACATCATCAAGCACTTCGCTAAGATCAAAGTCCAAATCGTGTTCAAGGATCGGAGATACAACACCGATCGCAGCGCGGCGTAAAGCAAATGGATCTTTTGTCCCTGTTGGGGCTAACCCTGCGGCAAAAAGCCCGACAAGCGAATCGATTCTATCTGTCAACGCCAAACCCACGCCAATTTCACTTTGTGGGATGGTCTGATATTGCTCACCGATGGCTCTCGCAACAGCTTCTTTTTCGCCAGAGCGGAGGGCATATTCGCGCCCAATAATGCCCTGTAAAGAGGTCATTTCGGTCACCATTTGTGTGACAAGATCGGCTTTGGCAAGGAAAGTTGCGCGTTGTAAATCTGCGCGTTCTGCATCACCAATATTAATTTTTGGCGCAAGAACATCGGCCAGTTTTAACATTCGCTCAGATTTATCGAGCATAGAGCCGAGTTTGGTCTGGAAGGTCAGGCCGCTCAGTTCGGAGCGGAAATCTTCGAGTTTCTTCTTCACATCTTCACGAACGAAGAAGTTGGCATCGGCAAAACGGGCGTTAATAACATGCTCATTTCCTTCGGTGACCATATCAAGATGTTCGCTGTCGCCATTGCGGACACCGACGAAATATGGCATCAAACTGCCCCCACCCCTAACCCCTCCCCCGCGAGCGGGAGATGGGGACTCAACTGCAAAATAGCGTTGATGTTTCTGCATCGTTTTGATGAGCACGTCGCGCGGGAGTTCGAGATATTCGGCGGGGAATTTGCCGAGGAAGGCGGTCGGTTTTTCGACGAGATGGGTGACTTCGAGAAGCAGATCTTCATCGAGCAGCACTTCGCCGCCCGCTGATTCTGCGGCGGCTTTGATCTGTGCTAAGACCATTTCTTTGCGTTTTTCTTCGTCGAGGACGATGCCCGCTTTTTCAACAATCTCAAAATAAGCATCTGCGGAGGAAATTTCAATTTCGGGGGAGCCGTAGGGGCGTAATCCGCGGGTGGTGTTATTTGCGCTTATGCCAGCATATTCAAATGGGATTATCGTTTCGCCGAGCATGGCGACAAACCAGCGGATGGGGCGCGAAAATGCGACGCCTGAATCGTTCCACTTCATCGTTTTTACAAAGCGGATTTCGTTCATTAATTTGGGAAGCGCTTCGAGGAGCACATCGCCTGCGCTTTTGCCATCTTCTTTGACGACTGCGACAACGTATTCGCCGCCATCTATTTCTCGTTTTTCGAGGGAGGCGACATCTACGCCTTTGCCGCGCGCGAAACCCATCGCGGCTTTGGTGGGATTGCCCTCATCATCGAAAGCACGGGAGGCGGGTGGTCCTTTGACGAGTTCTTCGAGGTCGGGTTGTTTGGGATCGAGATTTTGTATATAAACGGTAGCACGTCGAGGTGTGGCGTGAATCCGCACGGAGCCGTGTTTGAGACGCAGTTCCTGCATCCACGCGGGAATCCCTTTGCGAAGCTGACCAAGTATGGATTCCACATCGTTATGAGGAAGTTCTTCAGTTCCGATCTCTAAGAGAAATGTAGAAGGATGAATGCTGAATGATGAATTAAGAACTGGAGATTCTGCATTCTTCATTCTTCGTTCTTCATTCATGAGGGGGTACTCAAGGCGTTGACGCTGCTCTAAATAACTCTCGGCGACACGGCGAGCCAGCCCGCGCATTTTGCGGAAAAAGGCCTGCCGCTCGGTGACGCCGACTGCGCCGCGCGTATCGAGAATATTAAATGTATGCGAGCATTTCAGGACGTAATCGTGGGCGGGGAGGACGAGACCGGCATCGAGACAGGCGTTGGCTTCGGCGTCGAAGTTTTCGTACATCTGACGGAGGCGGTTTACATCGGCGATTTCGAAATAATATTTGCTGTGTTCGTACTCTTCCTGATGGCGGATTTCACCATAATTAACGGCATCGCTCCAGGGTTCATCCCAGATGGCTCCGGCATTATTTAGCGCGATTAAGATTCTCTCTAAACCATAAGTGATTTCAACCGAAACGGGGTCGAGGGCTACGCCACCGACCTGCTGAAAATAAGTGAATTGGGTAATTTCCTGCCCATCCATCCAGACTTCCCAGCCCAAGCCCCAAGCGGAGATGGCAGGCTGCGCCCAATTATCTTCGACAAAACGGATATCGTGCTCGCGTGGGTCGATGCCGATGGCTTTGAGCGAGTCGAGGTAAAGCTGCTGCGGATCGCCGGGATCGGGTTTCAGGATAACTTGAAATTGAGTATGCTGCTGGAAGCGATTTGGGTTCTCACCATATCGCCCATCATCGGGGCGGACGGAGGGTTCGACGTAGGCGACACTCCACGGTTCCGGCCCAAGTACGCGCAGGAAGGTATTCGGGTTCATTGTCCCCGCGCCGACTTGAGTGTAATAAGGCTGGGCGATGGTGCAGCCATGCGCTGCCCAGAAGTTTTGGAGTTCGAGGATGATTTTTTGGAGGGATTTTTTGGTCATGGGGTTAGGTATTAGGTGATTAGGGATTAGGAATCAGGGGTAGGGGCGACCCGTTTGGGTCGCAAGATAATTTCTCTTTTTTAGATGGCTTTCTTTTTCAATTTATTTTGTCTTTTAAGGACGTAGGGTCGCCCTTACGATTGACGGGGGGATTATACCGTAGAAGAAAAAAACTCCGAAGTTTTTCTTCGGAGTTTAGGGAGTGTCTTTCGCGCAGCGGAAGCCAATCTTATTGTTTTCACGATCTACACCACCGCGTTCTGATGTTGTTACATTGTCCCCTCCAGTTTCCCAAGAGCCTCCTCGAACAACGCGAGAGTTTCCGCTTGTTGGACCAAGAGGATTATCAGAAGGAGTTTTTTGATAATAGTTTTCCAAGTACCAATCTGATACCCACTCCCATACATTTCCCGTCATATCATATATGCCATAAGGACTTTGGCTATATTGCGAATACCCCACTTCTATAATATCGCCCTGACATGATGAATAATTTGCATGTTTACAACTATCTTCACTTCCCCAAGGATAAACTCGTCCATCTGTGCCACGTGCTGCCTTTTCCCATTCTGCTTCCGTAGGCAAGCGGCTTCCACGCCATTCACAATAAGTCTCAGCCATCCCCCAAGTTACATAAACTACAGGTTTCTGCGCTCCTGAAACTCTGCTGTAATAGGTTGTATCTGTTGGCTCTTGGCATGTACCAGTTTCTACACATGCCTTAAATAAGGCGTTGGTAACTTCATGTCTATCAATATAGTAAGCGTCTAGGTAAACATCGTGCATTGGGCGTTCATCTGCGTCGCCATCATCACTGCCCATTATAAATTCACCTGCTGGTACAAGACGCATGGGGATTTCATTGCCAGCAAGGTCAATATCTGAGATTTCTTCAAGAAGAGGTGTTGGTGTTGGAGATAGTGTTTTTGTCGGAGGAATAGGAGTAAGCGTAGATGTAGGTTGATGCTTTTCTGTAGGGGACACTAATTGTGTGTCTGTCGCTGACGCAATAATGGTTTTAGTTTTTGTTGGTTCAGATGTAGAGCTTGGTATTGGAATGATGTTTGACGCGTAATAGAGCGAATATATAATCACGCCAATCAAAAACAACCCAAGAAAAATATATAAATAATATAAACGGACATAATCAAAAACAACAGCTAACCTATAACGAATTCTTGAAAAGGATATGTCCCATTTATATTTTCGTTCTGCCCGTTTAGCTTGGCGTGCACTACGTTGAACAAGTTTTGAATTATGTTTTCGACGACCCTTTTCCTGATCTTTATCTATCTTTGCCCTTATTTGTGCTTCCTTCTCCGCCTTTTCTCTTTCGGCTTGCAAGGCTGCAGCTTTCATTAATTTTGATTCTTCTGCCTCATTCAAAGCTGATTCTGAGTGCTGAATTAGGCGATGAACATCAGGATTAAATGAGTGGTGATTAATCTGTAGAGCATTTCGGCGTGCCAAAGCCTTAAGGTTTTCTGGCAACTCGGTTGAATGTGGCATATCAATGCCATCAACCAAAACAGGAATGACACGAATGTCACGATCTAATGCCGTGGCAATTTCAATCCGTACAAAATCTTCAGGGTTGTCTAAACGCCGTTTTCCCTCTTTATCTTTTATGTTAAGCCATTGTTTGCCGATTAAGGCAATTAGCACATCACAAGACTGTACAGCATCTTCTAAAACCTTTACAAAATCAAGTCCTCCCTCGATGGCGTCCACATCCATAAATATCGCATCTTCGCCAAAGTGCGCAACAAGACGGTCGTAGATGCGCCCGGCATAACCGGCGCTATCCGCTCTGCGATATGAGATGAAAATGCGTCCTTTTTGTGGTGTAGTCAAAAGAAAAACCCTCTAGCTATAGTGATTTAGATGAAGGAATTATACAGCAAAAGATGATTTTGTCCCCTTGTCTGCACGGCGGTGCCCTAAAGGGTGCTTCGCGAAATCGACCGTGCTACATAGCCAAAGCCCGATAAATCGGACTGGTTTGGGTTTTGCGGATTTCACGTTCCCAATCTTGATCGGGGATGAGCTTTTCCTTATCGAGCCAGGCACCCACGCCGTCCGCGATGAGGCGGTCGTAGAGGGCGCGGACGGCTTTCGCATCCGCGTGGGTGTGAGAGAGAAAGACTTTTAGAGGGCGACTCATTTTGAAGGCAAAATTTTGAATGATGAATGCAGAATGAAAAGATTAAACACGAAGGTCACAAAGGTTCACGAAGGCTTTGGTTATCGTTGTTCAAATGCTTTCATATAAGCACGCAAAAGATCATTGATTTTGGTCTGGTAGCCTTTCCCCTGCGATCTGAACCAGAGCAGGACATCACTGTCTACGCGGAGGGTGATTTGTTCTTTTTTCGGAGAGGGCTTTAATCCATGCCGCACAACAGCCTCCGCAAAGAGTTCGGGGGTGAGTTCGTCGATATCTGAGAAATCAATCTCGTCATCGGTCATTGAATCGAGTTTGTCCCAATCAGTTTGTGATTTTTTTGAAATATTGTTTTGATTCATTTTTAGTCGCCTTTCTCGCAGAAATGATGCGAGTATTTCCATTGCGATCTGTGTGTACAACAACGATGACGTGGTATTTCAGTAATCCAAGTGTGATAAAACGGGCCTCGCCATAATCATGTCTTGTGTCTTCGATTGTGATAATTACACTATCAAAGAGTGCAGGAATGTCTACAAAATCAATACCATGTTTACGGATGTTCGCTTGTCGCTTATTTTCATCCCATTCAAAGTTTATAGTCATATTATATTGTAGTTACAGAATGTGGTTATGTCAAATTTTCACAGCGAGACGGTTGCAGAGGGTGCGGATGGCGGTCGCATCTGTGTGGGCGCGCCTTTGAGCGTTAAGAGAGGAAGACTTTTAGAGGGCGGCTCATAAATGATGAATGCAGAATGAAAAGATTAAACACGAAGGTCTCGAAGGTTCACGAAGAAAAGTTTTTTGTTTTTAACTTTGTGCTTCTTGGTGTCCTTCGTGTTAAAAGTGGTTTTTCCCAGCACTGAATTTATAGAGTAAAAGAATGTCAGATTAAGAGATTTACCTTCTAAACCTGATATCCCCAAGTTATGGGCTCACATCACGGGCACAGCGAAAGCCGAGATCCAAATTTGAATCTGATGAATCCCAAGTATAGCGATAAGAAGTGCTGATACTAACCCCAACATATCCCCATGAACCACCTCGCATTATCCTTCCATTTTCCGAGCTTGGGGCTTCACGCCCGTCATTAGCAGCGTAAGGATATGAACCATGCAGACTACTCACCCATTCCCAAACATTCCCAGCCATATCATATAACCCATATGGGCTGATCCCTTTTTCATAACTTCCGACTGCTGTGGTATCCCCAACAGTGTAATTATAATTCGCATAGGATGGATCAAGCGTATCGCCCCAAGGAAATGGGCTTGCTTCCGTACCACGGGCAGCTTTCTCCCATTCAGCTTCTGTGGGCAAACGCCCGCCGCTCCATTCGCAATATGCCTGTGCCTGATACCAAGTCACGTTGATTACAGGATAATGATCAAATTCCGGGTTGTCATAATAATCAAGACGACTGGTTGAAGCTGATATTTCAGGGGAGTCACATTCTCCGCTATCTACACAGCCTTTATACTGAATATTCGTCACTTCATAAATATCCATATAAAAGGCATCAAGATAAATTGTATGGATCGGCTCCTCATCCATAAACCAGTCAAGCCGACACTCCCCGCCGATTTTTTCGCAAATAGCAAATTCATCAAAAGCATCCATCCCCATAGTAAATTCACCGGCCGGGATAAGCGCCATTTCATCAGGAACAGTCTGCTCAACTTCAGGCATTGCAGGGGAAGCTGTAGGGGTAGGAACCGCTGTCGGTTCATCTAAAAGAACAACATCCATTGTCGGATTTGCCATTTGCGTTGGAAGAGAGACTTCATCTTTTGAGAATAATCCCCAAAGCAAGGTCACAGAAAGAAGCAAGAAAAATACCAGAGCGCCAATCGTTGCCGCAATCATCCCAGGGTTGAGATTTAACGAACTCGCCCTTAATTTTGCCTTGCGAGGCGCTTTCGGCATCCGGAGCGTTCTCGCACTTGGATCAGGCCTGATCACCCTTTTCAGAGCAGAGTAAAACTTGGCATCCGGATATACTCCCCCACGCACATCAAAAAACTGCGTAGACTCGACAGATAACCATGGCCCATCTCCCCCCAATAACAAGGGAAAAATCGGCTTCTTTTTCCGTTTGGCTCGTTGCAATTCACTTTGCACCCACTCTGACCCAAAGGAATTGGGAGACATAATCACAATAAAGGCACGGCAAGAATCCAATTGCTTTTGAATTTCATTTGGCCATTGGGAACCGTAATCCAGCCGATCATCTATCCAAACATCAAAACCATCTTTATATAATGTTTGAGCCAGTCCGTGAGCATAGTCTGATTCTTTATGACTGTAACTGATAAAAATATGATTCATGATTTGCTTTATCAATCTCCTATCCAAGATTATACGATAAAACAAGTCGTTTTTATAATATTTTTTCTTAAACCCTTCCCTGAAGATTTCTATCGACCTCTACCAATTGCGTGGATTTTCTTTATCCTCTGTCCAGTTCGCGGGGTTAGATTCGATATAATCCCAGATGCGAGACATTTCCTGGTAATTGCGAATAATGCGGTCGTGATAGTTGCGTTGCCAAACCGGTACGCCGGGGGAATTGTGTAGGGCATTAATGCCTTTAGTGACAGATGATTTGAATCCCGCCATAATAGCTCCCAATGATTTGGGTTTAGGACCGCGTGGTCGTAGGGGCGACCGGCCGGTCGCCCTTACACTGGTCGTCCCTACCGTAGAAATATCATTATTAATAATCACAATCCCATGAAAATGATTAGGCATCACAACATATGCGCCCAATTCCACCTCGCGACGGATCTGTGGTGTGCGTTCCCATTCATCACGTACGATCTTTCCCATGTCGCTCAAAACCATTTCCCCGCCCACGACCTCGCCAAATAACATCTCGCGCTGATACGCCACAATGGTCACGAAATATGCCCCTGCGGAGGCATAATCATACCCTTGCAAGCGCAGGCTGTTGCGTCGTCGTTTTTTTGAATGAGAAAAAGACATTAGAAAGACTGTAGAATGGTGGAATTTCCCGATATTGGCATTATATCAACCTATACTGGCGCAGACCAAAGCCCTTTTTCTGCCATTTATATGGCAAATGCCGCAAGATTATGAGAAAATACATCTCTAGCACATCTTATATAAAAGGAAAATCTATGAATATCGACGGAAAGCACTATCGCACCATTTGGCTAAAAGAAGATGACCCCGGCATTGTGCAGATTATTGATCAACGCCATTTGCCCCATAAATTCGTCATTGAAGATTTAAAAACAGTCGATGATGTAGCCGCCGCTATTAAGGATATGCACGTTCGTGGCGCGGGATTAATAGGAGCAACAGCGGGATTTGGCATGTATATCGCCGCCTTAAATGCACCGGCCGATTCGCTCTTAACCCAACTTGCTACCGATGGTGAGCAACTAAAAGCAACCCGACCAACTGCCGTTAATCTCGCTTGGGCAGTGGATCGGCAGCTCGAAGCCATATCTGCTGTTGATGGTGGCTACCAAGCCCAAATCAAGGTCGCGCGCGAAACAGCACAAATAATCGCCGATGAAGATGCCGATTTTTGCCGTCGACTTGGCGAGCACGGCCTATCCATCATCCAAAAAATAAGCGAAGCAAAAAATGGCGAGGTCGTCAATATCCTGACCCATTGCAACGCCGGCTGGCTCGCCTTTGTGGATTATGGCTCTGCGACCGCGCCAATGTATGCCGCGCACGAAAAAGGAATCAAAATCCATATTTGGGTCGACGAAACCCGCCCTCGAAATCAGGGCGCGCGGCTCACAGCTTGGGAATTAGGCCAACACGGCGTACCACACACCGTTATCGCCGATAATGTTGGCGGGCATCTCATGCAGCACGGATTGGTCGATCTGGTTATCACCGGTACGGACAGAACGACGTATACCGGCGATGTGGGGAATAAAATTGGCACTTATCTCAAAGCGCTCGCGGCGAAAGATAATGGCGTACCTTTTTATACAGCATTACCTTCTTCGACCTTCGATTGGGTCATGCGCGACGGCGTAAAAGAAGTTCCCATCGAGCAGCGCGACGGCAGAGAAGTGAAATATATTCAGGGCAAACATGATGGGGAGATCAAAGAAGTTTTACTCACCCCAGAAGATAGCCCTGCCGCAAATTATGCCTTTGATGTGACTCCATCTCGCCTTGTAACAGGCTTAATTACCGAGCGCGGGATTTGTGAAGCTTCTGAAGACGGGGTTTTGGGACTCTATCCAGAGAAGAAAAAATAGTTCTCTCCCCGTTTACGGGGGGAGTTAGAGGGGGGAAGACAAAAGCCCCCTCCTAGCCTCCCCCGCACGCGGGGGAGGAACCAAAAATAGGAGCAAAAAATGAACGCTTTTCGCAGTATAGAATTTTTAGATGAAGGCATCGTGCGTATGCTCGACCAGCGCAAACTCCCACACGAGACTGTCTATAACGATTATGAGAATTACACAGAAGTAGCGCAGGCGATCACGGATATGGTCATTCGTGGCGCACCTGCTATTGGCGCGGCAGCAGCCTATGGGATGGCTTTAACAGCACACCGCTCAAAAGCAACTGATGCAGAATCTCTCCGCGCGGAGTTGGCGACAGCGTCCGATGTGCTTGCTGCTTCCCGCCCAACTGCTGTTAATCTCTTTTGGGCACTCGATCGGATGAACAAAGGTATTGCCAACTCCAGTCTGGATTCTGTTTCCGCGCTCCAAAAAGCGACTCTCACCGAAGCTCATGCCATCGCCGAAGAAGATGTTGCGATTAACAAAGCCATCGGGATGAACGCGCTCTCTCTCATCCCCGATAAAGCCACCATTATTCATCATTGCAATACTGGAAGTCTGGCAACTGTCGATTATGGTACAGCTTTGGGCGTTATCCGTACTGCCCATGAGCAGGGAAAAGAAATTTTGGCTTTGCTCGATGAAACCCGCCCCCGTTTGCAGGGTGGGCGTTTATCAGCTTATGAGTTGAAAGAACAGGGCGTGCCTTTCAAAGTGATTGTAGATGGCGCTTCCGGCCATTTTATGCGGACGCTGGGTGTTGATCTTTGTGTTGTCGGCACAGATAGAGTTGCGGCAAATGGGGATGTTGCCAATAAGATCGGCACCTATAATTTAGCCGTTGTGGCGCATGAGAATGGTGTCCCATTTTATGTTGCGGCACCGACTACAACGATAGATATGGCAACGAAGCATGGCGATGATATTGAAATTGAAGAACGCCCCGCTACGGAAGTGACCACTGTTGGGAATTGGCAAATCACCCCCGATGGTGTAGATGTCGGAAATCCCGCCTTTGATGTGACCCCCGCGAAATATATCACCGCCATCATCACTGAAAAGGGATTGGTTTATCCGCCCTTTGAAGAGAATTTGGCAAAGTTAATGGGGAAAGAATAATAAAAATAGGGCTTTCGCTTTTGAAGAAGAAAAGTGAGTGCGTCGCACCAAAACGATGAGAATCTGCCCTTCGACAAGCAAAATACTTGTCGATTAACGTCTTTTTGTCGAAGTTGGTGCGACGCACTCCTTCCTGAGCGAAAATCCTAAAAAAGAAAAGCTCTCGCATTTTTTTGCGAGAGCCTTTTTCTATGCTGGGGAAAATAGAAGAAAAAACGATAGTGGTAAAGCAATAAGTGATGATGATTTTGCGAGACTGTTTTATCGTCGAAGCAATCTTGTTTTTAGAACGTGAGACTGCTTTGGCGCAAATGCGTGCTTCTCGCAGAATCATTTTGCGACCGAAAATATCACTAATAGTTTATTCTTCGACTACTTTCACTTTCCCCATCCCAAACCATGCGCCGACTTTGGGGTTTGGCTTGATAAAAAACTCGTGGATGAAAATGGGCAGTAGCACACCTGCGAGGAAGGCAAGAATAACCGTCAGGTCGTTTTGCCCGATATAGGGATTGAGTTTATTGTTGACCATTTCTTGAATAGGAACGTGAAAGATAAAAATGCTGATGGTGAGACTGCCAATATATTTAAATAGGCGCGTCAGTCTTTCTGAGTAAAGTTCAATTTGTCTGGAAAGAGAGAGGGTGAAGATGATTCCAGCAATCGCTTCGATGGTGTTGAGGATAGGTGATGAATAAAGGCGAATGTTGAAATCTACGGGGATGTCGAGGGTGAAGACCATGCCGAAGAGGATAATTGCCGAAGCAAAGAAGGTGATTTTTGAAGAGAAAAATGCTTCGGGGAGGTGGCGGTAGATCTCTCGGGCGAGGATGAAGAAAAATCCGGCAAGCAAGATCAAATCCACGTTGGCGGGCGCACCGTGTAGTGAGAGGGACTTGCCGAGAATCTCAATTTCGAGGGGCCAAGTGTGGGGCAGAGGCAACATCCCGATCCACAAAGTGATGATTAATATGAGCCAGCGAATCCAATCTTTTTTGATGGGATTCGTGAATTTGTAGAAGAAATAGGCGTAGATATTGACGAGAAAAAGGAGGGGTAAAAACCAGAGTTGAACCCAGTTGAGATAGGGGCCGGTCATGTAGAGAGATTTGAAGATGCGGCCACCAGCTGTGGCGAATGACATTTTGCCGAAGAATACGGAGATGCCGTAAATGAGCAAAATGGTGAAGATGAGGGGCTTGATGAGACCATCGAAGCGTTTTTTGAGCAGGGTTTTGAAGGGGCGGTCGGGATTGAAAAAGATGCCGGATAAAAAGAAAAATAAGGGCATGTGGAAAGCGTAAATAAAGCGATGCAGTATGGGGTGGTAGGCGTTCATGTCGTTGTGGCCGAGCACGACGAGCAGGATACCGATCCCTTTGGCGATGTCTATATATTGGACTCTTTTTTGCATGGTTATCACGATATTATAGATTGAATAATGAGAAGATTATAAAGCAAAACAAAAGACCCGTTTCGATAAATGAAAGGGGTCTTTGCTGAATATGATTTTATTCGTGGATTAAGCCGCCAGCGGCATCTCATCGGGCGGAGTGTAGAATTGGCGATGATAAAGTTCGGCGTAGAGGCCGTCTTTTTTGAGCAATTCATCGTGTTTGCCGCGTTCAACGATTTTTCCGTCTTCCAGTACCAGCGTTTGGTCAGCGTTGCGGACGGTGGAAAGGCGATGGGCGATAACGAAAGATGTGCGTCCATCGAGCAGACGATCCAGCGCGCCCTGGATCAGTTTTTCGGTACGCGTATCAATGCTCGCGGTTGCTTCGTCCAGGATTAAAATTCTGGGATTTGCCAAAAGCGCACGGGCAATAGCAATAAGCTGACGTTGTCCCTGGGATAAAAGCCCGCCACGCTCGCCAACATCAGTTTGGTAGCCTTCGTTCATCTTTTGGATGAAATCATGGGCATTTGCCGCTTTAGCCGCTTCAAAAACTTCTTCCTCTGTAGCATCCAGCCGCCCGTAGCGGATATTATCCATCACCGAGCCGGAGAAGAGGAAAGGGTCTTGGGTAACGGTACCCATTTGCGAGCGGAGGCTGTTTTGAGTCACATCGCGCAAATCCTGGCCGTCGATGGTAATGCGTCCATTTTGGGCATCGTAAAAGCGTGCCAGTAGGCCGACGATGGTCGTTTTTCCTGCACCTGTGGGGCCAACGAGGGCAATTGTTTCGCCGGGAGAAGCGTCTAATGAAACGGAATCAAGCACGGGCACGTCTGAATCGTAGGAGAAATCCACCTCCTCGAAGCGGACATGTCCCTCTATGGGGTCCATTATTTGGGCGCCGTCATCCAGTTCGATTTCTTTATCCAAAAGGAAGAAAATGCGCTCGGCCGCGGCAAAAGCAGATTGGGCAATTGTCCACATTTGGGCGACGGTTTGAATGGGGCGGAAAAAGTTTTGAACATATTGAATAAAAGCGATCACCGTGCCGATACTGATCGCGCCAGAAATGGCGAGAAAACCACCGTAAGCAGAAACCAGCGCAAGATCGAGGGTGGAGAGCACTTCCATTGCCGGCGCGAAGGCGGAGGTAACAGCATTTGCGTTAACATTTGCATCGCGGTTTGCTGCATTTCTTTTGGCAAATTCGCCTACATTGCGCTCTGTGCGATTAAATGCTTGCGCCACTTTTACGCCCGAAACTTGCTCTTCCATCTCAGCAGAAACATCGCCGATGGTGCTGCGCGTTTTACGAAAAGCGCGGCGTGAAAGACTGGAGAAAAGTTTGGTGACATAGAAAGCGATAGGAATCACAACCAGCGCAGTCAGCCCGAGTCGCCAATCAAGAGAAATCATGGCGATCATGATGCCGATCAGGGCAAAGGTAGAACCAACCATTTGTGCGAGAGACTGACTGAAAAAGTTGTTCAGCGCGTCAATATCGTTGCTGAGTCTGCTCATCAGGTCACCGGCTTGGCTACCTTCGAGATATTGCAAATGCAAATTTTGAAGTTTCTTAAAAACTTCATCTCGCAAATCTGCAAGTACTTTTTGCCCGGTCGTAGACATCGTATAAATTTGGAAACGCATTGCCAGCATGCCCACTGTGTAAACGCCGAGCAAGGCAATAACCGTCTTAAGCAAGCCAGCTTTATCGCCGTTGCTGATCGCACCATCTACAGCGCGACCGATCAACATTGGCCCAAGCCCTTGCATGGCGGCGTTAATTAAGACCAAGACAAAGGCTATCAAGACATATTTTTTATAAGGGGAAAGATATTTAACCAAGCGCCAAACCACTTTTGCGGTATTTTCTGCGCTTTCTTCTTCTGTTTCTGCGACACGTCGCATTCCATGCATCATAATGATTACTCCTGTCCTGCGAATTGTGTTTCGATGATCTCTACATATAATTCGCTAGTTCTCTGTAGTTCTTCGTGTGTTCCTTCCGCGGCGAGTACACCTTTATCGAGCAGCAGAATTTTATCTGCGCTGCGAACGGTGCTAATTCGTTGGGCGATAACGAAAGTTGTACGTCCTTTTTGCAATTCTTCGAGTGCCTGCTGGATTTTATATTCTGTTTCTGCGTCTACGGATGATGTGGAATCATCCATAATCAGGATTCGGGGATCGAGCAGCAAGGCGCGTGCAATCGCAATTCGCTGTTTTTGCCCGCCCGAAAGCCCAATGCCACGCTCGCCAACAACCGTTTCGTAGCCATCGGGTTGTTCCAAAATAAAATCGTGTGCTTGGGCGGCTTTGGCGGCTGCGGTCACTTCTTCTAATGTTGCTTCGGGGCGGCCGTAGGCGATATTTTCGCGGATCGTGCCTGAGAAAAGGGTTGTTTCCTGAAGGACGATGCCGATCTGTTTGCGGAGGGAATCGAGGGTCACTTTGCGGACATCATGTTCGTCTATCAGCACTGCGCCGTCGGCCACATCGTAAAAGCGTGGGATCAGGGTGATGATGGAGGATTTCCCCGCCCCAGTTTGGCCCAGGATCGCTATCGTTTGTCCGGGTTCAGCAATAAAACTGAGATCTGTAACAACATCGGATTCTGCACCGATGTAGCGGAAACGGACATCCCGCATTTCGATACGCCCCTGGACATTGGGCAGGCTCACTGCGTCAGGAGCATCTACTACATCCGATTCTGCATCCAGTACTTCGAAAAGCCGTTGGGCAGATGCTTCTGCGCGGGAAAGCATTGCGCCGATCATGCCCATCATAAACATGGGCATTAGCAAATACATAAGATAGCCCGTAAAGGCGACCAATTCTCCGAGCGTGAGCGTTCCGTTGATCACGAAAAGACCGCCCATCCCGACAACGATGACCATGCCCACATTGCCCATAAAGAAAACTAAAGGGAAAAAGGTGGTGAAGAGTTTGATCATCGAGATATTGGCATCGAGAAAATCGATATTAGCAACACTATAACGTTCAATTTCGTAGCCCTCGCGCGCAAAGGCTTTTACAATGCGTATTCCTGCGAGATTTTCCTGCAAAATGGTGTTGAGCGTGCCAAGTTTTTCCTGCACGATTTTAGACATGGGCATGATCTTCTTGACAAAAATCATGAAGATGAAGCCTATGCCGGGGATAACGAGCATGACCAGGAGAGTTAGTTTCCAGTTCATTGAAAAAAGCATAATCAGCGTACCGACCAGCAAAACAATGGAAGAAACCAACATCACCAATCCACGTCCGAGGAACATGCGCACCAATTCCACATCGGAGGTCATGCGAGTCATCAATTTTCCTGTATGGGAGCGGTCGTGATAGGAGAAAGAGAGATTTTGCAATTTCTCGAAAATACTGTTACGAAGTTCGTAGGCAACACCTTGTGAAGCGAGTTCGCCAAGATAACCTTGCAAAAAGTTGAAAAGTCCCCGTACCGCCGCCACCCCAAAAAGGGCAATAACGACGCCCCAAACCACGTCCATATTAAGGGCAGAAATGCCCTCATCAATTAGGCGTTGGAGGAGTTTTGGCGAAATCAGATTCGCGGCATTGACCAGCAGGAGGCTTAATAACGCGCCTGTTGCCGGTAGCCAGTATTTTTGTAGATAAGAGAGTGTTCGTTTTATTCCTGACATTTATCTTCCTTTCTTGCGTTAATAATAGAACGCGGATTTTGCGGATTGGGCGGGTCTACGCGGATTTTAAAAACTGCTTTTTGTTTTCTTTTGCTAAGGTTTTGTCTGTGTTAAATCAGCCCAATTCTCGTTTTATTTATTTATCCCTTCCCAAAAGAGATTGACTGCCATGCGAATATCTTCATTTGAGAGTGGCCGGCCTTCTATCCCTTCGGCGCGATGTTGTTGGGCCAAGCCATGCAGCATACCAAACATCATGGCTGCAGATTCTTCGGCATTTGGTTTCTTTTTAATTTCTTTCATTTCTTCTGCGTACTTTAGCGCGTTAACCAAGGGTTTGCTAAATGCGCGCATAAATTCCCCGCGATGTTTTCCATGCCCTTTTAGGTGCTTTGCATTTCTGCGCAGCATAAAGAGTGGCGCGTGTTGTCCGGCGATGACATCAATATAGGCTTGCAAAATAGCAATAACTCGCTCACGTGGAGATTCAATATTTTCCCCGGCACGTGTCATTTTCTCTTGTAATGTCTCAGCGTGTCGTTGCATCACCTCGGCAAAGAGGCTTTCTTTATTAGGGAAGTGGTAATAGATAGCAGCATTTGTTACGCCGCATTCACGAGCGATTTCTCGAATGGATGCAGATTTATAGCCGTGCTCGGTGAAAAGCTCTTCAGCTTTATCTAAAATATGGTCGCGTCCAACACGCGGATGTGGGGACATAGATTTTCTCCGTTTTGCAAACTTACTGAACGTACGGTAAGTTATACTCCCCGCTGAAGAGAAAATCAAGAGGGTTTATGTTAGAGCTGTGTTAGAAAAAAGACTAACAGAAATCTGTTTCAACAATCTCAACATCAGGCTTAAATTCTCTGGACAATCCTTCTTTGGTGTTTGACCATACTACCCATAAGCTGTATAACATACCTAAAACAGCAAAAAACAATGATTGCTTTAAAAGCTCAGGTTTTTCCCAAAGAATTTCCCAAGCCTCGACTAATAAAGTAATTGAAAAAATCGCCAACTCTTCCTTTAGAGAGTAGAAAATTATTGATAAATATGTTCCAAAAACAACCCCAACAAAAGAAAGAAATGTAGCAATCAGAATGCTCCAGACGGTTCTTTTAGTTCCTGCTTTGTCCATTAAGCGAATAATAGAGATGTGGATTCCTATCGCTAAAACAGCAGCAATAGTATCAAAAAAAGCTGCAACCAAAGCCCACACAATCCCACCCAAAAATGCACCTACAGTACCTGCCAAAATTCCTCTAAACAATTTTGCTGGGGCATTTTTGTATTCTTCTTTTGCTTTTTCTCCATATTTGGAAGTTTGGGCTATGCAACTATCACAAAGAAATTGCGGGTAATTGTTTATAAAAGTCAATTTAGTTTTACCACCCAGCCTATACTTACAAGTATCCCCCTCACAAATATCTACAGGTAGGGGCCTAGCATACTGAGACAAGACTTCAATAAAATTTAAAACTTTATTCGCTATTTGCTCAACAGTATCTTTTTTAGGGGTATGATCAAAAGCGATCCATGCAAAGTTTTTGGTGATAGAAAAACCCCTTTTATCTGACTTTGCTTTGCCTCTGATTTTAATTATTGATGAGTCTTCTTTTAGTTTTTCTTCAATGTCTTTAGCATTTAGAAGTGGAGAATATCTTACTAAAACACCATATACGGGCTGATATTGATTTAATTGTGAAAATTGAATTACTGTCAAATAATTATTAATGTATCCTACAAGACGATGCCGGAAATCTCCTCGTGTTTTAGGTACAGGAGTGTATCTTGTCCCAGTATTTTTTTCTAACTCTTTCCAAAAATGGTATTTGGCTATTACTGCTGCATCTCTTTTATTGAGAAATAAAACCACTACCTATGGTAGTGGAACCATAATCGGTTCTACCGTTGTATAGAGTATGACGAGTATTATGTATCGACCTAGAAGATGCGAAACTAATAGGAGATACATAATGCCTCGTCAATTCAGTA
>JAAENC010000551.1 GCA_024224815.1 Chloroflexota bacterium
CAATTTTTCGTTTTCCCCTTTATAAAAAAACTATTAGCCTGAGTGATCTAAAAATAAAACTCAAACTAGAAAGTATTGTTAGATATTATGTGTTAGATATGAAACTAGTTTGGACATATAGTTTTTTTTAAGGGGCATTACAAATATTTTATGAGCCCGGTTTTGCCCCACTGACTGAGTTAGGTGGGGCAAGATCGGGCACATAAAATATTTCTAATGCCCCTGAAAAAAAAACTACATGTCCAAACTAGTTTCTTATCTAATACATAATATCTAACAATACTTTCTAGTTTGAGTTTTATTTTTAGATCACTCAGGCTAATAGTTTTTTTATAAAGGGGAAAACGAAAAATTGTCTCTAGAAGACAAATAATCGAAATCTGCCACCCCAAGCCAAACTTGGATTTACTTCAAATTTTCACAAAATGACTTGCAAACTAAGTATAACTACCAAAAAAAAGTTCAAGACAAATGGTCAACATTTGAAAAATAGGGGGGCACCAGCCACACCCTAATATATATATATATATATATGAGACATTAAGAGCAGAAAGCGGGCGAGACGCCATTTGGTCAAAAAAAGTTACGAGGGTTTAAAGTTGGAAGATACAAAATCAAAATTTTCAAGAAAACTTTTCAATATAATCGGCCAAAATTTCGCATAGGGATGTATAATTGATATATCAATCGTGCCATTAGCCCAGGTAAGTAATTGCACTTTCCATCAGATAATTATTGGTCATTTAAAAATTGTCGCCTTGGCCGGTTTACTCCATTAAAATAATGGAAATAACTCAAAATCGCTCGCGGCAGAAATCAAACGAAACGACATTGGCATTTCGTCCGGTTTCTGCCCCTTGAAAATTTGTCGACAATTAACAAAAACATGTCGCCTTGATTTTATAATTTTTTTCTCAATTTTTTTTTGTTTTGAAACAAGATTTTTTATTTATATATATTGCTTTTCTATTTTGGAAATATTTATTGTAAATATTTA
>JAAENC010000552.1 GCA_024224815.1 Chloroflexota bacterium
CACAAGATTTGCACATTCACAAAATAGAAATACATACCATTAGTATCAAACGCTATGTGACAATGAACGTTTGCTATTACAAGCAATCACAATTGAATATTCAAATAGTTTGCAGTCCGTTTTGTTTACGTTCATAAACATGTTTTTGTGTTGGTAATAATAATAAACACCTCCCTTGTTCATTTTTAGTTCAATAGACAAGCTGACTGTTGTAGAATGTGTTGTTGTATTGTATTTCAATTGTATAAATTATCAGATTGAATTCACTTTGAGATGTATCCACAAATTATTGACCACTAATGATATGACATAATACTGCAATATAGCTGCGTTTGGACATATCATTGTCATTTCTTTCATTAGATTGACATTTGCCCAAAGATTTCCATCCGTTTGCTGTTGCGCAGTTTGTATGTCGTTTGTCATTAGAAGAAATTTCTTAGCAGTTTGTAATAATCTGCTGTGTCAGACGTAGCAGTATCGACAGTAACCTCTAAGATTGTTTGTGACAGGATTACTGTGCCATGAAAGGAGGTGGGATTGAGTACAATTAAAGTAAAAACCTTTTGTGAATGGAATTAATGTTGTCAACATTTTGTCACTTCCCCATTCACACCATTTCTGTCCATAACAAACAAGTACAAACACTAATAAATCAAGCAAATCACACACACTATTTCTTCACTCCATTTTACTTTACAATGACACCATGACACAGTCAAATCAACCAGCACTAGAACTTAAGCTGGAAACAAAAGAGGCAGAAGCTGAAATCATATACGACGTAATTTAATGGTTGATTTAGAACCAAATGTAATTGATGATCAAGAATTCACAATATAGAAAAATATTCCATCCAGAATCTTTATTAGCAGGTAAAGATGCTGCGAATAATTGTGGCAATCGTG
>JAAENC010000553.1 GCA_024224815.1 Chloroflexota bacterium
AACTTATAATATTTAAATATAATAATAATCTTTTCAAGCTGCCAATTAATTGCAATCCGTTTTGAGCACCACAATAATAATTTCTCAAAATTTCAAATATTATAATGATAATAATTTGTTTCTGTTTTAATAATAATAACAAATATGTTTTGCTTTATATTTTGTGATAATAATGAATACAAACCATTGTAATAATCAATAATTATAATTCAAATATGTTCAAATTCCATTTAGCATTGATCTTTACATAATATCATCTTTAATATCCATTACATTGTCCATTTATATCCATTGATTATCCTCGAGTCACAATCCACAAGACTGATAAATGATAACTAACATTAATTCCATTCACAAAAGGTTTTTGCTATTATCCTCGAGTCTCAATCCCACCTCTTTTCATAGCACAGTAATCCAGTCACAAACAATCTAAGAGATTACTGTCGATATTGCTACGTCTGACACAGCAGATTATTACAAACGAATGACAAACTACACAAACTGCGCAACAGCAAACTGATGGAAATCTTTGGACAAATGTAAATCTAATGCAAGAAATGACAATGATATGTCCAAACGAAGCTATATTGCAGTATTATGTCATATCATTAGTGGTCAATAATTTGTGGATACATCTTAAAGTGAATTCAATCTGATAATTTATTTAATTGAAATACAATATACAACGCATTCTACAACAGTCAGCTTGTCTATTAAACTAAAAATGAACAAGTGAGGTGTTTATTATTATTATCAAGTTACACAAAAACGTGTTTATGAACGTAAACAAAACGGACTGCAAACTATTTGAATATTCAATTGTGATTGCTTGTAATAGCAAACGTTCATTGTCACATAGCGTTTGATACTAATGGTATGTATTTCTATTTTGTGAATGTGCAAATCTTGTGTTTTTCAGAGTTGAACATTACCTAGTAAATATACCAACAAAAATGAACAGATATCAGTGCATAAATGTTTTTGTTTGTATATTTTAACATATAAAGTTTTCATTTGTAAACCACACCGTTTTGCAGGTTGACAAAAATAAAAAATCATAAAAATAATTTTTGGTGTAACAAACGATATTAAATTACATGAAAAAATGTGTGATATTATCTTCCGGGTATGAAATTATTATTATGTATTGTTTTGTGTCATTTTTAGTTTAAATTCCGACTATGAACCCCAGCCTGTCACTTGATGCATATCTGTTTCATCTAAATTAGTTGTTGAAGGTTCACAATGATATTATGAATGAATTACAGCCAGTATTGGATCCAATA
>JAAENC010000554.1 GCA_024224815.1 Chloroflexota bacterium
AAGACCACCCACCATGATACAATCCATTTAATACTGCCCAAATCATTTGAATAAATACAACTCCAACTGTATTAGCTTGTTCTAAATTTGGGAATACAATAATTGTATAAATAATTAATATAATACCCCAAAATGAGGGGTAAACTTTTTATGTACCATTTTATAAAATATTTTAGTCATTTATTTTTATAAAATATTTTATAAAAAGTGTATAAACCGAATTATGAAATCCTATTGTATTTACCATAGAGTTAACTTTTTATAAAATATTTTACAAAAAGCACTCTTTTTGTAAAATATTTTACTTTTTGCAAAATATTTTACAAAAAGTTAGTCTCTATGGTAAATACAATAGGATTTCATAATGCGGTTCATATACTTTTTATAAAATGTCTGAGTCCTAAAATATTTTATAAAATGGTACATAAAAAGTTTACCCCTCTAATGTTTGTCAAACTGTTATTTATATTCATTTAATAATAAAAATTGTGTATTATTCGAGGGGTAAACTTTTTATGTACCATTTTATAAAATATTTTAGGACTCACACATTTTATAAAAAATATATGAACCGCATTATGAAATCCTATTGTATTTACCATAGAGACTAACTTTTTGTAAA
>JAAENC010000555.1 GCA_024224815.1 Chloroflexota bacterium
AAGCATGATGAAGTGGTTAATGAGTGAAGTGAAAGTTTTTTTTGTTGATGAAAATGAAGATTAGAAAATAGAGAATAGGATTGACTGAGTTTGAGTCTCAGTGCGAGGATCAATAAATACTGATATATTATATTTATAAATACATGTGACCATTAGCCTGGAGTTGGTTCGGCTTCCGAATAATTTTCTTATTTATATATCTTTCGTCTACTTATTTGATTTGTTGTTGTAGGGTTTTTTTTTGAAATCTATTGCACAAATTACTGATACAGAGATTTTATTTTGTTGATGTGTAGTAGTTTTTGGTTTTCAAAATAACTTACACACAAGCAATTCAAAAACTACTACAATTCTCAAAAAGTCTAGTTTCTATAAAAAGTACTACAAATTTCTAAGTTCATCGCAACTCTCGAAGTAGGATTGTAGTGGCTTTTTGATGGAAAAACTTTATAGTAAACTATCTTGCAACTGTTATGAGCGTATGCATGATACTAATATATGATCGTTTTTCTTAGTGAAGTCACTCAAATAGCTTGCGATCATCCTTCAATGAGGAATCCAAACAGTGATTAGGATGCCATTTAGTC
>JAAENC010000556.1 GCA_024224815.1 Chloroflexota bacterium
CCAGCTGATCGGGCAGACGCAGTACCTGCGGCAGCAGGTGGAGCGTTTGCGGTGAGCAGGGGCGGCTGAGTGGTGACTCGAGGCAGTGTGATGGCAGGGATCTGGGACTTGGGACTTGGGATTGTGGGTTTGGCGGGGTTTGTGATTCATCGGTGATGGAGTTGCTGGATTGGTGATTGGTGAGTCTGTGAATCGAGTGTGTGGCATGGTTACGCGAGTTTTCGACCCCCCCCAACGATGTTCATTCAATCTAACCCTCTTGAGCAACACCGCAGCGGATTGGGCAGCGTCCCGCACTGGAACAGCGAGGCCGCCGGCAGCGAAGCAGACTGAGGAACACCCGCCGCTTGGCCCAAGCATTGCTGCCGATAGGGCTGCGCAAGGAGCGAATCTGCGCCATCCTCTGCCGAATGGAGGCAGCGAACCGCTGGGCCATCGCAACGAAGGGGTCGACGTTGCCTGAGAGCTGCGGGTGTCTGGCCTCCGCGGCGTTGTGAGGCGGGTTGGTCACCGTCATGAACCCGCAGTTCGCAACTCGTCCCAGGGTGATGGCGAGGATGTGGGACGAGCACTGGGACTTGGGACTTGGGATTGCGGGTTTGGCGCGGTTTGTGATTCATCGGTGATGGAGTTGCTGGTTTGGTTTTTGATGAGTCTATGAATCG
>JAAENC010000557.1 GCA_024224815.1 Chloroflexota bacterium
TAATATTTTTACTTTTATATTTTTGTTGATTCATATGATGTGTAATGGATGGTAATGATTGACTTGCATTTAATAATAATTGTTCTGGTATAATTCTTTTTGGACATTGTATTAATTTTGAATATTTTCTGAGATCGATTACATGACCCATTTTGTCAATAATATTTGTTTGATATAAAAATTGTTGAATATTTACTGTCCATCGATTCATCATAATTTCTAATGATTTGTCCGTATTTACGTCGAATATTTCTCTTAATTTTCTTCGTGAATGAGTTGAAAATTTGGTGAAATTGAACCTGAATAATAATAATTGACAACAAATATCTTTCCGTAATTTGTTTATATACAATTCATGTTCATTTTGATCACTTGATAGTACTTCATCGTGATACCAATTGATACATCGAAGAAAATTTATTTTATTGTTGATTTGATGTGTTGTATTAAGATTACCGCCTGATGATAATCTTTTTAATTGTAATATATCAAATGGATCATTTCTTTTCTTTTTTTGTAATGGATTTAAATTCTTTTTAA
>JAAENC010000558.1 GCA_024224815.1 Chloroflexota bacterium
ACAGACTTGTCCTTCAGTCTGCGGAACAGCAGAGAGTTCTTCTCTTGCAGTTCCACGACGTGAGAAATCAATTCTTCGGCCGTCTCGCAGCTCAGACCGTTGTCCATGGAATAAGACGGCGACTGACCTCCATTGAAGCCGTTCTCGTAGCCTAGACAGGGTGAACGATTCAGACCTACACTTACGTACACACTACGTACGTAGTATTCCTCCACTGGCGTATGACTATAACGATATGGAATAGGCATATACGGTATGTAGTGTACGTAATAATATTACTGTCAAAGGTAGGACGGTTGCATAACGTACGTAACATTATTGGTAGGACGGTTGACCGACCGGTTGTCAAAGGGTCCGAGGAGGATTGATCTTCGTTCCTTCGGTCGTGCAGTTCGGAGCGCTCAAACTCGCCGTCGCTGTCCTCATTCAGGACCAGGAATCGTCGTCTCGACGGCAAATCTTCAGACCGATTGTAGTACCTGGGAAAAAAGTGTGGAACGATTAGCCAACTGCTTAGTCCTCGGCGTCGTCGTCGTCGTCGTCGTCATCATCATCATCATCATCATCATCATCATCATCATCATCATCACCATCGTCATCACCATCGTCATCATCATCATCATCATCATCATCATCATCATCATCATCATCATCATCATCATCATCATCATCATCATCATCATCATCATCATCATCATCATCATCATCATCATCATCATCATCATCATCATCATCAT
>JAAENC010000559.1 GCA_024224815.1 Chloroflexota bacterium
AGTATATACCCCAAACTATGTCATTTGAATGGGTAGAAAAGACAGTTATTTCATGAATACTTTAAATTTCTCACAAACTTTTGGAGCTAATTATGGAGATTAGGGCTTTATTCTATGTAATTCATGACATAAAAGAAAAATAAACAGATTTCCTGACATTCTGGATAAAGCTTATATAACTGCACTAGGGTATATACCCCTAACCATGTCATTTGAATGGGTAGAGACGACAGCTATTTCATAAATACTTTCAATTTCTCACAAACTATTGTTGCTAATTATGGAAATTTGGGCTTTATTCTATGTGATTCATGACATAGAAGAAAAGTAAACAGATTTCCAGACATTTTGGATAAAGCTTATCTAACTGTACTAGAGTATATACCCCAAACTATGTCATTTGAATGGGTAGAAAAGACAGTTATTTCATGAATACTTTAAATTTCTCACAAACTTTTGGAGCTAATTATGGAGATTAGGGCTTTATTCTATGTAATTCATGACATAAAAGAAAAAT
>JAAENC010000560.1 GCA_024224815.1 Chloroflexota bacterium
TAGACCCCCCTAAGTGCACATGACCCGGAAGATGACCATTTTTAGCCATTTTTTGCAAAAACTCACTTTTGAGGCACCAAAAAAATTGAAATCCTACAGAGGCATTTTGTGGCCGCATGGTTTTTTGGCCTTCCGCAACCTCGGGAGTCCAAAAACCCATGCGGCCACAAAATTCTCAGGTAGGATTTCCATTTTCTAGACCCCCCTAAGTGCACATGACCCGGAAAATGGCCATTTTTAGCCATTTTTTGCAAAAAAACTCACTTTTGAGGCCCCAAAAAATTGAACTCCTACAGAGGCATTTTGTGGCCGCATGGTTTTTGGGCCTTCCGCAACCTCGGGAGTCCAAAAACCCATGCGGCCACAAAATTCTCAGGTAGGATTTCCATTTTCTAGACCCCCCTAAGTGCACATGACCCGGAAGATGACCATTTTTAGCCATTTTTTGCAAAAACTCACTTTTGAGGCACCAAAAAAATTGAAATCCTACAGAAGGCATTTTGTGGCCGCATGGTTTTTTGGCCTTCCGCAGCCTCAGGGAGTCCAA
>JAAENC010000561.1 GCA_024224815.1 Chloroflexota bacterium
ATCATAATAAAGACTTCTAGGAAATACCCACCATCTGTGCCCTACGTGCACCATCTTGCCTACCTTTGTCAACTTGCCGTTAAATATAGCGATCAGATCTTGCAGTGCAAGATCTGATCGCGTACCTGCTCCATGTCTTATGGGCAGTGGTGTCTTGTATCCCAACTTCATACGACAGGTGTCTGGAATACTGGTCAACTGAGTCATAAAGTATGTGGCGTACACAGCCAGTATGCAACCTGCTAAGGGGGTTTATACCGTATCCCCCTCCCCCCATTTCTCAAGGTTACACCCACAGAAATTCGCTGAGAGCTTTCCACGCCGAAAGCCGGGGCATTGCTGTTAAGGGTATGGTCCCGGTGACAGCAATGCCCCGGCAATTTCCATGCAGACGACGTGGCGTGACGCAAGGCGTGTAACCTTGAAAAATTCGTGATTTTCCCCCTTTTTTGGGCCTTAAGTACTATAAGTGCATAAGATGCGCCAAAAAGGGGTCCAAAATGGGGTCCCGCGGGGACGACGGATGCCATCACACCCCACACGTGCAGCCTGGTCCCATCCTATATGTATGTATATATATACAAAAGTATAGAGGTATACCATATGTACATGGATACCGCGCCCAGGTACTGGCCACGCACTACGTGGCAG
>JAAENC010000562.1 GCA_024224815.1 Chloroflexota bacterium
AACATGTTAATCGGTTTGTTTTCGAAAAATTGTTCTGCCGCGGTGGTCCCGTCAGGCCTTTGCAAATAGTAATTATAAATTACCGTGAAGCCCTTCATTTTTCGATCACTCAGGCGGTGCATTCTATGATAATAGGCATTTGGGTTTTGCCCTGCCGGATGCTGGATGGGCTATCATCTGCATTTCCTGAGAAAAGTTATGCACCATCATTGATGACAGGGTAAACACCTGGTTGGCAATCAACCTCTTACATGGAATTACCCCAAGCCCCGTATCAGTTTTAGCATTGCCGAAAATTGCCTCTTGTGAGCCTCGGCCATTATGAAATTCTACAACAGCTTTCGCAGATTCGGTTTTATTGGTAATTACAACCTTATATTGATATTCTCGGTGAACCGGTTCAAACAAATTCAATTGGAGAGGCCCCTTCAAGGCTTTTTTGATTTTTTTTATAGTGAAGACAAAGCGGAATTCGGTATTCCAGGACTTGGGTTTCCACTGAGTTTCAAAATAAGACCACCGATCGTCGATGTCCGTCCATGAATCACAGTCTTCTATAAGCTTCTTGAGTTCTGTAAATCTTGCAAATGGGACAGAGGCTGTGAACCGGACCTTCTTTTCAGCCATAAGAGAAATGATTGATCAGCGTCATTTATAATACCCACAAAACGACAATTAAAATTCCCAAAATTTAAGAATCAAAAAAATGGTACAAACATCCAAATTAAATGAAAGGAGAAATTTGGATGGTAACGGACCAGCAAGTAAGGAGGTTGTTCAAATTGATTCAATCAGAGAAGAATTTTGGGATAGCAGCGATGAAGGCTGGGATGGATGACAAAACGGCTCGTAAATACCGTAAAAAGGGTAAATTGCCAAGCGAACTAAAGAAGGATCATGGCTGGCGGACACGTAAAGATCCATTTGATGATGTCTGGGATAACATCAAAGGCATGTTAGCAATAAATCCGGGGCTGGAAGCCAAAACCCTGTTCGAAAATCTCCAACGAAGGCAACCAGGCAGGTTTGCCGATGGCCAATTGAGGACATTGCAACGGAGAATAAAGCATTGGCGGGCAACCGAGGGGCCGTCCAAAGAAATATTCTTTCCACAAATTCATAAGCCTGGGGGACTGTGTCAGTCTGACTATACCCACATGACCAAACTTGGCATTACCATCAGCGGTGTCCCTTTTGATCACATTTTCTACCATTTTGTTTTAACCTATTCTAATTGGGAAACCGGCACGGTGTGTTTCTCCGAGAGTTTTGAAAGCCTGAGTCAGGGCCTGCAAAATGCCCTGTGGGAACTTGGAGGTGTGCCGAAACAGCATCGCACCGATTGTTTAACCGCTGCTGTTAACAAAGTAACACACCCTGAAGAGTTTACCCACAGATACCAGGATCTGGTTGACCATTATGGTATCATGGCTTGTAAAACCAATCCCTCCAGCCCTAATGAGAATGGAGATGTGGAGCAACGCAATTACCGGTTCAAAAAAGCTGTTGATCAAGCTTTGTTACTCAGAGGACACCGTAATTTTGAAAATCGGGAAGAATATGACTTGTTCTTAGCCAAACTGCTCACACAGTTAAATGCTGGCCGTAAAAAGCGTTTTACAGAAGAACTGAATATCCTGCACCGGCTGCCCAAACGCCGAATTGATTCGTGCAAAAAACAGGATTTAAAAGTCGGTCCCAGCAGCACGATACGGGTAAATAACAATGTCTATTCTGTAGACAGCAGGCTCATAGGGGAGCAAATCCAGGCCCGCCTTTACATGGAGCATCTGGAACTCTGGTACGGGCAGAAAAAGATCGACACCCTGCCAAGGCAGAGAGGCGAAGGGAAGCACAAAATCAATTATAGGCACATCATTGACAGCCTTGTCAGAAAGCCGGGGGCTTTTGAGAACTACCGCTATCGAGATGCAATGTTCCCGACCAGTCGGTTCCGGATTTCCTATGACAATTTTAAAAGGCGCTATACCCCTAAGAGCGCTGCAGCAAGGTATTTAAAAATATTATGCCTGGCGGCAAAGGGAAGCGAGGTGGCTGTAGACAGGGCTTTGATGGTTTTAATAAACGAAAACCAAGAAATCAGTAAAGATGCGGTTAAACACCTTGTGGAGTCCAATGCTTCGGTTAGTGGCACAGATGATATCCACATCCCGGCAGTTGATTTGGCCAGTTATGACAAACTGCTCAAAGAGGTGGCGGCATGATTAGTGATCAAGATCAAATTGTAAACAATCTTAAAAGCCTCCACATGCCGACCATGCGCCGCAGCTATGAGGAAGTGGCAGCTCAGGCCCGGGCCGAGTCATGGAGTTATGAACAATATCTCTTACAGCTATCGAATCTTGAATGCGAAGTACGCTGGCAAAACCGGATATTACGGAACTTGCGGGCATCCAAGCTGCCGCCCTCAAAAACCTTTGAAAATTTTGATAAAAAACGTCTCCCCGCAAAGATCGCCAATCATTTGAATGTTTTGGTTGATGGATCCTTTTTAAACCGGGCTGAGAATATATTAGCCTTTGGGAATCCGGGAAGCGGTAAAACCCATCTGCTGTGTGCCATTGGTCACGAATTGATTACAAAAGGTAAGCAGATCCTTTTTATCTCATGCAGTCAGATTGTTCAGGATCTGCTGATCGCCAAAAGAGAACTTGAACTAACCAAAAAACTCAAAAGTCTCTCCAGGTTTGATGCCGTAATTATCGATGATATCGGATATGTCCAACAAAGCCGGGAGGAAGTGGCGGTGCTGTTTACCTTCCTGGCAGACCGCTATGAACAGGGTAGCCTTATGATCACTAGCAATATTCCTTTTTCTAAGTGGGAACAGATTTTTAAGGATCCTATGACGACTGCTGCCGCCATCGACAGAATTGTTCATCACAGTACCATCCTTGAATTGAATGTCGAAAGCTATCGGATGGAGCAGGCCCAAAAGGAGACTCTATAATGATTGAACATGACCTGTCTCATGGAAGAACAGTTTTTTTGGATGGTGATTAAAATGATTTTTCACTCGATTACAATGGGGGCCAGCCCCCAACCCCCCGGAGTTTAGCGCATTATGGACCAAAGTATGAGAGCAAAAAGTGAAAGGCCGTACATGGAAGATACGGCCTCTCATACTTCGATCACCTTCTCGGCGCTCGGGTTGCTCTCCAGCGTAGCCCTATCCTCCGGAAGGATAATCTTTAAAAACACAATGAGAAGCATTTATCAAGGATTATTTAATGAAATTAATATGTTAATGGCATTAGGAAACGGGAATTCTAATTGTCGTTGGTGGGAAAAAATATTTGTCGTTGATCACTTTTTGCTTAAACATGAAAACGTCATTCAGGAAAAGGTTTTCTGGTCCGCATCACACCTGATGAACCTCACGGTCGATCTTATTTTTTTTGATACCACCAATACCTATTTTGAAATGGAAGATCCCGGCGAGTCTGAGTTATTGGCCTTTGGCAAATCCAAACACAAAAGGTAACTACTCTCCCCGGCACTTCTATTGAAAACTGAATTTACAGAAAAGACTTTACACTAACTTTTTCCCACCAACGACAATTAGAATTCCCGTTTCCTAATGCCATTAACATATTAATTTCATTAAATAATCCTTGATAAATGCTTCTCATTGTGT
>JAAENC010000563.1 GCA_024224815.1 Chloroflexota bacterium
GTGAAATTGGCTGAGCGATGGCTACAAAAAAGTAGATCCACTGTTTTTTGGGGTAACCCCCCTTTTTGGCCATTTTGCACAATTTTGTCCAACTATAGGGTCCCACATGGGAATCATCGGGAGTGATTCATCGGGAGTGATCATGAGGTTGACTACGCAGTAGTCACCCGCCCATACCCCCGGGGTAGCCTCGATTACGTTCATTTGAGTGTTATTAGACCCTAATAACATATTTCTACGACTGGGTACTGAATGATGTTAAAGTATACCCCCCCATAAAATTCAACCTGACTGCTAAGGATCCTCTGGGATGCGTCCGTGCCGAGCCGGTCGGATTATTATAAACATATAGTAGTCTTACATGTTTATAATTATCATATCCGGCCGCCGGGCAGGTCCTATGGAAAATCCTTAGCAGTCAGGTTGGAAAAAGTCGCATTTTTTAGGGGGGGACCCCCTTTTTTGGGCATTTTACACTATTTTGCCCAAATATCGGCCCCACATGGGAATCCTTGGGAGCGATCATGTGATTGCGTACGGAGTAGTCACCCACCCATACCCACGGGGTAGCCTCGATTATATCTATTTGAGTGTTATTAGACCCTAATAACATATTTCTGAGGGGTATGGGTGGGTATGGGTGGGTGACTACTCCGTACGCAATCACATGATCGCTCCCGAGGATTCCCATGTGGGGCCTAAATTTGGGCAAAATAGTGTA
>JAAENC010000564.1 GCA_024224815.1 Chloroflexota bacterium
CTTCTCTGGCCTATCTTGGGTCGCTTTGGTACTGTCTTGCAGCATCTCGTACCAAAGGGTTCCAAATGGTAAAAGCTTAAATACGCCAGGAGCCCCCAAAAACTCGCCCAAATGAGGCCAAGGATAGCTAGGTTTCTTTTGCCCAGAAAGTTTGTTTAAGTTTTGGCAGGCCAAATTATGGTTTGGACCAGTATGGGTCGAAAAGAGCGTTGAAATAGTTCGATTTGGGACATTTTTGGAAAAAATCAAAAAATGGGGGTCATTTTGTTTGAAAATGGGTCTGGCCAAAAATGCCGAGGGCGCAAAATGACCCTAGGGTCGGCAAAATGACCCTAGGGTCGGCAAAATGACCCCGAGCCAAATTCGAAAATCCCCGAGGGGCGTTTTTTTGGGGGCGAGGGTAGGGAAAATGTCACGAGGCAAGGTCAAAAAGTGTTTGAAAATATCCGAAATATATTTCGGCCGGCGGCCGGAGGCCGCCGGCCGCTAAAAATATATTACAGAGGATTTTTTCAAACACTTTTTGACCGTGACAAGTGACATTTTCCCTACCCGAGCCCCAAAAAAACGCCACGAGGGGATTTTCGAATTTGGCGAGGGTCATTTTGACCGACCCGAGGGTCATTTTTCCGACCCGAGGGTCATTTTGGGTCCCGAGGCATTTTTGGCCAGACCCTTTTCAAACAAAATGGCCCAAAATTGCCCAAAACAGGGGGAATGGGTTGGGGTCGAAATTTTTTCGCCTAAACCTGTCCCGTCCCAAAAAAGTTATGTACGGAAGTCCAAAAAAGTGGGTCTCGACGTTCATGGACGACTTCAAAAAAATATTTATGCCTGGGCACCTTACTGTGCAGAATTTATCGAATGTGCGTAAAAACTTTTGGGACCGAAATAGGAGACCCTTGCA
>JAAENC010000565.1 GCA_024224815.1 Chloroflexota bacterium
ACCACCGGTACAGAGACTATGACCAGCGGTACAGAGGCTGTGACCAGCGGTACAGAGGCTGTGACCACCGGTACAGAGGCTGTGACCACCGGTACAGAGGCTGTGACCAGCGGTACAGAGGCTGTGACCACCGGTACAGAGGCTGTGACCATCGGTACAGAGACTATGACCATCGGTACAGAGACTATGACCATCGGTACAGAGACTATGACCATCGGTACAGAGACTATGACCGTCGGTACAGAGACTATGACCGTCGGTACACTGACTTCCACTACCGGTACAGGCACTACATCAATCAGAAAACTCACTATATCAAAGAGAAAACTCACTATATCAAAGAGAAAAACCACTATATCAGACAGTAAAACCACTTTTTCAGAGCAAAAAAGTGCTTTTTTCGAAAAGTGCTCAAATCGGAATGGGGGCCAGACGAGAATGCCACGAAAAATCACAATATATAGTCTTATTTTCGTGGCATTCGGGCGTGTCCCTTGGCCCCCCCGGAGAGTCCCCGAAGGGCCCCTCGGAGGACGGGAGTCTCACCATTTTTCGGAGTGGACTCTGGATTCGTCGTAGCGGCTTTCGGTTACTTTTTTTTCGCCGGGGTAGCCGATGGGGATAATGGCCAGAGGGATGATGTTATCGGAGAGGTTAAAGAGCTCTTTGATATAGATTTCTCTTTCTTTTATGGGGTGTACGCCCAGCCATACGGCGCCGAGGTTCCGGTCTTCGATTTCCAGCAGCATATTTTCGGTAGCGGCGGAGCAGTCTTGGACCCAGTAGCCTTTATAAATTTCCAGTTCCAGGTCGCCGCAGATGATGATAGCGAGATTGGCGTTGGCAGTCATTTTGGCATAGGGGCTGGTGTCAGCCAGTTTTTCCAGCATTGTGCGGTCTCTTACAACGATGAATTGCCAGGGTTTTTCATTGCCGGCTGAGGGTGCGCTCATGCCTGCTTCGAGGATCTTTTTTACATCGTCGTCGGACACCGGTTTATCCTGGTATTGTCTGATGCTTCTTCTGGTAAAAATTGCGTTCATTTTATTGCCTCCAATAGGTTTCATTCGTTAGGATTGTAGCAAACTATAAAAAAAAATTCAACAACACACCAACCCCGTAGAACCCCGTAGTGGACGTGGTGGACAGCAAGGACAGAAAGGACGGCTGGACGAGATCATGATATCTCCATTGTCCTTTTAGTCCTTTCTGTCCACACCGTCCACAAAAATAGCAAAACAAAATGAAA
>JAAENC010000566.1 GCA_024224815.1 Chloroflexota bacterium
CGAATAAACTTTCGAGCAATTGTAAACGTGTTCCGAGGCGAAGCCGAGGAACACGTTTACAATTGCGAGAAAGTTTATGAGGCAATTTTACAGAAACAAATTCATTCCCGAGAAGCATTTTATTCCTCGAGATTGATATTAGCATAACAAATCCACGATTGATTCAAATTTATCTATCATTGAAATTCGTTGATCGGTGGTCTCGAGACAATATCGTTATTTATTACTTATTTTAGTATTACTTAATAAATTATTATTTATCAATATAAATAACTGGATTATTACAAACACCAATTATTTAATACATTTTTAATGAATACAAATATTTTCATTACCCATCATTAAATAATCAAATATAAAATATCACTATTATCATTATTTAATACATTATTATTATCAATATAAAATTATTTATAATACATTTTAATTATTTATAATACATCCAATATAAATATTGCAATCATCAACACAAACACCGTCAAACACGTATTACAAATGATGCATAAAAATAATAATAATAATACATTGTAATAATAATCAATACATTTTCATTTGTAATATCATCAATAATTATTTTATTATCATTACTTAATAATTGTATCATTTAGTATTTATTAAATGTATAATATAACCACGAAATAATATTTTCATTATTATTATTCAATATAAATCCATTATAAAATTAATATAATATATTATTAAAAATGATTCCATGATAAATAAATTATTAAAATACAAAATATTTCACCCAATACCAATCAATGACCAATCTACGTATACAATCATATACAACATACCAATCTATGCACAAAAACAGCTTTAGGAAACACTAATTCATAGACATCATTTGGAACG
>JAAENC010000567.1 GCA_024224815.1 Chloroflexota bacterium
AAAGTAATTTCGCGTCGATTGGAACGAGTCAGCGAAGTGGGGCTAATAAACCCAGTCAGATGGATATTATCTTCGGCAGCATTTACTTCGAGCAAATCTTTCGCCACATCCACGCCGTAAAGGGTGGCGAGAATGGCGCGCCTATCGCCGTTGCCGCTGGTTTGCAATTTTGCCTGCCCATTTTGGATAAGTTTAAAACGCACATCGGGATAAGCGAGGGCGTAGCGGGTTAAGAGAGCATCAATGCGGCGACGTTCAGTGACATCTTTTTTCAGGAATTTGAGCCGAGCGGGGACGTTATAAAAAAGGTTTTCAACGCGAACAACGGTACCGCGCGGCGCCCCAACTTGCTGAGGGTCAGTGGAAATCCCACCTTCCACAAGCATCCGCGTCGCCGCATCGTCAGCTTCTGTGCGGGATGTGAGCGTGAGCCGCGCCACCGAACCAATTGATGCGAGCGCTTCGCCACGAAAACCGAGCGTGCCGATCTGAAAAAGATCATCCGCAGAATGCAATTTACTTGTGGCATGGCGTTCAACCGCAAGCGGTACTTCGGCGGCTGGAATGCCATGACCATCATCGGCAACTTCAATTAATCGACGACCGGCTTCTTCGATAATTACGTTAACGGTCGTTGCGCCAGCATCGAGGGAATTTTCGACCAATTCCTTAACCACGGATGCGGGTCTTTCGACCACTTCTCCGGCGGCAATTTGGGAGGCAAGTTCGGGGGAGAGAATTTTAATGGGCATGAGGATATTATAAACCAGAGACTATCAGGACTAATCCACAGATTTAGAAGATTATGCAGATTGAAAATCATTTTAAAATCTGCACAATCTATGTGGTCTGTGGATAAACGGCATTTACTTCTCCTATTATAATCTTCCCTATGAATTCAATCATAAAACGCCCGATATTTTTGTTTTTGCTTATTTTCACTGCCTGCGCCCCTGCGCCAATTGAAGCCCCCCTGCCCACACAAACAATATCTCCCGTTTTGTCTGCAAGCCCAACGCCTTTTCAACCAATTGCAGAAACCGCTACTCCCAGTCCTTTTCCTACCCCTACGGCAACAATTGAGCCAACCAGCACGCCAGACCCATTTTCGAAATATACTATCCCCGCGATGCGTGCGCGCGGTTATGGCGGGGGAGTCATTGAGATTGTCGAAAAGTTAGATGATAAAAGTAAGTTCACACGTTATAAAATCCGCTATCCTAGTGATGGATTAACGATCTACGGATTTGTAAACATCCCCAAAGGAGAAGGGCCTTTTCCCGTTATCATTGCCATTCACGGCAATTATGACACCAGCAATTATCAGCTTATGCCCTATTCCACTCTCGATGCAGATATTCTCGCTCGTCGCGGATATATCGTTTTTCACCCCAATATGCGTAATTTTGGAGAATCGAGCAAAGGGGATGATCTCTATCGTTCTGGTACAGCTATCGATATTTTAAATCTCGTTGCACTTATCAAAGCACCGGTAGCCAACGCTGATGAACTAAAAAAAGCCAAAACCGAAAAAATCGGACTCTGGGCGCATAGCATGGGCGGCGAAATTGCTCTCCGCGTAATTACCGTGAGCAATCTCATCGATGCAACCGTGCTATATGCGCCCATGACTGGCGACATCATCAAAAATGCGCAAATGCTCAATCAAGCAGAAGAACTAAATACACCGCCGCATCTTATCCCGGCTATTTCCCCTCATTATTCCTATTACAATATCACCTCTGCGCTCAAGCTCTATCACGGCACCGCAGATTCTGTTATTCCCGTCGAATACAGCCGAGAAACTTGCCAGGCACTCACCGCTTTAGGCAAAGAAATCAATTGCGCTTTTTATGAAGGTGCAGAGCATACTTTTAACGGCAATTACACAACTGATTTTGAGAAAAGCTTCTTTTACTTCTTCAAAACTCACCTTCTCGAACCCTAAGCCAAAGGTATAATCCAGCCCATGACTTATACAACCATCTTCTTTGATCTCGACGACACCCTCTATCCGCACGAAAGCGGTTTGTGGCAAGCTATCCGCGCTCGGATCAGTCTTTATTTGCATGAAAAACTCGGATTTGATAAAGAGGAAGTCCCCGCCATTCGTGAAGATTATTTTCAGAATTACGGAACAACGCTACGTGGAATTCAAGCCAATTTTGATGTGGATGAAAAAGATTACCACGCCTATGTGCATCAAATCCCATTAGATGAATATATCGCCCCTGACCCAAATTTGCTTGCCCTTCTCGAGCATCTGCCGCAGAGAAAAATTATCTTCACTAGCGCAGATTCAGCCCACGCAGAGCGCGTACTCGCCCACATGAAAATGAGAGATTATTTCGAGCAAGTTATTGATATATACACAGTCGCCCCGCACGCCAAACCCCAACCTGAAGCCTTCGAAAAAGCCCTCAGTTTGGCTGGTGAAAAGAACCCTAACACCTGCGTCATGATCGACGACTTCCCCAAAACCACCCGCGCCGCAAGAGATTTTGGCCTTTTCAGCATTCTCAAAGGAAATAAAGGCACAACCGATGATGCAAACGCAGTTTTGCACAACTGGGATGAATTACCCTATCTATTAAATGGGCATACAGGATAATAAAAATGCTGTCATTGCGAGTCGTCGATGCTTTTCGACGGCGAAGCAATCCCCATCTATTCAGGAGATTGCCGCGTCAGGCTAAAGCCCGTTTTTGAACAAGAAAGGAGTGTGCGTCGCACCTTCTTCGACAAAAAGATGCTTATCGACAAGTGTTTTGCTTGTCGAAGGGCAGATTCTCATCGTTTTGGTGCGACGCACACCCGCCTGAGCGAAAGCCCTACTTGAATTAATTGGAGAAAATAATGAATATCTATCTTGTCATTCTAATCATCATTGCCATCGTTGTCTTATCAAACGCAATGATGTTCGCTGCCGTACGCGGCTTTCGCGGAACAGAATTCAATTGGTTTAGTAAATCCAAAAACGACCTTAGTCAACCCTTTCAGAACGAAAGTTCTGAGCTTGCCGAGTTACGTCAGCGGGTAAAAGATTTAGAAAAGAGTTCTGGGCAAGAATCTGAATAACGCATATATACTTCATATATTAATTTCATCGTTTTTTAATCCCTTTATGCTATTCTCAATGCTACTAGGTGAAGAACACCTTAAATTGGAGCCATATTTATGAATAAAAACCTTCGTTATCTCTTAACTGGTCTTGCTGCCGGTGTATTTCTTATTGTTGTCTTTTCAGGCGGATTTGCGGCTGGATATTTGGTCAAAGAAAATGTCCCTACAGACTTTCTCTCTGCCCCAACTGCGCCAACACCTGCGCCCGAAACAGCAGCTGCAACACCAGATGAATTGGACAGCCTTTTTGCACCCTTCTGGGAATCCTGGCAAATTGTGCACGATGAATATGTAGACCAACCTGTAGATGATATGGCCTTAATGCAGGGCGCTATTCGCGGGATGCTTAATTCTCTTGGTGACCAGCATACATCTTATATGGACCCGCATGAATTTGAACAAGCGAATAGTAGTATAGAAGGTTCTTACGACGGAATCGGTGCGTGGGTTGATTCAACAGGTGATTATTTGGCTATTGTCAGCCCAATGCCTGGCTCTCCCGCAGAAGAAGCAGGGTTAAAACCTGGAGATCTTGTAATCGCGATCGACGGCGAAGATATGACGGGAATCGACGGTGATCTTGTTATCCGCAGAGTGCTTGGGGAAGCGGGGACAAAGGTAGAGCTGACTATCCATCGAGAAGGTGAAACGGAGCCGCTGATCTTTGAAGTGACGCGCGCTCATATCAAAATTCCCAGTGTAGAAGGGGAGTTGCTCGAAGGCAATGTTGGTTATGTTCACATCTTCACTTTTGGGGCAAATACCACGTCCGAATTAAGAGCGACGCTGGAAGACCTCCTGGAGCAAGGTGCAGAAGGTTTTGTGGTCGATTTCCGCAATAATGGTGGCGGTTATCTGACTACGGCTATAGAAGTTGCTTCTGAATTCCTCCCCGAAGATGATGTTGTGCTTTATGAGCAATATGGGGATGGAAGACGAGATACGCATGTGGCCAATAAAGGCGGATTAGCAACCGATATGCCAATTATTTTGCTCGTGAACGAAGGTTCTGCCTCGGCTTCTGAAGTGGTTGCCGGTGCAATTCAAGATCTTGGGCGTGGTGAATTGGTCGGTATGACCTCTTTTGGTAAAGGGTCTGTTCAAAACTGGGTTCCGCTAAATAATGAGCAAGGCGCAGTACGCGTTACGATTGCAAAATGGCTTACACCAGATGAGCGGACTATTCATGGGGTTGGTTTGGAACCAGATGTGGTTGTTGAGATCACCGATGAAGATTTTGAAGCCGAGCTTGACCCGCAATTGGAGAAAGCGATAGAGTTATTGCTCAAAAAGATTGGCGCAGAATAGAACTTTTGGCCACATTTTGCGTAAATATGAGTAATGTATTGGTTGAATTTTAGGAGAATAAAATGTCATATTTAATCTATATGCTCCCTGGCATGGCGTTGGTTATGTTCGCTTCTTGGTATGTGAAATCGGCATACCGCAAATGGAGCAAAGTGCCCGCTCGCAGTCGAATTAGCGGGCATGAAGCCGCGCAGCGTCTGATTACGCGTGCTGGGCTTTACGGCGTAGAAATTGAAGCCATTGGCGGCGAAATGACCGACCATTATGACCCACGCTCAAAAACACTGCGATTATCACAAGGTGTTGGGCGGGGAACTTCTGTTGCATCTTTGGCGATTGCCGCGCACGAGTTAGGTCACGCGATGCAAGACGCAGAAGATTATCTGCCGCTCAAAATGCGCGCGGCAATGGTGCCAATGGTCAATATTGGCTCCAACCTTGGCTGGATTTTGATCATGGCGGGGCTTTTCTTCAACTGGCTCAATATCGCCTGGCTGGGGATCGCCTTTTTTGCTGGCGGCGCACTTTTTGCCCTAATGACTCTCCCCGTCGAATTTAATGCCTCGGCACGCGCCAAACAATTGCTCGCAGAAACAGGCATTATCCAAACTGAAGAAGAACAACGCGGCGTAAATAAAGTGCTTAACGCAGCCGCCCTTACTTATGTGGCAGCACTTGTTACGGCCGTTTTACAGATACTCTATTATGTTAGTCTGCTTTCAGGGCGCCGAAGATAAAAAAAGTTTCAGATAAAGTTAAAGCTCTCTCGTGAAAACGGGAGAGCTTTTTTATTATCACGAAAGCTATGAACCATTCGCGCAGAGTGCCTAAACCACAAGATATAAATGATTTTGCGAGCGAAGCTTGCGAAGCGAAGCAATCTCGTTTTTAGATGGGAGATTGCTTCGACGGTAAAGCTGTCTCGCAAAGACATTCCTTTTATGATTTTGAGTTTAGACACTCCCTATTCGTGCAATTCGCTATATTCGTAGCATTCGTGATATATAATCCACCCATGAAATCACAAGATATTCTCCCTGTTGTTCTCTCCGTTATCATCATTATTATTGTCGCCATTCTTGAGAAACAAAGCAAAGTCGTTGCAGCCATCACCGCCACGATGCCCCTCACCGCCGCTCTCGCCCTCTGGATCGTCTACACCTCCGCCAATGGCGATAAAAGCGCCACATCTCAATTTAGCTTGAGCATGATTTTTGGATTTATCCCCACATTCTTTTTCATGGTCGCTGCGTGGATAGCCTCCCGTGCGGGGATGAAAATCAGCGGGATATTGCTAACAGGCTACAGCGTTTGGGCAATTGGCGCGGGGATCGTTTTTCTCCTCCGCAAATCATTGGGATTAGGATAAAGATTCGAAATGTCTCTTGAAGATCTCCTCTCCCGCTGGCGCACGGATCCCGAAGTTGCTCCCAATATATCAACTTGGCGCAGTACCCCGGCTCGTACCGCTAAAATAACACCCTTCCCCAAAGATATACCCGATCATTTAACAAATGCCCTGCTTCAACGTGGTATTAATTCGCTCTATTCTCATCAAGCTTTAGCATGGGAATATGCCCGCACAGGCAAAAACATCGTCCTTGCCACCAGCACGGCATCAGGGAAAACCCTCGCCTATAACCTCCCCGTTTTAGCAACATTATCTGCAAACCTTGAAGCCCGCGCGATCTACCTTTTCCCCACCAAAGCGCTAACGCAAGACCAACTTAATAACCTTTCAACCTTCAACCTACAACTTTCACCTGCCATTTACGATGGTGATACACCGAAATCCAAACGCCCTGCGATTCGTAAAAATGCCCGCATCCTGCTCTCGAACCCCGATATGCTCCACACAGGCATTTTGCCCCACCATACCAAATGGGAAGAATTCTTTAGCAACCTGAAATTTGTCGTTATCGACGAGATGCATACCTACCGCGGCGTTTTTGGCTCACATATTGCCAATGTAATTCGGCGCATAAAACGCGTGGCCGCATTTTATGGAGCAAGACCGCAATTTATTCTCACTTCTGCCACTATCGGCAATCCCGCTGAGTTGGCAGAGAATTTGATCGAAGCCCCCGTCGAATTAATAGACGAAGATGGCTCTGCGCATGGAGAGCGTCATTTCCTGATTTACAACCCGCCTGTGATAGATGAAGCACTAGGCTTACGCAAAAATGCCCTAATCGAATCTGTTCGACTGGCGGGAGATTTGCTCAGGCAGAATGTGCAAAGTGTCGCTTTTGCAAAATCACGCAGAGCGGTAGAAATTATGCTTACGCATTTGCACGAAAGAGACCCGAAAGGTTTCAATCGCAGATCTATTAAGTCAGAATCTTTTCCTTCAAATTCACCAGCTAAAAAAGGTGCTCAAATAAAACCTTTCGGGTCTAAAACTATCCGCGGCTACCGCTCTGGCTATCTCCCATCCCAACGGCGTGAAATTGAAAAAGGTCTCCGTGACGGAGAAGTTTCTCTCGTTGTGGCGACAAATGCCCTTGAGCTGGGCATCGATATCGGTGGATTGGGCGCAGCATTGCTCGTTGGCTATCCGGGTGGGATAGCATCTACGTGGCAGCAAGCTGGAAGAGCGGGGCGTGGCGATGATCCAGCTGCGGCGATATTCGTTGCTTCGCCAAATCCGCTAGATCAGTTTCTTGCCCATCATCCCGAATATTTCTTTGCGCGCTCCCCGGAACAAGCCCTCATCAACCCCGATCATTTGCTGATTTTGCTCAATCATTTGCGCTGTGCGGCCTTCGAATTGCCCTTCAAAGATGGCGAGGGATTTGGCAAACTCCCAGCCGAGACGACTGCTGAATTCCTCGATTATCTCGTGGACGGGGGCGAGTTGCACGAATCCGGGCAGAAATATTTTTGGATGGCAGACCAGTATCCGGCGGCGAGCGTTTCGCTCCGTTCTGCATCCCCCGAGAATGTCGTTTTGCAAATCCACGATGGCGGCATCCCGCGTGCGCTTGGCGAAGTCGATCTTGCCTCAGCTTTCTGGATGGTGCATCCGCGCGCGGTTTATTTGCATGAGGGGCAGCAATATTTTGTGCAGGAACTGAATTTAGAGCAAAATGTGGCGGCGTTGATTCCCGTTGCGCTCGATTATTACACCCAGCCCCAGCGTCAAACCGATATTACGCTTTTGGCAGAAATTGATCATTCAGCGCTGCGTGGCGCAAAATCGGCCTATGGCGAGTTGCTTGTCTCTGAGCAGGTGACGGGTTTTAGAAAACGCAGTTGGGAACGTGGCGAAAATCTGGGCGAAGAGCTGCTTGATCTGCCCGCCCAAGAATTTCAGACTACAGGCTATTGGCTCTCGCTGGATGATGAAATAACAGAAAAATTGCGCGCCGCAGGAGCGTGGACGAACGATACAAATAATTATGGGCCAAATTGGACGCGCATTCGCGATGCCGTCCGTGCCAGAGATGGCTTTCTTTGCCAAGTTTGCGGGCTGCCAGAAGAAAAACGCCAACATCATGTGCATCATAAAATCCCTTTTCGTAATTTTTCAAATCGGGATGATGCGAATCGGCTGGATAATTTGGTCACGCTCTGCCCAAGTTGCCACCGCCAAGCGGAGCAAAACGTGCGGATGCGCTCTGGATTAAGTGGGCTTGCTACCGTTCTTGGACATCTTGCCCCGCTTTATCTGATGACCGATTCCCGTGATTTGGGCGTTTTCGCCGACCCCGCCTGGGCAGCCGCCGAGGGGCTTCCTTCTGTTGTCCTCTACGACCAAGTCCCGGCAGGGATCGGTTTTAGCCAGAAATTATTTGAAATGCAAGAAACCCTGCTGGCCAGCGCACTGCAATTGGTAAAAGAATGCGGCTGCAAAGATGGCTGCCCCTCCTGCGTTGGCCCCGGCGGGGAGAATGGCACTGGTGGGAAGAGGGAGACGATGGCGATTTTGAGGGAGTTGGTACTATGACAAAAAACTATGAAACAATCGATTACATGTTTCCCGAGGAAGAATTAAGAAAAATATTCCCAACATCGCAATATAGCAATTATTTGTATCACTATACAGATTTAGCCGCCATCTTATCAATCATAAAGAATAGAGAGATTTGGCTTTTCGCCGCCGCAAGTCTAAATGACACTTCCGAAGGGATGTTGTTATATAAGGAATTAATTAAAATTGCTGATAGCAAACAAGTTAGGGATAACATTATTGAAGCTCATACTTTGCTAACTAAAAACACTTACATCAGTTCATTTTCGATATTTGGAAATTTATTAACTTTGTGGAGAGGTTATGGAGATATTGCAATAGGATTTGATTTCTGGGAATTACAATCTAAAAGAATTATTGAAGATAGGAATAGCAATGAATTGGTCACTTCAGGCCTATCAACGCCTAATTGTACCTATAATACACATGAAATCAAAAAATATGCCAAGGATTTAATAGCGAGATATGAAAAAAATGCAGCCCAAGATGTTCGCCAATTACTTGCACTCGGCTCACTATATTTTGGAGTAAAACATCCTGCATTTTTAGACGAAAGAGAAGTGAGAATGGTATGTTACTTATATGACAGAGAGCCATTTATCCATGATAACGGAAAGAAATATATAAAATATAAATTCAAAAATCAAGCAATACAACGGATTGTGTTTGGGCCTTCTGCATCAGAAGAGGATATACAGAAAGTATCTCAGCAAATATCAAAACATAAAGAATTGAATCACATAAAGATGTATAAAAGTACAATCCCCTTTGTAGGAAGATAATGAAATTGTTTTGTTTTTGCCAAACTTCGGACTCTTGCAAAGCGCATAAATTGTAAACACAATAAAGGAAGCCTTTGGTGATTTATTTGAAAATTACATGATCAGCTTCCCTGATAAGATAGAATATAAATATCTTATTGGTAAAGGAGGCAGCAAAATGAACTGGAAAAAAGGTAGAGGAAAGCTAGGCATCTTTGAACCACTAATGGGGAAATGGCAGACCGAAGCTAAATCTGAGATGGGGCCAGTGAAATGTACGCGCGAATTCAAAAAAATATTATCAGGCAAATATATAGAACTGAATGTGAACTGGGTCTTTGCAGACCGTATCTACGATGAAGTAGCTATGATCGGCGTCAATAAAGAAAAAGAAGTCTCCTTTTGGTCCTTTACATCAGACGGGAAACAGTCAGAAGGAATGTTGGCAGATGTGACAGATATTCATCCGGAAGCGATCGGTTTTGAAGCCCAAATGCCCGCCGGGCTGGCACGCACGGTCTACTGGCCTGATGAAAAGGAAGGCTTTCATTGGGTTGTTGAATCAAAAAATAAAAAGGGTTGGAACAGATTTACTGAGCATCATTATTTGCCAATGGGTGAAGAGTAGTTTTTTTATCAAGCGAAGTCCCCTATTTTTCTAAACCCAACTGCAACGCACCCTGCGCCCCCTTCGGGGATGCTGCGCGAGGTGCAATGCAGTTTTTGCTTTGGGTCATAATCGAGATGAAGGAGTGCGTTGCATCTGCATGGATACGATGCACTGTGGGTCTAGCGAAATCAAGCAAAGGGTATAATTAGCGAGGAAATTTGTTTATATGACCCGAACTGCAACGCACTTTTCACTTCGTTTCAAGTGCAATGCAGTTCTTTGATAAGGAGAAAAGATGCCACAGGCACGACCTGAATATGCAGCGGGTAATTATTATCATTTCTATAATCGTGGTGCGCATCGGGTGTCCATTTTTCGGGGAGAGAAAGATTATTTGCGCGTTTTAGGGTTGATGAAGAAGTATGTGCGCCAATTTCAGTTGACAATTATCGCTTATGTCTTGATGCCCAATCATTATCATTTTCTCGTTCGACAAGACGGGGAGTTTCCCGCAGGTTCATTGCCACAATATATTTTCAACAGCTATTCAAAATACTTCAACCACCGATACGAACATTCGGGGACTTTATTTGAAGGGCATTACAGGGTGAAGATTATTCAGAACGAAGCCCATCTCCTCCATCTTTGCCGCTATATTCACGGTAATCCCGTCAAGGATGGTTTGGTTGCCGATCCATCTGATTGGGCGTATTCGAATTATCTCGAGTGGATGGGGGAACGAGATGGAAAACTCTATAGTCCCGAGTTTGTGCGTGAATATTTTACATTCCCAGCTGATTATCAAGATTTTCTTTTCGATGATCTACGTGGGCGTGATTTACCTGATGATATAAAACGTTATTTGGATAATTTTGAGATGTAGAAGTGCGTTGCATCCACAAGATACGATGCGAGTCTAAAAACACAAACAAACTGTAACGCACCCTATCGGGTGCAATGCAGTTCTACTACAATATTCCCATGAAAATAGAACTAACAAAAAAACCTTCTCAAGAAGATGCAAAGACAATCAGTGATGGCCTTATTCGCTTTAATCACAAGACTATCCCCGATCTTGAGTATCCAGAAGCTACGATTAATTTCTCTATCTTTACACGTGATGATGATGGGAAGGTCATCGCGGGGCTTCGGGCATCCTGTTATTGGAATATATTGCATATCGAGTTGGTTTGGGTTTCAGAAGAAGCCCGAGGGCATGATATTGGCAGCCAAATGGTCGAAAAAGCTGAGGCCTTTGCCATCGAAAATGGTTTTGAACGCGCTCTGCTTGATACAACATCTTGGCAAGCCAGGCCCTTCTACGAGAAATTGGGCTACGAAGTTTTCGGCACCTTGCCCGATCATCCCAAAGGATATGCGCTCCACTTTATGACGAAGAAGCTGGTGACGTAATTATGATAAAGATCCGCAAGTTAAAGAAAAATGAACTCCCAAATATCTGGGAAATCGACCGCGCAGAAGTGGTTGAGAATGTCTACCACTTTCTTAATGGAGAACTTGTCCTTGAGCAGGAGCATTATGATATGCAGGGCTGGCCGCCTGGCGAGCCGGAGCATTATCATCCCTTTTTGGTAGATTGTCTTGAGCGCGGCGGTTTCTTTTGGGGTGCATTCGAAGGTGAGACTTTGGTCGGGGTCGCGATTCTCGAAGAGAAGTTCATTGGGAGCAAGAAAGATACGTTGCAACTTAAGTTCTTGCATGTGAGCAAGAGCGTGCGTAAAACAGGGTTGGGGCGCAGACTCTTTTCTCTCGCTGCCGAGCAAGCCCAAAGCATGGGCGCGGCGAAGATGTATATCTCATCCACGCCATCGGAGAATACAGTCCATTTTTATCAGTATTTGGGATGCGTGCTGGCAGAGGAAGTTGATGTTGAATTATTCGAAATGGAGCCAGAAGATATTCATTTCGAATATAGGTTGAGATAAAAAAGGTCGGGAAGCATTGCTTCCCGACCTTTTCGTTTATTTCTGGGCTAAGTTTAGCGTCAAGCTGCCATCTTCTGAGAAGATCGTTAGTGTGTTGCCATCATTTTCAAAAGTCAATGTCCCGTTGAGTAGGCTAAGGACAGCCATTTCTTGATCCATTGTATCTTCGCAATACATTTCAGTTGAGCCAACTGGGCCAATTTCAATTTTATCTTCTGAAATTTTGAAAGCGCCAAAAAAACTATTGCAGCCCATATTTCCATTCAGATTGCCATCAGCATTGAAAGAAATTGTTGTATCTATATTTGGTAGCGCTGGCGTTGGATTTTCTCTTTCTCCATAGGAGACTAATTCCCAGGTAGTGTCACTCAGTGATGGGGAGGGGTTTGCTCCCGCACAAGCGGTGAGTACGATCGTGATCAAAAACAGGAAAGCTATATTCTTTTTCATTTTTTTACCTCATGATATGTTTATTTTCATCTGATAGACGACAGGGCTTGGGCAAAGGTTCCCCAAACTATGTGATTTGTAGAGTTTCTTGTTTGGGGAAGGGTGGTGCTTATATTAAATCCATTGCAAGGGAAAGTTCAGGGTCTAAAAATGATTATCATAGCTGAGCTTATATTATGCCTGTAGGTGATTTCTGCTTACTATCCCCCTAAGGGTTCCTTGACCTCGCTTGTGAGCGCAATTAAAATTACCCAACCTTGAAATATGCTATACTTTAGCCTATGCAAAACCCAAGCATTAAATGGACAAAGTGGGCAAATACTTTAGCCCGTTTGAAGGTAAAGAACCTTAGTGTATGGTTGCTGGAAATTGGAGAGCCATTTATGCCCATTGGTGCACAGCTACTCTATATTGGACAGCCTTTTCTTGGGCATGATCGTGTAAAAGATTTGGCACACCTCCTTGAAAACAAAGAAGAAACTCGCGCTTTTACTGCATTCTTAAAGAAGGAATAATCCGTGCAAAACACTGCTTTTCTTTCCAACCTTGCTGGCCTAGGTCTTGTTATATTTAGTTTTATTCTTCTTTTGGGTCTTTTTCTACTCAAAGACAGGGTAAAAGCTTCTTTTCGTGATATCCCCGCATTTCGTAAATTTGATCAGGCAATCGGTACCGCTGTTGAAGATGGGACAGGTATCCACTTTTCGCTTGGTTCTGCCGGTATCTCAAATCCCCGCACCGCAACATCTTTTGCCGCACTTAGTCTGATGCGTCATGCTGCAGAGTTTTCTGCGGCGAGCGATCAGGCGCCTATCGCTACTTCTGGCGATGCAACTCTCGCCATTCTTTCTCAAGATAATTTAAGAACAGCCCATCGTTTCGCTGGGGCAGAGCAAAGATATAAAGCAAGTTCAGGTCGTTTAGCAGGCGTAACGCCTTTTTCTTATGCGGCTGGTGTTTTGGCTCCGATTTATGATGAGCATATTTCAGCGAATATTCTTGTGGGCGGATTTGGCATTGAAGCGGGACTTATCAGCGATGCTGCTGCGAGAAAACAATCCTTTACCCTTGCGGCAACAGATTCTATCCCTGCTCAGGCAGTTTTATATGCTAGTGCCAGTGAGCCGCTTATCGGGGAAGAGCTTTTTGCAGCGGGGGCCTATCTCGAAACAGGTCGAGCGCATCTTGTTAGTCTATATGCACAAGATGTGTTGCGCTGGCTTATCGTAGCAGCCTTAATTGGCGGTGCAGCAATGAAGCTTTTGGGAGGTCTCTAATGAATAGATTTCTCTCCCCCGTAATCGCAATTGCTGTTGGTTTATTGGTTTTGTTGGGTTATTTCCTGCCAAATAACGCTCTCTTGGCTGGCTTGCGCACAACTTTTGTGCAGTGGGCAGTTGTTCTTGCTGCGGTTGCTCTTCTTGTAGGTGTCTTTAATTTATTGAGCGTTCATATCAAAAAAATAAGTGCAAAAGAAAAAGGAAGATTTTATAGCCTTCTTTTGGTTATCTCATTGCTCATCACATTCTTTATGGGGATCTTTCTCGGAACTGATTCCGCTGCAATGCAGACTCTTTTCGATTCTGTGATTTTGCCCGTTGAGAGCAGTTTGCTCGCCATCATGGTCGTGACCCTGATCTACGCAGCCATTCGCCTTTTGCGTCATCGAAATGATCTCATGGCATTTGTTTTTCTCGGAACTGTGCTCATTATTATGTTTGCTGCCGCCCCCCTGCCTTTTTTACAATCTCCTGGTCTTGATGAAGAAATTCGCCCCTTTATAGCTAGTATCTTTTCTGTCTTTTCCTCAAGCGGCGCACGCGGTATTTTGATAGGCGTTGCGCTAGGCTCATTGCTAACGGGCTTGCGCGTTCTTATTGGCGCAGATCGCCCTTATGGGGGTAAATAATGGAAAAGATTAATTGCCCCGTTTGCGGAGAAGAAAATCCCGGCGAATTAGAAAATTGCCAACATTGCAAGCAGGCTCTCAGACAAAGCACCAGTGAATTAAATGGCGCGGGAAAGCTGATCGATTCTGGGCACACGCCAACCGCAAAAGAAACATCTGAGCTCGAACACAGCCTTCCTGCATGGCTGAAAAATGCGCGCCAAGGGGAAAATAAAGAAGAAGAGCCAAAAGAAGAAGAAGCTCCACCTCCGCCACCTTCTGAACCTAAAGCAGAATCAGAAGAGCCAGAAGTAGAAAAAGAAGATGACTCGGCGCCACTCGATTGGCTGTCGGGATTAGACAGTGACGAAGATGATGATGAAGAAGAAGCAGCCGATTGGCTAGTGAATCTGCAAGGCGATCTTGCTCCAGAAGAGGACGAAGAAATCCCTGAAGGCATTCCTGCTGTAGACGAACCCATCACTGCAGGCGATGCCCCTCGCCCCTCAGCAGAAGAAGAGCCTCCTATCGAAACAGGCGAACTTCCTGGTTGGGTTTCAGACCTTCAGGGCGATGAAAAAGAAGAGAATGCGGATGCCCTCCCCGATCTTTTCACTGAAAAAGAAGAAGAAAAACCAATTCTTAAAGATGCGGATACGGATGATGGAGAACTTCCAGATTGGCTTTCTACACTTTCCAAAGAGAAAGATTCGACGATAGAACCTTCCATCGAAACATCCCCGGTTCAACCTGTTTCCGCGCAAGAAGCGGATGCCGGTTCCTTCGAAGACGATACTGACGAAACCCTCCCTGATTGGATGGGTGACCTACAAAGCGCTAGCGAAACTGAAATATCTTCCGTTGAAGATGCCGCACCTATTATCAGTGACAATGATGATTTACCTGATTGGCTCTCTGGAGATGATGCTGCTTCCGCTCCTCCAGTCATAGAAGAAGCAAAAGAAGAAATCGCCGAAGAAATCTCTCTCGATGCTGACGGCGAACTCCCAGACTGGATGAGCGATTTACAAGCATCTGGTGAAAGCGAAGAAACTTTTGTTGAAGATGCAGTACCCATTGCTAGCAGTGATGATGATTTACCAGATTGGCTCTCCGGTGATGATACAGCTTCCGGTTCTCCTGTTATAGAAGAAGAAAAAGAAGTAGTCGCAGAAGAAGTTTCTCTTGATCCTAGTGGCGAACTCCCTGACTGGATGAGCGATTTGCAAGGTTCAGATGAAATTGAAGATGCTCCTCCTGTAGCAGAAGAAAAACCAGCTGTAGAAGAAGAAATATCTCTTGATTCTGAAGGTGAACTCCCAGACTGGATGAGTGATTTACAAGGCTCTGAAGAAAGTGAAGATATTACTCCTCCTATCTCAGAAGAAAAGTCAGCCGAAGAAGAAGTTTCGCTTGAAGCTAATGCCGACCTCCCTGATTGGATGAGCGATTTACAGGCTCCTGGTGAAAGTGAAGATGATACGCCTCCTGCTGTGGAAGAATCTGTAGAAAAGGACTCTCTTAGCGCTGACGAAGATGTGCCTGACTGGGTAGGTGTTTTAACCTCCGCAGATGATGCTGTAGGTGAAGATGCCGATAGCCCTGGTGATGAGGATCCAGAGTGGCTTTCTGCGCTACCTGCGGATGATTTTTCTGCTCAGGGTGTAGATGATGCCCCTGAAGCGGAAGCAAGTTCACAGGCCTTTGATACATCCGATGAATTACTGGCAGATGCTGAAGAGGCCGATGTCCCGGATTGGCTATCCAAAATGGGAGAGCCTGCTACAGGTCCGCTGGATGAAGCAAAACTCGAAGATTCTCCCTTTGAAGAAGAGAAGCCCGACTGGTTAGATGGTTTGCCTGCAACGGATAACGGAGAAGCAGAGGCTACGCCTTCTGCGTCTGCTTTTCTTGCTGACGATACACCCGAAGAGAGTGTCGACGATGATATTTTTGGCATCGAAACCCCCGATTGGCTCTCTAGTTTGGGGCCAGAAGATGTAGATGATGAATTCCCTGCTGCTGAAGCAGAAGTATCAGATTCTGCTGGTGATGCAGAGTTGCCCAGTTGGGTTCAGGCGATGCGCCCCGTAGCCGATGTGGTTGCAGATTCTTCAAAAACTTCTGATGAGCAAGTTGTTGCTGAAACAGGCCCCTTGGCTGGATTAACGGGTGTCTTGCCCGCTAACCCTGGGTTGGGACCCTTGAGCAAACCAAGGGCACACTCGATAAAATTACAAGTGGCAGAAAGTCAGCAAAGTAGCGCGGCTATTTTAGAAGAACTTTTGGCAAAAGAATCACAGCCTAGTCCTTTTAAGGCGCCAAAGGAAACTTCTTCTATTCCTCTTTTGCGTTGGATAATCGCATCTTTGTTGCTGCTTGGTGTTGTTTTTTCTTTGCTTAGCAAAACAGAAATGGTTGCTTCACCAGCATCCGCTGCATTTGAAGTGCAGGAAAGTTTTAAGCTTGTAAATGACCTCCCTGCCGGAGGAAGTGCTTTGATTGTATTTGATTATGAAGCTGCTTTCTCTACAGAAATGAAAATAGTTGCTGCTCCGCTTATAAAGCAATTAATGACCAAGAGCGAGATGTTGATAACACTTTCTACTTCTCCGATGGGACCTGCTTTGGCTAAAAATTCTCTAGCAGAAATAGTTAGAGAGCCTTTTCAACTGATAGAAGGCGAAAATTATATTGATCTGGGCTATCTGCCAGGAGATGCTTCTGGGATGCTAGGCTTTGCGACCGACCCCAGAGTGATGGCTCCCAAAAGAATAGCTGAAAATTCTGTTTGGGAATTGCCCCCTCTACAGAATATAAGAAAATTCTCTGATTTTTCTGTGATCATTATTTTGACTGATGATGTAGAAAAAGGGCGCAACTGGATCGAGCAAAGCAGCTTGGCTCTTAATGATTCGGATACGCCTCTTCTGCTGGCTGTTAGCGCCCAAGCCGAGCCGATGCTCTACCCTTATTACGCTTCCGGGCAGGTAGATGGATTGTTAAGCGGGCTTTCTGGCGGAGCCACTTATGAACGGCTCAAAGAAGCAAATGGGCTTGCGCAAGAGCAAGATGGGTTTGCCAGAGAATATTGGGACTCTTATAGCGTGGGGCTTTTCCTCGCTGAAATTTTGATAGCGGTGGGTGCAATGGTAAATTTCCTGGCGGCATTAAAATCCGGGCAGAAATCGAAGGAGGAGAAATAAGATGGAATTGATTTCTGGTGTCTTCGCCTTTTTATTCACCGTAGCTGTCTTATCGTATCTTTTCGGAGACAACTTCTTCTTTAGAGCAGCGGTCTATATTTTTATCGGTGCTTCTGCCGGATATGTAGCAGCCTTGCTCTTAGGACAAGTTTTTTGGTCGCAACTGATAGTTCCCGCCCTTTCTGGTTCTATTGAAGGGATAATTTTAATGGTTTTGGCTTTGCTCCTTTTTGCCAAAGCATTTCCGCCTTTGTCTAAACTTGGAACGCCCTCCCTCGCTTTGATGGTTGGTGTTGGCGCTGCAATTGCGATCGGTGGTGCTGTAACAGGAACACTCTTTCCCCAAGTTGAAGCCTCTATCAATGCCTTTGATGGAATTTCCTTGTTCAAAGATTTAGGCAAGGTTTTTGAAGCCTCTCTAATGTTATTTGTTACTATTTCTACGCTGGTTTATTTCCAATTTAGCGCAAAACGCGATGATGGTGGTAAAAAACAGCGTAATCGTGTCACAAGATCTCTTGCATTTTTCGGCAAGATATTTATTGCAATTACTTTTGGTGTTTTATTTGCAGGTGTTTTTTCTGCCGCGCTAACCGCTTTCATTGGGCGCATTGATTTTCTTATTAAATTCATTGGATCTTTCCTCTAAACCTTATGGCCTCAGTAATCGAAGGTGACTCTGTTCTAGCTCTTGATGTTGGCTCTGCGACCACGCGCGCCATCCTTTTTGACGTGGTTGAAGGTCGCTATCGCTTTATCGCAATCGGGCAATCTCCCAGCACCGCTCACGCGCCTTTTAACGACATTTCTGCAGGAATCGGTGAAGCCATCGAAAAACTGGAAGAAATAACAGGCAGAAGCTTTATCGACGCTGAGCAAAGCATCATTTCCTCAGTGCAGGAAGATGGCAGCGGTGTAGATGCTATCACCGCGACATCCTCTGTCGGAGAAACACTCAGAGTCGTGGTTGCAGGTCTACTTTCAGAAGTCTCTTTAGAGAGTGCTAAAAATCTTGTAGAGACTACTTATGGTCGCGTTGTTGGCAGCCTTAGCCTGAACGATACACGCAAAGATGAAGAACAAATAGACGCTATTCTAAAAGCAAAGCCAGACCTAATAATTATTGCTGGCGGCACAGATGAAGGCGCAACGAAATCCCTAAAAAAGATCATCGAAATTATTGGCTTGGCCATTTACCTACTCCCCAAAGAGAAACGTCCCGCAATTATTTTTGCAGGGAATCAGGCAATGGATACTGAAATCAGGGAGCTTCTTGAGAGCCTTAGCAGTGAATTTCATACCGCTTCCAATATCCGCCCCTCTGTAGAAACAGAAGACCTACGCTCAGCGCGTACAACATTGGCGCGCGCACTTATTGAAATCCGTAAAAAGCAAATTCCCGGCATCGAAGCGCTCGATATGTGGGCTGGTGGACGTATCCTTCCTTCCATTTTTGCTGAAGGAAGGATTATCCAGCTGCTTAGTCACCTTTACGGCGAGAAAAAAGCACTCCTCTCAGTAAATTTGGGCGCCTCTGCCACAACCATTTCTATGGGGCTTGGCGGCAAACTTTATACCAAAACTTATCCACGCCTGGGCATGGGTGCCAGCATTGCCGAACTACTCAAATATACAAAACCGGAAAATATTGCCCGCTGGCTCACTTTTGAAGCCTCTCCACAGCGGATTAACGATTATATCTATACCAAAGCACTTCACCCCAATAGCATCCCCGCTACAAAAGATGGCTTGCAGATGGAACAAGCACTAGGGCGTGAAGCACTACGGATCGCGATGGAAAGCGCACGGGAAAAAATGCCCGATGGTGTGCCCGCTCTTAAGAGCAACTTGCTTCCGTTATTTGAAATTATTCTTGCCGGAGGCAGCGTCCTTTCAAACGCCCCCACGCTGGGGCAAAGTCTCCTTATCCTGCTAGATGCTCTTCAACCAACAGGAATCTCAACGATTATTCTTGACCAAAACAACCTTCTTCCTGCTCTGGGCGCAGCGGCTGAAATAAATAGCATCCTGCCTGTTCAAGCTCTCGAATCGGGTGCTTTTGTCAATCTTGCAACGCTCGTTAGCCCGCTTAGTAATACGCGTTACGGAACAAGCATCTTGCAAGCTCGCCTTAAACATGCCGATGGTTCTGTCAGCACCGCTGAATTAAAAGAAGGCGGGTTTGAAGTTTTGCCATTGGGCATAGGGCAAGTCGCTGACCTTAGCCTTGTCCCTCTAAAACGCGCCGATATAGGCATTGGTGCAGGGAAAAAAGTTTCCATGAAAGTTGGCGGAAGTGCCTTGGGCATCGTTTTGGATGGTCGCGGTCGCCCCCTTGATCTAACCTCCGATGATGTACGTCGTCGCGAACTTATCAAGAAATGGCTCTGGTCCTTAGGAGGCTAATTCTATGCTTGCGCCCGTATCTCACACCCTTGCCCTAACAACGATTATCCGCAAAAGAGAATTGCCCGTTCACGGCGAAGTTATTGCAAAACTTAACCAGCGCGTCCTTGCCAGCACCGTAGTGGCAGAGGCCGAATACTCACATAAACATCATCTTATTGATGTAGCTCGTTTATTGGATATTAGCCCCAATGCCGCTGAAAAGAAAATAAAAAATGTGCAGGTCGGTAAAAATATAACAGCAGGAACGACCATCGCCAGTGGGGGAGGTCTTATCCCCAGGGCGATCAAAGTAGAACATAGCGGACGAGTAGTCGCAGTTGGCGGTGGACAGGTTTTAATAGATACATCTGACAAAGAATTTGCCTTAAAAGCGGGCATTTCTGGTGAAATCACTGAATTAATCCCCAATAAAGGTGTGGTGATCCAGGAAGTTGGTGCGCTTATTCAGGGAGTTTGGGGAAACGGCAGAGCAAACAGTGGCACGCTCCACGTTCTCGCCGAGGATCCTGCTCATATATTGGAAGCAAGCCAAATGGATATTAGTCTCCGCTCTTTTGTTATTTTAGCGGGATCATGTCAAAATCCAGAGAGTCTTAAAGCGGCAGCGGATATTACGGTGCGCGGTCTTATTCTATCCAGTATTCATCCCTCATTATTAGGCTTGGCGCGTAAGATGCCTTATCCTATTATTGCTACAGATGCGATTGGAAAACGTGCGATGAATGAGAGTGCCTACAAGATCATCAGCACGAATAATCAGCGTGAAAATGTGACCGTAAACGGAGAACGTTATGATCGTTATAAGGGCACGCGCCCTGAGGTGATCATCCCGCTCCCGCACACAGATTTCCCCCCGGTGCCGCGTGATATAGAAGTCTTTGCACCCGGACAAAAAGTACGTTTGCTTCGCGCGCCCCATGCTGGCGCGAGTGGACAATTAATTCATTTGCCAGAAGGTTTAAAGGTGCTGCCAAATGGTTTGCGCGTTGTAGCAGGTGAAGTGAAATTGGTGAGTGGCGAAACGCTTATTGTCCCTCTGGTAAACTTGGAAGTATTGGGATAAGATAAGCATTATTTAGTAGGAAAGAGGAGAAGAAAATGGCGTTTATACCTGAAGATGATGACAATGAATTTTTCCCCGAAGATATTGATGATGAAGCTTTACCGGAAGAAGCGAGTAATAGAACTTTTATTATTGTAGCTAGTGTTCTGGGTGGCGTTATTTTATTGGCGTTAATTTGTATTGCGGGTTTTGCAATATTACGCCCTAATCAAGATGAAGCTGCTGCTAATGCAGGTGCTACAGAAATTGCACAAAATACACAGATTGCTGAAATCCACACTGCTACCGCAGAAGCAGAGATGGAAGAGCAAGCGCCTTTGGCTAGCCCCAGCCCTATTGCTTCTCCTACAGCCAGTGCAACACCTGTTGTAGCTGTTGCCACAGAAACACCAACAGCTACCCCTGATATAGCAGCTACAGGTACAGTTTCGGCTGCGCTTACTCAAGCCGCAGATGCTATTCTTACTGTAATACCTACTTCTTCAGGAATACCAAGCGAATTACCCGATGGCGGTTTCGCCGATGATGTTGGCATCCCCGGTCTTGTGGTAATGATGATCGTTTTCGTTGCAGTTATTTTCTTTGCACGTCGTTTGAGAAAATCATCTGCCGTATAAGCGAATTCTCTTAAAATCAAATCCCCTCAGGCTTTTTGCCTGAGGGGATTTTTTGTTGGTTAGTGGCGCAAGCTAAATGATAAAAAGGTTCTGAGGGGGTTGAAAGCTCTGATAAATGGGATGAAATGCGCTGAAATTTGTGTTTATCCAAAGTGTAGGTTACTAAGGGGAGGTGGTCATGTAATAAGTGATGGCATGTCATTGCGAGCGAAGTTTATGTAGCGCGGCAATCTCCCACACCGTCTTGGAGATTGCTTCGGCGATCAAGCTGCCTCGCAATGACAAGACTATCATTTACTCTTTACCACTACCCTAAGGAAAACGATAAATTCTCACACTCCCCTGCGAAAAAACAAGCTCAAGATAACGACTGAACTTTTCTTCTTTCACAAGATAAGTACTTTCTTCGAGCAACCCGATCACCACATAACTCACATTGTATTCTGTCAAAAATCCCTCGGCGGTTTCCCAATCTGGGGTGCTATAGATCATATCTATATCGCCTTGGCGCGAGCCCATTTCTTCGTAACCGCCACGCCATTGAGATTCATGCCCAGGCCAGCCGAGCACAGTCGGGAGACCAGAATTTGTCGCCATGCGCGCATAGCCGGTATAGCTCCCGCCCACGGCTTCCAAAATAATGCCATCGGGCGCATTTTTTAGCCATTCTATCGCAGCCGCTTCATCTTCCTGGAGATAGCCCGCACTATCCAAAGAAAGCGTATTTGCCCGCGCTTTGCTCATCACGCCATAAACCGGATAAATCAAAGTAGTCAAAATAAGCGCAAAAAGGATAATGCCACTCTTTTTCTTAAGTAAAGTGGAGATTCCATAGGCTGCTGCCAAACTCCATAAAAGCCAAGCCTGATAATAAAATTTGAAAATCGTATTCATCCGTGTGCTAAACTGGTCACGTAGATAGAAAAACTCAGGGGCGATAACAAGCAGTGATCCCAAAAGCGTTAATAACAGGATAAAGGATGTCGCCGAGGGCGCACGCCTTTCATCTTGCTCGGCGTTATTGGGCATTTTTCTGAAGAAAAGCAAAGATACCGCTCCCCCCGCCACAGCTAGCAGAGTCAGGCTACCCATAATATATTGCAATCGTCGAGCAGTTGCCTGAGAAAACACTTCGCCCAAAGTCGTTAATCCCTGCATTTGGATGAGGGTCACTGCCAATGTCGAATTTGCGAGCGAAGCCACCCAAGTAATGAGCCAGGAAAAAAGCCAAAGGGCAAAGAGCAAGCCCAAAACAAGTCCGAAACCCAATTTCCAGTTAATTTTGCCGCGCCATAGCGTATACATCCAAAAGAAGATGGGCAGGAGCAAGGTCCCGAACATCACCCAAAGATGTGCGCCGCGTGTGGGATTAATCAGATTTGGGAGAATACCGCCCGCTTGAGAGGAAAATCCGAGATAAAAGGGGAGGTAGAGCAGAATGGCGGCGATGCCTGTAAGCATCCCGAAATAGAGAAAATCTTCGAAGCGTTGTAGACTCCAGCCCTTTTCATTTGCGCTTTTGAGTGTATAAGCAGATGCAATGAGCGCGGCGGCGATGAGGATATCCCATGTGTTGAGAAAGGCGAGGCCGCCCAGCGTGAGCGCGACGATAAATATCCCGAGTGGGGAGAGTGTGAAGCGAAATTTGAAAATGCTACTTTCTCCATGCCAGCCGCCAAGATAAATATGCAGCGCAATAGCGACTGCGAGAAGCGTAAATGGCAGAGAAAGAACGTGGGGGTGAAGATCGCCAAGAATAAAAGAGAAGGCGGGGAATTCGTCGATCACTTCGCGGAAATTGCCTGCGAGGTCAAAGTCTTGTACAACGCGGGAGGCGCGCCACCACCACCAAAAACGCTCAGGGATAGGGACAAGGGTGGCGGGGTCTTCGTTGAGGGTTTTTATATTGAGCCATGTCCAGAAATTGGGGGAATTTGCCTTCCAGAAGATACCTTTTTGATGAAGTATTTCGAGCAAGGCTTCAAAATTGGAAATAAGGAGCAGGAAAAGGGGCGCTAGTAATGCAGAAAGGTGAAATGTATGTTGAGTTTCCTTTTCTAAAGTCTTAAGTCTGGAGTCTGAAGACTGCAAATTATAAAGAATGCCATAAGCGCCAATTGCGCTGAGGGCGAAAATGAGCGCGGTCATTAAATTGAAAGCGATGCTACCCGCTGTAGCGGTGAGTTTGGCGAGCATGGCTGTCATGATATAGCCAAAATGATAATAAGAAATGGCGTAGCCAGAGAGCCAGGGGTCGCGCGGTGGGAAAGTGGGCGAGCGTAAAATGGCGTTGATAAATGCCAGTTCCATCGGTTTCTCGGTGCCAAGGGCTTCAGGATTTGCGGCGCGGAAAAGAGCAAGTGCCGCAAACGAAAGGAAGAATAAAGTTTCGACGGTGATGATAAGGCGCGAGTTTTTCTTAAACCACTTTAGGAGAGAGTCTATATCGCTAAAAGTTTTTGAAGCAGCCCAAAGACTTAAGCCTGCCAAAATTGCTAAACTTAGTAAAATGCCGCCGAGATTATTTGCTGAGAGACCAAGTGATGTGAGAATCCAGAAAATGTAGCTCCAGACCAGCATCCCTGCTGCACGGGAGAGCGTATAGCCGCGATCTGCGAATTTAGGGAAAAGGGTGTAGACCAGAGGAAAGCTCAGGAGACCGAGAAAGGTGAGGGTGAGATACCAGGTGAGGAAGTGGGTCATTTTAATTAGTAATCAGTGTTCAGTAATTAGTTTCTTTAAGTTGAGGGAATGAGAAATGTCCCTTTGGGTTTGGCGAAAAATCAAGTACTTCGACAACTGCATCCAAATTTAGCGCACCATAGATATGGGGGAATTTCCCCTGCAAGGATAAAGGCGCAGATTCTGGGGCAGGGTGTGCGGGTGGATCCCATTGCAGAGGAGAAGTGAGTTTAACAGGGTCAATTACAAGGAGGAGCAAATCCTTTTGCCCGGCATAAAAGGCATTTGCAACGGGCGCAGCTTGCTCTGCGGTTGAGCAGTGAATGAAACCTTCTGTTGCTAAACTTTCAGCTCTATATTCACATCTTTCTTGAGCAGATTGCCAATCTGAGCTTGGGGAGATGTGGTAGATGAAGGACATTATGATTCCTTTGTGAGAGCTCCAAGCTTCATTTTGTTTTTTACTCTTTCCCATGATAATGATTTGCATTGCTTGATATCGGCGATTTTTCAGGAGATTTTATAGCTGCCGCAATGATGAGTATGATCAAAAACGTAAATGGAACATAGTAAGAAAGGGAATCTTCGACGAAGAATACTGCGACAACCAAAAAGCACCAACAACCAAACCACCACCACAAAAAAGAATTACCTCTGATGTGTGCTACAAAGGCTGGGATAAAACTGAACAGAACGGACGCAATAGAGTAAAAACATAGGAATAAAAATATAGGGATACTTTCCACGGAACTCCTGATTAGTTAGGATGCTAATTTACAACATTGTAATCTATCTTTGATTTCTCCGAAATAAAAAGCCTTATGAGAGTTCACTCTCACAAGGCTACTATTGATTGAAAGCGTATGTTACGCTCTATCTACTGCAATTTGCGTGTTATTTCTTAGGCGATAACTACCGTCTTTTGCCAAAACTTTATCAACAAATTGCTCTGGTACATCAACGAAGGTTTGGTTATCCTGGATGCTGATCGCGCCGATCACTTTGCCGGGGATATTGGCATGGTAGGCCAGTGTGCCCACAACTTCGCCCGGGCGAATGCCATCTGCGCGGCCTTTATCCAGACTTAGGCGGACCATACCGGCTTCGTGTGATTTTCGGGACGAGAAATCTGAGCGGTTGCGTTTCTTGCCGCGTCCTTTATCTCGATTATTGCGTGCGTTTCGCGTTCTATTTGGGTCACGGCGTGATTTGAAATCGCGTACGTCGCCGATATTCTCGATGGGGCGTTGTTTTTCGCTTTCGCGCACAATTCTCATCGCAGCGGCAGCAATTTCAAGAGGCTCGTGCCCTGCTTCGACCAATTCTTCGACCATTGTCATTTCGTTTGCATAGCGTCCGCGTCTTAGCCAGACTTCCATGCGGGTTACGAGTTGAGCTTTGCGTTTTTCCTGAATTTGGGCTTTGGTGGGCAGGTCAGCTTTTGTTTGTTTTTGACGGGTATAGCCTTCGATTCGGCGCAACATCCGATTTTCGCGCGGGGTGAGTAGTGAGATGGCGATTCCATCTTTTCCGGCGCGACCGGTGCGTCCGATTCGGTGGACGAAAACTTCGGGGTCGTCTGGCAGATCGTAGTTGAAAACGTGGGAGATGTCATCAATATCGAGACCACGTGCGGCCACGTCCGTTGCGACGAGGACTTGAATCCGGTCATTTCTGAAACGGGACATAACGCGTTCGCGCGCATCCTGAGAGAGGTCTCCGTTTAACATTTCTGCGGAGAAGCCTCGAGTGGATAGTGCGCTGGAGAGTTCCCCTGTCCCGGCGCGGGTGCGGACAAAAACAAGTGCGCGGGTAATTTCTTCTGCTTCAAAAAGGCGGGTCATTGCAGCGAGTTTATCTCGTTGGTTGACGAGGTAATATCTTTGCTCGATCGCTGCAACGGTTAATTGTTTTTTCTTAATATTTACAGATTGCGGGTCATTGAGATATTTTGATGCCAATTTGCGGATTCCGGCTGGCATGGTGGCAGAGAAAAGAGCGATCTGACGTTGATTTGGGGTTGCGTCTAGAACAGTTTCGATATCATCAATAAAGCCCATACTGAGCATTTCATCTGCTTCGTCGAGGACGAGGGTGCGAATTGCGCTTAAGTCTAGGGATTTCTTTTTGAGCAGGTCGAGTAAACGCCCGGGGGTTCCGACGACCACGTCTACGCCACGTTTGAGTGCGCCGATCTGGCGTCCGTAGGAGGATCCGCCATAAATCGAGAGAACGCGAACGCCGGTATAAGCACCGTATCCTTCCAATGCTTTAGCTACTTGCATGGCAAGTTCGCGGGTGGGGGAAAGGATCAGGGCTTGGGGTTTGCGTTGCCCGGGGATAAGATTTTGAAGAATGGGGAGGGCGAAGGCAGCGGTTTTGCCTGTGCCTGTTTGCGCCTGACCGATAACATCTGCGCCGGTCAGCATGATTGGAATCATTTGCGCCTGAATGGGGCTTGGCTCTGTGTAGCCGCGCTTTTCAAGGGCCTCCATCAGTTCGGGATGAAGGTTTAAATCTGAAAATTGGGTGGACATTTTGTCTCCTAAATTGAGTTGTTTCACCACGAAGGCACGAAGAAGCACAAAGTTTTTCTTTGTGTTCTTTGCCGTCTATGTGGTGACTAGGGTCTTGATACATCAGCTTTTCAGCCAATGCGCCTGTTCTTCAACAGTTGACCCGTCCCAAATTAAGAGCCACTCTGTTGCAAGAAAAACGCCCAATCTTGTTGGGCGTTACGAAAAAACCAAAACCAGAATAAAAGCTCCTCGCGGAGCGGACGGTAGTATAACACAGTTTTTTTAGATATTTTGCGGATGCGCTTATTCTTTCTTTTTTAACCAGCGCACTAAATCTCTTTTGAGTCTATTTTCGTGCCATCTGCCGCGCTCAAGCAATTTATTATAGTAGGCTTCGATATTCTTTATCTTTATGGCTCTACCATCAAAGGCCAATCTTTCTTGCCAATTTTTTTCATCATAATCGCGAATGGATATTTCTTCGCCTTCATATTCAAAATTGTCAACCCAAGGCTCAACCTCATGCTCAGGGAACTCTTCTAATATCCAAGGCTTATATCCTTTAACTCGTTCTGCACGTTCCAAAACACTGGCATGAATTTTGGGCAAGCCAAAAGTTTCTTGCGCAGCTTTTGACCAACTTCTTTTCATCTCCGGGTATGCTCTACCCGCGCCAACGCGCGGCAAGTGAATATCATCTGTGGGGTCGGGGGCAACGCAAAAATTCCAATACTGGATTGAGCGCAAATAAAGCTTTACGCCGTGCGCGACAGCCTTTTGCAGCATCCACTCAAGTGTAATATCAGACAAACCCGGCTCTCTAAAACCACCACCTACGTCTGTGTGGGAACCGCTAAACCAGACTTGCTCCACTTTTTGATAATTCTCATTATAGGAATTCCAAATCGTTGGTTGAAACCACTTGCGGTCATCATCAATAGAAAGGGCATGATAGGCATTCTTGACACTGGGGTGAAGCGTAAAATCATGATAACGATGTTTCCACCCGGGGATAAAATTGACAAAAGTATCGATCACCGCAGCTGGCGCACCTAAAGCGGGGACAGTATCCCAAACGCCTAAAAATTCGATGGACGCCCACTGGTTTGGATGCTCGTGGACAAATTTCCCCGCTTTTTCATTTAGGGATGAACCCCTCGGGAGTACATCCGTGATTGGGTTTGCTTCCGCTATTTCGATCAACTGCTCTATTAAAAAGCTTTTTTCCTCTTCCGGCATCTCATTCTTTCGTTCTTCTCGACCAATTTTATAGAGCGCATAGGCTTTTTCTATCAATTCAGGGCGTGATTTTGGCAAAATTCCAAAATAGTGCATAAAATTAGCCAAACTTCTGACCGTTGCAGCCCCCCGGCTAAAGCCAAAGAGATAAATTTTATCGCCCGCATTATAGTTTTCGTAGATAAATTGATAGCATTCTAAAAGATTCTCTGAAAAGCCAGCACCAGCGAGATTGCCCGTGATTTTATTGGTATCTGTACCAATACCGCGATCATAAAAAACGATCTGCCGCTCTGTGCGATCCTCCAGCATTCGCATTAACTTATAAACATTGGTATCGTGCCCTTTACCACCCTCTTGCCCTGTGCCGTCTGAAAGAACAATAATGTTTTTTGCCATAATATCCTCTTTGTTTAGGGTAAATATGCTAGATGTTATTGTGACACAAAACTATTTTAGCGACAAGCTCTTTTTGCGCAGAAAGGAATGGATATACCCCGAAAAGAATCAGGCCTCGCAAAGATATGCTATAACACGCAGGTTAAATTTTTCTCCAAAAGAGAAATCCTATACGAAAGCATTTTTGGAGAAAAAACAATTTGGTAAACTTGCTAAGTGAATATAACCATATTAGAACGCGAATTTGATGAAATAGAACAAAACTTAGCTCTTTTTGAAGAGCCTAATTTTAGGATGCGCAAAGAAGCGCTCGATTTTGTGGCAACTATAGAGAAATTGAATTCTGATAATCTTGAACGAGCCCACTTAGAGAAGAAGGCACAAGAATTAAAAGAACGTTTATACGCGTTTAATGCAACTATTGCCGAAAAATGGCTTCTTCGCCTAAAAAGCGAAAAGCCAACACCAAAAGAGTTGGGAGCATGGTTTCAGCCTTATACAGAGTTTGTATCACAAAGATGGGGAGAGCCACATTACGGTTATGAGAATCTTGACTTTTTGTTAAATGAGATTTTGCTTCCTCTGCCGCACCCGAAAACTATCCTGCAGCCAGAGTACGGTATGGTGCGTTATGAGCCGACACCTGCCAGTGTAATAGTAGAGTTGACAGAGAGAATTACATTCACTGAGAATGATTATTTCTACGATTTAGGGTCTGGGTTAGGAAAAATAACTTCGCTTATGCATTTACTGACAGGTACACGCTCTATGGGGGTGGAGTATCAGCCTACTTTTTGCACTTATGCTGCGCAACAGGCAAATAGACTATATTTGAAGGATGTGAAATATCTGAATGCCGATGCCCGTTATGTCGATTATACGGATGCCACAGTTTTCTTTTTCTTTAATCCCTTTGGTGGCGTTATTTTTGACAGAGTACTTGAGCGGTTACGGTCTGAAGCAGAGCAGCGTGAAATAATTATTTCTTCGTATGGTAGCAGTTCGCAACCTTTATCGGAGCTACCTTGGCTTGAATATATCCCGCCAATTAACAGTGACGAGAATGCCTTGGCAATTTTTAGAGGGCGAGCATAATAATTTTGGTGGAAAGTATATAAATTATGCTGGTAAAATACAGAGTATAGAACTTTATTAACTGATCCCCACTTTCAAGGTACCTCCACCCCCCGGATGGGAAGGTTTAATGGCGATACCGGTAACACTTATTTTCAAGTGAAGTCCGGTGCTGTCGCGCAACTGTAGTCCAGTGAAAACTGGAGAGCCAGGTCGCCCACCTTGATTGGTTTCCACAAACCTCGCGGAAAGGAGGTGGAACGTCTCTGATTATTTATCTGATCTTATACGCTCCCCTGCTTTTTAAGCAGGGGATTTTGATTCTTATATCTTTTATGGAGGAAGAATGTTACAGAGCATTATCGAAAAAATCGAGGGGCTAGACGAATCCGCTATGGCGGCAGCACGTTCTCGTCAAAGTACGTTAACGAAACCCGCTGGCAGTTTGGGGAGGCTGGAAGAGCTTTCTATCCAATTGGCAGGAATAAGCGGAAAAGACATCCCGGAGATCAAAGATAAAGTCATTATTACGATGGCTGGCGATCACGGTGTAGTCGAAGAAGGGGTAAGCGCTTTTCCACAAGAAGTTACGCCGCAAATGGTGATGAACTTTTTATACGGCGGCGCAGCGATTAATGTTTTGGCAAAACATGTTGGCGCGCGAATCACAATTGTGGATATGGGCGTTGCCGCAGAGATGGAGTCTCACCCCGCATTAGTTGATAAGAAAATTGCTCAAGGCACAGCAAATATGACCAAAGGGCCGGCGATGACAACCGAAGAAGCCGAAAAAGCAATTCTTGCCGGTGTAGAAGTCGTTGAAGCGGAAATCAAAAAAGGCCTGGATATTGTCGGCACAGGCGATATGGGGATTGGTAATACAACGCCCTCTGCAGCGATTGCTGCTGCACTGACAGGAATTGAAGCAGCCAAACTTGCCGGGCGCGGCACAGGTGTAGACGATGAAGGTCTAAAACGAAAAATTGACGCAATTGAACGCGCGCTAAAAGTTAATCAGCCTGACCCAAAAGATGGCCTGGATATTCTCACCAAAGTTGGCGGTTTTGAAATTGCCGGTTTGGTCGGCGTCATTCTCGGTGCTGCCGCAAATCGCAAAGCAGTGATGGTCGATGGTTTTATCTCGACAGCAGCAGCGATGATTGCTGTTTCTATTGCGCCCAAATCACGCGCCTATCTAATTTCTGCACATCGCTCGCAAGAGTATGGACACACGCAAATGCTCGAGTGGCTAGGACTAAAAGCGCTCGTCGATCTAGATTTCCGCCTCGGAGAAGGCACAGGCGCCGCGCTCGGTATATCTTTTGCTGAAGCGGCCTGTAAAATTCTGGCTGAAATGGCCACCTTCGCCGACGCTGGCGTTTCAGACAAAGAATAATGACTACCCTGCTGGCTGCTTTTCAGTTTTTAACCACCTTCCCGGCTGTCATTCGTCGCGCATTTACGGCCCAAGAGTTGGGCCGCGCAGTGGGCTTTTTCCCTCTCGTCGGATTGGCGCTGGGCGGCGTGCTTTATGGCTTAAATAGCAGCCTGCAGCTTATCTTTCCAGCACCCGTAGTTGCTATTTTTATCCTTGTTATTTGGCTGCTACTCATTCGCGCCTTACATTTTGATGGATTTCTTGACAGTTGTGATGGCCTCTTTGGCGGATTCACACCCGAACGCCGTCTCGAAATCATGCGAGATTCACGCGTCGGCGCATTTGGTGTGGCAGGTGGCGGATTGCTACTACTGGCAAAATACGCCACAATCATCTCCCTCACGGATCGCACCGGATTTCTACTTGCTCCCCTTTTTGGACGCTGGGCTTTATCCCTCGCAGTTTTCTTTTTCCCTTACGCCCGCGAAAAAGGAATGGGTAGCGACATGAAAAAAAATGTGGGGATAACGCAAATAATACTGGCAACATTTACCACCATTCTTGCCGCCTATCTCTTCGCCGGATGGTCTGGCTTGATAGCTTTAGCAATTTCTGGCATCGTGCTTTGGCTTGGAGCCGCTTTTATTTTGCGCCGCATTCCTGGCCTAACAGGTGATAGCTACGGCGCACTCTGCGAAATTGTAGAGCTTTTCACATTGCTCTTCTTCACAACAGGAATAACGCTATGACCGCAAAAGTCCTTGTCGTTTTAGGTACCAGCTCATCTGTCGGCAAAAGCTTACTCGTGGCAGGTTTATGTCATCTTTTTGCTAGGCGTGGTGTGCGTGTTGCGCCCTACAAAGCACAAAATATGTCTAATAATGCCGCTGTTTGCCCGGACGGCTCAGAAATTGGGCGAGCGCAAGCAACACAAGCCATTGCTTCGGGGCTGGAACCGCACGTAGATATGAACCCGGTCCTGATTAAGCCCGAAGCCGATTCTCGCGCACAAGTTATCGTTAATGGCCGCCCCTGGAAAACACTCTCTGCCAAAGACTATTATCCGAAAAAAGAGATTTTGTGGAAAGAAGCCACCTCTGCGCTGGATCGTTTGCGCGAGCAATATGAACTTGTGATAGTCGAAGGCGCTGGCAGCGCGGCCGAACTTAACTTAAGAAAAGGCGATATCGTCAACATGGCAATTGCCCGTTACGCAAAAGCTCCCGTATTGCTGGCTGGCGATATTGATCGTGGCGGCATTTTTGCCCAACTCATAGGCACCGTTTGGCTGCTCGAAGAAGAAGAACGCGAACTCGTCAAAGGCTTAATTGTCAATAAATTTCGCGGAGACATCACCCTCTTTGAAGATGGCGTCAAAATTCTCGAAGAAAAAAGCAAAAACCCGGTCTTGGGCGTTCTCCCCTATTTACACGGCCTTTTTATCCCCGAAGAAGATGCCGTTGCGCTCGAAAATCCTTTTGAAAAGAATAGCCCAAATACTGAAGCACTCGAAATCGTCGTTATCCATTTGCCCCGTATCGCCAACTTTGACGATTTTGACCCGCTAAACGCCGAAGCAAATCTGCGTGTCCGTTATGTGGATAGCCCCGAGCAAATCGGCAACCCGGCGGCAATTATCATCCCGGGTACAAAAAGTACGATCAACGACCTAAATTGGCTGCGCTCGCAGGGATTTGAAAAAGTGATCCAAAAATACGCCCAAAATGGGGGAAGCGTTGTCGGGATTTGTGGCGGATATCAAATGCTCGGCGAAATGATCCATGATCCGCAACATGTGGAATCAAAAGAAGATAGCGCCCCTGCTTTAGGCTTGCTACCGATTAATACAATTTTTGCCGGAGAAAAAGCAACACATCAGGCCAGCGCACAAATAGAAAATGGCCCGGGCTTTTTCGCCAATCTTGAAAACCAAAAAATCAGCGGATACGAAATCCACATGGGGCGTACAGATAGCCAAAGTTCATGGCTAAAAATTACCGAACGTAGCAATCAATCTGTAAATGTCTTGGATGGCGCAAGCAGCAAAGATGGCAAAATTTGGGGCTGTTATATGCACGCTCTCTTCCAAAACGAAAATTTGCGACGGGCTTGGCTAAAAGACCTCGGCTGGGAAGAAAAAGAGGGAGAAAAAGACCCCTTTGCAAGATCCCTAACCCGTTTGGCCGATACGCTGGAAGAAACACTGGATATGGCATATTTGGAGAAAATAATATGGGAAAACTGACCTTGCTTTTAGGCGGCGCACGTAGTGGGAAAAGCACCTTTGCCGAAAAACGAGCATTGGAAATTGGCGGCGAAAAGGTTTTGTATCTTGCTACATCCCAGATCAAAGACGAAGAGATGGAAGAGCGGGTTATAAAGCACCGCGCTGAACGACCATCTACTTGGGAGACAGTAGAAGCTCCTCGAAACGTTGCGCAAGCCCTTCGTCAGGCGCGAAGCGAAGCATCCGTTATTTTATTAGACTGCATGACTTTTCTGGTTGCTAATCATTTAATGGATGCTGCTGCTCCTGAAGATGATCCATTTGATGATCCCAGTGCAGATCCATTTGACCGAAAAATCGAAAAAGAAATCATTGCCGAAACCGAAGCATTAATCGCTTATATTCAGGAGACAGATGTCGAGATGATCGTTGTTTCTAACGAAGTTGGTTTGGGGCTTGTTCCCGCTTATGAGTTAGGGCGTGCCTATAGAGACGTTCTCGGGCGTGCAAATCAGATTTTGGCAAAAGACGCTGATGAAGTGTTATTTCTTGTAGCGGGCCTGCCGATGAAGGTTAAATAGGTGAGTTGAAATGAGAGAAGAATCTGCGAGGAGCATGCACGCTCGCACTCACGCATGTGGGTGTGCGACGTGGCAGTCTCATTACTAAAAACGAGATTACTTCGCCGAAAAGCATCGGCTCGCAAAATCGCCTTTTTGTTATTTAAGTTACCCCCAAACTAAGCTGTCAATAGGCAAATAAGAAAACCAGATCATTCACATTTGTGCCTGTTGGGCCAGGCTTCAAAAGATCACCAAGCGCATCAAAAAAGGGATAGGCATTATGCTCGTGCAGGTGGATATCTAGATCAAGTCCGAGTATTTTTGCGCGCTCCAGTGTTTCGCCTGTAACGACTGCGCCCGCTGCGTCAGTGGGGCCATCATCCCCGTCTGTAGCGAGGGTGATTAACATAATATTTTTTTGCCCAGCCAATATTTTTACGGCGGCGAGAGCAACTTCTTGGTTACGTCCGCCGTGGCCGGGTGAATCGCCGAGGGAAACGGTGGTTTCGCCTCCCACGATGAGGCAAAGGGGGCGTTCATTGGTGGCAAGCAAGTGGCGGGCAAGTTCCTTCCCTTTTTCGGCCGCTTCACCTTGTAGAGATGTGGTTAATATCTGCGTTTTAAATCCCTCCTGAATCGCTTTATCCCGTGCGGCTTTTGCTGAGATGCGAATGCTACCAACAATCAGGTTTTGGCTTTCGGGGAAGTTTCTTTTATCCTGCTCTGCTTTTTCTAAAGCGGTAATGATATTTGCTGATACTTTGTTTAATAAATTATATTTTTTCAGGATCGCGAGGGCATCTGCATTAGTGGTCGGATTGGGAAGGGTGGGGCCAGATGCGATGGCTTCGAGCGGGGAATTGACAACATCTGAGAGAATCAGGCTGGCGATTTTAGCGGGATGAGCGGCCTTTGCCAAGCCGCCGCCTTTTATGCGGCTCAAGGCTCGGCGCAAGGTGTTGATTTTACCTACAGGCACACCATTACCTAATAATAGCGAGGTGAGTTCTTGTAGATCGTGCAGTGAAATATTTTCTATGGGGTCTATTATTAGCGCAGAGCCGCCGCCAGAGATGAGGAAGAGAATAAGGTCATTTTTGCCGCTTTGCGAGAGAAGCTCTAAAATGGCTTTGCCTGCTATTAGACTCTTTTCATTTGGAGCAGGATGTCCGGCAATATGGAAGCTTAAATTGCCAAGATCATGGTCTGTAGCGTATTTGCTGACGACGATTCCGTCGCTGAGAGAATCGCCTAATATTTCAGATGTTGCGAAAGCCATTGCCGGGGCTGCTTTGCCAAAGGCGACGAGATAAATATTGTCTATCCTTTCCAGTTGAAAACTTTGCCCTTTTATTTGAAGAAAACCATCTTTTTGGAAAAGCACCTTTTGTACGGATTTTGCAGGGTCGGCAGCTTCCAGTGCGGCGGATAAAATCTTTTTAACGGCTAAGTGTTGGGGATGGGCGTCTAATGTTTTGGTGTGGAGACGGGAGATAAAATCCATAATTTGCTATAGTTAGAATTTAGATAATTACTTAGAGATGATTTTGCGAGGCTGTTGTACCGCCGAAGCAATCTTCTGAAATAGGAGACTGCTTCGGCGCAAGTACATGCTCCTCGCAGAGTCATTTATAGAGGTTGAGTAGTTACGAATTTAGAAAATTAGTGCGACCAAAACCCCTGTTGCCGCACAAGCAAAATTAACCCAATCATTTGATAGCCAATTAAATCCGCGCTTGTATTGGGTTTGCGTGCCGCAGAGATGCTTGGGATGTCGCTCGGTCTCCTTCTCGCAACTCGGACAGTGGTAAATTGCCTGCATCGTTGCGCCGAGATAAGAGTCGAAGAGGGCGCCGAGCAAGCCTGCCAACGTGATGAGGGCGAAGATAGGTAGAAAATTTCCAGATGGGGTAAATAGACCAGCGAAAAAGCCAATCAGTGCTGCGCCCGCTAAAGATGCCAAAGTACCCATAACAGAAATGCCGCCTGATGTGCCTTTTTCTACTTTTTCTTTTAAATTCGTTATCATCCGCGGGCGAGATGGATTAAGCACGCCCAATTCTGTCGCCCAGGTATCAGCGTTGACGGCGGCGAGGGCGGCTGAAAATCCCAGCCATGCCCAGAGGGTGTTGGGGAAGAAATAATTTAGCGCAGCGAAGAGAGCGGCCAAGCCGCCGTTTCCAAGCACTTGCATCGCATCGCGTTTACTGCCTTTATCAAATTTTTCTTTTAAATCCTTTTTGCGTTTCTTGAACATTTTCGAGAGCGCGCTGGATGAAATGAAAAAGGCCAGCAAAAGAATTGCCCATTCCCAACCACCGAGACCAAAAATGAGCGTGCCTTCAATTGTTGCCGCGATAGCGCCGCTTTTATCGAGGCTTTTGGCTTTATAGGCGAGGAGAGAGATGAGAGTGGCGAAGATGAAACCGAGAAGTAATTGCATAAGAATTTTGAATAAGGAAAATGAATTAAATTGATACAGAAAAAAATATGCCTACTAAAAATAATATCCCCGTGATGGTGCTGGATGCCCAAATAATAATGGCGAGAATACGTTGTTCTTCCCAGCGGTAAAAGTATAGACCAGCTATCCAGCCGATGATGAAGAGCATAAAGCTGATAAAAGGAAGCAGCATGATTTGAATAGGTGGGAAAGGCCCATGTGCCAAGCCTGTGGCATCAAAACCGAGAGAGATGCTCTCAAGATTGGGGACGAGGATACTTGTCCAGGCGAGGATGCCGATATTGAGTAGTAATCCGCTTAGCCAGAGATAGCGGGTGAGGAGATTTTTCCAGGCTTCGACAACGATGAAGGTGGGATAGGTAGAAAATGCTTCGGATCGGGCTAATGCCCCTAGCTCGGTAGCAAGCTGAAATTCACGAGCGAAGAGGCGCGGATCTTTTGGCGAAATCGCAAAGACATGTTTTGCTGTCGCCACGAGGAGCAGCGATTTCACATCCGATGCTAAAAACTCGACCAAGCCCAAGTCGGGGTGGCGGCGCAATCCCAAAATGGAGCCGGGCAAGCGAAAACGCGGCAATTTGAGCGGGGTGGTCAGATCGGTGGCGGGGCGCACCCACTCAATATCTGAAAGGGGGATTTCTTCAATCCTTAGCCCCCACGAGAGATTGAGTTTTTCACGCCCCAAATAATAATTGGCGCGCAAAAGGGCGTAGAGTCTGTAGGCAATAATGGGCAGGGGAATTGCGGCAGCGAGCGTGAGTAAAATTTCGAGCAAAAATGCAGGCCCAACTTCGGCGCGGGATGCGCTCAAAAAGCCCCAGACAGCCAAAGCGGCTAGCAATGCCAGCAAAATGCCGTGTGTGAGTAATCCGCGTCGGCGGGGAGGAAGGAAGGTTTTATCGCTCATAAAAGAGTGGGGTGTAGCAATTTAGCGTATGCCGTCGCGAGGAGCGTGCTTGTGCGACGAAGCGATCTCATTGTCCTGAGATTGCCACGTCGGGCTATCGCCCTCCTCGCAAAGTCATTATTCGGGTAATGTATATCTGCCGGGCAAATCACTTCAACAACTCCGCAATTGTTTCGCAGACTTGTTCGACCTGCGCTTCACCCATCACGCCCGAAAATGGGAGCGCAAGGCTTCTATTGCCCAAATCTTCGGTGATGGGAAAGTCGCCGCGCTGATAGCCAAATTGCTCAACCATATAGGGCTGCAAATGGATGGGCGCAAAATAAGGGCGAACGGGAACACCTGCCACGATTAAATCTTGCGCAAGTGTGTCACGATCGATAGTTGCATCAAAGCGGACGACGTAAACAAACCAGGACATTCGGCTTGTGGATTCGTCTATAAAGAGCGTTTCTACGCCCCCCACATTTTCTAATCCGGATTCGTACCACTTTGCCACTTGCTCCCGTTTAAGAAGCATCTCATCGAGCCGAGAGATCTGCACTGCACCCAGCGCAGCGGACATTTCATCCAGTCGATAATTGTAGCCAAGATGCGTATGCGTGAGCCAGGTATCGCCCGGCGCGCGTCCCTGATTTCGCATCGCGCGCATATAATCGGCATCTGCATCATTATTGGTGATGACAAGACCACCTTCGCCCGTGGTCATTTGCTTATTTGGGTAAAAGGCAAAAACGCCGAAATCACCGAGCATCCCGGCAGGGTTTCCTTTATATTCTGCGCCTAATGCTTCACAAGAATCTTCGATCACAGCGAGATTATGATCTCTAGCAATTTTCATGATCGGGTCCATATCGGCTGGTTGCCCGAAAACATCTACCGGCAAAATTGCTTTGATTTTCGCATCAGCATTCGCCCCTTTGCGCGGGAGATATTTCTTGGTATTTTCAATAGCGTCTTTAATCAGTTCGGGGTCTATATTGCCCGTTTTTGGGTCAATATCTACGAAAAGCGGAACAGCATTTTCGAAAAGCATCACATTTGACGAAGCGACGAAAGAAAATGGCGTGGTGATAACCAAATCTCCTTCGCCAATCCCCGCCGCGCGGACACAGAGATGCAGCCCCGCGGTGCCAGAATTAACGGCAATAGCGTGCTTTGCGCCTACACGTTCGCAAAAAGCCTGTTCAAAATCTTTAACATACTGTCCCATACTGAGCATGGGCGTATTCATTACATTGGCAACAGCCTGACGTTCTGCATCTGTCAGGTCGGGGGAGGACATGGGGATGGGGAGTTTTGGCATAGTTTTTTTAGGTATAGTAGGTTTTAAGAATGGAAAGTGATGAGTGACAAGTGATCCGGATATTCACTCGTCACTTCTCACTTATCAAAGGTTCTCAATCACAAAATTAGCAATATCATCTAACTCGACGATATCTTTCTCTTTCTTATTGCGGAATTTAATCTCAACACTTTCTTCTTCCAATGTACGTTCACCGACGGTGATTCGTACCGGGCAGCCGATCAGGTCGGCATCGTTGAACTTTGTGCCAGCGCGGGCATCGCGGTCATCGTAGAGGAGGGTAAAGCCGATATTTGTCAGGTTTAGGTAGAGATCGTCGGCATCTGCTTGGGTATCCACATTTTTACTAGGCAGCCAGACGAGATGAATATCGTAGGGCGCAATTGCGGGGGGCAAAATGAGACCATAATCGTCGTGATGGCTTTCGGCCACAGCCGCAAAAATCCGTCCGAGATCAAGCGTCCAGCTTACGCCCAAAATCGGTTGGCCTTTGCCCTTTTCGTCCGTAAAAGTTGCTTCTTTCATGTTGAGCATGGGCGTTATCTCAAGCAAATTTGCGCCTTCCACAGCGTCCAATGCCGCATTACATTTTGGGCAACGATCTCCAGCTTGGGCAAGAGCGAGATCGGTCACAATATCAGCTTCATAATCACGCCCATAATTCACATTGCGTAAGTGGAAACCATCTTCATTTGCTCCGGCAACCAAATTGGATGATTCGGGAATGATCTCATCCACAACCACAAGCACATTTTTCATCCCGACTGGTGAAGCGTAGCCAGGTACAGCACCAACTGCTAAAATTTCACCATCCGTAGCGGAGCGCAAATCAGATGCGTCGAGGGCGGTTATTAATTTGGCTTCGCTCAAAGCCATATCACCGCGCAAAATCGCAAAAACAAGTTTTTCTTTATCTTTTATTGTCGCGGTCATAAAAACAGCTTTTGCCGTTTTCTCTTTGGGGATATTCAAAAATGCCGCCAGCGCTTCGATCGTGTGCGCATCGGGCGTGGCAACTTTTTCCAGCTCGCGCGGCTCTTCTGCCGAAAGCATAGACTTTGCTCGCTGCGCAACCGCTTGCCTATCAAGATAAGCGCATTTTGTGCAATGGATATGGTCTGCGCCGCTTTTTTCTGAAAGAAAAGCATAGCCGCCAGAATCTCTTTTTTTGGCATCCAAGCCGAGTTTTTCAAAGATCTCTTCGCTTATTTTTTCAAGCAGCGCCTGCCAATTTTGCAGCGTTTCTTCCTTTGCGCCCAAAATATGGATGCTGACGCTGGGGGAATGTGCCGCGCCGAATAATCCCAAACGCGGATGCGCTTTTTCCTGGATTTCATCGAAAGAATAGAGAATTTTGGGCAACTCTTTATAGGATTGAATATCCCCCGCAGCGAGAGCGAGAATATCAGCGTGCGCGCCGATCTCTTGTCCTCCACGTGATTCCATTTCATGACGGAGTCTTGCCCGAAGCTTGTTCATTGCACGCTCCGCGAGGGGCAGCGTCAAAAAATCCCCATCTTTCGCCGCGCGGATATAACCTCCGCGTGCCAACCATTGATAAGATGCAGTTTCTGCATTTGTCGGCGCTTTACGGAGAGTGGAGCCAAATAGTTCTGAGAGTTTCATTTATGTGTGCCTTTTTGAGCGGTAGGGGCGACCCGTTTAGATAAAAAGAGAAGTTTTATTACTAAAAGCTCTTTGATGTGAATATAAATTTTGTTCTTTATCCTATAGTCGCCCTTAGAGGAGATTATATTTATTTAACGGAAGTAAGCTTTGGTCATTACGAAGCGGGGCAATTATACCCAAGAAAAACCATCAGCCAGATGCGAGTAAAATATATCCATCAACAAAAAGGAGAGACACCCCATGAACCCAACTCTTGATATTTTGCTCAACCGAAAATCTATACGTGCCTTTGAAAAACGGGATATTGAAGCCGATGTGAAAGCCAAAATCCTTGAAGCGACTTTGCGCGCCCCAACGGCTGGAAATATGATGCTCTACTCGATCTTGGATATCACCGACCAGAGCATCAAAGAGAAATTGGTCAAAACCTGCGATGACCAACCTTTTATTGCTCGCGCACCGATGGTCTGGATTTTTGCAGCCGATTATCAACGCTGGTATGACTATTTTGTCCACTCAGGCGCGGATACGCTCTCTGATGAGCCAATGCGAAAACCAGAAGAAGGTGATCTCTTTTTGGCTTGCTCCGATACGCTGATAGCGGCGCAAAATGCGGTGATCGCCGCCGAATCTTTTGGGCTTGGCTCTTGCTATATTGGGGATATTATGGAGAATTATGAGATCCATAAAGAGCTGTTCAATTTACCCTCGCATGTTTTCCCTATCGCGATGCTGGTCTTTGGCTATCCCACACAGCAACAAAAAGGTCGCAAGATGACGAACCGCTTTGATGAGAAATTCATTGTTTTTGAGAACCAATATCAACGCTTGAGTGAAGATGATTTTGCCGAGATGTTCGCTGAACGCGAAAAACAACTCCCGCAGGGCAAAGCGATGCGCGGCATTACGAATTATGGGCAATATTTCTATCAACGAAAATTTGCATCTGATTTTTCAGTGGAGATGAGTCGCTCAGTACGAGAGATGGTCAAGGCATGGGTGGATGGGTGATTGTATAAATACGAGAGTTAAAAGTGGTGAATTTGTTCTGGGATTTAGAAATTTATGGAAAAAATAAAACTTGTTTTTTTGATATTGTTATACAACAAAACTGTTCAAATTTTCTTTTGGATGACAGTTTGTTTTGCGACAGCTCTTTGGCATACATTTTATTTTCCATATAGTAAGCGTCGTTCTGAGAGTGATTTAGTTGAAATATCGGATAAATTTGAAGGGATAAACGCTGACTATTCTGGTGCTGTTGGGGCAGGGATGGTCGGTATTATGTTAATTTTAGGACTTACTGATAGAACTATCTCTTTTATAGATATTGTATTGTTTTTCGGTGTGTATGGTATTTTGCAAGCAGTTTTTGCCTTGGTGAAAGGGGTGTATCCTATGGGAAAACAGATGGCTTATGTCTATGATGATGAAGCTATTATTCGAAAAATTGCAATTTATCAAATTTCTATTTCAATCGTTGTGATTGTTTCGGCTATGATCTTTGTGAATTGAGATTAAAGTTGATAACCCTTGACACAAACCCCTTTTCGCAGATAATAGACCCATCGCGATGACAGAGGAAAGTATGTCCGCAGGAAGTCGTTAGAGAGGCAGGTGCATTGGCTGAAACGCCTGCTCGACTAAAGCGGATTGAAGTTCCCTCCCGAGTTGGTTGAGTGAAAATGTGTCATGTATAAAAGTGTCACGTTGCGTAGTTTGACCCGTAATCCCTACGTTATAAGGGCAGCCGATGATAGTCGGCACAGAGCGGGCTTCTTCTTTATCTGTGAAGTGAACGAAGAAGTCAACGTGGGTGGTACCGCGGGAATTTCCCTCCCGTCCCATTGTGGGATGGGATTTTTGTTTTAAAAAACTCACCACAGAGAACACGGAGCACGCAGAGTTTGCCGCAATTTGCGGGAGAAAAAAGAGAAAAGCTTTTCTCAGTGCTCTTCGCGAAGCATACCCGAAAGGGTGCTGTGAACTCTGTGGTTAGAAAAAACGAAGGAGAAAGTCTATGCTAGAAAGATTGAATGAAATCGAAGCCGCTGCGCTGGAAGCGCTCGAATCTGTAAAAGATGACGAGGCTTTGCAGGCGTGGCGTGTTGCGCATGTAGGGCGTAGTGCCCCGATAAAGATGGTCTATAAAGAATTCGGGAAGCTCTCGAAGGAAGAACGTCCTGCCGTAGGGAAGAGGGCTAACGAAGTCAAAGTTGCGCTCGAAGCGGCTTTAACGGAACGTGCTGAAGCGATTAAAACAGCAGAATTAGCCCGTTCACTGGAAGAAGATCATCTGGACGTGACCCTGCCCGGTCGTCCGGTACGTCACGGTGGTATCCATCCCGCAACGCAGACTTTGCGCCGTATTCTGACTATTTTGGCAGATATGGGTTTTCAAGTTTATACATCCCGTGAAGTGGAATCGGATGAGTATAACTTCCAGCATCTGAATTTTCCCGTTGGGCATCCCGCGCGTGAAATGCAGGATTCTTTCTACGTGGAAGGCGGTAAAGAAGATAATCCACTTTTGATGCGTACACATACTTCGCCGGGACAGATCCGCGCGATGCGTGAGTTTGCCGCCGAGAGCCCTGAAAACCCACCTTCGATTCGCATTTCTTTGCCGGGGATGTGCTACCGCTATGAGCAGATCACTTCTCGTTCTGAGATTCAATTCAATCAGGTCGAGGGGCTGGCTGTGGGCGAGAATATCACTTTTAGTGACCTGAAAGGGACTCTCAACGATTTTGCTCGCCGCATGTTTGGGCAGCACGCCCGCACGCGTTTCCGCGCGCAGCATTTTCCCTTCACGGAACCTTCCGCTGAGATGGATGTGGAATGTTTCCTTTGTGAGGGCGAAGGTTGTTCGGTTTGTAAAAAATCTGGCTGGTTGGAGATTCTCGGTTGCGGAATGGTACATCCGAATGTTTTGCAGGCTGGTGGCTATGATCCGCGCCGTTATACTGGTTTCGCTTTTGGCATGGGGCCTGAGCGCCAGGCCATGTTGCGCCATAATATCAAAGATATTCGATATTTTTGGGGCAATGACGCGCGTTTCCTCGAACAGTTCTAGTTAAAATATTAACCACAAAGGACACAAAGAAGCACCAAGAAAAACTTAAGATTTTGTTTTTCCTTTGTGAACCTTCGTGACCTTTGTGGTAAGAAAACAGGAAGAACCCTCCAATAAGGAGCTACTACTATGAAATTACCTGTAAGTTGGATTAAAGATTACGTAAATATTAACATCTCGGTAGAAGAGCTAGCAAGTTTACTTACCCTTGCCGGGCTTGAAGTTGAAGAAATCCGCTATGTGGGTTGGGCCATGCCCGATTACGCCGCTGGCGAAAAACACGAATTCAAAACCTACGGTCTCTCATGGGATCCCGAGAAGCTTGTCGTCGCAGAAATTCGCGAAGTCAAGCCGCATCCCGATGCCGACCGCCTTGTGCTTTGCGATCTTTTCGATGGCAAAGATCAGCATCTCGCCCTGACCGGTGCGCCGAACCTCCTTCAATATAAGGACAAAGGTGCTTTTGAAAAACCGCTCAAGGTTGCTTTCGCGAAAGAAGGCTCCGAGATTTATGACGGCCATAAAGAAGGACAGGTGCTCACCAAGCTCAAACGCGCCAAAATTCGCGGCATTGAATCGTATTCGATGGTTTGCTCCGAGAAGGAGCTTGGCATCTCGGATGAGCATGAAGGTATCATTTTCCTGGATGATGATGCGCCCGTCGGCACGCCTTTGGCAGATTATATGGGCGACGCTGTTTTCAGCATCGATATTTTGCCGAATAACGCTCGTAACGTAAACGTGCTGGGCATTGCCCGAGAAGTTGCCGCACTGACAAATAAAGCGTTAAAACGCATCGACAAGAAGCCTTATGAAACGAGTGGCGATGCCATTGCCGAAAAAGTCAAAATCGAGATCGCCGAACCCGAACTGAACGCCCGCTTTGTCTTAGGCTTAATCCGTGATGTAGAAATCGCCCCCAGCCCCTATCTTGTGCAACGCCGTTTGCGCTTGGCGGGCATTCGTCCGATTAACAATCTTGTAGATGCAACAAATTACGCCATGTTCGAAGTTGGCGAACCCCTGCACGCTTTTGACTACGATGTTTTGGTCGAACGTGCGAAGGGCAAAGAAATTGTCATTTCCACGCGCACGGCCGAAGAAGGCGAAAAACTGACCACGCTCGATAATGAAGAACGTACACTTCAGGCGAGCAATGTGCTCGTTTGTGACGAAGCAGGTGCGCTTTCTATCGCCGGTGTGATGGGTGGGCTGGAATCGGAAGTGACTGAAGATACCAAAAACGTCCTGCTTGAAGGCGCGGCGTGGAATTTTATTAATATCCGCCGTACGGCAAATCACCATAATTTGCCCTCTGAAGCATCCTACCGTTTCTCGCGCGGGGTGCATCCTGCTTTGGCAGAAGATGGTGTAAAACGCGGATTATATTGGATGCAAAAATGGGCCAATGGCAAAATTGCTCCTGATCTGGTCGATAATTATCCGCTCCCGCCGAGTGACCCTGTTGTGACCGTTACCGAAGCGGATGTTAAAAGGCTGCTTGGGGTCGAGATTTCAGCGGAAAAAATTGCGGAGCTTCTCACCCGGCTCGAGTTCAGCACGCAAGTTGAGGGCACGAGCGTTAGCGCGGCCACGCCGCCAATCCGTATGGATATTGGCGAAGGAATCGTTGGCGTTGCCGATGTCATCGAAGAAATCGCCCGTTTATATGGCTACGATAATATCCCCGAAACGCGCATCGGCGACCCGCTCCCGCCGCAGATCGGAAATCCCGTGCATGATTGGGAAGAAAAGCTGCGCGACCAACTTGCCACACTTGCTTTGCAGGAGACGGTGAATTACCGTATGACTTCGCCGGAAGCGCAGGAGCGGCTTGGCTCGCAGGGTGAATTTGTGAAGCTCGCGAACCCCAGCACGCCCGAAAAAGCGGTTTTGCGCCGTAGCCTGATGGCGTCTGTTTTGGAAGTGGTCGAGAAAAATGCCCGCTTGCGCGATTCGCTGGCTTTCTTCGAAATTGGTCCCGTTTTCGTGCCAAATAAAGCGGATTTGCCCGATGAGCCGCGCAAATTGGCGATTGCGATGACGGGACGCAGACAGCCAAGTGCCTGGGATACGAGCGATGCCCCCGTGATGGATTTTTACGACCTGAAAGGCGTAACGCACGCCTTTTTGGCTGGGCTCGGATTAAAAGACATCGTCTACACCCCGGCAGATACATCCACCCAACCCGGCGCAGCTTTCCATCCTGGAAAATCGGCGCAAGTGACTGTGAATGGCGTGGTTGTTGGCGCATTTGGTGAATTGCATCCTGTGGCGGCAGAGAAATATGAATTTGCCGATACCGCCGTGTTAGCCGCCGAATTCGATCTTGAAACCCTGCGCGGTGTACAGCCCGCTTATGAGATCACCCCGGTCCCCGCCTTCCCGCCGATGCTGGAAGATATCGCCCTGATCGTGGACGAATCTCTCCCCGCCGCCAAAGTGGAACATCTCATCCGTCAAACGGGCGGCAAAATGCTCGCCGATGCTCGTCTCTTCGACGTTTATCGCGGAGAACAACTTGGTGAAGGCAAAAAGTCTTTGGCTTATGCCCTGACCTATCAAGCCCCCGACCGCACGCTGACTGATAAAGAAGCGGCGAAGATTAGAAAGAAGATCGTGAAGAGGCTTGAGTATGAGGTGGGGGCGGAGTTGAGGGGGTAGAAAGTTTGAAGATTAAGGTTACAGGTGCAATGTGCTTAGAAAGTGCATTGCACCTGTTTATAACGCCAAAATTTTAGAAGGGTAGGATTATGAGAAAGCATTTGCTCATTTTTTTTGTTTTGATAATGTCTTTGACTTCTGCATGTCAGAAACAGGATACGGAAGTCTTAACTGCTCCAACTTTTTCCCCAACCGAAACACTGTTGATACTTTCTACACCAACAGAAATAATTAGAAGAACACCAATACCTGAAATTAAAATATCTTTGCCTCATTCACTTTTTATACTTGCTGAGAATAAAGTTTGGAGATTGCCTGCAGGGAATACTAAATATGAGCTGTTTTCTGAGCCAGATGTGAAAGTTACCAGTTTTGATATTTGGGGTAGAGATGAACAATTTGCCTATAGCTCAGTTGATGGTCAAGTTTATATTGTCAGGGATGGTCAAGAACCGCATCTCTATCATGATCTGCGTTCAGAAACAGAAAGTGAATTCCTGATAGAGGGTTTTTCGTGGTCTCCTGATGGAACGCGTTTAGCATATGCGGTTTCTTATACATCTGATGATGTAAAACGTAAAACAGGATACCCAAGTTATCCATCCGGTTTATGGGTGATGGATGTCAATACCGGCATCCCAAACTGGTTGTTAAGCAATCATTACTATTCTGGGGAGCTCGATTCAACTACTCTGCGTGTAACGCATGATGTTTTATGGTCCCCTGATGGAAATGCAATGATTGTTGATAGTGGCTTTTTAGAACACAAAGATATGTTGCTGTTGGAGCCACTAGTTCCTGAAGCTCATGAAGCAAATCTGATTGATGTAGAGGGTTTTGGCGACCGGCTCAACGCAGCTTGGTCAGCAGATGGTAAGACCTACTTTCTTTCAGGAAATGGTTATGGGGCTTATAGCACGATTGCTGAAGTGAATAGGGAAACAAAGGAAGCAATATTGCTTTTAGATGGTGAGAGTGAGAAACTTAGTTTTATGTCTTCTGCCCAAGCGCTGGATAACGGTATTGTTTTTCTTGCTATGAGAGATGAAGATATTCCTGAACAGTTCCCTCCGTACATACCACATCAATTATTCTTTGGTTCGAGAAAAAACACATCTTTTGAATATGCACTTGTTGATCCAGAACAAATCTGTGAAGAGGGTGTATATGAAATTACTTGGAGTTTATCTTCTGAGTGGGGGTTTTTAGTATGTAGCTATCAATCTCCACACACATTTAAAGTTATTTCCCCGAACTTAGAAATATTAGACATAACATCGTTATTATCTGAATTTATAGATGTAGAGATACAGGATGCTGTTTGGGGGCAATAAAAAGACATGAATATTCTCGCCGACATCGTCCCGTCGCTGGGGGGGGATAGCAGTATTAAACAAAATATCCGAAGTTATTAAATCTTCGGATATTTCTTTGAGAACTTTGTGTTCTTCGTGTTTAAACGCTTTTTAGTCAGTTATCCCATTCTCCCTAAAAACAACCTTCACAATTTCTCTAGCATCAACGAAAATCTTCTCAAGATGAGCTTCGTCAATAAAGCTTTCAGCATAAATTTTATATTTATCTTCTGTGCCCGAAGGACGGATGACAAACCAGCCATTTTGGGATGAGACTTTTAGCCCGCCGATGGCCGCATCATTGCCGGGGGCGCGTGTCAGAATGCTGGTGATCTCATCGCCTGCCAGTGTGCTTGCGGTGATCGCTTCCGGGGTCAGGTTTTTCAGGATATTTCTTTGCTCCAATGAGCCGGGCATATCAATGCGGCTGTAAAGCGGATTGCCGAAGCTCTCGGTCAATTCCTGATAAATTTCGCCCGGGTCGCGTTGGGTTTTGGCGAGAATTTCTGCGGCCAAAAGCCCCAGAATGATGCCGTCTTTGTCTGTAGACCAAACTGTCCCGTCCTTGCGCAGGAAGGATGCGCCAGCACTTTCTTCACCGCCAAAACCGTAAGAGCCATCGTAGAGACCGTCCACGAACCATTTGAATCCGACCGGCACTTCTGCCAAATCCAGACCCAAATCCTTTACCACGCGGTCGATCATCGAGCTGGAAACGAGCGTTTTGCCAATTTTCAAGCCTTTTTGCCAGTCCGGACGATTGCGGAAGAGATACCAAATACACACGGCCAGGTAGTGATTGGGGTTCAGCAAGCCAGATGATCTCGTCACGATCCCATGTCGATCTACGTCGGGGTCGTTGCCAAAAGCGATGTCGAAATCATCTTTTAAGCCGATTAATCCAGTCATCGCGTAGGGGGATGAGCAATCCATCCGAATTTTTCCATCATGGTCGAGAGACATAAAAGAAAAAGTGGGATCAACGTGATTGTTGACGACGGTCAGGTCGAGATTATGAACCTCGGCGATCACATCCCAATAATTTGCTGCCGCGCCGCCCATCGGGTCAACGCCGATTTTGATATTTGCCGCGCGGATGGCATCAAAATCGATTACATTTTCCAGGTCACGCACATAAGGCAGGATATAGTCGTATTCTTGCGTGGATTTGGCTTGCTGGGCATTTTTCAACGGTATCCTGACGACATCTTTTAGCCCATTTTTCAGAATCTCATTTGCCCAATCTTGGATGATGCCCGTCGTCTCGGAATCGGCCGGGCCGCCGTTAATCAGGTTATATTTAAACCCACCATCTTCGGGCGGATTATGCGAAGGCGTGATCACAACGCCGTCGGCAAGTCCGCTCTCGCGATTTTGGTTATAGGTCAAAATCGCGTGCGAGATAACGGGCGTGGGCGTATATTCCTGCGAGATGCGAATCTCAACGCCGTTGGCAGCAAAAACTTCAATCGCCGTCCGCTCAGCGGCTTCGGAAAGCGCGTGCGTATCTTTGCCGATAAAGAGCGGGCCGCTAATATTCTCCTGCACGCGATATTTACAGATCGCCTGGCAGATAGCGGCAATATGGTCTTCGTTAAAACTGCCATTAGAAGACGTACCACGATGCCCCGATGTGCCAAAAGAAACGCTCTGCTCAATTTTTTCAACGTCGGGATGGATAGTGTAATAATCTGAAATCAAACGGGGGATATTGCATAAGATATCTGGGGTAGCTGGCTTACCAGCCATTTCAACAGGACTCATAATCACCTCTTTTTCTTGACTGTGGATTTGAATAATTTTAGCACCATATTTTGTCTATTATTGAATGGGTTTTGTATTAGTACAGTTTCAATAGAGATATTTATACTTTTGCTTGATTCTCCCCGTGCACGCGGGGAGTTAGAGGGGGAGTCGCACAGAGATAAATCCGCCTTTTATCCCCCTTGCATCTCCCACACATATTTTATATACTGAGGCATACTTTATTCAATTCAAAAGGAGTTTTAATGGACAAGAAAACAGTAGGCCTTATTGCAACGATCGGGACAGCACTTCTTTGTGCTTGCCCTAGTTTTTTTCTCTGTGTTTGGGGAATTCTTGGTATTACAGGCACGCCAATCGATACCACAGTTGGTGGACAAACCACTTCACAACCGATGGCTCCCGGCTTGGGATTTGCCTTGCTCTGTCTTTCCCTGATCGGCATCCTGATCCCCGTAGCAGTTGGTTTCTTCACCCTCCGCAAAAAAGATGATGATGGCATTGTTGATGCTGATTCTTTTGATCCTCCCGCAGATAACGACCCCCTTCCGCCTGCTTCCTAAAAAGATACATCTATAAAACCGAAAACCGCGAAACTTCTTTTATCTTTCGCGGTTTTTCTTTTAAACTATAGGCATACGATTAGAAATCTATACACAAACTTAGAAAATATCTTTTTATTGTTATTTTGGAGAATCTAGAAAATGCAAAAAAAACATTCACATATTACTCTATACATTATTGTCTTCATTTTTAGTTTTATATTTAGTGCTTGCTCGGGTTCAGAGGAAATCTCAGTAGAGCAAGTACAAACTGCAATTGCAGAAACACAAGAAGCAGATGATGTAATTAGCACAATTGTTGCCGCGACTATGGATTCTCTGCCCTTAGATATACCACCGACCAATACACCTGAACCGACTGTGCCTGCCTTTGATTATTCTGCCTGGAAAGGTTATCATGCCCCCGAAGGATATTCCTTTAACTTCCCCACCCGTTTTAATTTGGAAATACGCCAAAGCGGATCAGGCGATTTTATAGTCTTAATCGCCGAAGGTGATGCGCCCAATGCAATCAGCTTTTCAGTTGAAAAGCTTGCTGGGAGTGTGGAAGAAAGCAGAAATAGTATTGACCTGGATAATCCCGTCTATACAGATATCGCCACCCAAGGTCTGACAGGATTTATTGTGGAAGGCTCTGTCCCTGGAGATGGCTTTGGCGGTGGCTCTGTAGTTTACGAAAGCTATTTTGCGTTGGGCGACTTCTTAATTCATTTAGATTGTCCTTGGAACTATTGTGATCGTCAAGAATTTGACTTAATCTTGCATTCGTTCAAGTTGAATTAGAAAAAACATTCGCTGTTTTTGCGTTAAAATCACAGACCGCTTACTAAATACTGATCACCGACTACTGCTTACTGGACACTGCCTCATGCACCCTTTCACTAAAAACCCTCATCGTACACTAATCTCCCTCTCCATCCCCGTTCTTCTTTCCATGACAGCAGAGCCACTCACTGCGCTCATAGATACTGCCTTTATCGCCTCGCTCGGCGCGATTCCGCTTGCTGCATTGGGCGTTGGGACAACAGTCTTATCCAGTCTCTTTTGGGTTTTTAATTTTCTCAGCATTGGCGCGCAGACCGAAGTCGCGCAGGCAGATGGGGAAGGACATCCAGAAAAAGCGAGTGGCATAGCCAGCCTCTCACTCACGATGGCTTTTGGATTTGGTATTTTGCTTATCTTACTCATTCTCCCCAACGCAAATTGGATCGCCGCTCAAATGGGTGCATCGGGCGAAGTTCAGGCGAAAGCCGTCAGTTATATGCAAATCCGTACCTATGGTGCGCCCGCTCTTTTGCTAATGCTAGTCACCTTTGGTGTTTTGCGCGGCCTTCAAGATATGCGCACCCCGCTCTATATTGCAGTGGGTGTAAATGCGCTAAATATCCTGCTTGATTGGACATTTGTCTTCGGGATCGGGATATTCCCCAAAATGGGTGTGCCCGGCTCTGCCCTCGCCAGCACCATCTCTCAGTGGCTGGGCGCATTGGTAGGGCTTCTCGTAATTAGTAAGAAATTGGGACTGTCCCCTTCATTTACCTTCAGTAAAGCAAAAAAACTGCTCAAAGTAGGTGGCGATCTCTTTGTCCGCACCGGTTTACTAACCTTTTTTCTCGCTTTTACCACGCGCACGGCGACCACCATCGGCGCAGATGCAGGTGCGGCGCATCAGGCAATTCGACAAGTTTTCCTCTTTACCGGCCTTGCCCTCGATGCCTACGCTTCCACCGTCCAATCCTTGGTTGGCTATTTCATCGGGAAGGATTCATTGAACTGGGCAAAAAAAGTCGCCAATGTGGGGCTAAAGTGGTCTTTCTGGACAGGGCTTAGCCTCGGAACACTAATGTGGTTTGGGCGTGATCTCGTTATAGGTTTGCTTGTCCCGGCTTCAGCAATTGTCGTTTTCCTCCCTGCTTGGGCAATTTCTACCCTCAGCCAGCCGATTAATGCGATAGCTTTCCTCACCGATGGGGTGCATTGGGGCACGGGCGATTACCGTTTCCTCCGCAACGCAATGATCGTGGCTACTTCCATCGGTGCACTCGGAATCCTATTGATTGATCCGAATTCATCCCATGCTCTCCTTTGGGTGTGGATTGTTATGTTGGCGTGGGCGACAATCCGCGCGCTTTTTGGCTGGGGAAGGGTCTGGCTAAAAAAGGGAATTTGGGCGGGGCTTTAATTTAACTGATGTCTTTGCGAACGAAGCGGAGCGGAGTGCGGCAATCTCCCTCTTTTTAGGGGAGACTGCTTCACGAAAAAATGCTCGCAGAATCATCTATCACCCTTTGCTCAACGCAATCAAACGCATTATTTTCAACTCATCGTATGAAATTTCCCCATTCAATTTTTCAAAAACAGGCTTCAAGAAATCTGTGCCCACCTCGTCAAAAGCGGCAATGGCTTTCTCCTGCATCTGAATTGGGATGGATGTCTGCGCCTGCAAATCTTCCCCGTTTTTTAGCGAATTCCCAGCTGAAACGAATCTCACTAAATGATTAAGGATCGTGCTTGTTTGAACTTGATACCGCTCCGATAAACTTGCGATGCTTTCTCCGGCGTTATACATCTCTCCCACGATCATATAGCGTCTATTCTTGTCGCTTTTCTCACGATAAGAGCTTTTCTCTTTTTCTTCTATGCCTTTTTTGCCGCAATAGTTTTTGATCTCAGTCAAAAAGATTTCCCCATATCTTCTCAGCTTTGCCTGCCCGACACCGCTCATTTTTAACACACTCTCCAGCGATTGCGGATAATAGGCACTCATTTCTACCAATGTTTTATCTGAAAAAATGACATAGGGGGGCACACCTGCCTCGTCTGCCAATGCTTTGCGTTTCTGGCGCAAGAGCGTGAAGAGATTTTTGTCGTAATCTAAAACTTTTTGTTCTGCACGACCTCTTCGAGAACGGGATTCGGCTTCTTGCAAATGCCCCATGATTGTTGTTCTGTTGCGGAGGGCATCCATTGCTTGTGGTGTTAAGTTCAGAACGCTATATTCGCCACTTTTTTCGAGATAGCCCATCTGCACAAGTTGTCGCGAAAGGTGCATCCACTGCTTTTGGGTCAGTTCATCGCCAATCCCGTAGGTGGAGAGATTTTCATGTCCATAGCGCAGCACCTTTTTGTTTTTTGAGCCGCGTAAGACATCGGTAACGTGTCCCGCGCCAAATCGTTCTCCCGTCCGTTTGACGCAAGAGAGAAATTTTTGCGCGGGGATGGTGATGTCGGTTAATTCTCTTGCTGTTGTTGTGCAATTATCGCAATTTTTGCAATTCTCGATTTTGTAATTCTCACCAAAATAGGTCAAAAGCGGGTTACGCCTACAGCGAATTTCATCTTCTGCGTAGCGGACAATGGCATCCAAATGTTCTGTAGCGACGCGCTTTTCACCAGCTTCTTTTTGATTGATGAAATAACGCTGTTTTGAGACATCTGAGTAGTTATATAGGAGCAGACAATGTGCCGGTAATCCATCTCGTCCGGCACGCCCGATTTCCTGATAATAGCCCTCGATGCTTTTTGGCAGATCATAATGGATCACAAAACGAACATTGGGTTTGTTGATGCCCATCCCAAAGGCTATTGTTGCAACGATAATTTCTATATCATCACGAATAAAGGCTTCCTGATTTGCTTTGCGTACGGCATCTTCCAGCCCAGCATGGTAGGGGAGGGCAGAGAATCCTTTTATCTCAAGGTAACTTGCCAGTTCGTCCACTTGACGGCGTGAGAAGCAATAGATGATGCCAGATTCTTCTTTCCGCTTTTCTAAAAATTGGAGGCTTTGCCCCATTGCGTCGCGTTTTGCTGCGACTTCGATAAAAAGATTTTCACGGTTAAAACTGGCAACAAATTCATTTGACTCTTCAAAATTCAGGCTAGATGTGATATCGGCGCGAACGCGCGGGGTGGCTGTCGCTGTTAGGGCGAGGCAAGTTGCTTCGGGGTAACGCTGACGGATTTCTGTAATTTGTCGATATTCAGGGCGAAAATCGTGACCCCATTCTGAGATGCAGTGCGCTTCGTCTATCGTAAGCAGAGCAAGTTTGGTTCGGGAAAGAAGCGAGAAGATGCGTGGGGTCAGTAAAGTTTCGGGGGCGAGATAGAGCAGCTTAACCGCGCCATCCTCTACTAAATCCATATTTTTTTGATATTCGTAGGCGGGGAGGGAAGAGTTAAGCATGACCGCGGGAACACCGCTGGCGCGCATTTGCTCAACCTGATCTTTCATTAGTGCGATGAGAGGGGAGACGACGAGTGTTAACCCATCGAGCATGAGGGCGGGGATTTGGTAACAGAGCGATTTTCCGCCGCCTGTGGGCATTATGCCTAGCGTGTCGCGCCCGGCGAGGATATTTTCGATTACCTCGCGTTGATAAGGGCGAAAATTGTCATAGCCAAAGGTGTTTTTGAGTATAGATGCTGGGGTAGGCATGAGGAGATGATTCTCTCTTAATTATCAGACTGTGTTTTGGTTGATGTAAAAAAAAGATGGTGAAAGTGCTCGGAGGGGATTTGTAATCCCCGTTTTCTCTGAAAAACTCGCTGGATTGCAAATCCAGCGAGAGCATTACTTATTATTTGACTACCGCTTATTACTTTAGACTTATCCCCTCTAACGCAACCCAAGCACTTCGTAAACTTTTATTGGTTTACTCTTTCCTTTTACATTGACTGCGTCTAATTTGTCTACATAGATATGTTTTTTGACAAGCTCGTAAGCGTCTTCGCTGATCAATATCTGATTTTTCTGTGAATTTTCCTGCACGCGCTTGGCGGTATTTACGCTATCGCCAATTGCGGTATATTCGAGTTTCTTTTCTGTGCCAATTAGACCCAAAACGGCTTCGCCGTAATGGATGCCGACACCAAAACCGAGTTGAGCTTCGGGAGGCAGTTCTGTATAGAGTTTTTCGATGGCACTGCGAATGGCTAAAGCGGTACGAACCGCGCGCAAGGCATGGTCGGGCTGGCGAATGGGTGCGTTATACCAAGCCATGACTGCGTCGCCGAGAAATTTATCTACGGTGCCTTCTTCTTCGAGAACAGCTTCTGCGGCAGCAGCAAGATAACGGTTAAGGACAGCAACGAGTTTTTCAGGACTTTGTTTTTCGCTAAAGCTGGTAAAGCCGCGAATGTCGGCAAATAAAATGGTGATGTCGCTGCGTTTGCCTTCCATTCTTAAGCTATCGGGATTAATTTGTTGGATAACTGCGGGAGAAACCATCCGCTCAAAAAGGCGGCGTTGTGCTTCGAGGGCTTTTCGCTCGGTTAAATCGTCCAGAACAATGGCAACACCTTGCGTTTCCTGATTGGCATCTTTTAGCGGAGAGAGATTTAAACGCCAATTCACTACTCCACGTTCGGGGATTGTATGATTTATTTCTAAATCTGTAATTGGTTCATTTGTCTGACGCATGGTAGCAAGATAGGGGAGAATATCTGCCGCAATGGATGGGATGATCGCATCAAGTTGTTGCCCAACGATCTCGGGGGTAGCTTGTCCAATAATCGCTTCAGCTGCTTTATTACAAAGCGTAATCTGATCCTGTATATCTGCTGTGATGACACCGCTTGCGATAGACGCAAAAATATCATCCATCAGGTTTTTTAATTCGGTCACTTCTGCCAGAGTGTGGCGCAGCGAAGTAAATAAGCGCGCATTTTCAATAGCAATAGCAACCTGATTGGCAAAAGTCGTTAATACAGAGCGAGATGCTTCGGTAAAAATCCCTGAGCGAATACGATTATCCGCATAAATTACGCCGATCAGGTCATTTTTTACTTTTAGTGGCACACATAAAATCGAACGCATATTGTGGGCAATAATGCTCTCTTGCGCCCCAAAGCGCGGATCTTCCTGCGCATCTGTGGTTAAAATCCCCTGACCACTTTCAATAACACGATTAATGATCGTACGGCTGGTTGAAGATTCTTTCGAATTGATCGATTCCTGTTCCCAATTTCGTGCAGTGCGGATAGTCATTGCATTCTCGCCATCACGCAGCATCAAAAAGCCGCGCTCAGCATCGATCATTTTAACAACCGTATCCATCGCAATGCGTAAAACTTCATCTACCTCGAGAGAAGAGTTGACCATCTGACTAATATTTGTCAGCGCAACCATATTATTATGCTCATCTTCAAAAGCGGCCGCACTGCGGCTCATCTTATAAAGCGATCCCTCAAGAATAGAAAGTTCATCGGTTGTTTCGCGTGGTACGCCGGGAACCGTTGTCTTGATCGTAGATGCTACGCGTCCAACTTGCCGACTTAAGGCAAGGATTTGAGCTTTTAGGGGAACTTTTACGGTTTCTTCCATAGTTTCTTTCTCAAAATAATTAGAGCGAATCAATTTTTCTTTTTATTATAAACCAGCGAATAGCAAAACTGGCATTTTTCGCTACATCCAAATTTCCATCATCTGGCGTATACAAGGCTTTTTGGTGTTCAGCCAGCAAAACTGCTATTTCTTCTTCTTTTTCGGGCAAAATATCCATCAAAGCCTTAGCCCGTTCTTGTGGTGTATAGTGCGTGGGGATCTCTTCTCCCAACCAGCGCAAACTTCTATTAATGCCATAAAAAGCA
>JAAENC010000568.1 GCA_024224815.1 Chloroflexota bacterium
ATAATCCGTTTTGGAAACAAGGATTACCAATGATGTATAAATAAACACAAAAGCAACAAATAAATAACAGCAATACGTTAGAGAATTATGTATTGAAGCAAATAAAATCCATACGATCTCTGATATTTATTATGGATCTTTTAATGAATTTGTTATGATCCATGCATGAATGGTATCACTAATATCCAGTTCTCCTGCAATTAAATTAATGAATGGATCAACTGAAATTTAAAACTTGAGTCAAATTGCTTGAACAAAATTGGTTGAATTTTCAATCGAGATATTGAACATTTGCAATTTTTCTATAGGAATAAATTCCTATATGGATACCTTGACAATATGTATAGACGCATTTCACCAAAAAAACACATGCAAAAACCAACAAAATCCATCATAATCCGTTTTGGAAACAAGGATTACCAATGATGTATAAATAAACACAAAAGCAACAAATAAATAACAGCAATACGTGAGAGAATTATGTATTGTAACAAATAAAATCCAATCCAGCAATCGAAACGTTCATGTTTTCATTGGATATATCCATACCAAATACGATCTCTGATATTTATTATGGATCTTTTAATGAATTTGTTATGATCCATGCATGAATGGTATCACCAATACCCAGTTCTCCTTCAATTAAATTAATGAATGGATCAACTGAAATTTAAAACTTGAGTCAAATTGCTTGAAAAAAATCGGTTGATTTTTCAATCGAGATATTGAATATTTTCCAGTTTTTCTATAGGAATAAATTCCTATATGGATACCTTGACAATATGTATAGACGCATTTCGCCAAGCAAACACATGCAAAAACCAACAAAATCCATCATAATCCGTTTCACAAACAAGGATTACCAACGATGGATAAATAATGTCAAAAGCAATAAATAAATAACAGCTATACGTGAGAGAATTATGTGTTGAAGCAAATAAAATCCAATCCAACAATCACAACCTTGACGTTTTCATTGAATATATCGATACCAAATACGAGCTGCGATATTTATTATGGATTTTGTAATGAATTTGTTATGATCCATACATGAATGGTATCACCAATATCCAGTTCTCATTCAATTAAATTCATGAATGAATCAATAGAAATTTAAAACTTGAGTCAAATTGCTTGAACAAAATCGGTTAAATTCCAATCCAAATATTGAATATTTCGAATTTCTCTATAGGAATAAATTCCTATATGGATACCTTGACAATATGTATAGACGCATTTCGCCAAGCAAACACATGCAAAAACCAACAAAATCCATCATA
>JAAENC010000569.1 GCA_024224815.1 Chloroflexota bacterium
GTTTATGAGTTGTTCGCGAAAATTCCAAAATGTCTTACTGTCCGGAACTTTATCACTTTTTGTCAAGCCAAGGAAACGCTTGAAGCTCGCCCTGTCAACTATCTGATATTCCAATTGGTCATCCGACAGGTTATATAAGCTCGGAATAAGTAAGGCTTTAAACATTATCAATTTATCAAATGGGGGACGTCCCCCTTTAGACTTGTTCTTTAATTCGTCCGTAAAAGCGCCATTAATAGGCGCATTAAAAATATCCCAATCAATATATTTGTTGAACCTCTTAAGAAGGCCCCTAATTTTGCAAGCTTTTCTAGCCTGAATAATTCATAAATAAATGAGATAATTTGTTGGCTGTAAGGAATAAAGCATTATCTTACGCCAGTTAAAAATAATAAAACAAACTTCCTCATTAGCAATGAGGACAAAAATAAATTCAGAACGTCCAGTAGCAGAAAATTTTCAGCATAAATTATTCCAATTATCTGATATTCAAGGTAAAAGAGTTGA
>JAAENC010000570.1 GCA_024224815.1 Chloroflexota bacterium
ACAGCTCTGACGCACGTATCAGAAACATAGCAATGGCAAGGGTTTAGAAAAAAGTTGAATTTTTTTCTTCGCAGAAGATGGACATTATGAATTTCTCGTGATAAAGACAATATGGAGAGGAGTGTGCATTAACATTAAGCCCTATCCATAGGAGAGACCACATGAGCAAACCCAGCCGGCGTCCAAACCGTGAAGAGATTAAAAGACAAAGAAAAGAGGTCAAAAAAGCTGAAAAACAATTACGCCAAAAGATGAAAGAGAAGGGATTGGTGGCACAACCGGATTTTTCAGTATCCAATCGTAAGTCCCCATACGAAAGCGTCAAAGAAGAAACCCAAGCACGTCTGGAGGCTGTGACCGAAGAGGCCAGGGTATTCAAAGTCAATTTGCCGGTACTTTTAAAGCGATTATCGAGGATACCAGATCCAAGAAACCCGAAGAAAACCAAACATAAGCTCACCGTTTTGATGCTTTATGGCATTCTGGTATTTGTGTACCAAATGTCCTCGCGCCGGGAGGCCAATGAAAAGATGACCAATCCTATCATCATAGAAAACCTGAAGCTGCTGTTTCCTGAATTGGAGAGCATGCCGCACAGTGATACCCTGGAGCGTTTGCTTGCCAGAATAGATGTTAATCAGATTGAAACGGCTCAAATTGAGCTGGTCAGAAGATTGATCCGCAAGAAGAAATTTGCGCGTTACCTGATTCAAGGCCGTTATCCGATTGCCATCGATGGTACCCAGAAGATGGTTCGCGACTATTTGTGGAGCGAAGAATGCCTGGAGCGTAAAATAAAGGTCAAAAAG
>JAAENC010000571.1 GCA_024224815.1 Chloroflexota bacterium
ATCCCTAGTTCCTACTTGGCAAATATATGGGTGAGTTGCACTAAAACTTCCCAAATTTTTTTCCGAAAAATGGAAAAAAAAATTGTCCCAAATACTTTTTATTAGTATCTACAAATGAACTATAGCATTTGGGGTAACTAAATCCGAAACGGTTCAACAAACTAAAAAAAATTGTGAAAATGGCAGCTAATCATAAAATATTGAGTATTAAAACATGTGAAGTCATTTCAACCATAAATGGTTAAAAGTGAAAAAACGTATTAAAAGCATTTGTATAATGATTATATATGATATAAATCAATATTGGAATGCATTATTTGGTTCCTAAGAGACAGTGAAACCCCCTTTTGATTATTGAAATAAATAAAAAAAATGTCACGTACGTGACATCTTTCACCACAAAAACAGTTATACATTTTAAGGTATTTTTCTGGACTTATATTATGGTAGCATTGATATTTCCACTTTAATACAATACTTAAACTGTATTTGATGTCTAGCAATGGTTTAACTTTTAATTATTGAAATAAATTTAAAAAAAAAGGGTCAACTATGTGACATCTGCCACGTACGCTACATTTTGCCACGTACGTGACATTTTTATATTTTAATCTTTTTTTGGGAACTTGTATAATGATAGCCAAAATGTTTTCTCCCAAAGATGACCCTTATACAATGCTTAGTTATTGATAAGCAAACTGAGATAAAATCATCTTTCTTTAACCCAAAATGAAAGGCATTTGTTCCGTCACGTACGTGACAAAAGTTGCTGAACGTACATGAAATAATGTCTTTATGAGGTAATTAAAGATTTATAACAATTTTTTCTTCTCAAAACTTTTGATTTATCAGAAACATAATATAAAAACGACCTTAAAAAAGCTTTAAAAGAATTTTGAGTATACAAGGATTAGCAGCCTAAGCAACATATACAAATTTTTGTTAAAGGAGCCAATATTCAAAACCATGAACATAATGGGATCATGCACAAAAACTAGATTGTATTCAAACTTTTAATACAAGTTTCTTATTATTTGAATACATGACCAATTTTTTAGTACCAAAGTTGAGTCCTTGAAAATAGAATAAGTATGAAAAAAATTACAATAAAATATTGCTTTTTCTAAAAACCGTCGCGTACTTAACAATTTTTCGATACTTTTCTTCAATTATCTGGAAAACCCCCAATGGGATATG
>JAAENC010000572.1 GCA_024224815.1 Chloroflexota bacterium
AAATGGTGGTCTTGAAGCGAAAATATAGAAACAGAAAGTGTTGTATGTGATTCTATAGTATCCCTTTATAGACTGAATTTTAATAAAAATGTATGATTTTTATAGCTAATCTTTTGGCTTCTAATTTATAGAATTCTCAAGCAAATCTCAATCAATTTCGACAATTTTTGCACCAAAATGATCGTCAGGACCAGATGTTTAATACTGTACCATCTGTTGAGGGTTTTTATATTTTTTTTGTTTGGTCTATTGGAACTCAAGAACCCGAAGATATATGGCTACTTTCAGTTTTAGAAGTTGTACAGGCTATTCATCACAACTGATCTAACCATTTTTAAAGACACACTTTGGCTTCTATTTGTCCACCATTGGACTCCTGAGATTCATGCGGTCATTTTGAGGTGCATGATGTGGAAAATGGTGGTCTTGAAGCGAAAATATAGAAACAGAAAGTGTTGTATGTGATTCTATAGTATCCCTTTATAGACTGAATTTTAATAAAAATGTATGATTTTTATAGCTAATCTTTTGGCTTCTAATTTATAGAATTCTCAAG
>JAAENC010000573.1 GCA_024224815.1 Chloroflexota bacterium
AAGTGAATAGAATAAGTGAATTACACACGCACATTTCAGATTTATTTCAGAATGAGAACACAGACAAACACGTACACATAAATCTGAAAAAAATAACAGAGCACATTACAAACAGAAAAACAAACAGAAAAACTGAAGAGATCCATTTGGAATTTGTAAATTATTTGTATTCCAATTTGGCATATTATTAAAATGCATTTGATTATTGTATGAATGATTGGTATTGTAATTATAATCAGTTGTATCCATAGTATTCATGGATGGATTATTATTATAATTATTATATTGAATATATGGATTATTATTTGTATATGTTGGATGTGTATTATTATATGTTGGATATGATGAATGGATATTATTATTATTTAATATTATTTCATTATTTGATGGAATATATTCATTTGGATTAATAATATTTTGTGGGTGAGATTCATTTGAATTTGATAATAACATTCTACGTAAAACAAACCATTCATGTGCATCGTCGTTGTGATTCATTTGGTGAATAATATTTTGTGGTTGTGAATTTGATATCGATGGGTTTGATTGCGATGGATGCATATGATGAGGGTAATGTACATGTTGGTTGTTTATTGGTATTTCACATTGCTGTTATTAATTTATTTAATTTATCGTTTCTATATGTATCAAATTCTGCTTCAAATTCATCACTATCAAACACATTATATTCTGCTTCAGTTTTTGTAAAAAAGGAAAATATAAAATACCTGAAATGTATTGTTGATTGCGTTGCAATTTGCTTTTGTTTCATACCTGGTCCCTTGCTGAGAATCGAACTCAGATCCATCATTGAATAATGAACATTTCCAATTAAACTGGGACATGCAAAATAAATATGTAGCATTGTGTCAAACTCGATTCGTCAGTTTGTTTCTTCATCACGACCCCAATATTTCTTAATGTAATTCTTAAAATAAATTGATGCTCCTAATTTTACATTGTTTGATATCGATGTTTGCGCTAATAAATTTAATAATAATACACCAAAACGTGCCGTTTGATGTTGCGATTCTAATGTCTTTTCTGCTTGTTTAATTGATGTTGGGTTGCCTGATAATTAATATAAAGGATTTGTTGGTGGTTTCGCTTGTTCTGCTGGCATTATTTCTTGACTAGGTTCTGTTTTTTGTGTGGAAAAGCTGATTTACTGCACT
>JAAENC010000574.1 GCA_024224815.1 Chloroflexota bacterium
ACGATGCATATAGTTGATCCCATGAGTTTAAATTTGCAAAAAACAGTCAGTTTAAGTACTGGATTGTCGATTCACAATCAATCAATCAGTTAGTCAGTTAGTCAGTTAGTCAGTTAGATACTAAGAAATACTAATAAATACTAATAAATACTAATAAATACTGATAAATACTGATAATTATATTTTTATAGCCATATAGCCATGTAATTTCAAGGTTGAAAATTATCTACAAATTTTGGTTTTTTTTTTTGAACAATTTTCCAAATTCTTCCAATTTTTACCAAAATGTGCTATAATTTGATTATATTACATCGTAGGAAAGATGTTCGTTTTGATGGAATAGATGTTACCATATCATGCAACCATTGTTGCCTATGTAACTTTTGCATTATGACAGTCATCATCAAATCGTTTTTTGCTGCTTAAATTGCAAGTAATGGGATTGTTATTAATTGAATACTATTTCCCAGATTTGAGTCTATTCCATCAAAAAGGACATCTTTCCTACGATGCATATAGTTGATCCCATGAGTTTAAATTTGCAAAAAACAGTCAGTTTAAGTACTGGATTGTCGATTCACAATCAATCAATCAGTTAGTCAGTTAGTCAGTTAGTCAGTTAGATACTAAGAAATACTAATAAATAC
>JAAENC010000575.1 GCA_024224815.1 Chloroflexota bacterium
AACACTAATCCACCAAACTGGTGAGGTTAAGCTTTTAAAAAATTCATCCATATTTGCAGAATACTCCTTTAGCCATAACGCCAGCTTAAACCGCAGACAACGTAACACAACGGCTACCGCACTGCGCCTTAAACACAAAATTTAATGCAAACCTAAACCGCCTAAAGTTGGCTGTCGGTTTGAAGCTTTTGTTAGGTTTTACCATAAATTCTCAGCCTATTTGACAAAGAACTGATGCCTTATCGACAGTTTACGAACTTAGTCACATAAATGAATTCAAAGTGACCACCAAATGCGCGAAACCAACAACGAATTTTTACACGAATTTAGGTGAGAAATCTTCAGCCATTTAAGCTAGAAAGAGTCAAAATAAAACAACGGAGTTTTCAAGATAAGAAACACCCAAGTCAACACTTAAGCCGCTGCCCCAAAATAAACCTAACGAGCGTGTAGGATTTATCCACGGCTAATTTTAAGTCGCTCGCTACGTTAAAATGTAGGGAACATTAGCCTTAAACCTATCAAGATTTCACGTAGAAGCGCGCTTTTTCATCTAAAATCGCTTCATAATGCCTCGGTTTTTTTGAAACTGATTTATCCTACAGCCTCAACGCCTTGCTAAGCGGATAAAAATGGTTGGCTATAATCGCGTAGCGATGGCCAACTGTTTTTATTCCGTTTAAGCAACTTGTATGGATAATACATCCATCTTTTTATTCTTTTCAAAACTAAGTTTAGGTAAAGTGAGGCCCAAGCTTTGGCTGCAACCAAAGCCTTTTTATACGGTAGTTCGATTGAGCGC
>JAAENC010000576.1 GCA_024224815.1 Chloroflexota bacterium
AGTAAAAAACACTTTCTAAGAGAAAAAAATATAGTACAACCATTTTCTGGGTTAACCTGGCTCCAATATCGAGTTGATATCTATGTTTTTTACACCATATATCCACTTGGTCGACTGTTTGGTACTAATTAAATAAAATTTGATTTAATTTAATTCCTATTGCAATAGGATATTTCATTCATAAAAGACGATTTTATATTAGAATAAAGTATTTTTTTAAAGTTTATTAGAAAAAGGTTATGAAATACCTAAAACATATGCTATTTCTGTGAGAATTGAACAATTTTGGACTATGTTAGACACCTGGCGGGAGGCAATTTATATCTTTACTGTTGGGTTAAAATTTTAAAGGGTTATAATGTGCCCTACTGCCAATGAAATTGAGAAATTACTATAGTAAATAACACTTTCTAAGAGAAAAAAATATAGTACAACCATTTTCTGGGTTAACCTTGCACAAAATCTAGTTTATATCTATGTTTTTTTGACACCAAATATCCAACATGGCGAGTGTTTGGTACTAATTATATAAAATTTTATTTAATTCCTATTGCAATAGGATATTTCATTCATAAAAGTTGATTTTATATTAGAATGAAGTATTTTTTAAAAGTTTATTAGAAAAAAGTTATGAAAGACCTAAAATATATGCTATTTCTGTGAGAATTGAACATTTTTGGACTATATCAGAGACCTTGCGGCAGGTCACCTTATATCTTTACTGTTTGGTTAAATTTTTAAAGGGTTTTAATGTGCCCTACTGCCAATGAAATGGAGAAATTACTATAGTAAATAACACTTTCTAAGAGAAAAAAATATAGTACAACCATTTTCTGGGTTAACCTTGCAC
>JAAENC010000577.1 GCA_024224815.1 Chloroflexota bacterium
AAATTTTGGAAGTTTCTATACCCAAATGCTCTACGAATAATATTTCTGATGGCTCCATTTAATCCTTCGACAAATCCATTAGTAATTCTTTCATAAAAGTAGTTAAGAATCTGGCTCCACCAGTTCTTTAATGTCTTTACAAATTTTTTCATGAATTTATTTCCGGTATATTCGGCTTTAGCCACCCAGGCCTTTAAAAACCTTTCGGCTTTTTCTCTACTATCGACTTGTTCGAAGATTTGCCTAAATTCTTCCTTGAGTAAGTAAAGCACCCGTAGCTCAGGGCATGATTCCAATATCTTTTTCAAAATTTCTTTCTCTTTTGCGGAAAGGCCGGATCTGTTTTTTACAAGAATCCAGCGGCTACCTTTTAATATCGCCTTAATATCATCAGAAGCGTTGTTCTGTATATTTCTACGCAGTTGCGTTATGCGTTCATTCAAATGCTTCATTACATGAAATCGATCAACTACTATTTTCGCATGCGGTAACTTGTTACGCACCGCATAGTAATACGGCGTCCACATATCAATAGATGCAAAGCGAATGGCTTGGCGTTGTTGCTCAGTTAACTTATCGATCCACTTTTCCAGGGCTTCCTTATCTCTAACGGGTAAAACATCTAATATACATCTTCTATCAATATCTGAAATGATCAAAGCAAATTGCTTGTGACGCTTTTTTAATGAAATCTCATCAAGTCCCAATACCCTTGTCACAATAGCACCGGATTTATTTACTCTGGACCGTGCCCAGCGGTTAAAAATGTCTTTAACCGTTGTTTGGCTCAATCCCTTATTTTGGGCGACTTTCTTCCGGTTACCTGACAAACAATCCTCATAGATGTGAAACTCAAAATCAACACTTTGTCGGCGTTGGCTTTCAACAAATGATAATTCCTCCGTAAAGGATTTACCGCATTGATCACATTTGAAACGGCGTGCTAAAAAATGAAGAAAGGTCCTATTTTTCCAGATATCTAAATGGCGAATGCATCGCTGCTTTTCGTCGTGAATATCATGCGATACACAGCCGCATTTGGGGCAGATAGCGAACTCATTGCGATGCACGCACCATAGGTGAAGAACATCGTGGTCCCCTTCACGTCGTAGTGCGTACATTGTCACTATCAAACACGAAATACCGAGCAACCTGGTTAAAATTGAATCCTTCGTTTTGATGAATTCTTCTTTGCAAATTCGTTTCACTGCTCGGGCCGCATCCTTAATAAATCCAAGTGGTAACAATAACATATGGGAAATACCTCCTTATAATAGTTTTTCCCATAGTTATTTATACACATTTGGCGAAAATTTCCAGAAAAAAATCGTGATTTTCCCACTAATCCGCGATGAACCTTTTTGTTTAGATAGTAAACAAATTGCGGGCTATTGGAGATTGTATTGTTTCAATTTGACATAAAATGTCCTTCGGCTGATTCCGAGCATCTGGATGGCCTCGGATCTATTTTTAGCCTGTTGCAGCACGTCCTTGATGACCTCCTTTTCCGTGTGTTGGACTGCCAGGGAAAACAATCCAAGATCCTGTTCGGATGGGGAATGACGATGCCCGTTGTCGCTATTTTCATTGGACAGGCCTTCAAGGGATACTAGAAAATCCGGAAAATAATTTTCGGTTATCAGGGAGCCGGTGGTCATGGTAACCATATAATCGATTACGCCTTTTAGTTCACGCACATTTCCAGGCCAGTGATACGACTTCAAGACGTTAAGGCAATTGGCGGCTAACTGCAGGGTTCGATCCTGTCTTCGGG
>JAAENC010000578.1 GCA_024224815.1 Chloroflexota bacterium
GGTGTTAACGGGACATGCAGGTAGCTTCTGTCATACTACGGAGACCAGCGAAAACTGCACGCTGGCCCCTCCCGTCTTCCAGCCAATAAACAGGATCAAACGACATTCCATATTATATATATATATATATATAGATACTCTTATTTAGGATTCTTCAACCAATTTGTTGATTGTATTCAATCCTTTTGATGGGCATTCAAAACAAATTTCCACAATTCTAAGCTTCCAAAACTGTATATTGCACAACCAAAACCAATACAATATTATGGATTTTTGGAGAAATATTATGTGCTTTATCTTCACCAACAACACTACCAAAACTAATAAAATATTATGGATTTTTTTGAGAAATATTATATGCGTTATCTGCACCAACAACACTAACAAAACCAATAAAATACTATGGATTTGTTGAGAAATATTGTGTGCGTTATCTGCACCAACAACACTACCAAAACCAATAAAATATTATATATTTCTCAAAAATACATAATATTTTATTGGATTTGGTAGTGTTGTTGGTGCATATAACGCACATAA